>NZ_JACJRE010000081.1 GCF_014697075.1 Tolypothrix sp. FACHB-123 | reverse complement strand
CTCTATTTGCTGGGAAGTTAAATGATTTTTTGCTGGCATTATTCCATTTTTTGACTGAATTCGGCTTTTTATTATACCCTATTTAAATGCTGAACAGCTTACAGTTAACCGTCAGATTATGCAATCTTCTACTCCAGCAAGCCCATTAGAAAATAACCAAGGTGAATATTTAATCGCTCAGTATGCTAGCAGTTGCCGGCGGGTAATGGCAAGGAATGGAATTTTTGTGTTGCAAAAACCAACAGTTGATAGTGCTGTAGTTGGTCTTTTAGACTATGGTACAACCGTGACAATTCGCGATCGCGGTAAAAATGGCTGGGTACCAATCTCATCCCCCGTCAATGGTTATATTTTACATACTAATTTCCTTAGCTCATGCCAAGCTGCAAAAGCTGCAACGCCCCCCGATTTAAACTTTTGTCGCAAGGTTGCTGCTAATGGAGGGTTGGTAGTACGCACAGCGCCTTCTAATAATTCCGCTAGGGTAGGAGTTATTCCTAAAGGAGAAAACGTTGTCATTGCAAGGGGAAAAAATGGTTGGGTACCAATTTCCACGCCCTTAATGGGTTACGCACAGTCTAGATATTTGGCTTATTGTTCAAGGTGAGGGGTTTTTAAGGATTATTGCTCATAAAATCTTAGCTGAGAAAACTAATATTTAAATCTCAGAATAATCTCATATATCGGTCAGTATGATCTCATATTCATGAATCAATCTATTAATTACAAGCTCTTAAACGAATCTAGAGTTAATGGTTCACCCAAAAAACAGGTATTGATTCATGAAAGGTTTTATTTTTGGTGCTTTATCTGCTTTAATTCTTACTACATCTGCTGCGGCGATCGCAACACCTGCTAAATCTCAACAGCTAATTGCACAGGCGCAATCGCAAACAGCATCTACAATTAACGTTCCCTATATCACTGGTTCTGGCGTATCAAATAATACTCATTTTATTAGAGTCGCAGTAAATGGGATGTCTGTACAAGATTTAATGATTACTCTCCCCTACCAAATGGAACGTTTTGAGCAAGTTCAAATTAAGGATCAATCGGGTAGAGAAATTGCGGCTAAAACACAGAGTACAAAAGGACGTTTGACAATTACCTTTGATCAACCTGTAACCCCTGGTAATTCTATAGAAGTGCAGTTTGCAGGGGTAAGAAACCGGATTTCTAGCGTGAGAACTCTACTTTATGGCGTGACTGCGCAAAGGATGGGATTACAAGGGGATATTCCAGTAGGAACAGCTAGAATTGATCTTCCCGATCAAAGTTAAATTTTGTCAGTGGTCAGTTGTCAGTTGTCAGTTGTTATTAAGCAACAGTCAACACTTCCCTGCGGGACGCTACGCGAACGACAAACTCAGTGGGGTGCGGTCAACAGTTAACGGTCAACAGTCAACAATCAACCATCAAAATTAAAAAACGCCTGGGAGTGTTGCCGTGTTTCCACCCCAGACGTTTTTTATCTTTAACTTGCTCCTCACACACAACTAGAAGATATCACTTGTTCAAAGATTTTACAAGTATGTTCAGTGACACTTGATAAAGTGTAATAGATACGGGAACAATTTTAGTGTAAAAAATGTCTTACTCCAGTTAGTACCATAACTAAACCTAATTCATTGGCAGCTTTAATGGAATCTTGATCCCGCAAGCTTCCCCCTGGTTGGACAATGCCAGTAATTCCCGCATCTGCGGCGGCTCTCACGGTATCATCGAAGGGGAAAAAGCCATCGCTGGCGAGAAATGCGCCTTTGGCTAAGTCTCCGGCTTGTTCTAGGGCGATTTTGGCGGAACCGACACGGTTCATTTGTCCTGCGCCTACTCCTAGAGTAGCGCGATCGCGGCTGACAACAATAGCGTTGGATTTTACATGCTTGCAAACTTTCCAAGCAAATAGCAATTCAGCTAATTCGCTGTCGCTGGGTTGGCGTTCGGTGGCAACTTTCCATTGGCTCGTGTCAGCAATGATATCATCTGAGGCTTGGACGAGAAAACCGCCGGCGATCGCTTTTACTGTTTCTTTGGGGCCGCTGTTTAAATCTGGTAATATCAATACTCGGACTTTAGATTTAGCTGCGAGTATCGCTTGCGCGTCGCCTTCACAACCCGGTGCTACCACACATTCTAAAAAGGTTTTGGTTAACTCGCTGGCTGTAGCTTCATCAATGGGACGATTTAGGGCGACAATTCCCCCAAAGGCGGAAACAGCATCAGCATTAAACGCTTTTTCATAAGCTTCTTTGATGGTATCGCCTAAAGCTACGCCGCAGGGATTGGTGTGTTTGAGAATTGCTGCTGCGGGGGTATCTGTAAATTCAGTGATGATGCGTCGGGCGGCTTCTAAATCAACTAAGTTATTGTAACTGAGTTCTTTACCTTGCAGCTTACTTGCCGCCGCCCAGCCTGTAGACGTGCTACCTGTTTCATACCAAGCAGCGCTTTGATGGGGATTTTCGCCATAACGCAGAGATTGTACTTGCTTCCCAGCGAGACTGTATTGCTGGGGTAAAGCCGATGCATCATTTTGGGCAGCAATGAGATAAGATGCGATCGCTTGGTCGTAGCTAGCAGTATGTAAAAATCCTTTTAAAGCCGACTTTTGGCGAAATTCTAGGGATGCTTCGCCATTATTTTGGCGTAATTCCTGTAAATATTCATCATACTGGGCGGGATCGCATAATACTGTCAAATGGGCAAAATTTTTCGATGCAGCCCTTAACATCGCCGGGCCGCCAATATCAATTTGTTCAATGGCTTCTGGTAAACTTACCCCAGGTTTAGCAATAGTTTCCTCAAAAGGATAGAGATTGACAACTACCAAATCAATCGGACGAATTTGATTATTTTCTAAATCTGTTAAGTCTTGGGGGAAATCCTTACGTGCTAAAATTCCGCCATGAATTCGCGGATGCAAAGTTTTCACGCGCCCGCCTAAAATTTCTGGCGAACCTGTATAATCAGAGACTTTTGTCACTGGTATTCCCGCATCTTTGATTGCTTTAGCTGTACCTCCACTGCTAATTAAATCAAAGTTAAATTCTTCCACTAAGCTACGCGCCAGGTCAATTAATCCAGTTTTATTGGATACACTCAGCAAAGCCAAACGTGCCATAATTCCCCAGTTTCCTTTGGTACAAACAATGAAGGCAGAAGAATATTTTACAAGTCAATGGTCAAGGCAGTGGTTCGACTACGCTCACCAAGCAGGTAGGGGGCAGAAGGGAGAAAAAGTTTGACAGCAATCCTATTTTCTTGTTGCATACTTTTTAAGAGGATTTTTTGTTGTTAATTATTCCTAACAACTAACAACTAACAACGGACAACTGACAACTGACTATTGACTAGTTCAAACATGACTCAAACTTTAGAATTTATCTCTGTACCCCCAGATTCAGATCAAGCACCATTAGGTTTAATCGTGACTTTACACGGTTGGGGTGCTAGTGCTGATGATGTGGCGGGTTTATTGCCTTATTTTGATTTGCCAGATTATCAGTTTGCCTTTCCTAATGCGCCTTACCCTTATCCCTATGCTGACACAGGTAGGGCATGGTATGACCTACGCCAAGAAAATATGTATCAAGGTTTAACCCAAAGCCGGCAAATACTCACAGATTGGTTGCTGTCTTTGGAAGGTATCACAGGTGTACCTTTATCACGCACTGTTTTAAGTGGATTCTCCCAAGGGGCGGCGATGACTTTGGATGTAGGATTAAACTTACCTCTAGCCGGTTTGGTGGCGATGAGCGGTTATTTACATCCAGAGGCTGGCAAAGTTGCTAAAGACACTTTTCCACCTACGTTAATTACTCATGGCAGGCAAGATGAAGTTGTCCCCTTATCGGCGGCGGTGAGGGCAAAAACTACCTTAGAAGCTTTGGGAGTTCCCTTGCAATATCAGGAGTTTGATATGGGTCATGAAATTGGTTTACAAATGTTAGAGCTGCTACGGAATTTTGTTGTAAATGCAATTGGGTAGCCTTAGTTGCAATTTTTTTACAAAAGAACGTAGAAATCCGGAAAATTTTTACAAAATCCACACCATCTAATGAGTAAGATATATTGGGTGGCCGTGAAAAGCACAACCCGACCCATGCTGGGTGCGAATGCTGCAATAGGGAGGGGCAAGCATTATGAAAACTCTAAGCATTTCCAAAAAAGAAATTGCTGCCATGACTGTGACAGATGTTGAAGAGTTGGCTACACGTCTGGAGATGGATAATTATAGCAATGCTTTTGAGGGTTTGAATGATTGGCATCTACTGCGAGCGATCGCATTTCAGCGTCCGGAGTTAGTTGAACCCTATATCCACCTCTTAGACTTGGAACCCTACGATGAAGCTTAGATAAAGGATAAGGATAAAGTGTAACGGATGAAAGTACTTTAATCTTATTTTCTCATCCTTAGCACCAATGCTAAATCCAAAATTATCAAAGGTTTTAATCGGTGTAGGCGGCGGTATCGCCGCCTATAAAGTCTGTGAACTGGTTTCACGGCTATTTCAATCTGGGGTAGAAGTGCGTGTCATTCTCACGAATTCAGCGCAAGCTTTTGTCACCCCCCTGACTTTAGCCACTCTTTCCCGTCACAGCGCCTATACCGACGAGATGTTTTGGCAACCCGTTCACTCTCGCCCTTTGCATATAGAATTGGGTGAATGGGCAGATTTATTGGTAATTGCACCGTTAACAGCCAATACCTTAGCCAAGTTAACCTATGGGATGGCGGATAATTTACTCACCAATACTGTACTAGCTTCTACTTGTCCCGTGCTGTTAGCGCCAGCGATGAACACAGATATGTGGGAACAGCTTGCAGTTCAGCGCAATTGGCAGCAACTATTGACAGATAGCCGATATCATGGTATTGGTACGGCATCGGGGTTATTAGCTTGCGATCGCGTCGGTGCGGGGAGAATGGCTGAACCTCCCGAAATTTTGGCTTATATTCAATCTTTATTGCACACTGGCGGTAAACGCGATTTAGTTGGGAAGCGGATATTAATTAGTGCTGGGGGAACGCGAGAATTTCTCGATCCGGTGCGGTTTATTGGGAATCCTTCCACAGGTAAAATGGGACTAGCTTTAGCACAAGCAGCACTTCATCGCGGTGCTAACGTTACTTTAGTATATGGCCCGGCGAGTTGGGATGTACCTTTAGGAGTACAAGCAATTCCTGTAATTAATGCAGAAGAAATGCAGCAGGTAATGCAGAAATATTTAGCCACTGAAGATGTGATAGTCATGTCCGCAGCTGTGGCCGATGTTAAACCCAGAGATTATAGTAGCGAAAAATTACCCAAGCGATCGCTTCCCGAATCTTTAGCTTTAGAATCTGTACCCGATATTGTCAGCGAACTGGCGAAAATGAAGCAGCCACATCAATGTTTGATTGGATTTGCTGCTCAAACTGGCGATATTGTAGCGCCTGCTTTAGATAAATTACAGCGAAAAAACTTGGATGTAATTGTTGCAAATCCCATCGATAAAACTGATAGTGGTTTTGGTAGCGATAATAATCAAGCGATATTTTTAGATAAACAAGGAAAACAGTTAGAAATTCCCCCTTGTTCTAAATTACAGATGGCACATCTTTTATATGATTTTGCACTGGGATAGATAAATTAGCTGATTGTTGTTCAAATCAGAATTAAACAATTATTTCACGATAATTTAAAGTATTTTTTGCTATTTCTATCTAATGGTAGAATATCCGATTTTATAGCAAAAATAGTTCCATCAATATATAAATATTGGACTTTCCAGCATACTCTGCTATAAGTTTACAGGCTTTTAGCTAATTTTTAGGCAAAATACATTAACTAGTAAGTATATTGGAAATATTACCGGATTATTCGACTGTATACACCTATTTTTACTTTATCTATGCTTGGTTAAATGTTGCTATTGGCACAGTAAATATTAATAATTTTTTTAACCGGTTTCTTCTGTAATTCAGTATTTGCAAAGTATGGCTGTTGTTGCTTGATTTTGAAAATGATACTAGGGTGAAAAACTACTCCTTTAGACAAATAATTACTTAATTATGTGTTTCTTTAGAGTAGTTAACTTAATCTCTATAATTGTTAAGTTAATAACTGGCAAGAGCAAACTTTAAATGCATGTTTGTTAATCCTTTGTAATTTCAGGAGACCATTGACATGGTAGAAAGTAGCCAGACTTTTAACAATCAGGGTGGAAATGTTGACCGCACAGCAACAGGTCAATCTTATCCAGGTTCAACTAACATTAACCAAGATGCTGGAGCATTTGGAAACGAATATAGCGATCGCGCAGCAACAGGTCAAGCTTCTCAGGGTTCAACTAATATCAACAGAGATGCTGGAGTCTCTAGGACTGGGTCTGAAACTGGATATAGTGGCACAACAATGGGTCAATCCTACTCAGGTTCAACTAATATCAACAAAGGTTCTGAAGTCCAAACAGATGTAAATGCTTCTAAAACTACGCCTCAATCTGATAATCGCTCAGAAAATCGAGGGATGAATCCGATGTTAACGAGGGCGCTTATTGGTGGAATTATTGGTGCTACCGTAGGTGCTTTAGCTGGTAGAAGAATCGGTCTAGGTTTGAATATTGCTGCTAAAGGAATAGCAGAAGCATCCAAGACTATTGGCGAAGGTCTTGGTCAAACCGCTAAAGGTTTAGGTGAAGCAGCTAAGAGTGTTGCTGAAGGCGCTTCCCAAGCTATTGTTGGTGGAACTTTAGATACCGCAGAGGGTGTTGTAGAGGGTGTCAAACAAACCGCATCTGGTGCATTAGACGCCGTCCAAAATACAGCGCAAGGCGTTAGTCAAGTTGTCCAAGCTAGTGCAAACATCGCTAAAGATGCAGCACAAAATGTTACCGATGTAGCTAGACAAACTACAATGGGTACCCTAGACGCCATCCAAAATACAGCACAGAGTGCTAACCAAACTGTGCAAGGTGCAGCAGATTCAGCTAAGGATAAAGTTAATGACTTCCAATCATCTGGAAATCAGGGGTATCAATCTTCTAGCCAGATGACAGGTAACCAACCGAATATGAATGACTTCCAATCATCTGGAAATCAGGGGTATCAATCTCCTAGCCAGATGACAGGTAACCAACCGAATATGAACAATCAAATCAGTACAGGTCAGCAAGACCGTGATTCGATGTTCTACATTTCATCTCCAGAACAAGCAGAAGGGCTGATTATTACTTCAGTGACCTTAACAGAGATGGAAAACCCAGCAAATTCTCTGGAAGATAATTCACTCGAAGAAGAAATTGCTCGGCTTGACTGACTGTTAGATGAAAATAGCTCAGATTCTGATTTAAACCTAGATTTTATTGATGATAATTTCATCAATAATGGCTGAGTAATTAATCCTGAACGGTAAGTATTCCTAGGTTCTCAAGGCTTAGGAATACTTAATAAATCAACCGAAATTGGTTGGAGAATAATGGAGCAGATAGCTATGAATGGAAACCAGCAGCTTTTAGATAAATCTGATAATAATGTTGATTTTGCCACAGATAAATTTGAGAATCATACAACAGATAATGGCAGTAATAATCTGGCAAAAATAGCGATGGGAGCCATTGTGGGTGGTACCTTAGGCGCAGTAGCTATTGCTTTAACTATTAAGGGTACAGCCGACAGAATCAACCAAACTATTCAAGGTTTAGGAAATGGGGTAAAAGGTGCAGCTAAGGGTGTTAATAATACAGTTCAAGGTGTGGGAACAGCAATTAAGACTGTAGCTGATGGTGTAAATTACACTGTTAAAGATGTAGGAGATGCGATTAAAGATTCCGCTGAAGGTGTTAACAATACTGTTATCAATACAGTGGATGTGGTGAAGAATACAGCAGTTAAAATTAATGACACTGTTCAAGATACAGTAGATACTGTTAAGGATAAAGCTGTTGATGTGAAAGACAGTGTTGAAGATGCAGCGAATCTCAAAAATAGTGAAACTCAGACTAGCAATGTACCTGATGACCAAGCAACCTACCTGTTGATTCCCGTAGACAAACAACATTGATTTTTGCTGATAAAATTCAATATGAAGATGTATATAAGCTATTGTGCTTTTAAGTTGCACAATCAATCGTGAGGATTGTTGACTTTTGACTGCGCCACACTGAAGCTCTGTCGAAGTGTTGACTGTTGACTGTCAACAGCCCTTAGAGGTTGTTTGAAAAGTTTTTGGCTGTGACTTTAGATACTTATTGATCCCCCCTACCCCCCTTAAAAAAGGGGGGAAATACAATCAAAGTCCCCCTTTTTAAGGGGGATTTAGGGGGATATAAAACTTTTTGCTACCAACGATAGGACTTTTAAAACATCCTCTTATGAGTAGTTATATACTCTACAATTAGTGGTGAGATAAAGTTTACTTAAGAGGCAAAACAATTTGTACAGATGTCCCTTCTTTCAACTTGCTTTTAATACTAATTTGACCGCCATGAGATTGAATTATTTGTTGGGCGATCGCTAATCCTAAACCAAAGCCGCCAGTTTTGCGCGATCGCTTTTTATCAACGCGATAAAAACGCTCAAAAATATATGGTAAATCTTCTGCTGGAATGCCAATTCCATTATCGATAATTTTGATCATAGCCCAATGTGATTGTGTAAGTAACTGCAACTCAACTTGACCACCAGCAGGAGTATATTTACAAGCATTATTGATTATATTAATCACTGCTTGCCGAAGTAAATTAGGCTCACCAATGACAGTTATTCCATAATTGGGGAGTTGGGAAACTAAGCTTAGATGTTGTGCATCTGGTTGGGTATGATAATCATCTGCGATTTTTAAAAGTAAATTTTTGAGGTCAATTTCTTGTAAAAATTCCTTGGGTAATTGATTTTGATTGCGTGCTAAAAATAGGAGATCGTTGACTAAATTACTCATAGATTTAGCAATATCAGAAATCTTGTGGAAGCGTTGACGCTGGATCTCCAAAGTAGTAGAGTTAGAAAGAAAGCCATACTGAGCATTGCTAATAATTGCGGTCAGAGGCGATCGCAATTCGTGAGAAGCATCAGCAGTAAATCTTTGCAAATGATCGTAACTGTGGCGAATGGGTTGCATTGCTAACCCTCCCAACCACCAACCTGTCAGCGCTACTATACCTAAAGTAATCGGCACGGAAATAGCCAAAACTAGCCGGAATTCTGTTAAAGCATGTTCGGTTGCTGTCATTGGCATTGCTGCTTGCAAATAACCAATTAGTACACCATCCTGATATACAGGTAAGGTTACTTGACGCAGCCAAATATTGCTATCAGTCTTAATAGTATCGAATCCAGCAGAGACTAAAAGGCGATCGCTCGGAATTGTACCAAAAAATTGTACTAGTTGCTTTTGGCGATCGTACCAAGCTGCATATACCAGTTGGCTATCTGGTAATGGTAGTACCATACTCCCCAATAATGGTACATGTTCTAAGTCTACTTGTTGCTGTCCATTATGCTGCTCTAACTTAACATTTGCAGCCATAACAATGGTTTTTTTATACAGTAATCTATCTAATTCTTCCAACTCATCGATAACTTCCCAGTAGTAAACTACCGCCGCAAATATAATTAAAATACCTCCCATTGTCAGGGTAAACCAGCTTGCAAGATTGCGACGGCTGCGATTAAACATAATTAGTCAGTTGTCAGTTGTCAGTTGTCAGTTGTCAGTTGTTAGTTATTATTAGTTAATAGCTAATACTTTTTAGTGTTAATTTAATTTTGGGGATTTAGGCGATAACCCATACCATAAACTGTTTTTACCCAGTCTTCTGCACCTAATATCTGTAAACGTTGTCGCAATTTGCGTACTAGCACAGTTAAAGCGTTGCTTTCTGGTTCCATACCGCATTCCCACAAAGATTCTTCAATTTGATTGCGCGTTAAAACTTGATTGGGGTGACGCATCAAATATTCCAGTAATTGCGCTTCACGGGGAGATAATTCTATTTTTATCTGATTTCTTTCTACAATTAATTCCGCTAAATGCAATTGTAAATCGGCTATGCGTAAGCTATCACCCTGCCAATTCGGGACTCTTCTTCCTAAGGCGCGTACTCTTGCTAATAATTCTACTAAATCAGCAGGTTTTACTAAATAATCATCTGCACCAGCATCTAAACCCATCACTTTGTCAGGTATGGTGTCTTTAGCAGTTAATATTAACACTGGTGCATTTTTCCCGGATAGACGATACTGGCGACATAAATTTAAGCCGCTAATGGTGGGTAACATCCAATCCACAATCAATAAATCGTAATCTTTTTGGGAAATCAACCACTGTGCAATTTCTCCATCTTCCGCCGCATCGACTATATAGCCAGCTTCTGAGAGAATACCTTGTAGTGGTTCTAATTGTTCAATGTCGTCTTCTACTAGTAATATCCGCATAAAACTTTTTAGCTTCCAGCTTTGTAATCAAATCGTGTAATATCTTTGACAATTACAAAAGCTAACTATATTTATGTCTTCTATCGAATTTTAGATTTTAATTTCATATTATTCCACGTACATAATTAAATATATCTATCAATAGGTAGAGACAAAGGTTAAAAGTCACCCAAATATAAAAAACTATTTTTATTGATTAAATAGAAGAATATGCTTGATTTTCGCTTGCGAAATTTATTATTGATTCTACCTTTGGTATTGGTAGGATTTGTTTTCTGGACTGGTGGCGATTTAGTGACAAAACAATTATTAAGTCTATCTTATAGAACGCCTGATAAATTGCAAGCTGATACCCTTCCACAGGTGCAACTAACCTTTAAGCTTAGACTTATGGATTGGGAAATAAAGCCAGGACGGAAATTTACTCAAGTGGAAATGAAAATGAGCAATTCTGTATTGAAACGGTTAGATTTAGAAATTCCGAACTCGCAAGATACAGAAATAGCGATCGCTCAACAATTAGGATTATCTCATCAAGTCAAAAAATTAGCAGTAAATCAGCAATTAAATCTGAAATTTCGGCTGAATTTAATCGCAATTAAAGCTAAAGTTATACAAGAGCAGGGTTTTACCTATGTTGATGTTATAACAGCCAATAATGCTGTCAAGAGGTTGCATTTTGTGCTGCCAATAGCAGATGTTAAAAACCTAGAAGTCGCGATTGCGCAATTACTGAATTTGTCTCGCGAAGATGTCAGGAAGCTGATAAGTTATCAAGTGAAAAATCAATCTTTTTTTACACCGCAACCTAAACAACGCACACAAATAGAGAAAGACGCTACATGCTCTGATTAATGCTGATATTACAAAGATTAATCAAAAATCTGGGTTTGAGTAGCAAAACAACCTTTAGATAGACAAACCAATACTCTGAGCAGTATAAAAGTACTGCTTTCGGTACAGTTTTGGCGCTGCATTTGTCTTGTCACTTTCTGTTCACATTCTTTTTATAGATTGGATATAAATGAGATTTTTGTTTATTATCAATCAATTAATTAGCTATTATCTTCAGGTTTTAACAAATAACTAACAGGATAGGAGCAAATAAATTGTATTAGAGGTAAATAGTATGTCAGTAGATGAAAATTTAGAGCAAAATATACCAGAACAGTTAAATTTTTATTTAAATTTGAGTACAACCAAAATATCTAGAAGAATTCTCATAAGGGAAAGGAGCGATACTGAAAATTTACCCAAAGAGAATACAAGGGCGGCAATAAATACAGATCCATCAATAATTTTACTTCCTTGTTTATTGTTATTAATGGGCTGGATAGTTATTATTCATAGGCGCTATCTGGCAGAAGAAGCTAAGCAACTAAAAGAATTAGATGACTATCCCTGTAAAAATTGCCGATTTTTTTCCAACAATAGACACCTTAAGTGTGCGGTAAATCCTTCTAATGTTTTAACAAAATCTGCCCTTGATTGTCGGGATTACGATCCTTTGCACGATAGTAAAAAAGTTAATTTACGAAAAGATAGGAAGTAATACTAAGTTAAATAATATTGACGATACATCAATATATTCTAAAGGGCATGGCAATGCCATGCCCCTACGATTATCTGTATATCAACAACTTATAATCTGCTGTAATATGCAGTAATTATGAATTAGTTAAGAGGATCGAAACGATTAACTAGAATTGCGACTAAAATCATGGGCAAGCCGATAAGGAAGCAAATTAACCATTGAGTTAAATTTAATGGAGCAGTAGAAAATAAACTGTTCATTATATTCCACTGGCTAAAAATAATCTGCAAAATTATTGTAGTGGCGATCCCAAAACCAATTGCTGAAGCATCACTAAATTTCTGCTTAACTCCGCGAAGTTTATGAATTAAAGCCATTCCTAATTGACTGATACTTAAAAGATAAAAAATTCTGCCAGATACTAACGCCTGAATTGCCATTGTTCGGGCTAAATCGATATTTCCTGTAGTTTGCTGTATCCATTCAAATACACCAAAAATCAAAATCCAGTTGAAAATAGAAATTGCTAGAATACGTTTGATTAAACTTTGAGAAAGTAAGGGTTCGCGGGGGCTACGCGGTGATTGTTGCATTACCCGTTGCGATTTGGGTTCAAAGGCTAAAGGTACAGTCATAGCAATAGAATTAACCATGTTTAGCCACAAAACTTGTAAAGATAAAATGGGTAATTCTCTGGCAAATAAAACACTAATCAAAATCGTCATCGATTCGCCACCATTAACGGGTAGGATAAAGGCGATCGCTTTTAATAAATTTCGATAGACAGTGCGCCCTTCCTCAACCGCAGCTTCGATGGAAGCAAAGTTATCATCAGTCAAAATCATATCTGCGGCTTCTTTGGCTACCTCTGTACCTGCACCCCCCATCGCAATCCCAATATCTGCTTGTTTGAGTGCTGGTGCATCGTTGACACCATCCCCTGTCATGGCTACAACTTCGCCTTTCGATTGTAGTGCTTCGACGATGCGCAGTTTTTGTTCTGGTGCAACCCTGGCAAATACTACCCCATTTTCTATGGCTGTAGCCAGTTCTGATTGTTCCATTTGGGCTAGTTCCCTACCTGTAAAAGCGAGAACTGCACCATTTTTATTAAAGCCCATACTTTGAGCGATCGCTCTTGCAGTTACAGCATGATCGCCTGTAATCATTTTCACCTGGATACCAGCATGTTGACAGGCTGCTACCGCCTTGATAGCCTCGGTTCGCGGCGGATCTATCATCCCTTGCAATCCTAAGAAAACCAAACCATTCTCGATATCTGCATGGTTGATTGAATTTTGCCCATTGGCTAGAGATTTTTTGGCAAAGGCTAGTACCCGTAACCCAAAATTCGCCATCACATCAACTTCTTGATGGATGGTTTCAGCATTTACAGCGATCGCTTTTCCTTCAGTATCTAACATCTGCTGACAACGTTGGAGAATCGCTTCTACCGAACCTTTAACATAAATTGTTCTCACCTGTGAGGAGTTTTCCTGAGTTCTATCTTCATGCAAACTTGCCATGTATTGAAACTCAGACTCAAAGGGAATCCCATCTAGTCTGGGCATTTCTGTGTCTAAATTACGGCGATGCAACCCCACTTTATCAGCTACAACAATTAATCCGCCTTCTGTGGGATCGCCTACAACCTGCCATTGTCCTTCCTTTTGTTCGAGGTGCGAATCATTACATAACAACCCAGCTTTCACACATTCTGTTAATACAGGGAAATTCTGGGTATCTATAGGCTGTTCATCGAATAAAATTTCCCCTTCAGGTGCATATCCCGTACCAGTAACTGTGTATTGTTCGCCACCTGCATAAATTGCTTGTACAGTCATCTGGTTTTCGGTGAGCGTACCAGTTTTATCAGAACAAATCACTGTAGCACCACCGAGAGTTTCTACTGCGGGTAACTTACGAACGATCGCATGTCGCCGCGCCATCCGGGAAACACCGATAGCTAATGTCACTGTGACTACTGCTGGTAAGCCTTCAGGAATCGCACTCACCGCAAAAGCCACAGCCGCCTCAAACATTCCCGCCCAGGAATTACCGTATCCCAACCCCACGGCAAACGTCAGCGCCGCTATGCCCAGGATGATGTATAACAACTTGCGGCTAAATTTATCAAATTTTCGCGTCAAAGGAGTTTTTAAGCTGGTTCCTTGCTCAATCAGTTGGGATATCCGCCCGGTTTCCGTCGCTTCTCCAATCGCCACTACAATTCCCTTACCAGTGCCAAAAGTGACGAAGCTACCAGCATAAGCCATGTTAGCGCGTTCAGCTAAAGCCGCATCAACCTGAAGGGGTTCGGTATTTTTTTCAATCGCTACCGATTCACCAGTCAAGGCTGATTCATTAACTTGGAGGTTCCGGAGTTGTACAAGACGCAAATCGGCGGGGACTTTATCACCAGAAGTCAGCAGTACTAAATCCCCAGGTACTAATTCTGCTGAAGGAACTTGTATCTTTTGACCGTTGCGCAGAATAGTTGCATTAGTTTGGACTGAAGAAGCTAAAGCTGCGATCGCACTTTCAGCTTTCGATTCTTGAATAAAACCAATTATCGCATTAATTAAGGTGACGCCCCAAATTACCCAAGCATTTACCCACTGTCCGATTAAGGCTTTAATTGCACCAGCAATCAGCAAAATGTACAACAATGGTTGGTTAAATTGCAACAGAAATCTTATTACTGGGCTGGTTCCAGATTTAGCCTTAAGTTCATTCGTACCAAAACGTTCTCGTCGTTTTACCACCTCATCTGAAGTTAAACCTGTCTCTAGATTTGTATCTAGATCTTGCGCTACCTTTGATGTAGGTAGATTATGCCATTCATTCGGCTGCATGATTTCTTCAGATGTTGCCGTCATTTTTTTACCTCAACATTGATTAGCCAAGCAGCAACATTATGAAAAATAAATGTGATGGAAAAGTGACTAAGGATTCATAGGCACATCGCTGGTATAGTACCTAAAAGTTTTCGTTGATCAATTATGTTGACGTTTACCCAACGTAAACCGCCCGATCCTGATGCAGTAGTTAACTTTACCCTCCCTCTGACTGCGGAAGAACGCACCCGCAGCCGTCATCGCTTTGAGACGGAAGATGGTAAAGTTGTATTTTTGCGTTTACCGAGAGGTACGGTATTGCAAGATGGCGATATTCTCGAAGATGAAAGCCAAAGTCATTTAATGAGGATTTCGGCGAAACCAGAGCCGGTTTTGACTGTCTTTGCCCAAACACCACAGTTATTACTCAGGGCAGCTTACCATTTAGGCAATCGTCATGTACCTGTAGAAATCACAATTAACTATTTACGCTTATCCACAGACTCAGTTTTACAAACAATGTTAGAACAACTGGGGCTAGAAATTAAAGAAGAAATGTTACCATTTCAGCCAGAACAGGGAGCATATGGACATCACGCTCACTGATAGTTCTTTTTTATCAATTTTACAGTTAACTAGCCCCGCTTTACCTGTGGGAGCATATAGTTATTCTGAAGGTTTAGAAACTCTGGTTGAACAAGGTATCATTGTCAATCAGCAAAATCTCCAAGATTGGTTAAATTCTCAACTGCGTTATGGCGCAATCAGAGTTGAAGCTGCGGTGATGATTCGCGCTTATAAATCGGTGAAAATCGGTGATTTTGAGGCTCTAGCTTATTGGAATCGATGGTTATCTGCGGCTAGGGAAACAGAAGAGTTACGTACCTCTAGCTGGCAAATGGGGCGATCGCTGATCCAATTACTTGGTAAACTACAACCAGAAATCATGGCAACGTTGAATGCTATTGGTAATCCGTGCAATTATGCGATCGCTTTTGGGATTGCTGCGGCTCATTGGCAAATTGGTATGAAAGCTGCTTTATTAGGATATTTGCATAGTTGGGCAAGTAATTTAAATACTGCTGGGGTAAAGCTCATTCCTTTAGGTCAAACAGCAGGACAGCAATTATTGCTAGATTTACAAGAATTATTGAGTAGTGCAGCAGTAGAAATTTTAGCTTTAGAGGATGATGAACTCGCCTGTTGTAGTTGGGGTTTGTCCTTAGCTAGTATGCAGCATGAAACGCAGTATACCAGATTATTTAGGAGTTGATGAAAAGTAGACGAGAAACTAGAAAGACAAACTACCTGGTAAATTTATGATGTCTTTTGAACCTTTGAGGTTGAAAGTTGAGCCTTTGAGGCTGAAAGTTGAGCCTTTGAGGTTGAAAGTTGAACCTTTGAGGCTGGAAGTTGCACCTTTGAAGCTGGAAGTTGAGCCTTTGAGGCTGGAAGTTGCACCTTTGAAGCTGGAAGTTGAGCCTTTGAGGCTGGAAGTTGCACCTTTGAAGCTGGAAGTTGAGCCTTTGAAGCTGGAAGTTGCACCTTTGAACACGAAAGTTGCACCTTTGAGGCTGGAAGTTGCACCTTTGAACACGAAAGTTGCACCTTTGAGGCTGGAAGTTGCACCTTTGAGCTTAATCTTAGACTCTGAACTATTGACCAATGACAAATAACAAACGACAAATAACAAAATTATGACAACATTTCGAGTAGGAGTTGCTGGCCCTGTGGGTTCGGGGAAGACTGCTTTGGTAGATGCTTTGTGTAAGGCGTTGCGCGAGCAGTATCAGATTGCGGTGGTGACGAATGATATATATACTCAAGAGGATGCACAATTTTTAGTGCGTTCTCAGGCTTTAGCAAGCGATCGCATTTTGGGTGTAGAGACTGGCGGTTGTCCCCATACCGCAATCCGCGAAGATGCATCCATGAATTTAGCTGCAATTGAACAATTAGAACACCGTTTTTCTAACTTAGATTTAGTCTTTTTAGAAAGTGGCGGTGATAATTTAGCAGCCACCTTCAGCCCCGAATTAGTAGATTTAACAATTTACGTCATCGATGTCGCCGCTGGTGATAAAATCCCGCGCAAAGGCGGGCCGGGAATTACTAAATCTGATTTATTAGTAATTAACAAAATCGACCTTGCACCCTACGTTGGTGCAGATTTAAACGTCATGGAACGCGATGCCAAAAAAATGCGTGGTGATAAACCCTTTATTTTCACAAACTTAAAAACTAAACAAGGACTAACAGAAGTAATAGAATTTGTCAGCAAACATATTTAAAACCCAATACAGTTAAGTTAAGCATTGATTTTTTCTACTATTTCTTCTCTCTGCGTCCTTGGCGTCTTCTCTGCGAGACGCTGCGCGTTCACGTAGTGTCTCGTAGAGAAGGCGGTTCAATAAATTAAGAATTTGGGAAATTTTTGCGTAAGTGCTGATAAAAAACCGGGGTAGCCCCCGGTAGTTATAAATTGATTACGGTTGAATTCTAATTGTCAAAATCACCGTAGTTGTCAGCGTCTTTGGCGCTAACCAAGTCAAGAGCGATCGCCTGATCATATCAATGATTGTTTCTTCCTTAAAAGTAGACAACTGCTCATCAAGCACCACCTGTCTAACTCGTCCTTTATTTACTTGTAAATCAAAAACTAAATCACCATTAAAACTAGTCACAAACTGAACAGATTGTAAATGTTGAGTCAGTAGAGCAATCATCTGTTGATCCAATCCTGACACACTCAGAATTTGCGGATGACAAACAGGAGCAATTGCTGATAGTTTGCCTTTTAAATCTTCTAACTCCGCATCATAACTTGCTCCACCAGGAACCGCAGATTCAGCTTCCTTTTTAGCCCTTTTTCTTTCTACTTTTGGTAACTCTGTTTGCTCAAAATAAGGCATCGCTGTTGTTGGCATTGCAGCCATTGGCGGAGGAGACATCGGCGCTGGCGATGGTGGCGCAGCAGGTTGCATTCTTGCTTGTGTTAAAAACTCAGATGCATCAGACTGAGCACTCATCATTGTTGGCGCAGCACTACCAAATATTCCCTCATAGCTGATACCTTCCGGCATTTCTACAGGTACTTGCACAGATATAGAAGCCTCAGCAGGATTTACTCGGACATCATCACTCACTGCAATAAAAGCAGTGTACTGCGATAACAATTGATAAGTCAGCGCTGTATCCGTAACTGCTTCCACCCCTGATTTAGTTTCCCCATTCATCATCTGATTCATTAAATCTTTGATGCGGGAACGTCCCCACAGTTGAGCAACAGCAGGATTACCCGTTGTCTCAAAATTCACATTAAAGGTTTGTTGATAGCGCGTACCACCCGCAGCAATCCCGCTAACAAGCAGTTTACCCACACGACTATCTGATTTGCGCCCAAATAGTACTAACGGCTGTTCGGCAAATAAATCAGGAGGTGTAGAAGGATACATCACTGGCGCTGCACCATCACCTTCCCATTGCAAATTAATGTTGGCGAGAACCGGATTATTAATGGCGCGGAAGAATTTGTTCACCACCTCATCAACTGGTTCATCGTGGCGAATCACGCGAGAAATACCCCTTCCTAATTCTGCAATGCGATTGAGTAAGAAGCGATTCACCGAACTACCAGCACCAAAGCTGTGGAGACGAGTTCCTGGTTTGAGATGACGTTGTACTTCTGCAAAGATGTGGTTCTCGTTGCCAATATAGCCATCAGTCAACAGTACAATACTGCGCAACCGTCCGGGATCTGTTACCGGGAAATTCAACACAGCCCGCATACCCCGTAACATTTCCGTCCCGCCACCTGCGTTTAATTGATTTATGTAATTAATTGCTAAGGCGCGATTCTGTGAAGTATTGGCGAGAGGAACAGGCGAAAGTTGTTGAGTAGTATCGGAGAAATCAATAATGCTAAAAGTATCGTGGGGATTGAGTCCATTGATAAAACGCCGCATCAATTCCTGACATTGCATTAATGGTGCGCCACTTTGAGAACCAGATCTATCAATGAGAAACACCATATCTTTAGGAACCACCTGTTCTGGACGGTACTCAAGAGCCGGAATCAGGTATAGTGCAAAGTGTCCCCCACGTTCATCAGCTTGAGTGAGAATGGTTGCTTGAGTGGAATTTCCTGCAACTTGGTAACGTAAAATCAAGTCTTTATTGGGGATTGTATCGCCACCCCCAAGTTTTACCAGTACGCGCTGTTGTTCGTAGGAAATTTGGATTTGATGAGAAGGCGACTTCACATCATGAATCTCAACACCCGCATCAATTTCTACCGTCACATTGATATCATGACGCGATCGCATACCTGCTGGCAAAATCGGCGCATTCAACCGCGAAGCATCTGGTACTAAATCCGTATCTTGATTAGACATCATTGGCGCAGAAGCCGAACCACCGCCAACTGAATTTTCCTCAATAGTCGTCCCTGGAATATAACGCGGCCCCACCACCATCGGGAAGACAAACTCGTAATTCCCACCCTCAAATTTCAAACTATCCGAGTAGCGAATAATCACATCAATTTGTTCGCCAGGTTTAATATTAGCCAGGGATTGAGTAAAAATATTGTCCCGTTCCTGTTCCAGTAAGCCCGCCGTGCGTCCTTGCTGCTTCGCTTGCTCGTAGATTTGCTGTGCTTCTTGGCGCTTTTTAATACTACCTTTGATAGTTTTATCACCAATGCGAATCAGCATATCATCAACAGCCGCTTCATCCGGTAACGGGAAAATATAGACAGCTTCTAGGGTAGTCGTAAAAGGATTTTCAAAGCTTTGGGTAACTTCCACCCGCGAGATATTACCCGTAACCTTAGCTCGTACTTCCGTGTGCTTCAGGGGAAAAGCAATTTGCTGTTGGTTAGGAGTTTGAACATATAAGCCACCAGCTTGGCGTTCTAGAATTTGAGTCATATTAGTAACCTTACGCTATTGTTTTCTACATTCAGCGTAGGTCTGTTTCTCTAGCAGAAGTGCTCAGTTTTGTGCTCACCTCATGCTCAGTCATTGGTTCAGTGTGAGATTCTGCTTTTTCTGAGCAGGTAGCTGCAATTGTTAGTCTAGTTAACCAAAAGGGTAGAATATATTAAGCAGACTGTCATATATTTTACCTAAATCATCTCAGCAGGAAACCGTGAATAAATCACAAGCTATTAAGCTACTTGAAAGTGAGGGATGGACACAAGCAGATGCTAAACGGGCTTTGGAGTTAATTAACTTTAATACTAATCCTGATGAAATTACCATTCGTAGAGCTATTTCGTCTTTTGCTGGTTCAGAACTCAACAATCGCCAGCGTCTTCAGGCTGCTCAGAAAGGTTTAGTAACGAAGAAAAATAAAGAAATTGAGCGGACTCATCAAGAGTACTCTACAAAAGTTGACCAATTAAATAAGTATCAAAAACAAGAAAGGGAAAAATATGAAGCTGAAATTCAACGGCTATCAGACCGAAATCAATCTTTAGAATTACAATTCCAAACTATCACATCTCAAAATAATGAACTTATACAAATCAACGATAGTCTTAAAAAAGATAATAAAGCGTTGAAAAATTTAATTGATGCCATCAAGCTAAAATTAGCAATAGATGTAAAAAGAATTCTGCAATATGAAGACAGTGAAATTCGGAAAGCATTAATTCATATCTTTAAATCAACTCTAGGTTAAAACTGTCTCTATGACTAATAAAAAATCCAAAAATCACAGTTTTAAAGGCATGAGCTACCGTAAAGTGCAAAGCACTAACTCAAAAAAACGCAGCAAACTCCGTAGAGAAGAACAAGCTTGGTTAAAAGAAAATAATTATAAAAATATTGGTTGGCACAATGTCATTAATCTTTACTCTAAAATAGAAGAATTTTTCCAAAAATATCAAATTGAAGAGTTAACATTAGAAGAATTATTTTTAGAATCCGATCGTGTTGGTAATAAATATCTCACAAGTCAAGAAATCACAGAATTTAATCAAAAACTAGCTATAGAAGTCAACGATATTGCCACAATCATAGATCAACAGTTTCCTGATACAGAGGTAGAATTTATTGATTTTAGTAAAACATCAAGCAAGAAATATAGAAACAAAAAATATATAAATTTATAAACCTTGAGCTATATATTACAGTGAATCTAGAAAACAAAGAACTTAAAGAATTATTTGAGCTTGCCAACAGGATTGGTAACAAACGTTATCATAAATTAACTCATAAAGATTTTGAAAATTATCGAAAATTCGATTACTGGCGGTATATTAATGGTGATTATGAATGCGGGACAACCGAAGAAAGTAAAGATTGGGTAAGAAAAAATTCTGATTCTTTTTGTCCCATTTGTGAGGAGCATTACTCAGCAAAAGGAGGTAAGACTATAGATCATAAGCTACCGCGATCGCAGTATCCTTGGTTGTCAATGGAATTTCAAAATTTATGGGTTATTTGCCAAGCTTGTAACCAAGAAAAAGGTGAAATGCATTGGTACAAGTATGAACACTATATATTTATTCATAATCCCGATTTTTATCTGTCTGTAAAAGCTGCGCGTCCTAGCCTATTACTTCAATCTTTAAATCATTAAAATTACATCAATTTTACTCTTCTCTTCTGCCCTCTGCCCTCTGCCCTCTGCCTTTATTTCGTCAAACCACACCCACCTGAAAAACCTTACCAATCACCTCTTCTACAGGCGGTTCAGTGACCTTTAAATCAACCACTTGCAAATCCGCCAAAATCCGCGATACCGTTTGCGTCAGCACCTCCTGCGGAACCAAAAAACTCACACTCCGCCCTTCTAAAAGCTGCACTTCACCATAAACTGCGAGTTTTTCTGGCGGTAAACACTGGGCTAACTCAATATGAATTTCTCGGTAAGGTGCGAAACGTTCTAAAAGTTCATCTAAGCTGCCATCGTACATCAGCGTTCCTTGATGAATCAACAATACCCGTTGACATAAAGCCGTAATGTCAGCCATGTAATGACTAGTCAACAGTACAGTTGCTTGATAACGCTGATTGTACTCCCGTAAAAAATCCCGTACTCCCGCTTGCGCATTCACATCTAATCCCAAGGTAGGTTCATCCAAAAACAATACCTGGGGACGGTGTAAGAGTGCGGCTAAAAGTTCCGCTTTCATGCGTTCACCCAAAGACAGTTTCCGCACTGGTTGGGTAAGCTTTCCTCCCAGAGACAGCATCTCGGATAATTCGCCAACTCGCTGTTTAAATTCTCGCTCCGGGATATTGTAAACAGCAGCGTTAATTCTCAAAGAATCTAAAGCAGGTAAATCCCAAATCAATTGCTGCTTTTGTCCCATCACCAAAGTAATCTTTTGTAAAAAAGCTTCTTGGCGATGAAAGGGAATTTGTCCTGCGACTCTCACCTTCCCGCTAGAAGGATGAATCAATCCCGTCAGCATTTTTAGGGTGGTAGTTTTCCCTGCACCATTCGGCCCTAAAAAACCGACTACTTCCCCAGTAGCGATTTCAAAGGAAACATCTTGAACTGCTTTAATAGAACGGTAGGTGCGGCGGAAAAAGTGGGTAAGAGTCCCTTTAATTCCCGGTTCTTTTACCGCCACTGGATAAAATTTGCTGAGGTTGTCAGCCACAATTATCGGCATAAGCCTTACTTTAAACGACCCGATCGCAAAATACTCACAATTAGCCACAGCCCCAAAAAACTAGCCACAGCAAACAAAACGGTACTCAAAAAAGATAGCTGGCTTGTTTGCGCATGGTTAGATATAATTGCTGCTCCCATTATCAGTGAACCTACGAGGATGCTAAAAGATAGCCGATTGGCAGCATCATCTACTGTGCGCCGCATCCCATCTAAACCCCGTAGGGATAAATTCCACTGTAATGTTTCTGATGTTACTCTATCTAACAACAGTTCAATTTGTCGGGGAGATTGTAGAGATAGGCTTTTGATATCCAATGCGGTTCTTAAGAGCGATCGCACTGGATTTTCCCCAACTAACTGACGGCGGAATAAATCTGTTAATAACGGCTGAATTTCCTCAACAAAATTCAATTCTGGGTTAAATCCCCGCGCTAATCCTTCCAAATTCGCTAAGGTTTTGGCATACAAGCCCATATTACTCGGCAAGCGAATTTTATTATTCCGGGCGACTTGGAAAATTTCGTAAATTACTCGACTAAAATTAATTTCTGATAAATTGACGTTGAGATACTTGCGCAACATCCGGTCATAATCATTTTCTAGGCGAGCTAATATCACCGGTTGGCTAGAATCTGCTAGCTGTAAAGTTAACTGGGCACATCGCTGGGCATCTAAATCGACGATCGCTAACAGCATTTCTGTTAAAATCTGTTGAGTGCGGGGATCGAGTCTGCCCACCATGCCACAATCTAACAGTGCTATCCGCCCATCTACCAGATAAAATAAATTTCCCGGATGGGGATCGGCGTGAAAAAATCCATCTATATATAGTTGTTGGAAAAAAGCTCTAAATAATAAAGTCGTGATGGCTTTGCGTTCTGTAACGGGATCTTTACCATAATTATTACTATTTAATCTGGCTGAAAGTATGGGTACACCGTCTAGCCACTCCATCACCATTAATTTTTCTGTAGTTAATTCCCAATAAATTTGCGCAACTACTATTTGTTGGGGATCAAACCATTTACTATGAGATAAATTCCGCCGCAGTTGGTCTGTATATCCAGCTTCCCGCGTAAAATCTAATTCAGCTTCTAGGGCTTTGGTAAATTCTTCCGCAATCGATTTAATTTCATTGTTTCGCCCAAAATCAGTCCTGGCGACTAAATCGGCAATTCCTTGAATTAAAGCAATATCTTGGGCAACTGTTAAGTCTATCCCCGGACGTTGCACCTTTAACGCAACTTCTCTACCATCAATTAATGTAGCGCGATGGGTTTGGGCAATTGATCCCGCCGCTACTGGTACAGGATTCACCGTTTTAAAAGTTTGTTCTAGCGGTGCTTTTAACTGTTGGCGTAACAGAATTTCGATTTCCGTCCAAGGAACAGGGGGAACTTCATCTTGCAGCGTTGATAGTTCATCAATGTAGCCAGCACTCAGTAAATCGGGACGAGTAGATAGTAACTGACCGAGTTTGACATAAACTGGCCCCAAATCCACCAGGATATTTTTTAACACCGCAGGTGTAGGTAACTGTGGCTCATCAGCCTTACCACCAGTTAATAGCCTGCGCATATAGTCCCAGCCATTACGCAACACTACTTCAATAATTTCTCGTTGACGCGGAACTGTTTGAGTGAGGAACATTTTTTTGGCGATTGGGGAGTAGAGAGGCAAAAGAAGATGAGGGAGACGTGAGGACTCTAAAAAAAACAACTAATTATTAAATACTTATAAATGCACCTGATAAATGCACCTAGCCTCTAGCCCTAACCCCTCATCCTAGTTATAATAAAATAAGCAGAATCTTAACCTCTGCCAAGGGTTTTAACTTTTACAGCTATAGCAAGTCGGTGAATCGGGGATCGCTTTGGAGTGTTTTGAGTATCTGCTTAATTTCCTGGGTACGGTCTTTATTGACTATGAGGGTGACATTGCGATCGCGCACAATCACAACATCCTCTAAGCCTATGGTAACAATTACATCATCGGGATCGGTGGCGTAAAGCAGTGACCCTTTGGTATCCAGCCCAACATGGGTAGCTAGTTCCACATTGGGATTCTCTTCTGTTTTTAGTAAGCGCTCAATTGCATTCCAATCGCCGAGATCGTCCCAACCAAATGACACTGGTAAGACATATGCTAAATTGGTTTTTTCCATGAGAGCATAGTCTATACTTTTTTTAGGTAATTGCGGGTAAATATCAGGCCCATTTTGTGCTAGAGGTTCAATAATTTCCGGTGCATGGGTGTAAAGTTCTTTTAGAACTACCCCAGATCGAAAAAAGAACATGCCACTATTCCAGCTAAAACGCCCCGTTGCTAAAAAAGATTCAGCAGTTTCGCGGTTGGGCTTTTCAGTAAAGCGGTTGACGTGATAAGCTGGCAACTCATTAAAGCTACCAATTTTTGCGCCTTGTTCGATATAACCGTAACCAGTTGAGGGAAAAGTTGGCTTGATCCCCAGTGTAACAATCGCTTCTGTGCTTGCCGCTAATGAGGTAGCAGCATGTAATGTGTCTGCAAATCCCTGTTGGTCGGCAATCCAGTGGTCAGCAGGGAAAAAGCCGATAACAGCGTCTTCACCATAGCGCTGTTTGATTTCCAAACTTGTCCAAGCAACGGCTGCGGCGGTGTCTCTTCCCTCTGACTCGATTAATAAATTTTGTGACGGCAATTGCGGTAGTTGTTGTCGCACTCCTTCAGCTATCTGACTAGAAGTGATGACAAACAATGAATCCCATCCGCCGACAACATTTATCAGTCGATCGGCTGTTGCTTGTAGTAGGCTCCTAGAGCTACCATCAAGGCTTAAAAACTGCTTGGGTCGCCTATAACGACTCAATGGCCAAAAACGCTCACCTTTACCACCAGCAAGGATTACGGGGAACAATGGATTAGTCATTTTGTCATACACACCTACTAAAGAACACTACAAGTTTACAGTGGGCTGATCTACTGGCAATATTTGTAGCTTGCATTAACATAACTTTTAGGGAGTGGTTGAGTGGGGAGATAATTGTGATTAAACAAATGCAATGGGCGGAAAATCAAATTACGCCGCAACAAGTAGCAGAATTAGAGTTAAATGGGGTTAAACCTCAACAATTGCAGCGTCCAGAAAATCAGGTAGCATCACCAGAAGTACCAGCACCAGCACCAGCACCAGCACCAGAAGTCAGACCAGAGGAACCACCTCATGTTTCTCGTGGTGTGGTTGAGTCTGTAGGTGAAATTCCCAACCAGCTTTATGAACGGTTGGGTTTAACAATGCCGAAATGGCTGTTATGGGTATTAACAGTTGTTTTGGGAATTGTTTTATCTGGGTTACTAGTATCTACCTTGGCGTTGTGGACTCCTTTATGGAGTAATCTCGACCAAACAGAGGAAGATACAGGCCTGGGAGTTAAAGAACAGCAAAAAATTCCTTTACCTGGGGAGCTATGGGGTAAAATCTCCGAATATCAGCTTTCAAGACCCATGAATATTTTAATTATGGGGATTGAACCAGTTAAAGGTACTGTTGATGGCTCACCGGAAAGCTTCGCCGGTAAAAGCGACACTATGCTGATGGCGCGACTTAACCCCAGCGATAAGTCGATTAAAGTGCTTTCCATTCCTAAGGATACTATGATTGCTATCCCCGAAGAAAAGGGATTAACCAAAGTATCCGATGCCAATGCTCAAGGCGGCCCTGTGTTAGCAGCACGGGTAGTCAGCCGGACTTTGAGTAATGCACCAATCGATCGCTATATCCGCATCTCGACTAGTGGCTTACGGCAATTAGTCGATCAATTGGGTGGGGTAGAAGTTTTCGTTCCCCAAGCCATGTCATATCAAGATGCGGCTGGTAAATCTGTCAGTTTGGTTAGTGGTTGGCAAACTATTAACGGCGAACAAGCAGAACTATTTGTGCGTTACCGCGAAGCAGGCTTAGGGGATCTCCCCAGAGTCCAACGCCAGCAAGCACTAATCAAAGCCTTACTAGAAAGGCTAAATAGTCCGACTGTGTTACCGAGGTTGCCGCAATTAACCCGAATTATGCGGAAGTATTTTGATACCAACCTGAAAATTGAAGAAATGATGGCATTGGTAAATTTCTCGCTCAATCAAGACCGAGACAATTTCCAAATGACTGTGTTACCTGGTGGCTTCAGCCGTTTCAGCCAAGATCCTGATAGTTATTGGTTGAATATGACTGGACAACAAAGCCTATTGAATGATTATGTTGGGGTAAATGTACCTGGTCTTAAAGCTGATGCGCGATCGGTACCTAAACTCAAAATTGCTATTCAAAATGCTTCTAATCAACCGCAGTTAACTGAAAAAGTTATCAATTATCTCAAACAAAAAGGCTTCACCAGTGTTTACGCAGTGCCAGATTGGCCTGATACCCAACGTCAAACACAAATTATTGTCCAAAAAGGTAACCGAGAATTAGGAGATAACCTACAAAAAATAGTTGGTTTAGGTCAAGTCGAAGTTTCCGCTACTGGAGATTTGGAATCTGATCTGACAATTCGTATTGGTAAGGATTGGAAGTAGTCATGAGTTAAGAGTCAACCAATTTTAGATTTTGGATTTTAGATTTTAGATTGACTTCACCCATAAAGGGATGCAGCTTGGAGATTTTCGATTGATGATTTGAGATTTGTTCCGTCCAAGGCTGTGCTTGCACCAAAAACAATCCAAAATCCAAAATTTAAAATCTAAAATTCGGAGGGTCAATAGTTAATGGTTCAAAATATATTCAGTAGAACTTTTGATTGTGACTTGGGACTTTTGACTCGGTAAAAATTTATGAGAAATTTCTGGCTACGCCTTTGGAGTTTAATACTTATTTTACTATTAGCTGGTTTATGGGTAATGATTACTCCTAAACCAGCTTTTGCACAAGAAAAGACAATTAATTACAACAATACTCATTTAGAAAAACGCGATTTTTCTTATACTGATTTAGCTGGTGCTAAATTTGTCGCCGCAGAAATGCGAGAAGCAAATTTTCAAGGTGCTAATTTAACAAATGCTATCCTCACAAAAGGGGTTTTATTAAAAGCTAATTTAGAAGATGCAAACCTGACTGGCGCTTTAGTTGACCGCGTAACTTTTGATAACGCAAATTTGAAAAATGCGATTTTTACAGAAGCAACTTTGACCAATAGTCGCTTTTATGATGCGGTGATTACTGGTGCTGATTTTACAGACGCATTAATTGACCGCTATCAAGTATCTTTATTATGCGATCGCGCTGATGGCGTTAACCCTGTGACTGGCGTTTCTACACGCGAAAGTTTGGGGTGTAGATAAATATGGACATGGGGCATCCTTTCGACTTCGCTCAAGGCGAGTGGGCATGGGGCATTGAGATTTGATTTGTCGAAGTAGGTTTTTCAAGCTAAACGTTCATGCAACAAAAACTCTCTTCACAGTCAACAGTTAACAGTCAACTGTCAACTCTATATTTTCTAGCTGTTGGCACAACCCAGCATAAAAATAGTCTTACCCATGCCCTATGCCCTATGCCCAACTAGAAAAATCTTGACCAAACTGAGACAGTGATATTAGCTGAATACGCTCGCTATTTTGCGCCGCTTTTCTCTCAGCTTGGGTATTATAACCCCAGTCAGCTAAAAATAATTTCACATCTGTTAGGTCTGATTGCTGCTCTACTAATTCCAAAGTTTTCAGCCTATCTTCGACAAACCACAGACTTACAGGTTTATGTTCAGCATTTTGGATTAATTCCCGAATAATTTCGTATTTAGGGCGCTTCTCTTCTTTGCCAAATATGACTATGGGTGCTAAATCTACACCTGCTTGCTGTAATAACTGCTGCACAAAACGCCCTTCTTTTGTGGTGACGATATATAACTTAACTCTACTGGCAACAGTCGCTTTGATTTTATCAATTACACCAGGATAAAATCTATGCAAGCTTAACCAACCATCTAAATCGTTAGCAATCCAGCGATCGCGAGAATTATCTAATATTGCGGCAATTTCTCTGGCTTGTAGCTTATAGTCTAATAAAATTTGTGGGGCAATAGTTACCCATTCGTGAAGAATCTTGTCATCATCAATACCATCAACTAAAGCTTTAATTAAAACAGGCATTTCCCAACCTGTTTCAATTACTGGTCTGAGGCGATAAAATCGTGCAGCTAAGTTATCGGCTGGTATTTTATTAGCAGGCGACCAAATTTGACAATAGGTACGCCATGCTACTTGAAAATATTCAATTAATCCATCGCAAATCACTCCATCAAAGTCTAGGGCTAAAATTGTGGGACTACTTGCGGTCATGGGTTTGAGGATGAAAACTGCTTTGGTTAGCTTATCCCATCCGGCAATAATTTTTCTGTATCATGCTAGTTTGCAGATTCTTCGGAAGAGTCTAACGCTTGTTGATCAGCATCCCTGGAACGGAGAATATCTAACGCATCTTGGTCAGCCATTTCGATGATTGCTGCTACATATTGCTTTACCTGTTCAGCAACATCAGGATTCCACTGACGCAGTTTTGTATCTAGGGTTTCCACTAAAGCGTCCATTGATACCTCTACCATTAACGATTGTGGTGTTTCTTAATATGTTAGAGTATCCGCGCTAGAGGTTGCTGATAAATTTCTCTGAGGTATTTTAAATTATACCCTATCTAAGCCGCAAAACCCTATGGCTGCAAGGTTATACAGCTATTTATGAATTTACTATACAAACAAATATAATTTACTCCACAATACTTAAGTATATTTTATAACCTAGTAAATATATTTTTTCTAAGTCTATGGATATGCGATCGCAATTTGAAACCCAGATTATCTCTACCTTAATTAAAGGTCAGCAAATGGGGCAAGAATACCTCATCGAAACTTCCTGTAGCATTTTTTCTCGTAAAGGTGACGGTGAAATAATTACTTGGGAAGATATTAGTTTTCCAAAACTGTCCAAGTGTGGCTCGTTTTTTGATGGTGCGTACAATGTCTCAAAAGCGACTTACGATGATTGGGTATTGATGAATAGGGAAAGATACTTATTAAAAAATGCGATCGCTAATTCTCAGGGACTTCCAGAAAATAAACTATTCCATTAACAAGAATGATAATCATTTTAAGGGGGGAATGAAGGGGCTGCCGTCGGCAGCCCCTTCATTCCCCTTTTG
>NZ_JACJRE010000080.1 GCF_014697075.1 Tolypothrix sp. FACHB-123 | reverse complement strand
GGTAGTGAGCCGAGATATGAGTAAAAACCTGCAAGATGGTCTGGAAACTCCTGTTATATATAGGGTTCAGGCATTTTTAAGTAAAATTGACTCTAGAGCGCAAATATAAGGTATATATTGCTACTTTACTTGGAGTATTTATTAATTTTGTTTACAGGTTTTATAGCAAGGACGATGAATATCTTTCGCAGTCAATTGTCTGAAACTCTTATAAGTAAAGGATTATAGCCCAAAGCATGAGCCTCCTACCACAGAGTATTTATTATTCTTTGTGGTAGGCGAAAAGCAATTATTGACCCTCAGACTGCAAGTATCTTCTCTCAAAATCCTACTTTCGCATCAAAAACGCTCAAAGTTATATACAGCAAGGCTTTTCAGACCATCTTGCAGGTTTTTACTTGTATCTCGGCTCAATACCGATATGAGTGAAACGACAGGGTAAAGTATTATGTAAGCCTTACATAATAAGCGTTTCACGATTTTATGATCTCTTGAGACAGTGATATGTAGGCGATCGGGGAAACCGTGTTTAACGAATCACACTTGTGAACTGCAATCATAAATGCCCATTTTCTAATCTTGCTATCACTGACTCAAGAGTTGGTTGAAGAGATTTATCAAATAATTCTTGTTGACTTTTACAAAATTCATTCTTTATATATTGAAGTTGTCCATCTAATCCAATATCAGAACCTTTACCATCTCTTATTATTCTGTAATACTTACTAATCTCATTTAGTGTATATTCCCTAAATTGTTTTTTTACTTCTGAATCATCAAAGAAAAATTTCCCTAAACGATATAAAGAAAAGCTTATTAAAGCAACATTTAAGATTGGTATAGCCAATCCAACAGCATGACCAACTCCATGTCCAACAGCATGACCAACTCCATGTCCAACAGCATGACCAACTCCATGTCCAACAGCATGACCAACTCCATGTCCAGCAGCATGACCAACTCCATGTCCAGCAGCATGACCAACTCCATGAGCAGCAGCATCAGTTGTAGTGTCAGCTAAAGCATCAGAAGGAAAAAACCCTAGCAGAGCAGCACAAGATACAGCAACATAGCCGCCAAGATGATCAACTTTTACTGATTTTGTAGTTGAAGACAATATCTTATGTATAGATTGTTTTTCGTCTACTTCTAGTTTATAGAAATTGAAATCCGGTTCTGAGATTCTTAGTCTTTGACAATTATTTTTTAAATTAAGTAATATTTGTGAAAAATTATTCTCTAAATTTTTTTCTATATAATAAAATTGTTCTCCTAATTTTTTCAGTTCTTTTTGAAACTCAGTTGTTTGTTTTTCTAAAATAGGTTGTAATTTATATTTGTTAAATTCTTCAAGCTTTTCTTTTTTTCCAAAACCAGCTAAATTAGTTTCTTCTAATTCTTTTAAAAAATTTTCTTTCGTTGAACATTCAAAATAATTTGACATTACTTTTACTTGTTCAATTAGTCTATCAATGTCATTATTGTAACGATTGAGCGCATTCATCTTTTGAGTTTCTACTTGACGTAAAAGTTGTTCAATTTTTTCATTTTGAGAATCTATTTTGGGGATTTGAGAATCTATTTTGGGGATTTGAGAATCTATTTTGGGGATTTGAGAATCTATCTTCTTATCTTTTTTTGTTTTATTTATTTGAAATAATTTGTATATTAAAAAGAACGAGCAAACAAGGATAGATGTAGAACTTACATACATAGTTATGTTATCTACTTTGTTAACAGTGGTGGTATTACTTGGTTGAATTTGAGAAGCTTGATAGTTAGTTTGTGCAATTAACATGATCTATCCTTCTAGTTATTATTTTTAACAATATTCGGGAAAATTTCTGAAGATTGGTGAAAGGAATGACTTTAAGTAGAACGGTGTAGATATTCGTAATTGAGATAAAGCAGGAGGCAAAAGACAAGAGGGGATAGGGTTTTAGCCTTATCTATAGCTATCTACACGTGATGAATGGACTGCACATACAAAACTATTCCCGAAGTACCCATTTTAACTTGTCCAACCATTTGGAACAAGTTAAAAGTGAGTAGATTTTGTCAATATATCTTAGAGCATAAATAAATCTACATAACCCTGTTATCTCTTAACTTGCACATTTTTCTGATATTTCTCAAAGTCCTACTGTATAAGGGTTTGACAATGTGCAAATTGAGAGTTATGTCACTTTTGGAAAACAATAATCGAAGCGAAATTCTCAACCTTTTATTGAATCAAGCTTTAAGCCTTTATTTACTAACAGAAACTAGAATTTATAGCCAAAACCCAGAAATTAAAGCTCCAGAAGCTTTACAGGGATTGGCTTCTACTAAAGTGACACAAACGTATTTTTTCACTGTCATACAAAAGTAACACTGCTACACTAAGATCATGCAGTGGAATTTACAGTATGACTTCACCTCAATTTAGTATTAGAATTCCGCCAAAGCTTGAGCAGAGGCTAATGGGTTATGCCAAACAGAATGGTATGACAAAGACAAAAGTGATGATTGATGCCTTAGCTCACTACCTTGGTTGTGCGGAGGATGTGCCACTGACACGCAGAGTTAGTGAACTAGAAGAAGGCCTAGATATAGCGAAGCTGTCACCAGGGGCAAGATAGACTGAAAACTCTTACTATATATAAGTTTCAGCGATGTTTGAGTAAAATTGACACTCTTGGACAAAACTTGGGTATCCATAGCTACAAAAACCAGAGTATTTATTAACTTTATTTACAGGTTTTACAGCTAGGGCAATGATCATCTTTAGGCGTGAATTGACTGAAACTATTTGACATCAAGGTTTGTAGCCCAATCCAAAGACTCCAACCAAACAGTATTATTAATTCTCTTTGGTAGGCGAAAATCAATTATGGGGTGAAAAGTACCAGTGCTTTCATGCAGAAATTCTAATTTGATGTCAAAAATGCTATAGCGTAGATATAGCAATAGTTTCCAGCTATCTTGCCCCTCATAACAGCTTCGCTATATCTACCCCAAGAAAGAGTATCAGCATTAGAGGCTAAGAGAACAGGCAAGTAAAAAGTGTGCTTTTACTTACTACTAAAGAATTAACATTTAACAGTACGACAGACTCATGCCTAAATCTGACCCAGCAAAAATAAAAAAAGTAGCTTTCAGCCTACCCTTCGGTATTGGCTCAGTAGAATGGGAAGCAGACCCAACAGAACGTAGGGCAGCATGGTCACTTTATGTTGAACTTGTAACCCGCATTGCTGTCCAGCCTTTGGAAGCAGATAACGGACTTTTGCGAGAAGCTTTGACATCTTTGTACAACTTGTTTCCCGTAACCCGGCAAGTTCTCAAAGAAGGCGGCCCAGATGTAGGTGCATCTCATGATTCAGTTGGTGGGATAGCGATCGCTGTACTGAATAATGGGTTGCGCCCACTCCTCTCTAAGTGGCATCCACTATTGCAAACATGGGAGGCTCAGAAACTGCCTCACAAAAGTCCGAAAGAGCATGAGCGAAATTGGTCTGAGGAACCGAAATTACGGGAAGAATTGGAATTGCTGAGGAAGGATTTGGAACAGTATGCGAATGCGTTAGCGGTAATTGCTGGTGTAAAGGAATAATAAAAGGAACCTTTGAAAAATGAATCAACCGCTATTTGATGTATTTCTCGCTCACAATAGTTTAGATAAACCTTTAGTTAAAGAAATTGCTAAATTGCTTAAACTGCGTGGTTTAAAACCGTGGTTAGACGAAGAACAAATTCCCCCAGGACGTTCATTTCAAGATGAGATACAACAAGCAATTCCAATTGTTAAAACTGCTGCTGTATTTATTGGTTATCAGGGATTAGGACGTTGGCAGAATTGGGAATTAAAAGTATTTATATCACAGTGCGTTGAAAATAAAATTCCTGTAATTCCTGTTTTGTTACCCGGTGTTAGTAACTTGCCTGAAAATTTGGTATTTTTGAAAGAATTCAGATGGATAAATTTTTTAACACAAACTAATGAGGAGGAGGCATTAGATTTGCTAGAGTGGGGTATAACTGGGCAAAAGCCACAGAGAAATTTACAATTAAATAATAAAAAGCCAGGGCAAGTGCCGACAGAAAAATCTATAAGTATTAATACATTTTTATACGTTCTAATTTATAATAATGGAACTCAAAACGAAGGAATTCATACTATTACATTTCAAGGACGCAATAAGATATTGATATTTGAGTCTTGTGAAAATGCTTACAGATTTGCATTGAAGTTGATAAACCAAAAATTTCCTTTTCAGCCAACAGTAGAAGTCATCAACTTTGATGATATTGTAAAGTTTTGTATAAAGAACGATTATGATTATGAGGTAATTAAGGCAGGAAGTTCCATAGGACCACCAACAGCCCACGCATCAACATTAAATTGGCAGCCTTAGTTGCTTGAATAGCCTGCACTTCAATACACAAATTGTCCTTCAGAACTTCCAAAAAATAAAATAATAGCTAAACTTTCAACGGTAGACAGGTCTGGGATTGCACTCAGAAATAATCAATTTACGGTCGCGTCTCTCCAGTCAATTATCAAAAACCCTGCTGCAAATCTAGAAGGGCTATTCCCTATCTAGGGAATAACATTTCCACCTATTACGGAGTTTCGCAACCTCTAAAACTCTTGTATCATCAAAGGTTAGAGCCTCTACATTAAAGAAAAAAATTGCTCTACTTGGCGAATAAACGGAATGGTTTTTCGGGGTAGAGGAGTTAGTGTGGAGTGTTGTAGTGCCAAACTCTCGGCGGCTACCCTGATTGATGCCAAAACTGCTGCAAGAAGTCAAATTTCTCCAAATTAATTAATTTTTATCGCTTTTTAATGTTAAGCAATATTTCGCCAACAGTGTCAGCCAAGACACATTTTGCCGCCACGTAAAGCTTGGAAGGCTTGCTATGAAGGAGTTACAGAAATAAAATTGCTCTTTTCATCAAATTTACCAAGATCCCAAATGGATTCTATAAAATATGATCTTTAACGGTGCAACAAACTCATGCCTAAATCTGATCCAGCAAAAATCAAAAAAGTAGCTTTCAGCCTACCCTTCGGTATTGGCTCAGTAGAATGGGAAGCCGATCCAACAGAACGTAGAGCAGCTTGGTCACTGTACGTTGAACTTGTAACCCGTATCGCTGTTCAGCCTTTGGAAGCTGACACAGGACTTTTGCGAGAAGCTTTAACATCTTTGTACAATTTATTCCCTGTAACTCGGCAAGTTCTCAAAGAAGGTGGACCAGATGTAGGAGCCACCCATGATTCAGTTGGTGGAATTGCGATCGCAGTGTTAAACAATGGGTTGCGTCCTTTCCTCTCTAAGTGGCATCCATTATTGCAGACATGGGAAGCACAGCGTCCACCCCACCTTAGTCCGAAAGAACATGAGGGCAATTGGTCTGAGGAACCCAAGTTGCGGAGTGAACTCGAATTGCTGAGGAAGGATTTGGACCAGTATGCGAATGCGTTAGCGGTAATTGCTGGTGTCAAGGAATAACAGGAGAAGCTTCTAAATGACCTATATTTACCCTCAGTTTGATGTCTTCCTCTGCCATAATAGCGAAGATGGCTTAGTTTTATCAACGGAAAATTTTTGGTCGTTAAGGCTAGGAAGCCTATAGGACAGGGCTTTTAGGATTCATCTGTTTTCTAGTCCTATGCTCATTTATGAACGTTTAACTGTCCCAAATTTAACTGTTAATGGGACAGTAGATGCTAGGAAGGCTTGATTTTACGTTGATGCAACTTACTCACTTAAGTTGCTCCAATCACCGAAAATGGGACAGTTGCTCTTAGCGACCGTTTTTTCCCCGATGTTATACAAAGGCGAAATAGGCTGCTGCCTCTACGCACAACTGTGATTTGAAACAAAAAATGAGATTTTAACTCATGATATGCTTCAGAAATAAGTATCCAGTTTATAGTTCACTTTTAATATTCGAGTTTTTTTACTCATAATGATTATCGTTTAGGGGATAAAAAGACTGATACGAGAAACGTTCGTATCAATCTTTCAGCTTGATTATCATTATTATTCAGCTACTGTTTGAGTAGGCAATCGCCCAACAACAGAGCGATCGCTTGGACAATGAAATATTTTATTTTTACTCAGATATCTACTAAAACAAAAGTTTTGAAGCATAACATGGGCATTTGAACCATATTTTGAATTGAAAGTTTAAGTTAGAGCAATTTTGTCAGGAATTTTTTGTGCAAGTTTTATCCAATTGTGTTTTTTAAACTCATTCTCTAGTTATGATTCATAATTTCAACTCTCACCCATAATTTGATTCAAAGTTTTAATTTGTGATTAGCGTGAAAGCCTGAATTTTCGTTAACTTTTTTCTAATTTATGGATCAAAATTTTTCTCACATTATGATTCAAAGCATAACAACTTTCACGTCGCGCATCTCGGCTCAATATCATTCTTGCCCTCTAAGTGCTTCCTTGCGTTTTCGTTCTAATAAATCTTGTGCCATACTCTCAGCAGGATAGAGAACCTTTTGTTCAAAGTTCTGCATTAAATGCTCAATATCTTCATAATAAAAATCATCAAGAATCGAACGATGGTTAACTCTAAGATTACCTGGAGTTACAGCAATATTTTCTATCCCCTTCATACATAGTGGTTGAATCGGCACTGAAACAGTTCTTGCAATATGAGGTACTTCTTCAAGCACAATTTTAGGCTCAGTAAAATCAGCAATAACAAATTTTGATATATGAGCTAAGGTGGAAACTGTTTCTATAAAATCATGAGAATCTGGCTTAGTAAAATCAAATATAATTGGTACATATCCTAGTTCACGTAACTTATTACGGATCGCTTGTAAAATTTCTAGCCGCTCTGGTGTAAATCTTCCTAATATTAATACTGCTTTTTTAGCAACCGTATCAATAACATCTCGAATTTCTTTATTATTAATTAATAAGTAGATAAACTGAGCAAGTTTCAAATTATCAACTGTAACAGTTGGCTCATCAGGACGAGTAATAATCAAATTAGACTGACTACGAGGATTACCTTTTAAATTCCAAACTGAAATTCCGTAAATTTTGCAATCATCAATATTGGCTTTTTCAATATTAGTTTCTACTACTCTAGCACCCATTAAGTCTACTTGAGCTAAATTAGCTTCATAAAAGTTAGCCCTGTAAATGTGTGCTGCATTCAAACTAGCACCACACAAGTCTGCTTTAGTAAAATTAGTTTCAGCTAAATCTGTATTACCAAGGTTAGCTCCACATATATATGCACCAGTTAGATTAGAACCATCTAATTTTGATTCATAAAAATCTGCTCCTCTAAGATTAGTATTGCTTAAATTAGCTAGAGTTAATTGTGCTTTCCTGAAATTAGTCTCGCTAAAATCTATACCGCTTAGGTTCTTAAAGTTGAGATTTAAACTTGATAAATTCACTCTAGAAAGATTAATGTTAAGGTTTGAATTATTACTACGCCAGTTATTCCAAATCAAAAAATGTGTTTTTAAAATTGCAATAATCTTTTTATTCGTCCAATTCATAAGCATTCAATATTACACATAGTAATCACTTATCTTAGAACTAATTCGTAAGCAAAAGCTTAAGCTACCAATCGCTTGCTCATAATCCAATTTTTCTACTTGCTACCCTTAAACAAAAAGTTATTACTCTCTAGGAGCGAAAATTGAAGAGCTAGCAAGAAAACGAAAGCAGTTAGAAGAATTTTTTTGGATGACAGTTAAGAAGCCTTGATTCTTGGTTTATAGTTTAATTTTTCAGAATGCAATTACCTTTAATCTCAATAACAGCAGGTTCTGGATTACTGTAGTCTAGCTTCCTTTGCCCACGAAACTGAATAGATATTATATTATTTTTAAGTAAAGTAAGTTTTAGAACGAATATATGTTCGACTATTCGTCTTCTTTTTAAATGGTAAACTGCCGCGAGACGTGCATGAGTTAAGAAAAGCTGTGGTTCATTTTTCATTTTCATCCATAAATCAAGAAAAACACATTTTTCTACTTGCTCAGAATTATCATAACCTTTAATCAAGGAATTAAGCATTGAATAATCGTTACTGTTTGGGTTAGTAGGAGGTAGTTCATTGAGTAATAGAAAACGAGCGCGTAACTCAGCAATTTTATCTGCACTATAACCATTAATCATCATGTCTATCATGCTGTTTCCTTGTGCCTGCTGGTTTGGATTTAGGGTAATGACGAAGGTAGTTCTACCTTTTATAGATTTTGTGATAACACTTGTTACCTGCATCGTTGCCGCTTCATTTTGGTATGCGAAAAGAATTTGCTTTTTGTAATATTGTTGTTCTGGTTGCAGATTACGTAAGGCAGCTTCTTGTTCTGGAGTAGTAGGCGAAATGTGGATTATGACACTTAGATCAGCTTGAGTATCAACAGATTTAGTTAAGAATAACTTGTTATCTAGTAAAACCCATGCACCTGAACTGCTAATACTTTTACTGGCAATAGTTTGACTTGATTTTTGTCGCCTAACTACTGAAGTAAGTGGTAATTTTAAACTAGTATTTATAGTGGATGATACTTTACTATCTTTGGTTTTAGAAGTAGTCAGACTCTGTTTTGATATTAAATCAGACTCTGTTTTTTTAATACAATTTATATCTTTTTGTTTTGAAGTTAATGCTTTTTGGGATTTGTTAAGTAAGGTGGTTTTTTTATTTGGCTTTGTTGACTTCCTTATCTGTTTTTGTTGTCTTATAGCTGATTTAAACTTTTCCCACTCTTGCTTGTTATCACTCCCATTTACAAAATTTACCCATCGGTGTTCTTTCAAAAATACTAATTCTGAAGGAAATTCACTGACATTCGGTAACAAGACAGGAATCACTATAATGCCTTTTTCAACACACTGAGTATACAAACTTCTTAATTCTACTTTCTGCCATCTTCCTAATCCATGTTTACCAATAAAGAAAGCAGCAGCTTTGATTCGTGGAATTACTTTTTGAATTTCTTCTTGAATAATTTGCCCTGGTAAAATTGCTTCCTCATCTAGCCACGGCTTCAAACGGCTTCTTCTAAGTTTTTTGGCAATATTTCTTACAAAAATTTTATCTTTACTATTGTGAGCTAAAAAAACATCAAATTCTGGCTGGTCATTCATTCTATCTAATTCTTTTAGTTACCGTTCCACTCCAACAATCTCTGCCAACGCAAAAGCGTATTGCTCTAAATCACTTCTGAGTTTTTCAAGTTCTTCTCGGAGTTTGGGTTCTTCAGACCAATTGTGCTCATGTTCTCTAGGACTTAGGTGCGGAGGACGCTGGGCTTCCCAGGTTTGTAACAGTGGATGCCACTTAGCAAGAAAAGGGCGAAGACCATTATTCAGCACTGCTATAGGGATATAAAGATGTCGTATTTAATCTTTTTGGGCATTAAACTCCAATCTGTTACTACTTGTCACTTACTATACTAGATTTTGAGCAGTATGCGAATGCGTTGGCGGTAATTGCTGGTATCAAGGAATAACAGGAGAAGCTTTTAAATGACCTATATTCAACCTCAGTTTGGTGTCTTCCTCTGCCATAACAGTGAAGATAAACCACAACTACGAATTATTGCTGAATGCTTGAAGAACAAGGGAATACATCCGTGGTTTGATGAGTGGGAGTTGCGACCCGGAGTCCGTTGGCAACAAGTTTTACAAGAGCAGATTTCTCAGATTGAGGCGGCAGCAGTTTTTGTTGGTAGCAACGGACTTGGTCCTTGGCAACAGCAAGAGCTTGAGGCATTTTTAGTGATATTTGCAGAGAATAATAAACCTCTGATTCCAGTGCTGCTACCTGATGCTCCTCAAAAGCCAGAGTTACCTCTTTTCCTTCGTGGGCGAATGTGGGTTGATTTTCGACAAAGCCATCCCGAACCAATAGGTCAGTTGATTTGGGGAATTACTGGGAATCGACCAACTTATGAGGAAGGTTTATCTTTAGAGGCTGTGTCTGGACTAATTCTGCCAAATCAGCCTGATACTGAGGATACTAGCGAGCTGGAAAAATTAGAGATCTTGCTGTCAGCACAAAAATGGCAAGAAGCGGATGAGCAAACTAGGAAAATCGTTTTGAAGAACAACCAGAATAATCCTCTGACAGCTTCCAAAATTAGACAACTTTCTTTAAATTTACTCGACAGCATTGACCAACTCTGGGTAGCCTACAGCGATGAAAACTTTGGGCTGAGAATTCAGTCGCAGCTATGGCAAAAAATTCTGGAGCCAGAGAAACCACGCTTTAAACTCTTCGCTAAGAAGGTGGAACCAATAACGGACTCACAAGCATGGACTCGATTTGGATGCTTAGTTGGCTGGCGTGGCGATGATGAGAAACTGTTGCCAGATGTAAAGCTTGATTTCTCAATAAAAGCTCCTTCAGGTTGTTTTCCTAGAACTCGGTTGTGGTTGCATGGTGGGCACGGAAACACAGTGAAACAGTTTGTAGCTTTGATGGAGCGAGTTGCACAATTAGAGTGAGACTGCTGTTCATGCCAGATAGCTCTGGCGAACTACACCAATAGAATTCAAAAATTCAACATAGAAATAGCATTTTCCTTCTGCTGGTCAGTGACACCTAAATAATGCTCTAGGGCAGACAAAGATCGATGCCCACTGATTGACTGAATGTGGCGCAGAGGAATCCCAGAATCACTCATCCAGGTCAACGCTGTCCTTCTAAACGAATGCGTAGATATTCCCCGCTCATCCAAATCCACTCGACGCAGTGCCTCCCTGAGAATCCGGTCAGCACTAGCTTTATGGATATGCCCCAGACCATGCCTACCTGGGAATAAATGAGGATTTCTTCCCTTAAGCTCCTGACTGTATTCTTCTAAAAATTCCTTGAGCTTGGCATGTACCTGAATTTCTCTAGTATCTTGCCCCCCTTTAGTGTTGTATGCCCTGATGATCAGCTTGGGACGAACCCCCCTGGCACCGATGACATCTCCGCGCTGCAAAGTACAGCTCTCGTTGATTCGGGCAGCAGCATAAAGGCAGACACCAAATAAAGCGCGATCGCGGGGCTTAACAAAGCCTTCGCTAAATAGTAAGGTGATTTCATGTGGATGAAGAATTTCTGCCTTGCCAAAGCGATTGATTTTCATGACCCAGATGCTACGCTCACTAATTCATAATTGATAACGTAACTGCCCCAAAGGTTAATTTACCGTGAAAAGTACACTTGCTCTGCCGAGCAGTTAATAATGCTTATCAATCGCGCTGTCTGTAATCCTGATTCTGCCGTTGATTCATAAGTTTTGCTTAATTAGGCAGTTTTTAGGCAGTTTTTAGTGTCTCTACCAGGTTCAAAGACAAGCAAATGAATTGTGAGACTTTGTAAGACAGTAAGACACTTTTGCGGCGATTTCTCTCTGTGCGATCGCGAAGCAAAAATGGATCTGAGCGCATTTTTGATATCAATCTTGATATCAATTGGATTGGGGTAATCTCCGAATAGGTCATAAAAAAAGTGGTCACTGACCACCTAATAAATGATTGCTTTACTGCATTAGATCGAGTTTTATTGGCTGCTTGCTATGCCCCAGATAGCCGTAATCGCTGCACCAATTGCTAAGACTAAAGGAACCCAAGGACTACCACTAAGCATTAAGGGAATAGATATGAAACCTAGTGCCAGTATCACGGCTACAGGTTTGCCCCCGTATTTTAAAATTGGTGCGGCGATTTCTATCCAGCGTTTAACCGGATTCTCTGCCACTGTTTCCAAAGGATCATCCAGTACCATTTTAGCCAATACTTCTAAGGTACTTTCAGCTTCCTCGAAAGGTACTAACGGGTTAACAGTGGAACCATGAGTATTTAGACTAGCTAAAATCTCAGGATCAAAAGATTCTGGTTCAGGGTTGCTGTTGCTAAAACCATTTTTTTGTGTCATTATAAGATTACCAGTCTTATAACTGGGTGAAAAATTTATTTACCCCTGATGTGCGTCGGCAAAACATTCATCAGGAGTTAGACATATAGAAAGACCCTCTTTGTAAGCGTGACCTCGGAAATCACAAAAATCAAGAGGGTCTTTCGCTATGTTTAATAACGTAGCAAATTCTTAGTAATTTGTAAATACAATTTTCCCATTTAATAATAACATATATTTAAGCAGAATTTTCACCCTATTGATAGATATGCCAAATTGTTGTTTAGGCTATTTTACCTCTCAAGAGAGATATAAGTACTCCTTTACGAGAGTATGTTTTTGTTGTAATTAATGCTTCTCTCCAGTCTCCAGAAAAAATCACAGATGATAACGAGCATAGTAAATATTCTTACTTCTTAGAAAAGATATATCTAAAGAAGTATTGGAGTTAAATCTTACACGTTATGTACTATAGTTTTCCTTCTTCCATCTCTTTAAACTCCATCAATCACAGCATATGCAAGGTCTAACTCATCTTCAATTGTTCGTGAGACAAGTTCATCTTTTTTGAGGTGTTACCATTCCAATTCAAATTCAATTGAATTCACCTGCGGAATGTGGGATATAACCGAATGCTTAAGGGTTTTCGTATTACAGCAACTGGCACATTGTTAAGCACCCCAGCGGTGTGTCTACATGCTACAGCACCAACGTGAGATTGATAGTTGTAGGTGTAGCACTGACATTACAACTGGCACAATGCTTAACCAAAGTTAAAAATCAATCTCCTATTGCTCCGCAAGTATTAGCATCTCTAACTTTTTAAATTCCGCCAGGGTCAGGAAACCTTGCAATTGTGTGTAAGAAGGAATGGACATCTTATTGAGAATGCCTTTAACCAGATGCGAGCAATCATTTTGGGATTCCAATATATAGGCGATCTCCTTGGCTGCAATAACTCTAGGGTCTTCATCGTTGGCACAGGTTTCTATGGTTGGCACAGGGTCTAAATTAGTAACCTGTGCCAGTGCTGTGCCACTTGCTATATAAGGTTCCTGGGTTGTGGCACAGGATGCACAGGGTTGAGACGAAAAGTTTTCAATATATATAGGTATATTTGGTTCCTCAACAAAGAGAGTTTTGTCATCAACCTGTAACAAACCATTACTACTGTTGTGCTGCTCGCCACTATTTTGATAAAAGTTTTCTCCAGAAAGGTGTGCATCCTGTGCCACTTGGTGAAGTCCTTGATTAGTAAAGGTTTCGGCTGGCACAGGGTTGGCACAGGATGGCTGATCTGACCCTGTGCCAGGGGGGGTATCCTGTGCCAAGTTGTCCCAGAAACTTTTAAAGTCATCTAACCCACCCTCTCGACAGAACCCTTTGCTACACTGCCATGTAGGAATTCCATCTAAGTTTGTGGCAGGGATAAACGCTCCTCGCAGCACTTCAATATGGAAAAAGTGACGAGGTGTAATTTCACGTTTACCGTTAACTCTTGCGCCAAATTTCCGATCCACATAGTTTTGAGGCAGTACGTTTTTAAGATGACCTACAAACTTGTTGTACGACCAAGTTTGAAAGCCATGAGCCTTGCAGTAGGCTGAGTAATAATCATGGATTGTCGAATTTTCTAATGTGGCGTTTTTATCGTCGTTAGGGCGCAGGCACATATCTACAAATGCGCGAACTGAGTCTGAGTGAATTGCTTGTTCTCGTTTAAGATTAGCTATCGCTTCGTTCGCAGTCACGGAATTCATGATCAGGTGATCTCGTTTTTGTTTGCCCATGCCCAGTGCCCAAGAGATGATATCTCCTTTCACAAGTTGAAGTTTTCGTCCTAAGTCTGGGTCAATTTCTCCTTGTCTTTGTTTGGTTGGCAACGGAATACATCGTCTATCCCAGCCATCGCCGCTATTTTCGATCGACAAGTAGCTGACTGAAGCTAAAGTAAAACGGCAATTCCATTGCCGCTCATACCCAGAGCTACTAAATAAGGCACGTCCAGACATCGTGCCGTTATCCACCAGTTCGTAAAAAGCTCTGAGATTACCTTGGAATCCGCCCATATCAGGGAAGTTGATCAGTCTTGCTCCTGTCATGTATTGATGTCTGCCTTCTGCGGTTGTGATGTCAGAGAATGAGGTAATTGACCTGACACCGCTTTCCCCAACCATTGACCCCCATAGGCGCAACAATGTACCTTTACCACTACCAGATGAGCCAATTACATGGGGAAAGTAGCCATAAGGAGCAGTGGGGTCAAGCAACATTGCAGTCACAGCACGGATTAAATCAATAAATTCTTCCCCAAAAGCATTGACGATAAATTTTTTAAAAACTTCTGGGCATTCGGCGTTGGGAACATAATTAGATGCAATTGCATGGATGACAAAGTTGTCTCGATTATGGGGCAGTTCTTCCCCTGTGCGTAGGTCAACTGTGCAATTTAAGAATGCTGAAAGGTGGTTATTGTAGAGTGTTTGCTTCTTGGCAAGTGCTGATTTACAGTATTTAAATGCTGCTGATTTATTTCGTTCATTGGCAAATTTAAATTCTTTAAATTCCTCATTGCCTACCTTCTTTACTTGGTAAATATCCCGTAAAGCATGAGCTATTAAATAATTGACATATGAATCCTCAATGTGTTTCCAGTAGCCATTACCTGTATATTGGTAAAAAGCATCGTTAATAACTGTCCAATCACCCTTCCCATTCTGGAATAGAGATTTAAAAATTGTCTCATCAGGTGTTGTAGTCATCCGATTTAAATCATCTTCTTGACCTGTAGATAATTCGTGTTCTGGTGCAATTTTATTGTCATCATTTTGATGGTTCTGAGGTTGACTCCGAGCAGGGAATGTTACCCCAGTTTCCTCGCATAATTCTTTGAGAATGCCAACAAATTCTTTACCTGTTGGTTTAATATTACCTCCTTGAAGAAATGAACGATAGCCAAATACATCCCCACCAATATTACAAGCAGGACATCGCCACAGTAGAGCATTTCCCTTCCTTTCTGCATAAAAAGCAGTCCCCGATGAGCTATGATGCCAAGGGCAATTACCTCTTACTTTGTCGTTACCATCCTCTTGAAAATTATGCTCTTCCCAGTTAAAAGCAGTACTAAGGTTAAGCCTAGAATTAACTTCTTCAATGACAACCTTTAGATCCTTGTCAATGGAGTGAGATTCTTGCAAGTCAATTGTTGACTCAATCTCTTTTTTGATAACTTGAGACTGATTTTTAGATGAGCCAATGTCGATTAATTCATGCTGATTAATCGTTGATGTTAGTTGTGGCTTTTTCGCTCTATTTAAAGGATAAATACCAATATCTTCTAGTCGTTCAATTACTGGTGGATATTCACACCAACGTACCCAATAATATAAACCATTAACTCCTTGTGTTGGCGGTAGTATAGTAGTGGCACCGCCGTTGCAAAGTACCTCTCCAAGTGCTCTTGAACTGTCAGTAATTAAAGAGAAACCACCATTAGAGGTAAAGTTCTCAGGTTTGTGTTGTAGCGCAACTATGTGCCTATATCCGCCGCTCTGGGTACGGTACATTGGGCAATTTTTTGTGATCGGATGATTCTCTTCCCAGTTCGCTATTTGTTGATCGCAATCTTCTTGAGATGCAAAATTTTTCTGATCAAAATCAATAAATGTGATCCAATGCTTTCCGTTAAACTTTGCTATTGTACTGATGCCTCTAGGATTGCGAAACCAATTATTCCTATCCTTTGGTGTTGGCATGTCCTCCTGGTATTTCTTCCAAGAGATTAGGTAAGTTTTACCGTTGTCACCTAGGAAACGGGGTTGCTTTGCTGATTTCCCTTTTTCTACAGGTTCTTTGGGGCATACGGGCAACTGTGGTAGTCCAAGGTTATCTAACCATTTGCTCGTCTCTTCAAAAGTCTTTGGTGGGTCAGCTAACTCAGATATGATCTCCGCGCCTAGAGGCAGAGCTATAGTTCCGGTTGCAGTAGATAAAATCTGATTATTTGCGTGAAACATGGCTGAAAACTCCTGATGGGGTTGGTTTACAGCCTTTGCTATTCAACTAACCAAAAAGCAGATAACCTCAATTTCTCTCTAAATAATGTGATACAATCGGTGCAAAGTATTTTTTTTCTGGTCTGTAAAGACTAGATGATGAGGTTGCTGTTCTTAGTTTCGTCTCCAAACAAAGGCTAAGAGAGCAATTTTTTTTACAAAAAATTGTTTAAGTAAATAGAAATATCGCAGTTAAGCTCATACCACTTCTTCTGGTTGTACTCTTGCCACACCTCTGGAAGATTGCCAACAAACCCTATTTTGTTCTTGAGATTATGGAAGTGTTCACTGAGTATCCATCTTAAATCTTCTAGTTTGCTGATCAACCTACCAATTTGATGTTGACTCAGAGCAGGCAAATGTTCTGTAACTCCTCTGTATAATTTGTATATCAATTTACATGCATCACAGAGAATATATCTAGAGTTTTGAATTTTCGACCCATAGTCTAGATGTTGCAGTAGCAAAGCTGCTGCAATGTCATTAAGGTATTTAGCGATTGAATCATAGCAGATGCTAAAAAATGCCGAGTTTGCCATATGGTTTCCAAAGTTACGTTGATGTAACTCCCACTTCTGTATGCAAACACAACACAAACTTATTACAATTTTTCGTGGATCTTTGGAAAGTTCCAAGGTAAAATTCCAATATATAGATTTATGGTTTTTTTGCGTTTGCTCTACTTTAGTGTGGAGCAGTTTGCTAGTGCTCGGTGCTGGAACACCGAGCACTGCCTTTTACTAAAGATATAACGATTTACAGCAGAGATGCCTATAACCTCTGCTTTTTTCTTTTTTAAGATTTATTGCGGTCATCGCTTATTTGGCTCCTATCTTCAACAGATGTCAACACTCCAGGCAGTAAGTCAAAGACTGACAACTGGTAAGAATAAAGTTTCTCTGTCTCTGTATCTAAGTTTTGATCTGTTTTCATTGAGGGTAACGATCCTTTACTCGTAAGCTCACTAGTAAAATTTTTAGCTAAGGCATTAGGTAAATGTTCATTTAATATTTCTCTCATGGCTTTGGAACGAGAAAGTCCACGTTCCTTCTGAAACTCCTTAAATCGCTCATGCTCTGCTCGAGAAACGTAGGTGGTAATTTTATGAGTATTTTTTCTCATAAGATCAGTTTGTTGTAGTTTCATTCAAAACAATAACATGAGTAAATTAAGTCAACTGCGTGCTTCATAATTGCGATAAAAGTAGCCAAGACACATTTTACCGCCACGTAAAGCTTGAAAGGCTTGCCCTGAAAGAGTTACAGAAATAAAATAGCTCTTTTCATCAAAAAACTGAGAAAAAGCTGGTTTTAACTGTACCAATAAAAGTCTAAGTTATTTGGCACAGACTTTTGTCACGTAGCCACAAGGGTTTCAGGCTCTAAAAATTAGAGGGGTTCAAATGGTACGAATAAAAGTAGTGGATCTGGTATGTCAAATCCTAATTTCTAGGTAAAAGTCAATTTTTTGCGGAAACATAGTCTGGTTATGATTTTCAAACGACGCATGGCGGCAAAATTCGCCCTGGTTACTTTTACCCCAGATACTAAATATTTTAGGTACTGATGTACTATTTGTACCATTTTATGGTGAGAAGTGTTACTAGTGAATACCCCACTGCTTTGCCCATTTCCGAATAGTCTTAGTATTTATACCAAGCAACTCTTCAATTTGTGGTGGGTTTTTACCTTGCTCAAGAAGTTTACGGCAAGATTCTCTAACTTCTAATGAATGTACTGGTATTCCACCAACTTTATATAATCTAGCTCTATGGATTTTGGCTCTTTTTGCCCAAGTTCTAACTAATTCGCCATGAACTCCGGTTATGTTTTCAATTTCTTTAATACGATACCCTTCTTGATACAGCGCCAGAGAATTCTGTTTTTGAGTATCTGAATAGATTTTGCGTGGTCTTGATATACCTGCTGCTTCTACCCAATGACTAATTTTTGCAGCAGAGACTCCAGTCAGATCTTCAATTTGCTTGGGTTTCATACCCTCAGCGTATAAGTTAACGCAGTATTGTCGTAACTCTAGTTTGTTAGGAACAGGTTCTTTCAAAAAATCTTGAGTATTAATCCATTTCCTAATAATTTTGCGATTAGTTACACCAGTCAACTGTTTAATTTTTTCGATTGGGTATCCCGCAGAGTACATCTCTAAACACTGCTGCTTTACTTCATCTGAATATGGAGGTTGAATTTCTGGAGGTAAGATTACAGGGAAGACTTCTGTTGGAGATTGATGTAGTTCATTTTGAATTTGTAGTACCAAATCTTTAAAGTATGGGCATTTTGAGCAGGAATTTGTCTGTCCTGGATTTGGACAGTTGCACGGTGCTTGCCAATCTTTGAGACATTCTGCTTCAACATCACTAAATCTGGAAACAGCTTTCTCGAAAATCTGGAGAGTAATTTTTGATACCATTTAAGTTATTCCTTGTTATAGAATTGTTAGCTCAACTGAAGTGATTTCGCCTTTTAAAATAGTTACTTGACGAACCAGCTTCTCGTAGATAATTTCTCTTTCTTGTAAAGTGAGGGTATACCAAAAGGTAAGTTTTTGTGCTTCAGAATAGCTAATAATCTGCTCGGCTGTTCTTTTGCTAAAATCTTGAGAATTGTCAGAACAGCTTTGCTTAGTAATTTCTTCTATTAGCTGATGTTTAGCTTGTAGTATGGCAGAATTTGATTCAATTTCTAATAATTTTTCAATTCCTGCTAACTGTTGCTTAAGTGTTGTTAATTTAGGATTTTCTCTGGGATGTTGTTCTTGGGGAGCAGGTGTAGTAACTATTTCATTAGCTCGATTAAACAGTTTATAAATAATAGCTTCATCAATTTTATCCGTTCTAACACAATTCCTATTGCTGCATCCAACAGATGAATGTCTACAACCATAATAGCTGTACTCTGGACTTCTTTTGAGTACACATTTATGCCCACATTCACCACAAAATACAAGCCCTGTAAGATAAAACTTAGAGCCAGGTTTCCCAACCTTCCTGCTATTAGACTTGAGAATATCTTGAATTTCTGCAAATTCTTCATCAGTTAGTAACCGTTGATTTGGGTGAGTATCATAGTGCATCTCCCAATCTTCAGGAGGCTTCATTGCCCCTTTGTGTTTGTATTTAAGGTAAGCGGTATGACCTCGTAATACAGGATTTTCTAGCCATTCTTTAAAATGAGAACCTGCATTCCAAAATAATAATTCTTTACTGAGAACGAGATTAGTCCCTTTATTACCATTGCCAGTGCCTTTCCCTCTCTTTCGTTCAGCACCATATTTAAGGTAAAGCTCTTTGAGTACTTGTCTAGGTCTTCGGAGCTTTAAAAGCATATCCACCGCTTCTCTAGCGATCTGAGCTTTACTGATACCAATAAGTTCAGGTGAAGTATCAGGTTCATTATAGAGATGAAGATAATGTGCTGGTCTATCTTTTACTACACAGACAATAGGTTCTTTATCAAGCACATATTTATCATTTTTAATTCCATATCCCCAAGGTGCCCTAGTCCAAGCAACCTGATTTTTTCTGCGAAATTCAAAACCACGTTGCACCCTTTCCCTGAGCATACGTCGTTCATGAACAGAAAATAGAGATTGCAGATCTGCACTCAGTTCTCCAAACGCAGAGTTTAGATCTATTTCTCCTTGATCTAGGAGTTTTATCTTAACTTTTGATAACCGAATTAGAACTTTAAATTGTATATGTACTGATTCATTTCTATATAATCTATCGCAGCGGGTAGCAATGATTGTATCTACTTTTCCCTGTTCAACCAGTTCTAACATTTTATTAAATTCTGGTCGAGTGACACTTGCTCCTGATTCTACATCATAGTAAATCTTATCTACTCCTGCTTCTTTTAGCCGATCCAATTGCTGCTTAAGAGCATTTTGATTTTCAGCTTGTTCTTTGCTTGATACTCGTCCATAACCGATGGTATAACCCATAATTTTCACCAATTAAACTAATTTGAAACTAACAATTTGTTGTGCAACTGTCAATTGAATTACAGTTGCACAAATCAGGATAATTCTATATGCAATTAGCGGTTTTATTCATGAGTAATTTTGATAATTTTTTCAATATTTAATTGGAGATAAGCAATTATTTCCTAAGCATCGCTTGAGTAATTGAGTTGAAATACAACAATTACTAATAATGACAAAAGCCCCTCCAGCTATCGCCGAAGGGGCTTGTTTTATTGATGTGCTATAAGTATAGCATTTTAATATTAGTTAGACGAGAGAAAATGCAAAGTTGATGCACAAGAACTAAATTAGCTCTACAGTCTTTACGGGCAAATTTTAGTCCTTGGAGAATGCTTTTATTATTCTCTGCTTTTTGCAAATATGCTAAAGCATCGGTTGCACTATTAGCAAAAAAATCTTGACAAGAAAGAGACGTGAATCTAACCACGTCTCCAGGTGATGGAAAAAACAATCTCAACGATTACGCTGCATCTGCTACGAGCAACCCGTTGACAGCAAGGATGAAAAGCTGTGCTAATTCAGGGGTATCACAACAGGGTCTTTCATCCCTATTACAAGGTTGTGCTACCCATTTGCCTTCAAGATTTTGATAAAAAGTTCCTAGCAGATGATAGCTATTCCAAACTCGATACAGTTCTCCAAAATCATCTGGTACTGAATCAATTTCGATTTCTGGTACTACTGCATCACTTAACGGATCAATGTCCCCAAACTCTGATTGCACCAAAGTTTGGTTGTTAACTACTTGTTGTGTAATCATGTTAATGACCTCATCAATGGGGTTCTACAAAAGGCGATCTCATTCTCTTGCCGGAGGGTGATCGCCTTTGTTTTTGTCTGTCAACTAATCTACGTGACAAGTAACCTATAACACTCGACTGTACTGAGTGCTGGCACATCCATTACATCAGTCTCTTGAAACTGTTGATACATAAGCTTTTATCCTGATTGCATTCTGCTAGTGTGCATTGCTTTAATGCACTCATGAACACAGTATAACTCAGCTAGTCAAATATTCGACTACTCGAGCATTTGACTAGCTAATACTAAAGACTTTCAATTATAATTAGAAGTTATGCTATTCGACTATCCGAGTAGGCTATTATGCTTGTAAACACTGTATTTGTATGAAAGTTGTAATTTCTAATTTAAAAGCACTTATGGAAGAGAAAGGGGTTAATATAGCCCAATTAGCTAAGGAAGTAAAAGTTACTGAAAATGCTATACGTGGTTATGCCAAAAATAGTTTCAGTCGTATTGACTGTCAAGTCGCAATTAAACTATGTGATTACTTCCAGATAGATATTGGTGATTTATTTAAAATAGTAGAGAAATAAAAAAAAATTGAGGTATCGAGATCAGCAATAGTTCCCAACCTAATAAACTTGAACAAATAGAAGATTTATTATTTGAATCAATTACTTTTAGCAGAGATTGAATAATTAATGAATACAAGCTTACACATTGAAAAAGTAGTATAAGAAGCTAATAAATGCGCTTCACTATCCGAGATAAAAGTTTTTTAGTACTTAAATAAAGTTCAGGATGAGATTATTAATTAATAAGCGAAACAAATACCACTTATCAGGCGTAATTCGGACATAATCTTTATAACTATTTGCTGTAGCTAGTATTTGTTTTGAGCTACTTGTTTTAAATCAATTTTAAGGTATTTCCCTCTATCTCCTGTTCTACGTACTCTTATACACCATAGATTACGTGAACTGTCTTGTACATCTACATCCCCATAATAATCTTTGCCACCATGCATCACTAAGTTAAAAGCGTTGTCAAATTCTTTACTAGCTTTCAAAATATCGAATAAGCCCATGATTTTAACCAAATAAACGCTAATATCATAGTTATTTCACCCCATAGCAGTAATTATGAAGGTTTTTATTAGTTACAGTTGGCAAGATGTACCATTAAGAAGAGCTATTGTAGGAGAAATCAAAAAAATAAATGGGATTGAGGTTTTATTTGATTCAGCACAGATAAATCCTTCTTCGCAAATACACCCAACGATTTCCAAACTATTAGACTCCTGTGATGTTGTGGTTGCTGTTCTTACACCTTCAAGTCTAGCTTCAACAGAAGTACTTGATGAGTTATCGAGAGCTAATGAAAGAAATAAGCGTATACTACCTTTGTTAGATGAATCAGTAAGTTCGGAGCAAATTCCATATTACTTACGGGACACTCTTAGAATCGGATTTTTAAACTCGACTTTTGACAAAGCTCTGGATACTTTGGTTGCTTCCTTAGAAAGCCTACTTAGGGATAATAGCAGCACAAGCGTCCAAGTTACCTCAAAATTGAAAAGTAACTTTGCACCATCAACAGTTCGTGAATTTGGAGACCTTGATATTGTTTGGCTTCAGCGAAGTAACTTGGGTAGAGAATTACTGGAGCAGGTGGTGACTATGTGTACTATTTTTCCATTTTCTTGGAAAATTGGAGCACAACAATATACCACCCCAGTTTTTGTAGCACCTAATACCTTTATTCCTGACGATTGGACACGCAACTTCCTACGTGGTGTTATTTCCTCGAATACCGCACGAGAGGCTAAAACCATCGTAGAGATCGGTGTTGGTACAGGAATTGTCCCTATCGCACTTTCTTTAGTGGGGTTCCAATTTAATAAATACTATGGATTTGATCTAGATACGCTCGCCACCCGTGTTGCCAGCATCAATGTTGCCTTTTATCAGTTGACAGATAAAGTTGCTCTTAGTGGAGGTGGTTCTATATTTGAACCAGAAAGAAACTTTGAATTGGGCACTTCATACGCAGATCTCGTCATTGCGAACGTCCCTCAAGTTCCATCAATGTCTACAGGACCTATTAGAGATCTCTTTGATTACTATCATATGCCAGTTGGACTTGGTAATAGAGAACAATATTCTGCAATGCAAGGTCTTTGGCTAGTAGAGTTGATTCTTAAACAAGCACGTTCTCGCCTACATAGAGATGGTCATATCCTTTTAAATATAGGCGGTCGACCCGGCGATTCTCATATCATTACAATGATTGAGGAATGTGGCTATCGGGCAAATATTATTCACACTGAAATTGTTGAACAAGATCCTGAAACAGATATTTCAGCTCTAGTTCATTTTGAAAGAACACAGAATATTGAATACGAATTTTATAGAGATATAAATGCCATTGCAAAAATATCTGCGCGGACTGCCTATGATCGTATATCTGAAGGGCAGAAATGCTACCATAAACTCCACATAATCGAAGCAAGACCACTTTCATGATATAGGTTTAGCTGACCTTTCATTCTTTTCCCCAAGGTAACCTGTTGACATTCATCGTAGAAAACTTTGATACCAGAATTATTAAAACTGTGTGGTTGAAATGAATATAATCTTTACCCTGTAAGAGTTTCAGACCATTCATTGTGACAGATGCCCATTGCCTTAGCTGTAAAATCTGTAAATAAAGTTAATAGATACTCCGGTTTTTGTAGCTATAGATACCCAAGATTTGTACCAGAATGTCAATTTCACTAAAAAATGGCTGAAACCCTTATATAGCAAGAGTTTTCAGAGCATCTTGCAGCTTTTTACACATATCTCGGCTCAATACCCAATAGACTTCTCCAATTGCTGATAAGACATAACCATCTATCGGGGTGAAATGAGCATCCACGCAGAAAGTTACGATAAGGACTTGATGACCTGCTAATAACATTCTAGTTGGCAAGGGTAAAAGTGTACCATTTGAACACCTCTAATTTTTGTAGCTTGAAACCCTTATGGCTACGTTGTAAAATGCCGTATCAAATAGCGTATAGGTTATTTGGTACATTGAGAATTGCCAAAAATATCGATTGACATAATGCTTATCCAGTAAGGGTTACAGCCTTAGCGTAAGTTTCTGCACGGATGCTCATTTCACCCCCTATCTGTCTTACATCCTAGAAATAAATCTGTAACTCTGTAAGTCTGTTACTCCGAAACTTCCAGGGTTAATGACCTTCGTAGTTCATCTTCAGTAGTACCCTCAAGCAGATCAGCTTTACTAAGCAGCAAATCTATCGCTACACGTATCAAGGTATTGTCTGTAAGTCGCTCACTACTCTTACCCTGTTTTTTTCTATTTAGTTTTCGTGTCAGGTCGGTAAGTGCATCAATCTGATCTTGTCTTAAGCGCGCCTCTTTGCGTTCCAATTTTAAATACTTCGGTTGCTTGTAACTCTGTAAGTTTGTTACTTTCAAAGTTTGTAGTTCTGTAAGTTTTTTTGATTCGAGGTCTACCTTCCCTTTGTCCTCTACAGCAACATCCAGTGACACAACAGGGTTTGTAACATCCGAAGTCTGTAAGTTTGGAATTTTTTGTTTTTGAGTATGTAAGTCTGTAGCTTTTGTAGTTTGTAGTTTTTCGGAATCGAGGTCTACGTTCTTTGTGTTTTCCACATCAACTTCAACCAGAGTTTCAGAGTTTGTTTTTTCCGAAGTCTGTAAGTCCGTAGCTCTGGGTTTTTGAGTTTCTTCTTGGACAAGATCAGATAAACGACGACGTGCTTTAGCCATAAGTATTTACCTCTCTAAGAAGCTCATCAGCAATACGTCGGTAATCCCCTTCGGCTTCACGAGCTACTTTTGTGCGAACTTGAGTAATTGGTATGCCATCGAGCGCGGCTTGTTCATGAATAGCGTAAGCTCTTACAAACCCGTTGAATGCTGGAATACCTGCTTGCATTAGTGCTTGCTGTGCATCAAGTGCCTTACCCAAACTACGAGGATCAACACGGGTTAATAGAACTCGAAATTTAACATTTGCTGGCATAATTGTTGCCTGTACAGTTTCAATCAGCGCTTGAAGATCCATTGGGGCTGGGGGAGATGGCAGCAAAACAAAATCAGCAGCATCAATAGTAATCTTAAGTGCGTCAAAATGGAGTGCCGGAGGAGTGTCCACGATTATAAAATCAAACCCTTGCACCTTTTTAAGTTTTAACAACTCATTCGTGCCTGTTTCCTTGGCTATTTCAAAATCTCGCTCATTACGCTCTGTCCACCAAGTTGCAGAGCCTTGAGGATCTGCATCTACTAACAATACTTTTGATTTCTCAGCAAGAATGGCTGCTAAGTTGACGCTAGTCGTTGTCTTAGCTGACCCTCCCTTTCCGTTTACAACAGCAATAATATGCACATTTTAACTCCTTAAATGAAAAATGTCTGTAAGTTTGGTTATTTGTAACTCTGTAAGTCTGTTATTATTGATACAAACTCTGTAAGTTTGTATCAATAATACGCCAGGGTGGGAGAATAGCAGCGATGGCTGCGCTAAGGTCTGCGACGAACGCAGTTAGACTTTTAGCCGCAACGTCACCATTGATTGGACTGTGAAAGAGAGTGCTGTAGAGCGACAAATTAAAAGTCAAGTTTTTCACGCCTGCAAGCTTTACTGAAAGGGCTAATTTTTAGGGTTTCTGCCATGAAATTGTAGAAATTGCTTGAACAGTCCATGCACAAGGATTTGGATTGGTGACAAACAATCTGTCGCTCTACATCTATTTCGGGAATGTCTTCATTTGAATAGCTAAGTTTAGGTTGAGGCTGAAACAACGGTAAATCAAGGTTTTTGACGATTAACTTTACAAAACTTTATGATGAACCACTAGATTCTTCTTGACAGTAAACTTGTATGGCATAACCCCGTATAGTAAAATACTTTATAAGTAACTGAGTCCGCGAGTCAACTATATGGTTTGTCTTTAAAAGACTTTCTTCCATAACAGGATATTTCCTATCAATGACTTTCAGGCTAACAATTTCACTCACTTGTTTTTTATTTTTGAGTGTGATGATCACACCCATATTTTGTTAGTTTAGGAGCTTGATTGTTTCTCTTTTTGACAGTATTAATTAAGCGTTTTCCCTGTTGATTGAGATACCATTAACTAACGCTTAAATGGGTTGATATTAAATAGTATACAAATTAGTGTACATATTCCGCTGCGAACTTCTGTACAACGTTATATCTTAGACGTGAAACCAATCACATCTATTTGTTCATAACGTTAAAATTTCGTATGGGTATAGATATCGCCCAAACATCGATATTCAATTAAAACACTGAAAAAAGTGGAATCATTAGTAGTGACGGAGTTTATCTTGCGTTCGCGCAGTTTCGTATATCTTTAATTTTCAGATATATGAAGTCAGAAAAAAAATGCGGTACTTTTATGTATTGCTTTTCAGCAAAGGTAATTTTTTCTCAACAATAATTTGGAGTAATCTCATGAAGAACTTAAAGTCTAATATTGCTTTAATAATCATTAGCGGAGTGTTTTTAGCTTGTGGAGTAGTTCCTAGTTTTAGGGATAATGCAGGACTTATAGCTCCAGTGGCAATTAATGCAATTGTTTTACTTAGTAATAGACGAAATAATGATAAGGATGATGACGATGATAAACGCCACAGATAGGTACTGCGGCGTTAAAGTAGATTAAAGTTTTTTGATTTTAGGCTCCCTGGCAGGAGCCTTTTTTATTATCTCAAGTATTTTGGTTAAATTTAAATCCTTCAAATATTTTTTTAATGAGTATCTATGCCTAATGCATCCGTAGATCTTGAGCATTGCAGATGTAGAGCGACGAATTATTTGACCAGAACGACAGATTGTTTGTCACCAATCCAAATCCTTGTGCATGGACTGTTCAAGCAATTTCTACAACTTCATGGCAGAAACCCTAAAAATTAGACTTTACATGGCGGCTGGTGACAAGCTCGCTACTTTTACGCCAAATACTATTAATATAGTATAAATTATTACAAAAATGAGTAACAATATGTCTGAAGTAGCAAGTTCAGAGCAAGAGAATTCGGTTCTCTCGCCACCTTCAGGTTTCAAGCTGCGCTATACATTGGAAGGACACAGTGACATCATCACTCAAATTGCATGGTCAGCGGATGGAAAAAAGCTGGCTTCAGCCTCTAAAGACCATACAATCCAGCTTTGGAATACAGAAACTGGAGAGCTTATGTCTGTACTTGAAGGACATACAGACACTATATTTGGAATAGCATGGTCGCCAGATGGAGAAATCTTAGCATCAGTCTCTGCTGATGAAACAATAAAGATTTGGAATACCAAAACAGGCAATCTACGATCTGCAATTGAAAATGAGAACAGCAATGCGATCGCATGGAATCCATCTGGAAAGATATTTGCATCAAGAAATAGCCAGTATCATAAGAATAAAGAAATTAATTTTTGGGATGCACGAATTGAGAAAAAAATAGATGAAAAATTTGAAAATTTTTGTAGAAAAATAGAGATTAATTATAGAAGAATTGCGAATCTATTTAGCCAAAACCGCGTCGTTGTATCTGATAAAGATATTTATAATAACCACATTTTTGGTGGTGATGCCTTTTCTATAGATAATAGGGGAGCATCGTTTGTTATTGGCACCCAAAATGTTACTTTTAATCTGTACTCAGAAAACTTTTATTATAAACGTCAATCTTTCGGTGATCTATTAGATGAACTACTAAGACAAAAAAGTTTAAGCAAACTTGTTTGGGATTCAAGCGGGCAAGTGCTAGCCTTACTAAATCAAAATCTAACTAGTATTAGACTTTACAAGATTAATGCTGCTAAACAAAAGCACCTAGAACAGATAGAAAAGCTACAACAATTGGAACGAGAATGGAACGAGATATTTAGTAATGTAATAATGACTACTCAAACAAAGAGAAGTATAGAAGCTGAAATGGTAGAGCTAAGGGAGTTGCACGCCGAGTTAGCCGAAAGAAATGAATTAGAGCTAGTAGCTTCTTACATAACTCAAACATCCTTCGAGTCCATAAATTTAGAAAATAGTAAATTTCTTGCTATAGCCTGGTCGCCGGATAGCAAAGTGTTGGCATCAGCAATTCTTAATGGTACGGTCATGCTCTGGGATACTGCGACTGGATCGCTAATCAGGGTTCTTGAAGGACATGCAGATGCAGTCACTGATGTTTCTTTTTCCTTCGACGGTAAATTTCTTGTATCGAAATCTTTGGATAACTCTGTTCGGCTCTGGAATTGCAAAACTTGGGAAACTGTAGCAGTTATCCATGAATCCACTTCGGGGAAATGGCTCTCTAGCGTTGCCTTCAATCCAAAGCTGCCTATTCTCGCCACGCTTGGCGAAAAGGATACGATCATCCATATTTGGGAATTAGACTTTCCTACTTTATTAACTATTCCTTCGGTTTCATCTTCAGTGCATTATGTCAATGCCAAAGTTGTTTTAGTAGGAGATAGCGGAGTAGGAAAATCTGGACTCGGTTTAGTGCTAAGTGGTGAATACTTCCGTCCAACAGAATCAACTCACGGACGGCGAGTTTGGACATTCGATCAACAAGGCATTGTAGAAGATTCTCAAGCAGAGACTCGTGAAACTATGCTATGGGATCTGGCAGGGCAACCAGGCTATCGTTTGATTCATCAATTGCACCTAAACGAAGTAGCTGTCGCTCTTATTGTCTTTGATACTCGTAGTGAAACCGATCCCTTCGCTGGAGTGCGCCATTGGGATCGGGCGCTCACTCAAGCACAACGGCTTCAGTCTTCTAGTACTTCTTCATTAAAGAAATTTCTAGTTGCTGCTCGTGCAGATCGGGGTGGTATCGGCATTAGTCCAAAGCGTATCGATACATGGGTAAAAGAATTAGACTTTGATGGATACTTTGAAACTAGTGCCAAAGAGGGGTGGAAAATTCCAGAACTCGTCGATACAATTCGCAACGCTATTAATTGGAAAGCTTTGCCAAGCGTCAGCTCAACAAGACTCTTCCAGCAAATCAAAGATTTCCTAATTGCAGAAAAAAAAGCCGAGCGATTGTTATCTACAGTAGATGACTTATATCGTGCATTCCTAAAGTCTGAAAACGCTCCTACCGAGACAGAAAAGTTGCGTTCCCAATTTGATATCTGTATTGGACGAGTCGAGTCGAGAGACTTAATCCGACGAATTTCTTTTGGAAATTATGTTTTACTGCAACCCGAATTGCTAGATGCTTACGCTTCTGCTCTAATTAATGCTGCTAAGGATGAACCTGATGGTTTAGGCAGTATCGCTGAAGAAGATGCACGACACGGGCGTTTTCGTATGTCAGAAGATGAGCGAATTAAGGATAAAACGCTCGAAGAACTACTGCTAATTGCAACAGTTGAAGAGTTACTATACCACGAGTTAGCGTTACGTGAATGGGCGGATGATGGCGCATATTTGGTATTTCCATCACAATTTACCCGTGAATGGCCTGATGCACCTAATCCAGAAGGTCAAACAGTAATCTTTGAATTTGAAGGTGCAGTTCTCAATATTTATGCGACTTTAGCAGTGAGGCTCACAAGAAGTGGATTTTTTATCAAACAAGACTTATGGAAGAATGCCGCAACTTACAAAGCAAAAGTGGGTGGATTATGCGGTATTTTCTTACGAGAAGTTCAAGAAGGTAAGGGACAATTAACAATCTTTTTTGACAGATCAGCAAATGAACAAACTCGCTCTCAATTTGAAGACTACATCCTGATTCATTTGAAGCGACGGGCGTTAGCAGAAAGTATTAAACAGCGGCGCATTTTTGCTTGCCATAATTGTGGTGCAACAATTCCTGAACAGCATATCCAGATGCGGCGTGAACGTGGTTTTGACTGGATTGCTTGTAGCGTTTGCGAAAGTCGTATTTCTTTGATAGATCCAGGACAGGCAGAGCAAGTAACAGAAATACAGGCATACACTCTTGCAGAAATGGATAAAACTGCCAACTTGCAACGCAATCGTGATACTGCGACTTCTTCACTTCAAGGGAAAATTGCAACAAAAGACTTCGACGTATTTCTCTGCCACAATAGCGATGATAAGCCAAATGTCAAGGGCATTGGTCAAAAGCTTAAAGAATTTGGGATTTTGCCTTGGCTAGATGAATGGGAACTCCGACCGGGTTTACCCTGGCAACGAGCATTGGAAGAACAGATCAGGAATATAAAAGCTGCGGCTGTCTTTATTGGAAAGAATAATACTGGCCCCTGGCAAGATGCAGAATTAGATGCTTTTTTGCGGGAATTTGTTAGACGACGATGTCCCGTTATTCCTGTACTACTTCCAGATTGTGTTCAAACTCCAAAATTACCAATTTTTCTAGAAAGCATGATGTGGGTTGATTTCCGCCAGTCAGAACCCGATCCAATGAAGCAACTAATCTGGGGAATTACAGATGAACGAAAATCTTAAATCCCTACGCGATAAATACGCTTAAGGTACACCCCGGTTTAGGCGCTCACATCCGGCGCTCTATATAAATTGGGTGCGGCTCTTCTAGGAAGACGATATATTACAAACGTATTACGTGCTTCTAACCCTTCTATATCTTTATTTACGTTTTCTTGCCTAAATAGGTAGAATTAAGCGATCGCAAAAACATGAAACGCAAAAACCCCATCTCAACCTGTAATACGGCTTGAAAAATGCCCTCTACAACTGGCTTTCAGCTACAAAGTAAGAAACGCAGGTATCAACGTTTCTTAAACCGAATTTCAAGTTACGTCTCTAGGAGATGAAATATCACTTCAGATATACATTGCTGAAACTATTGCTGTATAAGGTAGTGAGCCGAGATATGAGTAAAAACCTGCAAGATGGTCTGGAAACTCCTGTTATATATAGGGTTCAGGCATTTTTAAGTAAAATTGACTCTAGAGCGCAAATATAAGGTATATATTGCTACTTTACTTGGAGTATTTATTAATTTTGTTTACAGGTTTTATAGCAAGGACGATGA
>NZ_JACJRE010000008.1 GCF_014697075.1 Tolypothrix sp. FACHB-123 | reverse complement strand
GATGTCAATACATATAAGGCTTTTGGCAAAATAAAGATGCTTTTTTTGTGTTTATATGAGTGCTATAACTAATAATTTGGCATAATAGCTACTGAAGAACCGAAAAATATTTAAGTTATCAACTGTATATTGACAACTCCGTGTTCAGGATCATATCTTAATATATAACGAGCGTTCGATATAAATAAATTCAATTATGCCTAAGATTGTTGACCACGAACAATACCGCAAAGAACTGCTCGGCAAGTGCTTTGATTTATTTGCGCAAAAAGGCTACAGCACCATCACCATGAGGGAAATTGCCCAAGGCTTAAAAGTGTCTACGGGAACCCTGTATCATTATTTTCCCAGTAAACAAGCTTTATTTGAACAATTATTAGAGGAAATTAGCCAGCAAGATGTGGCAATGGCCTTAGCAGAATTGGGAGGTAAAAAAACACTGCCAGAAGCAATGGCAGCCTTAGCCAGATACTTAGTAAAAAACGAAGATTACTTTATTAAGTGGACATATATCTGGGTTGATTTTTGTCAGCATCAAGACTCAGAACAAATAAAAATCAGCGGTGCTGTGAAGCGGGCTAATCAGCGATATCAACAAGCAGCCTGTGATTTTTTAGGAATTGAAGATCCAGTTTTAGCTTCCTTTGTATTGAGTTTTGTCAATGGTTTGATTTTGGAAAAACTATGGGGCGATGAAACGATTTGTTTTACAGAACAATGCACGTTATTAGGTAAAATGCTCACGGCATATTTGCAAGATACAAATAGGGGTGAGAGGCTAGGGGCTAGGGGTTAGAAGGGGACAAAGAAGCAATAACAAATGACCAATGACTAATAACTAATCCAGAGGAGAAAATATGCTGCATCGGGTGTTTTTTAAACCACAAAATCGCGGGATAATTATATTAGGAATTGCGGCTACAGCAATTACTAGTGGAATTGTGGTTTATACGATTTCTCAATTTGGTCAATTTGGTCGTACTGCTTCATCAGAAGTACCAGATGCACCAGTATTGCAAAAAGTCACAGCGTTAGGAAGACTGCAACCAGAAGCTGAAGTAATTAAGTTATCTGCACCTTTAGCCTTAGATGGCGATCGCATTGCGAAAATTCTGGTGGAAGAAGGCGATCGCGTTAAAGGTGGACAAGTTATTGCTGTTTTAGATTCGCGCGATCGCTTGCAAACTGCGGTACTCCAAGCGCAAAAACAAGTGCAAGTGGCGCAGGCGAAACTTGCACAAGTCAAAGCTGGGGCGAAAACCGGCGACATCCAAGCACAGCAAGCCACAGTGGAACGTTTACAAGCCCAATCTCAAGGCGATCGCCAAAGTCAACAAGAAGCGATCGCCCGTTTAGAGGCACAATGGCAAGGAGATAGAATCGCCCAAGAAGCGACAATCAAAAAACTGACAGCTGAATTGAATAATGCTGAAGCAGAATATCTGCGTTATCAACAATTATATAAAGATGGGGCAATTTCTAGTTCGGCATTTGATAGCAAGGGTTTGAGCGTAGAAACCACCAAACAACAGCTAGATGAAGCGAAAGCCGTTCTCAACCGGATAAATACCACTGCTAAGAGACAATTAGCAGAAGAGAGAGTAGCACTTAACCGAATTAACGCCACAGGTAATAAACAAATCAGCGAAGCCAAAGCCACATTAAATAGTATTGCCGAAGTCCGCCCCGTAGATATAGCCGCAGCGCAAACAGAAGTAGACAATGCGATCGCATCCTTGAAACGCGCCCAAACGGACTTAGCAGCAGCTTATATCAAAGCACCCACCGCCGGACAAATTCTCAAAATTCATTACCGCGCTGGCGAAAAAATAGGTGATTCGGGGATTGCAGATTTTGCTCAAACTGACCAAATGATAGCAGTTGCCGAAGTTTATCAAAGTGATATTAGTAAGGTAAAACTCGGACAAAAAGCAGTAATTATCGGTCAAGCATTTACAGGAGAAATACGCGGTAAAGTTTCTCAAGTTGGCTTACAAGTTAATAGACAAAACGTTTTCAGCAACCAACCCGGAGAAAACCTTGATAGCCGAGTAATTGAAGTGAAAATTCGCCTTAACCCCGAAGATAGCAAGCGCGTTGCAGGTTTGACAAACTTGCAAGTACAGACAGCCATCGAACTGTAAAGTTTATTTAATGTAAAGCATAACGAATGTTCGATATAAAGTCTGGTAAGAAATTCGGAAAAAGCAGTAATTTATCGTAGGTAAATGTAATCGTGATGCAAATTATATACCTTCTACTTTGTATTCTGGGCTTTGTTTTACCTTACTCCCAATTCATACCATTTATTTTAGAAAATGGTTTGGATATCAAGTTATTTTTTGACCAACTATTTGCTAATAAAATTTCTGGTTTCTTTGGTATGGATGTTATCATTTCTTCCCTAACTTTCTGGACATTAGTGTTTTGGGAAGGAACCAGCCTAAAAATGAGAAATCTCTGGGTTTACGTTTTATGTAATCTTTTAGTTGGTGTTTCCTTTGGGCTGCCTTTATTTCTATTAATGCGACAACGCAAAATTGAACAGCAAAGTGAAATACCAAATTATTAAGGGGTGATTTCTAGATGTTTTCTAAATTCCGTAAAACTCCGCTGGCTTGGCGACAATTAATGAAAGAAAAAACTCGCCTCGCCGTAGCAGTAGCAGGGATTACCTTTGCTGATATGCTGATGTTTATTCAGTTGGGTTTTGAAAGTGCGCTGTTTGATGCAGCAGTCAAACCCCATCGCAATTTACAAGCAGATTTAGTTTTAATTAATCCTCAATTTCAGACTTTATTTTCAGTCAAAAGCTTTTCTCGCGAACGGTTATATCAAACATTAAGTCATGACAGCGTCCAATCGGTAAACTCAGTTTACATCAGCACTGGACAATGGCGAAATCCCCAAACTCGTCTCGATCGCGCCATCTTGGTTTGGGGTATTGATCCAGCACAACCAGCTTTTTTATTCCCAGAAGTTAAGCAACATCAAAATGATTTGAAACAATTATATCAAGTCATGTTTGACCAAGCTGGTCGCCCAGAATATGGGGATATTGCTACTATCTTTAAGCAAACAGGTAACTTTCAAACTGAATTAAATGGCACAGCTATAAATGTCAAAGGCATATTTAATAATGGTGCTTCCTTTGCAGCTGATGGAAATGTAATTACTAGTGATTCTACCTTTTTGCAACTCTTTCCCGATCGCAAAGCCGATCGCATTGAAGTCGGCTTACTGACACTTAAATCAGGTGCTGAACCAGAAAAAGTGCGATCGCAATTAGAAGCGATTTTACCTAATGATGTCCTCGTTCTCACCCCCGAAGGCTTTGCCCAAATTGAAAAAAATTACTGGGCTACTGGTACTGGTATTGGCTTCATTTTCGGCTTAGGTGTGGGGGTAGGATTCATTGTCGGGATTGTGATTGTTTACCAAATCCTCTATTCCGACGTTTCCGACCATTTACCAGAATACGCCACCCTCAAAGCAATGGGCTATAGCGATCGCTATTTACTCGGCGTTTTGTTACAAGAAGCATTATTCTTAGCTATCTTAGGTTTTCTCCCCTCCTTTTTCCTCTCCTTAGGGCTATATCAATTAACCTACGCTGCAACATTATTGCCTATTTCCATGAAAATAGACCGGGCAATCACGGTATTTATTTTGACTATCGTCATGTGTACTTTCTCAGGTGCGATCGCTATGCGCAAACTCCGCGCTGCTGATCCAGCCGATATTTTCTAGTTTAAATGTTAACAGTTGACGGTTGACGGTTGACGGTTGACACTGAAGCTCACTCGAATTGTCGAAGTTTTGATTGTTATTAAATTTCTCAAAATCCTATGTTTATCGAATCTCCATCAACCATTTTAGAACCAGTAATTAGTATTAGTAACCTAAATCATTATTTTGGGGCTGGTTCACTAAAAAAACAAGTATTATTTGATATTAATTTAGATATTAAAGCTGGTGAAATCGTCATTATGACTGGCCCTTCTGGGTCGGGTAAAACCACACTTTTAACCCTCATGGGGGGATTGCGATCGGCTCAAGATGGTAGCTTAAAAATCTTAGGACAGGAAATCTGCGGTGCTAATAAACAGCAACTAACCAAGCTACGTCGCCAAATTGGTTACATTTTTCAAGCCCATAACTTGATGACCTTTTTAACAGCTAAAGAAAATGTGCGCATGTCTTTAGAGTTACACGACCAATATCTGCATCAAGATTTGGATAGTAAAGCGATCGCAATGCTGGAAACTGTAGGGCTAGGAGAACGTATAAATTACTACGCAGAAAACCTTTCTGGAGGACAAAAGCAGCGAGTTGCGATCGCCCGTGCATTAGTTAGCCATCCTAAAATTGTTCTCGCAGACGAACCCACAGCCGCACTCGATAAAAAATCGGGGCGTGATGTTGTGGAATTAATGCAGAAATTAGCGAAAGAACAAGGCTGTACGATTTTATTAGTTACCCATGACAACCGCATTCTCGACATTGCCGATCGCATTATTTATATGGAAGATGGGCAATTAAAAAGTGATGATATAGATGTTATCACTAAAGTTAATTAAGAATTTACTAAAAAATAAATCATCATATTTATACTGTAAGCTGGGCAATGCCCAGCTTACATATTTTTTATGATTAACTAATACCAATTTACCAAAATAAGGTAACAGATTGTAGGGGCATGGCAATGCCATGCCCTTTAGATTATATTAATGTGTCGCTAATATTATTTGAATTGGTATAAAATTTGCATATATTAAAAATGAACATTCATACTATGACACATTGTCAAAGATTGACTTTGGATTTTGAGCTATGATACCAGCTTAGTTAATCAAGCGGTTTGTAATTTTAAGATTTTTGAGGAGTGGCTAAATTTCCGATGAATAATATTGGTAATTTATTTACAGCTGGTGGAGTGGTCATGTGGCCGCTGTTAGGATTTTCTATCTTAGCAGTAGCGCTAATTATCGAAAGAATTGTCTTTTGGGTGAAGATAAATAATCGGCAAAATCGCGTAGTCCGAGAAGTATTACAACTTTATCGTTTAGATAATGTAGTTGGCACTTTAGATAAATTGCAGCAAAATGCTGATTTACCCATGTCGCGGATTTTTCTCGCCGCTTTAGAATTAGAAGAACCGACTCCAGAAGAATTCCGTTTAGCCTTAGAAAGCGAAGCCCAAGCCGAAATTCCCTTACTCAAACGCTTTCAAAACATTTTTGATACTATCATTGGTCTTGCACCCCTGTTAGGACTTCTCGGTACAGTTTTAGGATTAATTACCTCTTTTGCTTCCCTAGATATTGGTGATGTTGGTGGTACAAAAACATCAGGGGTAACAGGAGGAATTAGCGAAGCCTTAGTATCTACAGCCTCAGGATTAGTCGTAGCTATCTTTACACTTTTCTTTGCCAATTCCTTTCGCGGATTGTACATGCGCCAGATAGCTTGGATTCAAGAATATGGTGGACAGTTAGAATTACTTTACCGTCGTCGCTACGAAAGAGGAGACAGATCCTATGCGCCTACCAGATGAACCTGATATTCCAGCCCAGATTAACATCGTCCCGATGATTGATGTGATTTTTGCAATTTTGACATTTTTTATCATGTCAACTTTGTTTTTAACTCGTTCAGAAGGCTTACCAGTTAATTTACCTAAAGCCGGATCGGCACAACAACAACAACAATCCAGTGCTCCAATTACTGTCACAGTGGATGCAGCGGGAAAAATCAGTGTAAACCGCAAAGCTGTGGCTATCGATGTATTACCAGAACAAGTCCGTACATTCATGGGTAATAATTCCGAAGCCTTAGTGGTAATTAATGCCGATGAAAGAGTTAATCACGGTCAAGTTGTGGCTGTCATGGATCGACTACGCCAGGTACAAGGTGCTAAATTAGCGATCGCCACTCAAAAACCATAGTCAGTTATTCACAAATCTCTCTGATTGGGGAAAAGTTAAAGTTTAACCTTTTCCCTAATATTAAAATTATTGTACTATTATCAATTAATATCAATTTCTGCTAATCATCTATTATCAGAATCATCTTACTTCCCTTCATCTCCCTGACTTTGGTTCATAATTAATTAAAAGTATTGCTGCTAGTTATGATTCTTAACTTATCAAAATAGTTAAAATTTAACTATTCGGCAATTTTCAGATTTAATATTATTCTAGAAGTACAAATAGATTTTTTAGCTACAGTTTTGAGGGCAAACCTATGACTATTTGGGTAAACGAACAAATTGACCCGTCAGGGATGATACATGCTTGTATTGCTTCTTGTAACGAATCCCAAGCTAAAGATTGTCATGAATCTTTTGAAAATAATTTGAACGAGAAACAAAAAGCATCCGGTTGGGTAGCACAATTGCGGAAGGTTGATTCTTGGGATGATGTGCCAGTAAATGCTTTAAAGCTAGATTAATTTTATATAACAATTAACTTGCCGAATTTATCCATAACCCCTAGCCCCTAGCGTTTACTCCCCAGCTAGCAGGCAAGAGGGTTTTTGTGTAATTTATTGTTTTTGACATAACTATTAATGTTTTTGTCTGAATAGGCTGGAAATCAGAGAATTTGTACTGTGCGTACTATTTCCCTAGGATAGATCTGATAGTTTTGGATGTAGGTTAACTCAACGCAATGGATGAAACATTGACCTACATGAACTTTTGGTTGGGAAAATTCGTAATTTAAAAGTCTCTACCCTACTTGCAATTCAGTTGTAGAGAATCTATATACCACCCACAATCAAGGTATGAAACCTGATTCAAAACCAATGACAACTGACAATCAAAGCAAGTAAAAGAAATCAGTTTGCTGGGAATTAAGTTAATAAAAGATAAAAATCCGATTAAAACTTAACACTTCACCCATAAATCTGTAAAATGACTCAAACATTATAGAAATTTGCTGATTTTTATAAAGTTTTAAGAGTTATTATTAATTCCAAGGATGAAAGTCAAAAACTTGCAAAAACAGAACAAATGTAGTGAACTATTCGCCAGTTTACTCTTCAGAGCAAAGCTATCCCATTAATTTAGTTGGCAAAACGGGACAAGCTATTCAGATTTCGATTCATTCACCAAGCCAGTATATCTGTGCCAACTGCGAACGGATATTACCAGATTGGAAGCAGAAATCTATCTTATGGGTAGTGATTGTTTTGCAGCAATCACAGTATCAACTAGATAAATGCACTCCCGTAGTCGAAGCAGAGAAAGAACGTTTACGTGAAAGGTTTATGCGGTTTGGTTTGGATTTAGCATTCAATCTGCGCGATCGCCACTATTTAACCGATCTCATAGATCCTCGCACCGGTTATCCCCTACTCTCTCATCCCGGAACAGTTCCCCATGACGACACAGCAGTCGTCAAAGCTTTACTCAATTACCCAGTAATTAAAAATAAATGCCGTGTGCTAGTACATCCAAACTGGGGTACCGCAGTTTACCCCAGTATCATCATCTCCGAAGCACCTCCCATCACGATTGAATGGGCGATCAAAACAATAGCTGCTATGCATGGATGGCAAGAAATTATTTAAATGTCAGTTGTCAGTTGTTAGTTGTCAGTTGTCAGTTGTCAGTTGTTAGTTGTTAACAGTCAACATTCAACATTATTAAATTTGTCCGTCAGATAACTAAAAAAATGTATTTACAAATTACAAATGCTTATGTGGTTTACCGCTTGATAAATAAGGTGCGATAAATTGGCTCACCTTTATTTTGAGTAGCAATTTCTCTTTCTGTGGCAACAGGTAATGGATTTTCTGCCATCCAATCTTGGGAACTAAGTTTCTGAAAAGCTGGATGTTGGCAAAAATTATGACGCATTTCTATCGCTAAAGATTCTATATCTGACTGCAAAAATACTACACCACCAACAGCCAGATAATTTGCTAATTCTGAGACTAACTCCGGTTGAACTATTCGCCGTTTAGCATGGCGAGTTTTAAACCAAGGGTCAGGAAATTGAATTGTCACTCGCTGTAAAGTACCAGCAGGAAGAGAAGATAAAAGAGTTTCTAAAGATTTATTTACATTACAAAATAAATAATGGAGATTGGTTAAACCTAAATCAGAACACAACTGATTAGCTTCTGTTACCAGTGGTTCTCTAATCTCCAAACCGAGAAAATTCCAGTTAGGGTCTATCTTTGCCATATTCAACAAAAATCTACCCCTAGCACAACCAATATCTAAATGTAGTGGTTGGGATGGTTGAGCATAAACTTTTTCCCAATCTAGAGATTTGATTGCTGTTTGATACTTTTGAGCCAGTGGATTAACATGTTGACGTACTCGGACAGGGGACAAGATAGACTCTCCTTAACGTAACAATATTGAATCTAATATTTTACACCAATTTCAATAGCTTTCGGGAACTTAAAGGGAATATCTTAAAAGTAAAAACAAATAAGCATTAAATATTTATTTTCGATGAATACCTAGTAATTTTTAGTTTTTTATACATATTACTTACCATCTAAAAATGGTCAAAAACTAACTGATGGCAGATGTCAGCCTCCCTAATATCTCCCTAATATATATAAACATCTATGACCAAGATAATATGCATCAAGGCATAGTTGGTATATTTTGCAGAGAATTTCATACGGAAATCATAAATACTTAATGTGTATAAATATTAAGTAAAAGCAATCAGACTCAGGGTTACAAAGCAAGCGTTATACTTTTTGGAAAAGACTTGTTTTAACTCTACTTTTAAAAGTATCTCGAATCAATGTCTCTTAATTTTCGTTTTGCCATAGTGAGCGATTTACACATCGCCCTTCCCCACACCATCTGGGATCATCCTAGCCGATTTCATTTAGTGGAGGTCAGCATACCAGCTTTTGAGAGTGTATTAGAACATTTAACACAACTAGATTTAGATTTTGTTCTCCTCCCAGGAGACTTAACCCAGCATGGCGAACCAGAAAATCACGCTTGGTTACAACAACGTTTAGCGAAATTACCTTTTCCTGCGTATGTTGTCCCTGGAAATCATGATGTTCCTGTCCTGATGGCAGATGAACAGTCAATCGCTTTTGCTGATTTTCCTTACTATTACCGCAAATTTGGTTATGAAAATCCTAATTATCTTTACTACACTACTCAATTACTATCCGGAGTCCGGCTGATTGGGTTAAATTCCAATAATTTTAATGACCAAGGTCAACAGATAGGACGTTTGGACAGCGAACAATTGAGGTGGTTAGAAAAGGTACTAGCAGCCAGCACTAATGAACTAGTGCTGGTGATGATACATCACAATGTGGTTGAACATCTGCCTAATCAATCTTGCCATCCAATGGCAAATCGCTACATGCTGCAAAATGCAAGAGAATTAGTGCAGTTACTACAGCGCTATGGCGTAAATTTAGTCTTCACAGGACATTTACACGTTCAGGATGTTGCCCATACAGGAGGAGTATACGATATTACTACTGGCTCTTTAGTCAGTTATCCCCATCCTTACAGAGTTTTAGAGTATCACAGCGATAACTTTGGCAGACAATGGCTGCAAATTTTATCACATCGGGTCGAGTCAGTACCAGATTTTCCTGACTTGCAACAGCTATCTAAACAATGGATGGGCGATCGCTCTTTTCCCTTCCTGATGAAATTATTAACTCTACCGCCATTAAACCTACCAACTCAGCAAGCCGAAGAACTAGCGCCAAGTTTGCGTGATTTTTGGGCTACCATTGCCGATGGTGACGGAATATTAGATTTTCCCCAATTTCCTCAAAAACTACGTCGCTACATGCAAAAATATGGCGCAATCTCCACCTGTGGTACTCCCACCTTTATAGATAACAACAGCACCATTTTGCTGGAGAAGATTGAAGGGTGAGGTAGAAGAGGGAGAAGGAAGACAAGGGAGATAAATAAAAAATAACTTACAATGCCCAATGCCCAATGCCCAATGCCCAATGCCCATCACCCCATCTTCTCACCTTCGAGATCCAGTGCGCGGCAAATACCAAATACTGAGGTATAACCATGTAAAAAGGTGCTACCAGCCACAGGGCCGATTTCGCCGTTACAGAAAAAACCGCCGACAGGGATATCTTGGATGTATTGTCTAAATAGCTCAGAATCAAAATTGGGTTTGCCGTAAAGTCCTTCACCCCGTCCTACACAGGAAAACATCAAAGCCGCAGCAGCCGCAACTTCGGCATCTTGGCTATTTTGATATTGCTGGAGGAGAACTTCTAAATCTTCTGCGGAGGCTTCAGCATCGCGGAGGTGAAATTGCAAACGTTGTCCTGGACGCACGCGATCGCCAATTGCGATCGCACCAGCTGAAGGATCTACGCCCAAAATCCCGCGAATCAAAAAGTCTCCCTGCTGCAACGAGGGCTTAAATCCGTCCATTGCTATGCCTACAAACAAAGAATGTTGGGCTAATATCCGCTCTTTTTCGCTGAGATTGGCAATTAATTCCCGCAATAGAACTAACGGTACTTGCTCATCTAGTTCTAAGATAATATTGCGTTCGGCCTTAGTGACTTGCATCGGCTTGCCTATTGGTCGGCATCCTTGAGCCACAATGGTTTCTAAGACAATATTACCGCTCAAAGCCAAGCCGACAGTGCCTTCGCGATACAGGCGATCGTTACAAAATAGCGCCACGCGCCCACTCATCCCGCCTGCACTAGCTTGTCCGCCTACTGTTACCGAACCTGGATAGGCGAAATCTAGCCCCTGCAATAAATCGTTAATTCCCGAAGCAAAGGAACCACACAGCAAAATAAATTGGGGTGTAGGCGATGGTGGTACGCCAATCAAATCAATCCAAGCATCTGGTGAGCTATCTAAGTCAGGTAATTCATCCGCCAGTACATGAAAGACTTTTAAATTCACACCTGGCAGATGTGCCAAAGTTAGACTTAAAGCTGCTTCTGCTTCTAGTTCTTGAGTTTGTCCCTTAGTTGTAGTGCCAATTACACCACCACCACTACAGCCAATCAGTATAGGTACAGAAAGTTTCTCAGCCAGTAAAGGTAACAACCGCGAGTACTCACTAGCAAATGCAGAGGAAATGAATACCAGCCCCAAATCTGGAGGTGCTGTTAACGATGAGACAGCCCGTTCTACCACATCTGTAATAGCTGCTTCTAAAGAAGGGCGGGTTGAAAGGGCATTTGTCCATTGCATTTGATCTGCCATGAGTTTTAGGCTACTTTCTCTCGTTGGGCTGTTTTTTTTGACTTTTGCTCCTGGGTAGAATTTTCTGTGACAAGATTTTGATGCTGGCGCAATTATTTTGTTTGCAGTGACTTGTCCACCCCCAGGCAGCTAGGGTTTTGATTCCCTTCTAGATTTATTAAATATATTGTATGATTATACTTTTGTAGTACCGACTCTACAAAATCTTCAAAGATAAATATAAATTTGGTACTTATGCGATAGTTTATTGTATTAGTTATAGATCATCAGACTAAAACACTAACTTAACAGCTAAGTGGTTAGAATGGTGAACGATACAACCAAAAACCGCCATTTTTAGATTTTTCTATACTGGTATTAACACCACACAACGAAACTAAATCTATGAGCGACATCCAAGAAAAAATCCAAGAAGAAGTTGAACAAGCGCGTGCTGTCTGTGACATCTCAGGTAGCAACTCTGCTGAATGTGCTGCGGCTTGGGATGCAGTTGAAGAATTGCAAGCTGAAGCCTCCCATCAGCGCCAAAATAAGCAAAAAAATTCTTTAGAAAAATACTGCGATGACAACCCAGAAGCTGCTGAATGCCGTGTTTACGATGACTGAAAATTAAGTTGGTAAACTTTGTTTTTGTCTAATAGACAAGCAACCAGGATTAATTTACTGATATTTTGCACCTTTATGCAACTTCCATTGGGTGTTATTTCAACTTATCTTAAGATTTTAAGATTTGCTGATAACAATCATCAATAGCTCTAAAACTGTTCAGAGGCGATATTTAGAGGCTTGATTTTTCTTCAAACCTCTATCCTCACAAAATTAGAGATTGGTGGAAGTTTACCTGAAATCTAGCCCCAGTGTAGTTTTTATAACTCACCTTTAGATTGTAATGGTTTGGTGCAAGATAAAAGTTAAGAATCTTTGAGTTGCTTGTTTTTTTGGCAAATACATAATTTAACTACCATTTTATTGTTATAAACTTCATACTTAATTTTTGAACATACAGCCCTACAGATACTACAAATAAGGAGATTTTTGCAGCAATCAACTCTGATTCTTCTATACAGCTACTTTAATTAATATTATTTCCCAGTCAGGACTTAATTCTCTGGGTTTTAAAGCACGGTGAGTGCTGACTAGAGAATATTAGTCTTCGCTACTACCTAAATAGTTGGTTTTATGTAAACTCTTGGCTATCATGTAACAGTTATTAGACAGCTAATAGTTGTTGATTATACTCATTAGGGAGTACAAAAAAATACATAATCCCATAATCCCATATTTGAGTAAGTAGGGTGTGCCAAGCAGTTGTATTATTTTCTGACACCCTAAAATTTGGGTATTTTTTCAGGTCAATCCCTGAGGGGGAGTTGTTTTTAGTTTCATTAGTTAATTTATAGTCTAGGACAAACTATGGAAAATGATGTTTGGTTTCGCCAATTTGTGTGGCTTGACTACAGACTAGCAGTGATATTTATGGTGATTATTCCCTTAATTCTGCTAATTTGGGCATTTGTGCAAAAAGTAGATGGGATACAACGCTTATTAACAATTTACTGGCGAGTATCTAGTTTGTTGACAATTACCATTTACTTAATGATTGGTGGTTTTGGGGTAAGTTTTCTCTCTGGTTTAATCGGTCGGATCTTGATCCCGATTTCTTTGTGGTTCTGGGTGGATCTAAATGATGAAATTGAATATCAAGCTGGCGGGCCGTTAAAATTAATTTTTACCTCTTGGCGTTGGGCTATGACTATTTATGGAATTTTAGGTACCATAGCCTTTATCCCTTTTGTCGGTTGTGCCTTTTCTGCTGCATCTCTGAAAACTTCATATTGTCAAGTTTGGTTAGAAGCACCATTACTATTTAAAGAATATTTTCATGCCAATAGCAAACCTGCATTCTTAGGTTTTCTTGGCATCACGACCTTAATTATTTACGTGCTTTATCTGAGCTATTTTGTCTTAATTAAGCTAGGTAAACAGGGACGTTCAGCTACCCAACAGTAATTTTTACAAGTTCTCTATGGCACAAACATGAATTCCATTGGCAAGCGGCTGGAAAAATATACTATTCAACGCCCCCAAGAAGTCTTACTTATAAATGTGGAAGTTGGCAACGAGGAAGATACAATTGCCATATTTAAGGGCTTTTCTAGTTCCTTAATGCGCCCAACAGCATTTGATCCAGATATACCAGTGCTGCCTGATGGAGCTAAAATTATCAGCATCGATCGCATAGCCACTCCTTACAATCCAGAAGCACCTCGTTATATTCAACAAGGAATATTGTGGGAAGAGATGGAAGCTCTATTATTACAAGTAGGTGTTTAAGAGGACGAGAAGAAAGGGGACATGGGGGATAAAAAAGTCAATACCTTCTTGACAACTGACAACTGTACGGGCGGGTTCACAGATATCCTCAAATATCCATAACCATCTCCCATAAACCCGCCCCTACTGACAACTGACAACTGACAAATGACAATTTCCGGTTCTGGATACACTCTTCCCGTTTTTGCTTGTGCTTCTGCGATCGCAGCTTTACATTGGTTACGCCATCATCAACCCTTAAGCGTAGTTACCGTAGATTTAATTACACCAGCAGAAGTTGCTGAGATCCCTATTGAACAGGTAGCCGGGTTAACTGAAAATATGGCTTTGGCAATTACCCGTAGCGATCCGGGCGAAAATCTCGATCTGACGAAAAATACACCGATTTGGGCGATGGTGGAATGGGCTGAGGGCGAAGGCGAAACAGTAATTATTAAAGGTGGCGAGGGAATTGGTAAACAGGAAAATGGTGCAGGAAAAGCAGCAATTTACGGTTATGCGCAAAGGTTATTGCAAGAGAATTTAAGCCGACTGTTAGCACCAGGAGAAAGAATTACAGTCACGATTATTTTACCTGCTGGGCGATCGCTCGCAATTCGCACTTCTAATGCTGCTTTTGGTGTCGTGGAAGGGCTTTCATTGTTGGGAACTTCAGGAATTTCTCAACCTTTAACTACACCAGAACAACTTGCAACTTTTCGCGCTGATTTACAACAAAAAGCCAGTCAATTTGACAGTTTGGTATTTTGTATTGGGGAGAATGGCTTAGATTTAGCGCGAAAACTTGGTATTAATCCCCAACAGTTAGTAAAAACTGCTAATTGGCTGGGGCCAATGTTAGTAGAAGCTGATATTCTTGGTGTAAAACAACTCTTATTGTTCGGCTATCATGGCAAACTCATGAAATTAGCCGGGGGGATTTTTCATACCCATCATCACCTAGCTGATGGTCGGCGCGAAATTCTCGCAACTTACTGTAGTTTAGCGGGATTAAAACAATCAGATATCCAAGTTATCTTTGACAGTCCAACTGCTGAAGCTGCATTAACATACCTGAGATCCCTAGATGCAACCACTCTTAGTGATTGGGTGAATCAAGTTTACACTGCGATCGCTGAAGCAATAGACTCCCGCGTGCAAGAATATATCCGCAATCATAGCCAAAATGGCATATCTACCCTAGTGTGTGGTTCGGTGATGTTTGACCGCGATCGCAAAATTATCGTGAAGAGTAAAACTGCTTGTATGTTATCCGGAAAATTATGTTAACTTAATATGAATAATCATAAATAATCCAAATAAATAAGTTTTTCGGTAGCAACTCTAGGGTAATTTTGTTTTTTTAATACCAGGCCCAATTCCTAGGTCAAACTAACGCATTTAAAAAGTGCGTTTGTAGAGGATTTATTGACCATTATTCAGCCCTTTGCCCAAATAATGGTATCACTTAGACCACAGAGCGACTATCTAGCCTAACACACACTCTCTTGCCATCATGAATACAGCGGTGACTCTACTAACTGAACAATCACCCCAAGTAACTGAGAATTGGGGACAGCTTAATCGGCAAATAATTGTGATCCTCGATTTTGGTTCTCAGTACTCCGAGCTAATTGCCCGTCGCATCCGTGAGACCCAGGTATATTCTGAAGTCCTGTCCTATCGTACGACAGCTGAGCATTTACGGCAACTTAATCCCAAAGGAATTATTCTTTCTGGTGGCCCTAGTTCAGTTTATGCAGAGTACGCTCCCCATTGTGACCCAGAAATTTGGAATTTAGGAATTCCCATTCTGGGTGTGTGCTATGGGATGCAACTGATGGTCAACCAGCTAGGTGGGGAAGTAGCAAAGGCGGATCGCGGTGAATATGGTAAGGCTTCACTATATATAGATGATCCCACTGATTTGCTGACGAATGTGGAAGATGGAACGACGATGTGGATGAGTCATGGAGACTCTGTAATGAAGATGCCACCAGGATTTGAACTGCTGGCGCATACAGAAAATACTCCTTGTGCGGCGATCGCCGATCACGAGCGAAAACTCTATGGTGTCCAGTTCCATCCGGAAGTAGTGCATTCTTTGGGCGGCTTGGCTTTAATCCGCAATTTCGTTTACCATATCTGCGACTGCGAACCCACTTGGACAACAGCTGCTTTTGTGGAAGAATCAGTACGGGAAATTCGTGCAAGAGTTGGTGATAAGCGCGTGTTATTAGCGCTATCTGGGGGAGTCGATTCTTCTACCTTGGCGTTTTTACTTCATAAAGCCATTGGCGATCAACTAACTTGCGTGTTTATTGACCAAGGCTTTATGCGGAAGTATGAGCCAGAAAGATTAGTGAAGCTATTCCAAGAGCAATTTCATATTCCTGTAGAGTATGTGAATGCTCGCGATCGCTTTTTGAATATCATGGTTGGTGTTACCGATCCTGAAGAAAAACGTCGCCGCATCGGTCATGAATTCATTCGCGTTTTTGAAGAAACATCCAAGCGACTCGGTCACTTTGATTATTTAGCTCAAGGTACCCTGTATCCAGATGTGATTGAATCCGCCGATACCAATGTCGATCCCCAAACCGGGGAACGGGTAGCGGTGAAAATTAAGAGTCATCACAACGTTGGCGGATTACCCAAAGACTTGAGATTTAAACTTGTAGAACCATTGCGGAAATTATTTAAAGATGAAGTTCGCAAAGTTGGGCGTTCTATTGGTTTACCAGAAGAAATTGTCCAACGCCAACCATTCCCCGGCCCTGGTTTAGCGATTCGGATTCTGGGTGAAGTCACTGCGGAAAGGTTGAATATCCTCCGGGATGCGGATTTGATTGTTCGTCAAGAAATCAACCAACGCGGCTTGTATCATGATGTTTGGCAAGCATTCGCCGTATTGCTACCCATTCGTAGTGTGGGCGTGATGGGCGATCAACGTACCTACGCCTACCCCATCGTCTTGCGGATTGTCACCAGCGAAGATGGGATGACTGCTGATTGGGCGCGTATTCCTTACGATGTGTTAGAAGTAATTTCTAACCGGATTGTGAATGAAGTTAAAGGTGTTAACCGAGTGGTTTATGATATCACCTCCAAACCACCTGGAACCATCGAGTGGGAATAATAACTAGTTTTTCAGCGAACAGCATACAGAATTTAGTTTCACTCATCTGAATTTAATGTAGTTTAGGGACAAAGCATTGCTTTGTCCCTTTGTTGTTTAAAGTCTCTAGGTAGAGGGAAGAGAGATAGTTAAGCTAACGCTACTTGATGACAGTTGCTTTATCCCAGGTAACTCATCCATCGTCATGACTCACCATCCGCCTTAAATAGCTCAATTTGTACTTCTCAATAATGAAGAAATTATATAAATTTATTTGTGTATTTCCCGATTTAGCGATCGCTTTCATGCTTAATCCCTTGTGTAATAAAGGTTAATAGCATGTTTCAGCAGCTAGGGTGTGATACCCCCAATAGGTCTTGACCCCCTCCCGTCTCCTTGTGTTAAAAACAAAGCTCAGAGTTAGCCGAGAAAGACAAATTAATACATCGGCATTAAATCTACTTTGAGAGGGAATACCAATCTGCTCAAATATACCAATCTTAGCTGCTCAAGCAGTGAAGCGATTTTGTGGTGCCCAATATCATACCCTGATTGAATTTTGGTAATAATTTCTTTGTTGCTAATTGCTTGTACCAGTCAATTGTCTAGTTAATTAAATAATTATGATTATGGTTAAGTAAAAAACTCAAACTCCGCTTTTACTCTAAGATGAAGGTGATAATTTTTCCCAAATTTCATCTTGTTTTTATAACAAAGTCATCAAGGCTTTACCAATTCCAAAAAATCATGATATATTGATGCACTGAAAAATATTTATTGAATAAATATCAATCATTAAATAAAATTAATTACCTATTATGATAATGCAACTTTTAATGAGTGCATATCTATTTTTGACAATTGAATTATAGACTTAAATCTAAAATTCCTAATAATACAAGCTTTTTATCATGATAGATTATCCTGGTTTTACGGCTGGTTATCATCCATGCTAAGGGCTAATACAGCAAATAGCTAATAAATATTAAGTTTTTTATCGCTAGATTATGACATTTAGATATCTATATTTGTCATAGCAAATACAGTTAAAATTTCTCAATGAATTTAATATATTGCCAGTTAAATACTTTACATGAATTTCAATATTTACTGGTTAAAGTATAAAGAAAAATAAAGTAAAAATCCAGTATAATCACTGACGAGAAAATGGTGTATGTACTGAAATTAACTGATAAAATAATCGCTAGAGAAGGAAGATTGAGAATATTATTTGGTGAACGCCGATGCAGTAAAGACTATTATCAGCAATTAAGTTTTAAAAATATCTGGTTGAAACTGCAATTGTCAGTAGCCAGGGTATGTCAAGCAAAGATTTCTCAGGATCAGCCGTTGTGTGTTTGCGGAGTAAATATTCTGCAAACTGTGCCAAAAGTAGATACAGGAAACAGTTTGTCAGATGAAATCGCTGACGGAGAGCAACACCAACGGATATGGCAGCAAATCGCCGTTAGCCAATTATGATGTTAACTGGACAGCACACCGATATGGGGAAAGAATCAATCTCCCCCCAACTACCTCAACAACTGGGGATACTTCAGCTATTAACTAACCTGACAAACCAGCGACTCATCCATTTACCTGATCTATTAGAAGTGATAGTTAGGGAAGTGCGTAATACTGTTGATAGCGCTCAGTTTTGTCTGATAGCGTTGTATAACCCCCAAACTCAACAGTTAGAATTAAGCAGCACGGTGGGAATAGGTGCGGATAAATTACCTTTTCTCAAACTTAATGGAAGTCTCAAAACTAAAAATAGTCTTTGGGGTTGGCGAGAAAAATCTATTTCCTGCAATCGGCCTTTTCATAATAGTTCCAGTTTACTCACCCAGGTATTTACTACTGGTGTATCCCAACTATTTCAAGGAAATAGGGAAAAGGTAGACTGTGTTGTTGAGGACTTACCTTCATGTCCTTTATTTTCCTGTACCACAGCGTATTCAGCTTTTACCCCTGCTTCCATGTATGCTGTAGCCATTAAGTCAGCACAAGCAGGACAATTGGGAGTGTTGGCTATTGGTAACTGGGAAAATCCCCATGCTTTTAATGCAGCGTCACAACACTTGTTAGATGCATTGGGTGAAGTAGCAGCGATCGCTATTAACAATACCATCATGCTGCAAGTTTTGCAGGAGCGAGAAGAACGCTTAGCCAAACAAAACGAAATTCTGTTAGCTCAAAATCGCGAACTCGAACAAATTCGCCAGCAAATGCAGCTACAAAACCAACAACTGGTAGAAGCAGCAGAGTTAAAGTCACAATTTTTAGCTACTACATCCCATGAACTGCGCACTCCCCTGAACGTGATTTTGGGGTTATCACAAGTGCTGTTGCGTCAGCGTACCACCCAGTTGTCTGAACCACAAATAGAAATGGTGCAACGCATTCTCAATAATGGGAACCACCTGCTGTCAATTATTGAAGATATGCTGGACTTTGCCAATGTGGAAGCAGGTAATGTTTCTTTTCACCCAGAAGAATTTAATTTAACAGATTTGCTGTTAACAACCGTAGCCGAACATCGTTTTTTAGCCGAGGAAAAGTTATTAGATTTGCAAGTAGAGATTAATCTTGCTTGTGACTTGATTGTCAATGACAGCGATCGCCTCAGACAAGTTTTAGTTAAACTGTTGTTAAACGCCATCAAATTCACAGCCAGAGGTAGAGTCACAGTCAAAGCTTGGGACATTTCTAGTGATAGAATTGCGATCGCCGTCCAAGATACAGGTATAGGAATCGCGCCCCATCACCTAGAATGTATTTTTGAGCAATTTCGCCAAGTCGATCAAAGCAATAGTCGTCAATATGAAGGTATGGGTTTAGGTTTAGCCATAACTAAATCCTTAGTGCAGATGATGCAAGGTACAATTAGCGTCTTCAGCAAACTCGGCGAAGGTTCCACATTTCAAATTGAATTACCAAAAATAATTCGTAATTAAAGAGGTTGAGAGAATTTCGCTAATTTACTACATCAAGCCGATCAACTGTCAACCGTCAACCGTCAACATTTACTCTATCCTTTCGGCTATCCTCAACTTAGCAGAACGCGATCGCGGATTTTGCGCGAGTTCTGATTCTTGGGCTGTAATTGGTTTTTTGGTTAACACGCGCAACAGTGGGGAATTTCGTAACCCATGCTTCACCAGCCTGTCTTCTAAGCTATGAAAGCTGATAATGGCAATTCTCCCCCCAGGAACCAGAGAATTGGGTGCTTTCTCTACAAAGGTTTCCAGAACTTTTAACTCGTCGTTGACAACAATGCGCAATGCTTGAAACACCCTAGTTGCTGGGTGAATGCGTCCATAGCGGTATTTTGGTGGTACACAAGATGCGATCGCCTCGGCTAATTCTACAGTAGTCTGCAAAGGACGCCGTTCCACAATACGTCTGGCGATGCGTCGTGATAATCTTTCTTCACCGTATTTAAAAAAGATATCTGCTAATTCTCCTTCATCCCAATCATTGATCACATCCGCCGCAGTTAACGATTGTCCTCGATCCATGCGCATATCTAAATTAGCTGCAAGACGAAAGCTAAAGCCACGCTCTGCTGTATCTAAATGATATGAACTCACACCTAAGTCGGCTATCATACCATCAAAGGTGCCATGTGTAAATTCATAAGTAGCAAAATTGCTGTGGACGAAGTTTACTTGTTCTTCATATCCAGCTAAATACTTTTGTGCAGCAGCTAAAGCATCCGCATCTTGATCGATGGCTGTAACCTGTACATTCAAAGCAGCTTCGAGCAATAGACGCGTGTGACCTCCACCACCGACTGTTGCATCTAAATAATGTCCTCCAGGATGCACTGCTAAACCTTCAATTAACTCCCGACTTAAGACGGGAATGTGGGAAAACATTGTTGCTTCTGCATCAGACGGGGTTGGGGAATCGATGTTCATGTTGATTTTTGTCTCTTTAACAAAGGGTAAAGAAAAACTTAACAAATTGCAATTTTAAGGATTTTATGAAGTTTTTTCTAAGATTTAGTTTACTTCTTCCGATGGGTTGACATATTGTCACTGAGGGGATTTGCGGATTTTCTCTGACAGATTTTAGTAGCAATTTACAACAAGTTTATCTGTGTCAATGAGTATTTTTGCTTATTTGAATTACCTTAATCAAGTATTAAACTAGGCCTGAATCATAAGCTCCAGGGTACGGGAAGAGAGTTCTGTTTAATTTTGATGAAGTTCTTCCCCTGAAATTTTGCATTTACCACCGTAAATTTACGCAAGAGATTAGTCATAAAAAAATGGCTAAACCTCAGTAAGTTAAGTTTGTCGCAGAGCCTGAAGACAAACAACTTTTACGTGCACATTATCAGTCACATGGAGGTTAACAAGATTATGAAGATGTTAAGAGAAAAAGAATACTTAGCATGAAAAAATCGCCCGTAAAGAATAAAAATTTGGCGATCGCGCAGAATTGCGTATAGATGAAATAATAAGTTTTGTATGGCAGAGCTATCTGAGATTAACCATCAATAGGAAATTTGCTCAAATGTTCAAGCAACGCTCTTATCAGAGTCACTTCTTCGCAAACTTAGCTAGAAATCAATTCCCCAAAACGCTGAATTATTGGCGGCTGCGGCTAATTGAATCGCTCCCATTTCTGTTAGCCTGTGGATTATTAATCAGTGTAATTAGTCTGAAAAGTCCTGTATTACTTTTCTGTTTACTAATGGGTAGTTTAATCGCCATAGTCATACAGCGAATCGGGCAACAAATCAGATTACCAAAACGCCAGTTAATTTCACTGCAAATATTAGCGGTAGTCACTCTGTTGAGTATATTTTGGCTGGACTACTTCGCCGCCCCAGCACAAGCACAATTCTTCAAAAAAGCCGAAGACTTCTTTCAAAATACCCTAACTCAAGGCACTAGCACAGGTGGTAACACTCAATTAGCCGTGGGATTAGTCTTCAACGTCTTACGGGCATTGTACCTACTATATATAGCTGTCGCCTTAATTGGGGTAGTCAACGCTGTACGCAAAGACGAAGATTGGCAAAACATCGCCAGAACCCCTTTATTAGTGGTAGTTGCAGTCACCATTGCAGATGTGCTCACCGGCTTTGTCATTGGTAGTGGTAACAAATAATTGAGAGATTTGTCATGTCTCCAGAACCAGACAAAGACTTTCGTCCAGTCAATCAAATATTAGGTAGCCAACCATCATTAGGGCCACTACCAGCAGATCAAATCCTACCTTGGACAGTCATTGCTTTAGCTGCCTACTTTATAGTTAACGGCATCTTTGGCGGACTATTCCAAGATGACTTTAAAAAATGGCTGTGGACAATCCTCATCGCCGGTTGGGGAATGGCTACTTGGTGGATATTAACTGGTGGTAGAAGTTGGAGCTTTTTAAGTAAATTCATCGGCGTTCCTGCATGGACAAGAGGCTTTGCACGTTATCAGAGCTTGTTAGAAGTAAATCATGAAGCAAAAAATCGGAAAACAAAGCATCGGTATCGCCGGCAACGCCAGGTTAACACCCTTTGAAGACGCTTTACACCTAGCAACAATGCTGCGTGTCTCCTTCAATAGACGCGACGTTGGCGCTTATATATTAACCAAAGGCAACCAAAAAGATAGGTTTTGCTTTGTATTTGGCTTTGAATGCCGAGGGATTCACAGTACCCTGAGAAGCGAACAAATTGATACCCTATTTGACAACATCGAAGCTGGATTGAAAGATATTCCCAGTGGCGAAAAAATGACCTTGCATTTGGGTTCATTTATTGACGATAAAGAACGCCAAAAAGAATTAGCAGAGTTAGCTAGAAATACCAGTTCGCGGGATATCAAATACTTATTAATGGCAGAACGCGCCAGAACCAAGGAACTGACAAATTCTGGAATTCGTAAACCGAAATTTCTGCGAATTTACGTTACATATACCATCGAACCCAATGCCAGCAATGCCGATGATTTAATTGAAAAATTCCTAGCTAGAAGTGAAGCTTGGTGGTTGAAATTTAAAGGTGATATTGCCGAAGTTGAAAACCAGCGGCTAGAGACTATGATTACCAACGCCTATAAACAAGGTTTTAGTCGCTGGGAGCAGCTATTATCTAACAAAATGGGCTTAGATATCAAGCCATTAACAGCTAAACAATTATGGGGAGAAATTTGGCGGAGATTTAACGATACACCCCCGATAGAAATTCCTCAATTGCTCACCTTAGACGAAACGGGACTCCACGAACAAGCTTATTCAGAATTACCGAGTACAAAACTTTTAGTGGAAAATATTCACAGCACTACCTTACTGATGGAATCTGGCGTGCCTTGTGCAGACAGGCGGTGGGTAAATGTGAATAATAGCTATATTGGCGCTTTGACATTTTTAGAAAAACCTGGTGGTTGGGCAAATAAATCTTCCCAACTGCGGTATTTATGGGAACTACTATCAAGAGAAACTGTAGTTGATACGGAAATATTTTGTCAGTTAACAGCCGCCAATCCAGCTTTAGTCAAAACTACCTTACAACGAGTTTTGAAGCAGTCGAATATGACAGCGCTGATGGCTCAAGAGAAAAGTCGGACAATTGATGTTAATGCCCAATTAAAGTTAAAGAAATCTGTCGCTGCGCAAGAACAACTTTATGAAGGAGCCATACCTATATATACAGGTATTGCTATTTTTGTCCATCGTCCAAATGTGGAACAATTGGATGAAGCTACAAGATATATTGAAAACTGTTTTCAACGTCCAGCCAGAGTAATTAGAGAAACCGAATATGCTTGGAAGATTTGGCTACAATCTCTACCTATAGTTTGGGAAGGTTTACTAGTTAAACCATTTAACAGAAGACAGTTATATTTAACTAGCGAAGTTCCCGGATTAATGCCTTTAGTTTTAACAAGACAAGGTGATAGTCAAGGGTTTGAGTTAATTGCTTCTGAAGGGGGAACACCTGTACATTTAGATTTATTTACCCAACACAAAAATTTAGCTTTATTCGCCACAACTAGAGCCGGGAAATCGGTGTTAGTGTCGGGGATTTTAACTCAAGCGTTAGCCCATGATATTCCCGTTGTGGCGCTAGATTTCCCGAAACCCGATGGCACATCTACCTTCACTGACTATACAGAATTTATGGAGGAAAATGGAGCCTACTTTGATATTTCTAAACAATCAAATAACTTATTTGAGCAGCCAGATTTGCGTGCTTTGAGTGCAGAAGAACAAAAAGATAGAATGCTCGATTACACAGCCTTCTTAGAATCGGCGCTGATGACAATGGTATTGGGATCGTCAATAGAAAACCCTCTATTGGCACAGACAGTGCGTTCCATAATCAACTTAGCATTGTCGGCCTTTTTTAGCGATCGCACTATCAAACAGCGTTATCAAGAAGCAATGGCTGGCGGTTTCGGTTCCCTAGCTTGGCAAAAAACCCCTACTCTGAGAGATTTCTTATATTTCTGTTCCCCAGAACATCTGCAACTTGATTCTCTCAGCAGCAGAGTAGAAGATGCATTGAGTCAAATTCAATTACGCCTGCGGTTTTGGCTTTCTAGCCGTGTCGGACAAGCGATTTCCGCACCTTCCAGCTTTCGCACAGATGCCAAACTATTAGTATTTGCACTCCGCAACCTCTCCGATAGTGAAGATGCTGCTGTACTTTCCTTGAGTGCTTACTCTGCTGCTTTACGTCGCGCCCTCAGCAGTCCCGCCTCGATATTTTTTATCGATGAAGCGCCAATTTTGTTTGAATTTGACCAAATTGCTAATTTAGTGGGGAGAATTTGCGCTAACGGTGCTAAAGCTGGGATTAGAGTCATTTTATCGGCTCAAGACCCCGATACCATCGCCAAATCCACCGCCTCCGCCAAAATTTTACAAAACCTCACCACCAGATTAATCGGTCGAATTCAGCCGGTAGCTGTGGATAGTTTCGTCAATATCTTGAAATATCCCAAAGAAATTATCGCCCGCAACGCATCCGAAAGCTTTTTCCCCCGCAAAGAGGGAATTTATAGCCAATGGTTGCTAGATGATAACGGAATTTATACATTCTGTCGCTACTATCCCGGTTACGAACAACTAGCCGTAGTTGCAAACAACCCCCACGAACAATCTGCGCGTCAACAATCAATGCAACGCCACCGCGATAAATATGAAGCGATTTCCGTGTTTGCGCGTCAATTAGTCGCTTCTTTGCGCGGAAGTTAGAAGGGAAGGAAGACAAGGAAGACAAATGACTAATGACTAATAACTAATGACAAATTTATGAAAAAAACCGTTATTTTCACTCTTAGTTTAGGATTGCTAGTCACACTTCCAGCAATGGCACAATTAGGCAATGTTTTAGCCGATTTCCAATCCTATTCCAGTGAATTACAAAACTATCTCAAAAATAATTTGAGTTCAACCTTAAAGCCTGTAGAAATGCAGTCTCAAAGTGCGCTGAATGAATCCACAGGACAGATGAATTTACCTAACCCTATTACAGCAGGAGATAGGTTAGAAAATGTAATGATTGTCAATTCTATCTCAGATAAATTTGATAACAATCCGGCATTAAAGTCGAAAACAGCTACTAATGAAATTAATCGCCTGATTACCCGCAGTTCTGTTGCTAGCGTTTTGGGTAAAACTGGTCAACTCAGAACAAAAGCTAAGTTACAAGATACGGAAAAAACCCTAGAAAATATTTCCAAAATTGCCCAAGAAGCTGATAAAAGCCACCAAAATTTTCTGGGTAGCTTTCAATCACAACTCGGTCAATTAACTACTGCGGGTATTCCTGGTTTGGGCGCGTTATTGAATAGCAATGAATCTGATTTACAACTTAAAAATATTCAGATTCAAAGTCAACAATCCAAAATCGTTGGAGAAACACTGGCGCAGACTATGCAGGTAAATCATTTCTTGCAATATTCAAATTTAAATTTAGCGAATATTTCCCAACAAATGGATGAGAATAACCGGGCGCGGCGTGTTGATTCTTCAGCAGAAGCTGCTAGGCTTTTACGCACAACTTCGCAAATGGATTTATTTGGCAGGAAAGACAAATAACAGTCAACAGTCAACAGTCAACAGTCAACAGTCAACCATAATCTGCCTTCTGCCTTTATTTACCCTTAAAAATGCAGTATATTCTACAAATTCCAGCGAATACAGGTATTAATGATATTATCGGCAATGGGGCGACAACTGCCCAAAGTATTGCTGAAAGCTGGGAGAATCAATGGCTAGATTTATTACAAAAAAATCCCGGCGACAATATATATGGTTCACTGACAAATTTAGGCATATTTTTTGCGGTGGGAACTTTATTAGTTTTCCTCATCCAATGGTTGAAAGATGTGCTTGAGGGTGAATATTCTCGTCCCATTTCATCGATGATTTGGCCATTTGTGGTTGTTATTTTATTAAATAATACTGGGAATGGCAGTATTCTTTCGAGTTTGACTTTAGGAGTGCGCAACTACATCAATTCTGTGAATCAGCAAGTAGTTACTACAGCAGATACCGATAAAATCTATCAGCAAGCATTGAATATGAGCGTGGCGGAAGATGTGGCTGGTTCTTTGCTGCGTCCTTGTCAATCTTTGAATGGGGAACAACAATCTCAATGCTTTACTAAAGCTACGGAGAAAATAAATAATCTTTGGCAAGAATATAGAAATTCCTATGGTAATAAAACCTGGATTGAACGATTAGAAAATAAAGTCAATCAGATTAGCTATGGTACGGGTAATGTTTCGGAAACTGCTTTTAATGCTTTGTTAGGTTCAACAGTCCAAACTAGTATTAAAAACTTTTTGGTCTCCTTACAATATGCTTTCCAAAATTTAATTGAAGCGACGATGCTACTAATAGCAGCTTTAGGGCCGCTAGCGGTTGGTAGTTCATTATTACCTGTCGCAGGTAAACCGATTTTCGCTTGGTTGACTGGGTTTATTTCTCTGGGAATCGCTAAGATTTCCTTTAATATTATTGCGGTGTTAACTGCGTCAGTAATTGTCAATGGCCCAGCACAAGATCCGAATGCTGACCCTGATTTGATGTGGTTCATGATTTTTTTAGGAATTTTAGCGCCAGTTTTATCGTTATTAACTGCTGCTGCGGGAGGATTTGCGGTTTTTAATGGGATTGCGAATACAGCTAACTGGGTGAAAGCGAGGGTCTAGATGGTAAGGTTATTAGAGAAGAAAAAACAGACGGTTAGTATTTTAACAATTTTTGCGATCGCAACTTTTGGATTGCAAATATTATTGCTGCTATTTTTAATTATGCAAGGCTTGAATATTCGCCAGCTTAGTTTGCGAAAACAGCCGAATTTTGTGCAGATGGTTGATGGTAAACCTGTTGATAATACTGATAATTTAGTGCGAGACCCGGAAGTAATTCGCCAATTTGTTAGTAAAACCATGACTTCAATTTTTAACTGGTCAGGAACTTTACCCCCACAAACCATTGAAGAAGTAGGTAATCCGAAAGCAGATTTAGGAATATTAATTAAAACTCCATCTGGTGGAAATCAAAAAGTTACTACTAGTAGTTGGATTGGTAGCTTTGCTTTATCTGAAGATTTCCGTAAAGGCTTTTTAAGTCAAATTGCAGCCATGACCCCCCCGGAAGTTTTCGCTAATAATCAAGAACAAGTTATTTCCGGTAAATTAGTGATTAAAAGAGTGTATCCACCCAAAGAAATTGAACCAGGTAAATGGCAAGTGGGGATGGTAGCCGATTTAATTCAAACTAAAAAATCCGATGGTGAAAAACTCATAGTGCCTTTTAATAAAGATATATTAGTGAGGGCAGTAGATTATTTTGATTACCCTCAAATCGAACAATTAACAGTTTTACAAAGAGCAATTTATGCTGTACGTGCTGAACAGCTAGAAATTTATGAAATGCGCAATTTATGTTTAATTGATGCCTATGATAATTTACAAGGCACAAACTCGAATCAATGTGAAATTGAACGAAAAACTGGTAATTTTACTCGATAAAATTCCTATTTAAAAACAACTAACAACTGTAAGGGCGGGTTCACAGATATCATCAAATATCCATGAAAATCTCGCATAAACCCACCCCTACTGACAACTGACAATTGACACGCGAAGCACCATAATGCAGCTACTTAAATCAGAAAATAAAAAGACTAATATTTTACCAATATTTGCCGTTGGTACATTAGGAGTTAATATATTAACTTTATTTGTCTTGATGTTTCACGGGTCGATGTTACAGCGAGTAAACCAGCAAGTTGCTTTACCAAGTTTGGTACAGCTAATTGATGGTCGTTCAATTACAGTCAACCCGCAAGAAAATCAAGAAAGATATCAACAAACTATTCGCCATTTTGTTGGCGAAACTATGACTTTAATGTTAACTTGGTCACAGCAACTACCACCAAATACTGTTTGGGACATTAGCTCTCAATTGGTGACTGAAGATTTTCAGCCAAAATTACAAACACAAATCAATAATTTAAATTCTGAGAAAAGAATATCTAGTTCTTATCAAGCTACCGAGCAGATATTGGCAATTCAAAGAATTTCTCAACCCGAACAAATCGCTGAGGGTAAATGGAAAGTCGAGATGATTGCTAATCTCTTAGTTTTTCATAACTCCGATAGGCTTGGTGAATCAATTCCCGTAAATCAGCAAATTTTTATCCAGACAACCGATGAACCTGTTGCTTCTTTACCTCAATCTCCCACTGCTTTACATTTGGCTGCTTATCGCCTTGGTGCAGCTAGACTGCAAGTTTACAAAGTTTGTGACTTAAAAGATAAAAGTTGTTCCGAAAAGTTACCCTAGGACGTACTATGACTCGCTACTCAAGTTCAACCAAAATTTCCCTAAATGATGATTCTCAACTAGAACTAGATTCTCAAGATTGGGAATTAAGGATGGCAAAGTTAGTAGGGTTAGAAAATGGAGAATTTTCATTCGACCACGATGACACAATAGAAGAATCAACTAACTTAGAACCATCATTTTCTCAACCATCAGAAGTTAAAACTGAACAATCTTTTTCCTCCAATCCCTTTGCCAAATTAGGTTTAGTGGGTACGGCGACTTTTGCTGTGGCTTTGTGTGCTGGTGGGTTTTTAACTCAACTGATGTCTAGCAACAATCAAAAGGCAAAAAAGAAGAATATTGCTTCCCCAGTAAAAACGCCGCTACTCAATGAATCGCAACCCAAAGAGTTAGAAATTGAAACCCTCAAAACTAAATTAGCTCTCACTGAACAAGCAGAGGCGGTACAGTTAGCACAAAAACAACTGAGAAATGCGCAAATTCAACCGCAAAATCTACCGCCATCAACAGTTGCAAAATCTACCGCAACCACAAGCAACGTACCCAGAATTATGACTGTTGAGCGCATGGTTGATTTACCCACTCCACTACAAACACCCATCGCCGCTCAACCGTTACCAGTACCCCAACCACCGCAAATAGTCTCTGTTAAGCCAGATATTCCCCCAGCAGTTAAAGCCACGCCTCAACCTAAATTAGATCCTTTTCAAATGTGGAATAATTTGGCTAAGTTAGGTAGTTATGGTCAAGTACCTGTTAGAGACATAGCATCAGCAAATATCAATACTGCAAGTACCAGCAATCCCACTCCAGAACAACAAGCAAATAACCCTGCATCTGCATCCACACCAGAATCACAAACAACAGCCAGCGAAACAGACAACTCTACTCTGATAGCGAATAAAGAAGCAAAGAGTTCCAAATCCTTAGCTGTAGGAACGAGCGCTAAAGCAGTGCTAGCGACGGCTGTATTTGGCGAAACTGCTAATGCATCGGCTAATAATGACGATAATGAAGGCGAGAGCGCTAAAAATACCTTTGTCGTGCGGGTACAAGAGCCTTTAAAAGGCGTAGATGGAAGCGTGGCTATTCCGGCGGGAACTGAGTTATTAACAGAAATAAGCTCCCTTTCTGAACAGGGATTAGTACAGCTGAAAGTTGTAAAAGCGATCGCTAAAGATAGCAATGGCATCACTGAAAATAGCTTACCAGCAAATGCGATCGTGATTCGCGGTACCCAAGGTAGACCGCTAGTAGCCAAACAATATCCTAATCGCGGGTCATCTATTGCCGGTATGGATATAGGATTGTTTGTTTTGGGTGGTTTGGGTAAAGCCGCTGAGTTAATGAATCGTACAGACTCTCAAGTTGTGAGTACCAGCGCCGGAAGTACTGTAGTTACCACCAATAACCCCCAACGCAACATGATAGCCGCCGCCTTAGAAGGTGGGATGAACACCGTAGTACCGCAAATTGCCCAACGCAATCAACAAGCCATCTCTGAGATGATGCAGCGAACTAACGTCTGGTTCTTACCTGCCGGTACAGAAGTGGAAATCTATATCAATCAAACAATGGAGTTTTAGGATTTGGGCATGGGGCATTGGGCATTGAAACAATTTTGGATTTTGGATTTTAAATTTTAGATTTGAATCCAAAAGACGCTCGCGGACTCGCTAACGCTACGCTAACGCAAATCTAAAATTCCTTGTTCCCCCTGCTCCCTTGTCCCCCCTGCCTCCTCTGCTCCTTCTCACTTGCCTTAGTTTATATATGAGAAAAAATCGCCTTTTTTGCCTGGATATATTGACTAATTCTCAATTTTTGCCTTGGGCTGCTTTTGGGTTTATCGCCGCAATTGTATTGGTAGGCGATCGCGCGGTAGCTGAAAATGCTGTTCTCCGCTCTATTTTCTCTTGTCAAGCTCAAGGTTTAAGTGGCGTAGTACCTACCATTAAAATTTGGTATCAGCAGGGAACAAACCTCAGTTTTATTCCCTCAGGAGAAAAAATTAGGAAAGTTTGGTTAAATGACCCATCCCAGGTCACTATAGATTTTGACGGGCCGATGTGTATGCAATTCGGTCAAGGTGCTGGGACAGGAGATTGCCAAAATTCTTCAGCTAATGTCATGCAACTCAGACGCATTAAAAAACTGGCAATTCCCGGTTTGCCTCACACAAATAATACATTGTTGACAGTAATTACCGAAGGTGGGCAAAACACTAAATTGTATACCTTCAGGATTTTATATGGCGATGGCAGTCCAGAATATCATACTTTAGCTGTGTTCCCTGATACTGATGCAACGAGTACCTCACCTTGCGTAAGACCGCCGCAGTAAGGGAAGGAAAGGGAAAGGGGACAAGGAGGACAAACAATTCAAAATTCAAAATTAAGAACTCTATATTTAATTTTCACTTTTGCCCAATGACCAATGACCAATGACAATTGTACAGACGCGATGAATGGCGTCTCTAACAAATGACCAAATAATCATAAAAACCCTGCTGACTCATACAACCGTTTGAGCATGGCGGTAATTTTTGTACCGTAGTCTAAATCTGCTGACCAGCGCCCTGATAATTGATCGACTAAGGGAGCAACACCACGGGTGACAAAACGAAATCTGGGGTCTACAACTTCGTTTACTAAAGGTTCTAAACTGGCATAAGCTTTTAAATGTTGGATATGTGCTCTGACACCAATTCTCGCACTTTCAAAAGTTGCGGCTTCGGCACTACCGCCAACTGTACCTAAACCAGCAAAGTTATTTTGCTCTGGTCTAACATCACTACCAAAGCGTAAAAATCCGGTTTCCACACACATTTGGCAGAAAGCAATATCGTAGTTGATACCTTCTGTACTTGCTTCTTCGCGATAGAGTTTGGGAATGTCGGGAAATCGCACTAAAGCATTTTCATTATTATTTCGTAGAAATAGCTGTAATTGAACTTCGGAACTATTACCATTCGATACAATGCGGTCAAATTGACCAGGACAAACTACTAAAATTGAACGTAAAGTTACAGTACGAGTTGCTGCATCCCAACCAACAGATACATTAAAATCTCGCAGTTCAATTGCTTTGATATAGACTACTTTATAATAAGTAATTCGGCGAACTTCTGGTATTTTGGTTAAATCAACTCTTAAGCGGTCTGCTAAATCAATGGGGATGTAAGCATTGCCATTAATTAGTATTCCTTGTTCTGAATATTTTTGCCCGTTAACGGTAATATTAATTGTCGGATAACTTGGTGTTGGGGGAGTTCCTTGATTTGGGTCAACTGCACGACTCCAAGAAGCCAAGCCATCAGCAATTCCTAAAGCAAAATCGCGACGACGATTTTGGAGTAAAGCACGGTCTTCTGGGCTGCTGAGGAAACAGACTTGCATTAATAAAGAAGCGATCGCAGTTTGTCTACAAAATATTAATCGCCCCAATCCGCTATCGCTATCCGGCTTTACTCCGCGATTGGGTAACTGAGGAACACGGCGTAACAATCCTAACAGTAAAAGTTCCGCATTACTTTTGCGCTGATTATTATTGGCAATATAGAACACGCTAGCCCCCCGGACAGTAGGGCTACTAGCTGCATCAGCGTGAATTTCTAACGCCACATCAGTGGAACGACCGCGAGAATTGATCCAGGCGATAGTATCAGCTGCACTCAAATCGTCAGGAACTGCTAAAACTTCAAAACTCCGCGCCCGCAATTCGGTTACAATCAAATCGCGCAACAGAATCATTTCTCTAGCTTCTGTTGTCCCGCCTGCGATCGTCCCTGGATCAACTCCTCCGGCTTCTTTGCCTCCGTGAGCAGCAGAAATAAAAATACGCCCCATCTTCAGTATTTCCTCTTATAAGAATCAGCCTCAGCAATCCTATATATCATTCTTGGTTGAGCAACAACAATATAATAGCCATCAGGAGCGATCGATCATTTGTTTCTTAAAGAAAACAGCAGTCTGAGGGGATGAGGAGGAGAAGGGGGAGAAGGGGGACAAGGAGGACAAGAAGGACAAATGACAATTGTACAGACAAGGATTCATCGCGTCTCTGCCCCATGCCCAATGCCCCATGCCCAATGACGCCACTTGCTTTAAGCCGGGAAAACCGTCCAACGCAGTGGCTCCCCAATGCCCCATGCTCCATGCCCCATGCCCAATAACCAACTATGTACATTCCCCGCTTGCACCCCAATACAATTGAAGAAGTCAAACAACGCGCTGATATTGTAGATGTCGTCTCAGAGTATGTAGTTTTACGCAAGCGCGGTAAGGATTTTGTAGGTTTATGTCCGTTCCATGATGAAAAAACTCCTAGCTTTACGGTAAGTCAGACAAAGCAGATGTATTTCTGTTTTGGCTGTCAGGCTGGGGGAAATGCGATTAAGTTTTTAATGGATGTGGGGAAGCGCTCGTTTGCGGAGGTGACTTTAGATTTAGCTAGGCGCTATCAAGTACCTGTACAAACCCTAGAACCTGAGCAAAGACAGGAACTGCAACGACAGATTTCTTTGCGCGAACAGCTATATGAAGTTCTGGCTTCCACAGCGCAGTTTTATCAGCACGCCCTGAGACAATCTGCCGATCAAAAAGCATTACAGTATTTAAAAAGCGATCGCCTGCTGAAAGAAGAAACCATACAGCAGTTTGGCTTAGGTTATGCGCCCGCAGGTTGGGAAACACTATACCGTTATTTGGTGGATAGTAAACATTATCCGGTGCAATTGGTAGAAAAAGCCGGATTAATTAAACCTCGCAAGGAAGGGAACGGTTATTATGATGTGTTTCGCGATCGCTTAATGATTCCCATCCGTGACATCCAAGGGCGGGTGATTGCTTTTGGTGGGCGCACTCTCACCGATGAGCAACCAAAGTATCTCAATTCCCCAGAAACGGAGCTTTTTAGTAAGGGTAAAACTTTATTCGCCCTCGATCAAGCTAAATCGGGGATTTCCCAATTCGATCAAGCTGTGGTAGTGGAGGGCTATTTTGATGCGATCGCTCTCCATGCTGCGGGAATTAATAATGCTGTGGCTTCTTTGGGTACAGCTTTAAGTTTAGACCAGGTAAAGCTAGTATTACGCTATACCGAGTCTAAACAGTTGGTGCTAAATTTTGATGCGGATAAAGCCGGAAATAATGCTGCAAATAGAGCGATCGGCGAAATTGCTGAACTCGCTTATATGGGCGAAGTGCAGCTAAAAATTCTCAATATTCCCGATGGTAAAGATGCTGATGAATACTTGCATAGCCATAGCCCAGAAGATTATCGTCAATTGTTAACCAATGCGCCTTTGTGGCTGAATTGGCAAATTGACCAAATCCTTAAAGACCGAGATTTAAAACAGGCTACAGATTTTCAGCAAGTAACTCAACATATAGTAAAATTACTGAAAAATATAGTTAATAACGATACGCGAAATTATTATATTTCCTATTGCGCGGAAATCCTCAGCTTAGGAGATAGCAGACTCATTCCCCTACGAGTCGAAAATTTGCTGACTCAGATTTCACCTGCTAGCAGCTATTCTCAACCTGTATCAATAAAGAGAACAGCGGAGATTAATAAAGCTTCTCAAGCTTCACCTAGTTCTAGCGAGCGCGGTTTGTTAGAACGCGCAGAAGGCTTATTATTGCGGATTTACTTACATTGTCCCGAACAGCGCCAAACGATTTTAAACGCTTTAGAAGACAGAGATTTACAATTTAGTCTTTCTCACCATCGCTTATTGTGGCAAAAGATTTTCGAGTTACCAATACAGCAAATAGATTTAATTTCTAATTTGCAAGATAGTTACTTGGAATTGGCTGAAGATTTAAGTTTAGTGTCACATTTGTTTCACTTGAACGAGAAAAGCAAGAAAGATATATTGCGGAGTACGCAAGTAGTTCAGGCTGCGATCGCTTGTATAGAACTAGTGATGTGTGAAAAGCGCTATCGCCATTTCAAAGAACTATGGGAAGCAATTGATGAACAAGCCGAAGCAGATTTATATGAATATTATGGGAAAAAATTTCTAGCAGAAAAACATCGTTATATCGAGTTAAACTCACAGCGTAATTTCTCTATAGAAGAAGTTTTGAAATACGCCTAGAAGCTTTTATATAATAGGACTTACGCAGTGTTAGATATTTTTCATGCTCTTTGTCAATGGTCAATTGTCATCGTCTACTTCTGGTCTGTAGACAGAATAGCCAGCAATTGATGCAACTGCTCTGACATAAGCATTACTAAATTGTTCTTTTTGCTGATTAACATCCACACTTATATTGCCTTGATTTTACTCCTCTTCATTCCAATCATCATCTTCACTCCAATATTGTTGGGGTGCGTCTCCATGAATTTCTAAAATCTTGGCTTTTTTAATCTTGCTATCTGCTGGTTCAATGGCTTCTAATTGCACATTAAACTTCCAATTGTCGCCAAAATCATAATGATAAATCATGCTTGTACCCGGTTCTAAAGGTAAATCGCCAATGCGGACTTGATCTGCAAATGGGGGTGATTCCATGTAAGGATGACCGATTGTACAAGTGCGACCAAAACGGTCTTTATAAATAAATTCGTATAGGTGGTCATCATCAAAATCAAAAGCATCTAGGATTGTTCCAGCTAACCAGCTTAATTCTCTTTTCGCGGGGATAGCGATTCGTCGCCAAGATTTAGAAACCGATACTTTAAAAATATAAATTCCATCAGTAAAACCTTGCTGAGGAAGAATTAAGTTATTGTGCCATTCTGGAAAAAATGGCTGTAAAGTTGGCTGTAATTGTCCAAAATTTACATTAATATCTTCCTCAAAGTTTCCGGTAATACCGATAGGAAACAGCAACATAAATATAGCATCACCAAGTGGTAACCTTTCTACACTAGCAATGCGCCAGCCCTTACCCTCTTGAGCTTTTCCTGATTGAAGAGTTAAGAAACCAAATAACTCTAATAAAGCGACATTATGCAGTCCAGGATAATAGCCAAGACTTTGTTGGTCATCATATTTGGTAAATTTTAAGCCTTTGTCGGGTATCCTACCCCAAAATTGAATACATTTAAATAAATTATTCCATGCATCGTGACGTTCGCCTAAAACTTCGTTATTTCCCCAAATTAACCAAGCTTCGAGTAAGGTGAAATAACGTTCTGTAGAGTTAAGTTTAGACCAACATTCTAATACAGCTTCATCTAATACTAAAAATTGTTTTTTACCTTGGGACGTAACTTGTCCAATCCCCGAACTGCGTAATAACAAATAAAGTCCATTTATGTAAGGATAGGATTTTTGTACAGGACGTTTGAGTTTTGTATCTATTGGGTGACTTAAACGTAAATTAAGTTCTGAGAGGACTTTTAAAGGGAGAAGATTATTTACACTACTAACTTCCACGCCTTTGGGTTGAAAAAAGTCAATTAAAGTTTGGAAGTCACGCAGAATTGTACCCGGTTGATTTTCATCAATGCTGGTTTCTTTGAGTAGTTGTTGATGTGCATCTGGGAGAGAAGGTAGTTCCTGATTCAGAATCAGTTCTATATTGGCAAATAAGTTTTCCATAATTAAAAATTAAATTCACAATTTAAACTCAAAATTTAAACTTAAATTAAATTTAATTTAATCCTGCGTATGAAGAACTAGACAAAATTAAGCAAATGATGAATGCTAATATTTTCGCTTGCTGGTGGCAAATCTTACAAATTTGATATGAACAGTAACACTCGCTTACAGACGATCTTAGCTGATACACCTGTAGGGATGATTTTACCTGCGATCGCGCAACTTCATCTACCTGATTGGTGGTTAGCCGGTGGTGCGGTACGCAATACAGTCTGGCGCGCAATTTTTGGCGATGACTGCGAGTTAGTAATTAAGGATTTTGATATTGCATTTTACGATATCCAAGGCGATCGCGCTCAAGAACTAGCAGCAAAAGCTACCCTTACAGAACAGTTTCCTGATGATCAGTTTGATGTGAAAAATCAAGCTAGTTTTAACCGTTGGCGCAAAGGTGAAACAACCTACCAAAGTACAGAAGATGGTATTTCCCAATGGTTACACACTGCTACATCTGTAGGGGTGCGGGTAGATTTACAAGGACAATGGGAGTTTTTTACCCCCTATGGCTTAGATGATTTATTTCAGGGAATTATCCGCACTACACCTGTGCATATTGATAATCCTGATGCGCATCAAAAAGCAGCTAGTTTTTTACAAAAGTGTCCTTATTTGCGCTTAGCATAGAGTTATCAGTTGTCATGAAAAAAATTAAATGTAGGGTGTGTTGTCACGCAGCGCAACGCACCAATTGACTGTCTTAATTTTGAATTTTGAATTAAGTTGTTAATTTTGAATGGCTGAGTTCACTTTCAAAGCGGCTGTAAACAATTTCGATAGGATACCAAGTTGAAAACCAGTATAAATCTTGAATAACTTTAGAAGAATTATTATTATCTATTTCAAAATGGACTAAGGCTAAATTATTTAAACCTACGACTTCTCTCCCATCTTGAAACCAAGGTAGTTTCCAAAAGGTAAAATACTGGAATAGTTCCCACTTTAGGTTTTTCGCATGTTGTTCAGCAGTCATTAACCAGGAAACATTGGTGCCAAATTCAGCAGTTTTTGTGATTTTGCGGTGAACCCATTCCATTAAACCATGCCATTCGGGGGGACGATGTGCAAGAGACTCGCGGTAGGCTTTTCTGCTAGAAATTTCTAGCATATATGGGGGATTTTTCCAGCCTATCCATTGGCGATTTTTTTCTGGTAAAAGCCATTGTTTGAGTCTGGTATGAATGATTTCTGTAATTTTTTCTTCGTTTTTAAAAGCACTAGCTGTTAGTTGTACTAATATAGATTTTTTCTCAGAACCGAAAGATTTTTTGGTATAAGTTAACCGCACAACAGAACTGTAGTGAATGTCTCCAGATAAGACTATTACTTGTCGCCGTTGCTCAAATAATGTGGTGAGAAATTGTGCTAAAGCTTCGTAATTAATGTTCCAAGCATCGCCGACATCGACACCATAAACTTTATCTCTTTTTAAATGCCAGTGATGAATCCAATCTATTACTTCTAACCCAAATAAGTTGGTCGGTGCAATCACAAATGTAGCTTGGAGTTGCGATCGCCCTTTTGGTTTATGATTTACTTGTTCTAAGGGCTGGGATAGTTGCTGGCTAAAGGCTGGCGGTGATAGCAGCATTGGCGGTGCGATGGGTTTTTGATCGGCAGGGTAACCGCGCCAGGTGCGTGTATCTAAAACTATGACTTCATGGCAAAAACTACGGATTGTATAATGCCAGGTTAAGGCTTCTGGGGCACGGTCGAGAACTAAAACTGCATCATATTGCACAAATTCCGGTAAGTTTGTACTGGGATTGAGTGGCGGCATTCCTAAATAACGAGCGATCGCATTTTCCACCGCTCCATTCATTCCCCCAGATGCAGACCAATCCGCCGCCGCTTGTAATAATTTCTCCCCTGGTTGACCGGCTGCAAATTGTTGGGGTGTGTTTCCCCAAGCTTGAAATACTGCATAGGCTAACAAGGCATTTTGCACGGTTCTCCGTCCCAAAGGCTGTCCTAAAACCCGCAGACACCAAGCTTGGTTGAGGTTCCAGTCGTCGCTGACATCATGGTCATCGAAAATACTATACATGGGAACATTCGCCAGCGCCCGCCGCACTTTCCACAGGGTATGGATAAATTGCTGCATGTCCCGCACTTCTTTATCCCAACGGCGGCTGACTCGATGTCCATGCATTACCTCGTGTCCTTGGGGTATGCTACTCGGCCAGCAGGCGGGCGACCATGACAATATATAAGATGCGTAATATTCACCTAAACTCAGCAGGTGACTGCTAACTTTGGCGGTTTTATTATGCAAGCCGGCGGTGAAACCTGCTTGGTGTGTGGCGATATCTGCGCGATGTCCAGGAAGCAGTTGTTTAGGGGTGTAATAACTGGGATCGGCGGCTGTGTACTGGGTGACGGGTAACTGTTCCTCCCAACCTAGCAGCGCATCACCTAACTGACTGGAAACCCACAATAGGGGATCGGCGACATCATCACCATAAATTTGGTCACCTGTGAGAAAAAGCTGATGGGGTCGTTTGTTTGGCTGGTTGGCGGCGGACTCAATTAAGCAATCGAGAATCGGTAACGCATCAAAGCCATCACCGTGAGGTTTGCGACAGGAACCATGCACGATGCGTAAATCTTGTAAATCGGTGGGGGGGAGGGCAAAGGTGGGTTTTTGATGGTCGAAATAGCTGATATTAACGGCGGGAAAGCGGCGAGAACATAAGGCTGTGGCTAAAGTTTGCTGCTGGGTGGATGATTCAATAAATTGTAAGTCGTAGGCATAGATGCGATCGCTACTTAATAAATGACTACCCGCAGATTCCGCCGTGACAGCGACAATATGCAGGAATTTCCCCAGCGCAAAAGTCCGGCGTCTTCCCTCAAAGAGCAGATTTGTAATTAACTCACCGCGATTTGCTGTGTCATAAACCTGGAGTACCACCTCACAAGGACGTTTCAGCGCTATCCAGACTGTAACGGCGTCTGATTCTGTATGCTGCAAGATAGGCCCCGCCAGAATTAGCGGCAATTCTTGTAAAAATTCGTCACTAAATGGGTGCTTCATTGCCAACTATGCCAGCCTTGTGAAAACCGGAGTACGACAGTAGGTATTTTTCTGTTGCAAAGTCTTGACGATCAACTGCTTTTATGGTACAAATGTACTAATAAGCGGTGCGATTTTGCAGCAGAATTTAATCCTATCAACCGAAAAATAACATTTCTACGCCCACAGGAGAGCAAATTTAATGAGACTATCAAAAATGGACTTGAGTAGCCTAATTGCGATCGCTCATTCTGACGGACATTTACAATTATTGCTCGATCGCGGCGAGGAAATAGAACTTTTAGAAATTCCCGCACCAGTTCAAGCTTTTGAGGGGTTGGTAGAACTCAACGAGATTGTGGCGGAACCTGTGGCGTTTCCTGAATATGAAGAACCAATTGCGCTGTTACCTGTGAGTTCTTCAATGGCGGCTAGCATTGCTTACGATAGTCACGAGCAAACTTTGCAAGTTGAGTTTAAGAATGGGGCGGTGTATGAGTATTTTGGGGTAGATGAGGAGACTTGGGAGGATTTTTACTCGGCTGATTCTATTGGTAGCTTTTATAACGACTATATTAAAGGGCAATTTGACTGCGAACGGATAGATTGAGATTCAAAATATTTCATCTTTCGCTTACCCGAAATAACGCCCGCAGGCTAGAAGCCTGGGGCTATAGGTACGAAGCCCACCTTTCCTGCGGAACGCTTCGCGAAGGTGGGCTGTTTTTAGCCCACGAAGGTGGGCTTTGTTAGATTAGCCGCACCCTTCTAGGGTGACGGCGGTTTGTTGGGTAAGCGAGGGATTTTACCTCTGAGTCGCCAGTAGTATCTTTAAACGGGAGTAGGTTAAATCCAATTCTCCAGTATTAATTACGTGATTCACCAAGAAAAATCACCAACTGTTGAACCTCTGAGGGTGGAATTTGCACCTCAAAGCATGAAGGTTGAAGTTAAAAACCTGAAGCTTGCGCCTTTTATCTTCAACGTTGCAGCTTTTATCTTGGAAGTTGCGCCTTTTATCCTCAACGTTGCAGCTTTTATCTTGGAAGTTGCACCTTTTATCCTCAACGTTGCGGCTTTAATACGGAAAATTGCGGCTTTTATCTTCAACTTTGCGGCTTTGATGCGGAAAATTGCGGCTTTAACCCTGAATGTTGCACCTTTTTGCTTGAAAGCTAAGAAAATGATCAAGAGCGATGCCTGCGGAGGGCTACGCCTACGCACTTTGATGGCAACTGATGAGTGAATTCGCAACAGTCATGGTGATGGGAAGGAAATTAAAAAAGGCGATCGCACAATTCGCGGCTTGTTTTGCTTCGCTTGCCATGAAAATTGCCTAACCGGACTCTATATTATCCCCATTCGCCACGACTGACTCAAACAAAATCCGCATTTCCTAATTACGAATTACAAATTACGAATTACAAATTAGTCTTACTTGGTTTGCAACCGCAAAAAATGCACCCGTCCCGATACATCCCCAGCAACAACTCTCACCCCATCTGATCCAACAGCACAGCAATATATTGAACTTTCCCCTGTGAAAGTGGCAATTACTGACCCAGTTTGCCAATTCCACACTTTGAGAGTATTGTCATGGGAACCAGAAATCACGTACTTGCCATTTGGGGTGATGGCGACTGCATGTACCCAGTCACTATGACCTTCTAGGGTACGCAGTTGTTCACTAGTTTGCCAATTCCAGACTTTGAGAGTCTTGTCATCGGAACCAGAAATCACGTACTTGCCATCAGCACTCCAGGCAACTGCATATACCGAGCTATTATGACCTTCTAGAGTACGCAGTTGTTTACCAGTTTGCCAATTCCAGACTTTGAGAGTCTTGTCATCGGAACCAGAAATCACGTACTTGCTATCAGCACTCCAGGCAACTGCATATACCGAGCTATTATGACCTTCTAGGGTACGCAGTTCTTCCCCAGTTTGCCAATTCCAGACTTTGAGGGTGTTGTCATCGGAACCAGAAATCACATACTTGCCATCTGGAGTCAGGGCAACTGCATTTACAGAGCCACTATGACCTTCTAGGGTACGCAGTTGTTTACCAGTGTGCCAATCCCAGACTTTGAGAGTTTTGTGATAGGAACTAGAAATTACGTATTTGCCATCTAGTGTCAGGGCGAGCGCATTTACCCAGTAACTATGACCTTCTAGGGTACGTAGTTGTTCACCAGTTTGCCAATTCCAGACTTTCAGGGTCTTGTCATCGGAAGCAGAAATCACGTATTTGCCATCAGGGGTGAGGGCGAGCGCATTTACCCAGTAACTATGGCCTTCTAGGGTACGTAGTAGTTCACCAGTTTGCCAATTCCAGACTTTGAGGGTGTTGTCACCGGAAGTAGAAATCACGTACTTGCCATCAGGGGTGAGGGCGAGCGCATTTACCCAGTCACTATGACCATTTAGGGTACGCAGTTCTTCCCCAGTTTGCCAATTCCAGACTCTGAGGGTGTTGTCATCGGAACCAGAAATCACATACTTGCCATCAGAGGTGAGGGCGAGCGCTTTTACCGAGGAACTATGATTATTTAGAGTCCGCAGTAGTTCACCAGTTTGCCAATTCCAGACTTTGAGGGTGTTGTCACCGGAACCAGAAATCACGTACTTGCTATCAGCACTCCAGGCAACTGCATATACCCAGCTACTATGGCCTTCTAGGGTACGTAGTAGTTCACCAGTTTGCCAATTCCAGACTTTGAGGGTGTTGTCATCGGAACCAGAAATCACATACTTGCCATCAGAGGTGAGGGCGAGCGCTTTTACCCAGTCACTATAACCATTTAGGGTACGCAGTAGTTCACCAGTTTGCCAATTCCAGACTTTGAGGGTGTTGTCATCGGAACCAGAAATCACATACTTGCCATCAGAGGTGAGGGCAAGCGCTTGTACCGAGGAACTATGATTATTTAGGGTACGCAGTAGTTCACCAGTTTGCCAATTCCAGACTTTGAGGGTGTTGTCATCGGAACCAGAAATCACATACTTGCCATCAGAGGTGAGGGCGAGCGCTTTTACCGAGTCACTATGACCTACTAAGGTACGTACTAAGGAGCCGCCAGGAGGAGTTAAGTTTGCTGTTTGCGGAAGTAAACTAGGAGTTTTGCATTGCTGCACCTGCGTTAACAATCTCTGAATTTCTTCTCTTGCAAAACCCAGCAACCGCCCTAATAATTGCCCTGCCAATTGCTGTTTATCGTCATTTAAAATATGTGCCGACAGCCGTAATGCACCTTGAATTAACTGTAAATTCTCATCCTCCGGCAAAAAATCATAATCTGCTATCAAAGCATTAATATTGATGTTCTCCAACTTCCTCTGCAACCAGCGAAAATCACACAGCAGTTGTTTTAATTCCCCATCCCTTCCCCCAGCCAGCAAGTGATAGGCTAAATTCTCCCAAATATAACCGTCATTTTCTAAACTATGCCAGCCTTCGAGATATTTTTCGCTGTAAGCATTTAACAGCCGATTGTGTAAAAACCCTATCCCCTCACTTTCGGTTGCTAATGTCGTGTACTGCTTCCTCACATAATCAAACTGCAAGTCATGCAACCGCAAATTTCCCGCTTCATCCCGCAAAGCCAGAGATTTACTCACCAATTCATCAATGACATCTTGGCTATCAAACTCATCTAACCCCAAGGGTTCCCAAAAAGTCTGCAAAACTGCTTCGGGTATGGGTGTATCTTCTGGAAACACCGCAAAATCTAAATATCGCTGTTGGCTATTCTCATCCAAAGCTGCCACACTAACAGCAATTGCCTTAAGTAAATCGGGATAAGGATAATCGGGAAACTGTTGTTTTATTTTCTCTAAATCAGCACTGCGGAGTTTTTCTAAAATATTCTGCCAACGATTTGCAGGTTTCCCCCGCATCATCGCGCCAACCATCGCCAATGCTAAGGGCAAATACCCACATTCTCGCGCTACCTGCAAAGTAACATCATTGTGCGGACTGGGTTGCAAAATCTCCGGTTGATTTGCCCAATCTGCCAAAAGTGCTAACGCCTGTTGTGCATCTAAAACCGCAAGCTGATATTCTTCCCCTCCCAACCCTGTGACTATCGCCCCATCACGGGTAGTAATTAACATCTGACAGCGTTCCCCCAACACATCAAACGCCGTCGCATCATCCAAACGCCAGATATCATCCAAAATCAGCAAGCAAGCTTTATCGGCAAACAACTCCCGCAACCGCGCTTTCGCTAATCCCACCTCGGTAAAAGCCGCTTGCTTCTCACCCAACGCCGAAGCAATATAAGATTGCCAAGTTAAAATCTGCGGCGTTTGTCCAAATGTTACCCAAAATACCCCATCAGGAAACGCCTTTCTCACTTCTTCATCCCGCGCTAAGGCTGTAGCTAAGACTGTTTTACCAATTCCGCCCATACCTTGCACGCCCACACGCCGACTTTTACCTGTAATACCCACAGGTTGCTTTGTTGAAGATAATACTTTCTGTTTTAAGGGTGCAAGTTCTTCAAGACGGGGTAAAAAGTGCGGCGGTAACTCTGGAACGTTGGTAAGATTGCCTAAAGGTTGGTGATGGGGTGTTAAATGGGTTTTTTTTTAAGTTCAGGAATCAACTCGCCAGATACACCAGCTAACTGTATTGCATTTCGCGCAATATTAAAAGCAAACTCTACAGGCGCACCTTCATCATATTCGGGATTATAAGCCAGAAGCGCATCGTAAAAACCGACAACAAACTCAATCGCGGCTTTATCTCCGATTTGATCGTTCATTCCAATCACATAATTAATCTGTTGGGAAATAGCCTCAGCTTGGACTTCCGAGTAACAAGCATTCAATAGCACACATTCTACTTGTTTAGAAAACTGTCCAAATAACCCAGCTAATGCTTCACCAGTAACTAGCTGTTCTTTTCCTGTTTCATCCTCAAAAGCTAGTCCTTGTATCCCTGCACCATGCCCAGAAAAGTGGATAATATTCGGACGATAATCCAAAATAGCGCGGCGAATATCCCTCGGACGGACTGCTAAATCATACCGTAGTTCAAAGTTCTCCCGATTTTGTGCCCTTTGCAACCCTTCCTTGATATCACGCAATTCTTGATCGAGGCGCAATCGTGATGTATTGGTGGGATTTGCAGCTAATATCAGGATTTTCTGGGGTTTAACAGTCATTGCCGGCGTTGGGATGTGCTGTTTTTAAGTATACATGATGGGTATGGGGCATTGGGCATTGGGCATTGGGCATTGGGCATTGGGCATTGGGCATTGGGCATGGGGCATGGGGCATTAGGCATGGGGAAGAGGAGACTCTGACTTCACACGAAACCGTTGACAGTTAACAGTTAACAGTCAACAGTCAACAGTCAACACTCCTAACCAATAACTCATAACGATGAAAAAGAGCGCTATTATAGCCTTTGTCAGTTGCGAGTGATGGTTATGGTATGCAAAAACAGCGATCGCTATTAGCGTTAATTGTCGTTTTGATTATTGCTGCTATTGCAGTGATTCTCACAATTCCCATTCCCTTAGGATTGGATTTGCGCGGAGGTTCACAGCTAACAATTCAAGTGAAACCAACAGCAGAAATTAAGCAAATCACCGAAAATGAATTGGAAGGTGTTAAGAAAGTTGTCGAAGGACGGATTAACGGACTCGGCGTTTCTGAACCGGTAATTCAAACTGTGGGTACAGATAAAATCCTGGTGCAACTTCCAGGGGTAAACGATCCAGAACAAGCCGAAAGAATTCTTGGCGGTACAGCAGAGTTAGAATTTCGTAAACAAAAACCAAGTACAGAACCTCAACTATTTGCTTTTAGAGCTTCGCGATTTGAATTGAAGAAAAAGCAAGACGAATTGAGAAAGAGCGACGATGCTGCGGCGATCGCTAAAAATCAAGAAGAGTTACAGAAAAATAATCAAGCGATCGCTGATTTATTTGAAAGTACCGATCCGCCCCTGATTGGTAAATATCTAGAAAATGCCTATGGTGAACCCACCCAACAAGGTAATAACTGGAATGTGGCTATTCGCTTTAAACCCAAAGGTGGCGAACTGTTTGCGGAACTGACAAAAAATCTCGCCGGTACTGGACGGGCGATTGGCATTTTTCTCGATAATGAACTAATCAGTTCTCCTAGCGTCGGCCCAGAATTTGCAGCTACCGGGATTACTGGTGGTTCAGCTGTAATCACAGGTACTTTTACCCCCCAAGAAGCCAATGATTTAGGCGTACAGCTACGTGGTGGTGCATTACCCGTTCCCGTAGAAATTGCCGAAATCCGCACAGTTGGCGCTACTTTAGGTAAAGACAGTATTCAAAGCAGTATCTATGCAGGGATTGGCGGACTAATTTTAGTCTTAATCTTTATGGTGGTCTATTACCGCCTACCCGGTTTAATTGCCAATTTCGCCCTGATTATTTACGCTTTGTTAACCTGGGCTAGCTTTGCTTTGTTGGGTATCACCCTGACTTTACCAGGGATTGCCGGATTTATTCTGAGTATTGGCATGGCAGTGGATGCCAATGTACTAATTTTTGAACGCACAAGAGAAGAATTGCAAGCAGGTAAAAGCTTATATCGTTCTGTAGAATCTGGCTTTTATCGCGCCTTTTCTAGTATTCTCGATGGTAACGTCACCACAGTGATTGCCTGTGCCGCACTATTCTGGTTAGGTTCTGGCTTGGTCAAAGGTTTTGCCGTCACCTTGGCTTTAGGGGTAGCCATGAGTATGTTTAGTGCTATTACTTGTAGCCGCACCTTCATGTTTGTAGCTATTTCCATTTCCTCACTACGTAAACCAGAATTATACTGTCCGAACCTGCCAACATCGAATAAGGCAGAGGTAGCGCAATGAAACTAAGTATTAACAAATCGCGATCGCTTTGGTGGGTTATTTCGTCTGCCGTTATCCTTGCTGGTATCGCTGCAATGGTGATTTCTTGGCAAAACCCCAACATTAAAGCACCCCTGCGTCCCAGTTTAGATTTTGTCGGTGGTACAAGATTGCTCCTAGAACGGGACTGCAATAAACCTGGTAACTGCGACCAACCAATTGATATTAATGTCGTCCGAGATGTAGCTAAAGACAAAGGACTGGGTGATAGCAGTATCCAAATTGTTGCTGACAGAGAAACTAAAGCCGAAAATGGCATCTTAATCCGGACAAAAACCTTAGATCTCAAACAGCGTACTCAGCTGCAAACTGCCTTAAGCGAAAAAATCGGTGCTTTTGACGAAACAAAAAACCAAATTGACACCGTAGGGCCATCTTTAGGACGAGAGTTGTTTACCTCCGGCATTATCGCCCTGATTGTGTCCTTTGTGGGCATCATTCTTTACTTAACAGTCCGCTTTCAGTTGGACTATGCTTTATTTGCCATTGTGGCGCTATTTCATGATGTTTTCATTACAGCCGGGATTTTTTCCATATTCGGTTTAACACTAGGTACAGAAGTAGACAGCTTGTTTATCGTCGCCCTGTTGACGATTACAGGATTTTCCGTCAACGATACCGTAGTAATTTACGATCGCATTCGTGAAACCCTGAGAATCAATCCCAACCGTCCCATAGCTGAGATTGTGGATGATGCGGTTAACCAAACCTTAGGCCGATCCATCAACACCACCTTAACAACCATGCTGCCTTTATTGGCTATCTTGTTTTTTGGGGGAGAAACCCTGAAAAACTTTGCTTTAGCTCTACTAATTGGCTTTATTGCGGGGGCTTATTCGAGTATTTTTATCGCTAGTACTTTGCTAACTCTCTGGCGAGAACGTACTGGTAAATCTAGTGCAGGAGCTAGTCCTGAGATGCTCGATACCTCTGCTGGTTCCCAAGATACTTAAACTTGCCGCTATTTCCTAGTTGGGTGAATTTGCGATCGCTCAAACTCAATTGCGATAGATTGGATGATTTGCGATTGGTGGCATATCTTCAACAACAGTATCCCCAATCAAAAATCGCAAATCCGCAATTCCCATTAATAGCACTCATATTCTGCCGTTTTCAGCTCTATGGATCAATCGGAACAACCGTCACTTAATGGCAATAACTTGCACAATCCTGACCCAACTTTTGCTCAACAAGTGCAAAGGCTACATCAGCTGACAGTCTACGGTCGATGGTTGTTTGTCGGTTGCTTGTGGCTAACCATCGCGCCTATTTGCTTGTGGAACCTCAAAGCAGAAATTGCTCTATGGCGACAATACTTTACTTGGGTAGCAGTGCGATATGGACTTGTATACCATCCACTGTCTACCTTTGGTTTAGCCTTGTGTATTGGAATGACAACTTCTGTTTTAATTTGGCAAAGTCGCAATATTTTGATGGGACTGCCAGAAAAGGAAAAGCAACAATTAGAAAAGCAAGTATTTCGCATCCGCCAGCAAGGTTCTAGTCATCCTCTATGGAAGTGGGTATGTCAGCCAACAAAAGAAATTAAAGATAATTAGAGTAAATATGAATACATTTTTTAGAGAACTTTTTTAAAAAAGTAAAGATAGAAGTGAAATTTCCCTGTTGGCTGCACATAGCTATTATGTAACGCTAGATATTAGTAGGGGTAAATGAATTAAACCTCCTCCATTTTGAAACCTGGAGTAGTGGGGGCAGCTTTCGACTGAGCGCTCACGCCGAAGTCTTGCCCGCTACGAAAAGCAGGGAGCAAGATGCTCCCACTACTTGTTAAAACTATAGTTCTCAAAATAGATGTGCTTTAGCTTCTTGGGACGACAACATATCAATTAAGCTAATGCGCGTCTAAATTGCATAAATAGTAATAAAAACTGTTAACAGTCAACAGTCAACAATCAACGCTTATCTATCTGTAGGGGTGCAAAGCTTTGTACCCCTACTCATGTAATAAATATTTAATGCATCATTTAAACTTTAAACAATCCCAAGAGCAAAACTATAGGCGCTGCCAGTAAAACCCACATTGTTGACTGCAAACCAATCTGTTGAGCTAAGATTCCCAATGCTAGGGGCATGAATCCACCTACTAAACCAAACACGTTGCTGAGTGTCATGACTGTACCACTCTGCCCTGGCATCGCTGTATACAATTGTCCTTGGAGAATCGAATACCAACCAGCATTGAGCAAACCCAAACCAGCCAAAATAATTAGCTTGACTGTAAAGTGAGGAACTACCAAAAAAGCTGGATAAAGCCCTAACACCAGCAGGGCACTCACCTTTAAGTAACTCAATCCCTGCACCCGTTCCAGTAAGGGAATCAATAAAAAATCACCCAGTAAACCAAAACTCAACCAAACTGTGACAGCCAAGCTCGCTTGGGTGTTGCTGGTACCGATCGCATCGACTAAGTAAAGCGCTAAAAAGCCGCTGAGTACATCCAACATCAAATCTGAAAATTGTAACAATGTCAGCCAGCGCAATACTGATGCTCGTTTTAAGGCCACGATCGCATTGCCGATGCCATCCTGGAAGCTTGGCAAGCCTTCATTTACAGACAAAGTTGGATTTACCAGGGGATAACGCCACACCATTGCCAACAGCGATACCGTAAATACCGCCAAGCTAAAAAAAGCACTCCGCCAACTTTGCTTTAAAGTAATTGCCCCTGCCAACAACAGAGGCCCGATTGCATTACCTAATGAACCTGCTAATGCCCAACGTGCCATATTTTGCTCGTGGCGAGTCGGTTCTATGTCCATTAAGGTTGCTTGCGACAAACTCACAAAACTGCCGGATGCTGGATAAAACAACACAAAGCCAGCTAATAGCAGGGCAAAGTCATTACTGAGGGAAATCAGCAGCAAAGCGATCGCAAAAACAACTCCTCCGCCCAAAATCAATTGTCGTCGCTGCCCTACATCGCCCCAAATTCCTAAAATTGGCTCAAGCAAACTCGCGATCGTATTGGGTATAGTCAGCAACATACCTACCTGCACATAGGATAAGTGCAAGTCATGACGAATTAGCGGCCAAGCTGCCCCTCTCACCCCATCAACCAACTCATCTAACAATTCAATCATCAGGAAAATGATAATTAATCCGATCGCTTTCCTGGTGGTTTTGGATTTATTCTTCAATGGCATTGTGGAATTCTCCCGTCCTCAAGATTTCATCGCTCACGCAAACTCATAATTGCGTTGTATCTGGAGGGGGAATCCACGAACAAAAGCTCCGCCTAACTAAGGCGATGAATTGATTTTTAGGAACTTACCAGGGAGGAAACATGATGAAAAGTCAATATAGTTGTAGTATATTGTAGTGTAAATTTCTCTGTTTGTGGTTTTTATGCGATCGCACCCCAGAACAAGCCCAAAAATCACCGCTGCATATTTAGCAAAATCTGTAAAAATAAGGGTGAAAGCTGGTAAAAATACTGCTCCGGGTGTTGTCAATGAACTATTCTCAAATTCAATTTAGCGATCGCAAGTCCCAAATTGACCTCGAACAACTGCAACAGCTATTTAATCTCTCGGCTTTTTGGGCGAGAGAACGGAGTATTGAAGATTTGAGTATAGCTATCGCCAACAGTGAACCTGTGATTACTCTGTGGGATGAGCAGCGACTCGTTGGTTTTGCCAGAGCAACTTCCGATGGGATATATCGCGCCACAATTTGGGATGTGGTAATTCATCCAGAATATCGCGGTCGGGGATTGGGTAGCAAATTAGTCGAAACAGTTCTCAGCCATCCTCGCATGAGGTCGGTTGAGCGTGTATATTTGATGACAACTCACCAACAAGAATTTTATGAAAAGATTGGCTTTGAGCGTAACAAAACCACAACTATGGTGTTACACAACCAATCTGAACTTAATTCCCTACCGACTGGAGAAATTCAACTTCAGCGATCGCGAGGGGTATAGATACTTGCAACCTAGTAAATTCTTCAGTTTCTAACTCAGTGGTGGTAGGAATAATTTCTAATTTTCCTCCCATCGCTTCCAACAAAGTTTGATTGAGTAACAGCTTCATTCCTGGTGACAAATTCGGCTGATTTTTTTGTATCAATACAGATTTGTCTTCTGTATCAATGAACTTTATCGATTTAATAAAATCAATAGATTCACTTCCCGGTAGCGCGTGAACTGGGATATCTAACCAAATGTATGCAGTATGGCTCTCTGCTGAAGTACTAGTAGTTAAAGAAATACTTCCTTCTTCCATCTGCGCGATCGCTGTATCTATTAAAGTTACCAGTACTTGACGCAGCCAACGCGGATCGGCCAAAACATAAGTTTCTGCATCTGGCGGTGACAGTTGCAAGCGATAATTGCGATTCGCCGCTAGCATGTGAGTTAATTTATCAACCTCTTGTAAAACTTCAGCTAGTGACAGGGGTTGAATATCTAACTTATTAGTGCCATGCTCTACTCTGGCAACATTGAGAATTTCATCAATCAGCTTCAGCAGCTTTAATGCTCTTTCGTGAGCTTGCGCCACAAATTCCCGCTCTTCTTCCGGATTTTCACACAAATCAGACAAAATTAACTGATGTAAGCCAATTAAACCATTCAGAGGCGATCGCAATTCATGGGTAGTGCGTGCTAAAAAACCCGCTTTAAATTGGCTCATCTCCTTAGCCATTGCGTATGCAAGCTGAGTTTCTTGCAACCGTTCCAGCAATTGTGTCGAAGATTCTGGCTCTAGTTCTGTTTTCTGGGTAGCCTCAAGTAAAGTATCATCCACAACCACTGGTTTTACTTTTGGTTGTAAAGATTTTGGCTCTATAGTTGCCACTAAGGATGAGCTAGCTGTACCGTTGGCAGAACGTCCCCCTAACCAACGAAAACTCACTCCTAGAGCTAGTCCTAATCCTAAATATACCCAGTTACTCCAATTCATAGTATTTGGCAATTATTCAATTAGATTCTTTGACCAGAAACAGAGAAAATTAAGTTCCTGATGTTCAAATTACTTATTTATCGTTTATTTATCTACGCAATGGCAAATTTTTCTTGATTCATCACCAAAACTAGCGTGAAATCCCTAATATTTTAGAAATAGTCAGGATACCAATATCTATCACTGCTTAATAGAAAATTTCTTGGCTTTATTCCTGGTAAACACATTAAATCAGGTAAATTGGCGAAATTAAAGCTAATATCAATGGGGTATAGCAGTTTTCTATGTAAACTTAAATAGCCATAACTCATTGAGAATTAAGGATATTTGTAAAGCTAAATGTTTTTTATCTAATAAAATTTCCATTAGGAAATTAACTTTATAGCACCTTGTCGTAAAATCTGCCAATTACTTCCTGTCCATTTAGCCACAGTTGAAGGTACACCCCCAGTAGATCCATCCTGGGAAACTTCTGTAACCCTTAAAGTCAAAGCTTGGGAGAATTGAGACTCAATTTCTGCCATAGTTTGCAAAGGCGGCTGACCAGAAAGATTGGCGCTAGTGGTAGCTAAAGGGCCTGTTTGGGATAGAATGCGTTGAGCGATCGCACTATCGGGAACTCTAATCCCAATTGTCGTCGGATCGATAGGATTCATCACCTTTGGCACTAAATCTGAAGCAGGTAAAACTAAAGTCAGTCCTCCCGGCCAATATTTATTTGTAATTTCCTGCCAAATTTTATACTCATCTGCTTGACCTTGCACATAAGGCCATAAATCTTCAGCTTTCGCACCCATTAAAATCAACGGTTTATCCTGACTGCGTTGTTTAGCCGCAAAAATTAATTCTGCTTTTTCTGGTAAAGATGCTAGTGCTGGTACAGTATCCGTAGGAAAACTCACCAATAACCCAGCGCGTGCGCCATCTATTAGTTCTGCGAAGGAAACTTGCGTCATATTGCTAGTATTGGCTGTGTAAAACTTATATCTAATTTTTAAAATACATGTAGGGTGTGCATTACCCGCCAAAACCTGAATCTAAATATCTAATTGTTGTCATTGCAAATTACAAATTAGTCCTACTTGCGCTTTCTTGCTGATGAATTAGCAACTCTTGACTCAATGGTAAATTCTGGGATTTCTGCCAGTTCTTCTTCACTCAAACTATACTGTTCGCATACCAGACTCAAGCGATAACCAGAGGTTTGCACAGCGTTAACAGAATGGGTTAAATCGCCTTGAAAGTAGAGTAAAGTATTCATTTGCGGCTTAATTTGTCCAAGCTGGCGTTTTTGCGATCGCAATACCAATTCTCCCCCTTGCATATTCTCAGGTACGCGCACGTAAAGCACGCTGACAAACAACGGCGGCTCAATGCTTTTACAATAGGAACGCAAAGAGCGATCGATGTGCGGATCGACACGAGAACCTTCCTTCAGCAACAAAGGATTGAGGTAAAAAGCGTTACAGTTCTCCTTCAGCGCCAAATCCATATAAGGCTTAAAGTAGGGAAATTTTTGTTCTACCTTTGCTCTATGCGATTTTTGAAACACTACAGAAAATCCCTTCGTCCCCACAAAATCGCGGTTGAGATTGTTAACCGCAAAATAAGGACAAGCGTGAATTTCTCCCCATAAGTCGTTGAGGTAATTGCTGGGGAAGGCGTTTGGTTGTAGTTGATAGTGTTTCACTGTGACGCGAATAACTTTGTTGAATTGGGAAGAACGATGACCAAGAAATCAATTATGCCATTGCTGTGTAGGCAGGGAAAATCCGCAATGCAATTGCTCCCCTAAATTTAAATTTTTGAGATGGAAATTAAGTTTGTGAATTGTATTTTAACTTTTCCGACTCGCAAACTAAGTTTCTGACTCGCAAATTAAGTTTCCGACTCGCAAATTAAGTTTCTGACTCGCAAACTAAGTTTTTGACTCGCAAACTAAGTTTCTGACTCGCAAACTAAGTTTCTGACTCGCAAACTAAGTTTTTGAAACGTATATTAACTTCACAACTCGTAAATCAAGCTATATAGCAGAGCAAAACAGTAAAGCTTTAGCAAAACGCTAATTTTGCCAAAATAAGAGAAATTATGGCATAAAAAGGGTAGGCATCTTGTTATTGGTGCATATCTGGTTCAAGATTCTTCCCAATCTTCAATTTGTAATCCGGTTACACGACTAAATTCGCCGGTATTGTGAGTTACTAAGGGACTTCCAAGTAAAAAAATATTCCATTGCTATTGTTCACTGTTGACGGTTGACTGTTAACTGTGAACCGTCAACTGTCAACAGTCAACGTTTAACGAAATAATTTATTTTTTGGAGTTCCCTAATATCAAATTATGAGCGATCGCTATAGCTGCTATCTGCAAATCATTCATTCGCGAAAAGTTAGATCCCCGACTTCTTGAAGAAGTCGGGGATCTGAACAACGTGAATTTTCACAAATCATATAGGATTGCTATATCTAACAAATACTTCAGACAATTTCTTCTCTACTTTCAAAATCTCCTTCAGCATCGATAACAATTGGATCATCTTGACAAATACCGTAAGTTTGTTCAAAAAAACCAGGAGGCCATCCTAATTCTTCTGGTGTTTTTGTTGGGTTGGCGGCTTCAATTGGCTGATAAATTACCATTACTTCTACTTCTTTATCCTTAAAGCCTATTGGTACTTCTAAATGTAAAATGCCATCCTGTCCCACACGAGAATTTATTTTAATACTTTGCATTTATATTTATCCTTGCAAAATCTGCTCGATCATGCGATTTGCTTGGGAAGCGTAACCACCGCCAAATAAATTGAAGTGATTGAGAATGTGATACAGGTTATAAAGCGTCTTTCTTTGCTCATAACCAGCATCTAAAGGAAAGACTTCGTTATAACCTTGATAAAATGCGGCGGAGAAACCACCAAATAATTCTGTCATGGCGATATCCACTTCGCGATCGCCAAAATAAGTCGCCGGATCAAATATCACTGGTTCCCCAGACACCGTACACCCAGCATTCCCACCCCATAAATCGCCATGTACCAAAGAAGGTTCTACATCACGATCCGCTAATAATTCCGGGATAGCTGCTAATAACTTCTCTTCCTTAGGAAAACTCCCCCCACGTCGCCTAGCTAACTGAAATTGATAACCCAAGCGATGTTTCACATAAAATTCTACCCAATCTGCCGTCCAATTATTAATTTGGGGCGTAGAACCAATAGTATTGTTAATTTTCCAACCAAAACCTTGACTACTAGTCGCTTTATGCATTTGCGCTAGCTTTCGCCCCATTTCTTGAGAAGATTTGGTGTTACCGCCGCCCATCGCTAGCCATTCCAACACAATGTAGCCAGAATTCCCAGATATCCCCCAGCACAAAGGTTGAGGAACGCGAATACTAGCCGTATTCAGCATTTCCTCTAACCCCAACGCCTCAGCCTCAAACATCGCCACCTGGGAAGCTTGATTGAGTTTGACAAAATAGGTACGTTCATGATCAGAGACAGCATAGCCCTGGTTAATGCACCCACCACTCACCGAGCGCCTTTGCTGACTCTGAAATTTTTCTCCCGTCACCCGGCTAATATGGGCATCAATTTCTGTCCACATTGTGTTTGTCATTAGTCAGTTGTCAGTTGTCAGTTGTCAATGCCCAATGCCCCATGCCCCATGCCCAATGCCCTATTCTGGTTTAATTACAACTACACCATAAGCATCGGGAGTCAGATATTGTTGAGCAGCTTGCATTAAGTCGCTGGCTTCTTGGGCTTGGATATTAGCGGGGTAATTAAAGGCTGGCTCTAAATCTCCCAGCATGGATTGATAATAACCATACAACCCAGCGCGATCGCTTGGTGTTTCATTACCAAAAATAAATCTGTTGGCTACCCGTCGCCGTACACGGGCAATTTCTGATTCTTTGACCAGTTCTGTGTGTAACATACGGATATGTTGCGCGATCGCTTCTTCTACTGCGGCGACATTTTCAACTGGGCATTTTGCTGAGATATAAAATGTCCCTTGCAGTTGATTGCTCATATTGCTGACAGCAATCGAAGACACCAAATTTCTTTCTTCCCGCAAATCATGTACTAGTCTGGATGTGCGTCCATGTCCCAAAATTCCCGCTAAAACATCCAGCGCGTAAGTCTCATTAATATATTTCAACCCTGGAACCCGCCACACTATCACCAGTCGCGCTTGCTGAAGACTTTCATCGACAAATTCTTGGCGCACAACTTCTGTAAACGCCGGTTCGGGATGCAGTATTGGTTCTATCCACAATTCCGAATCTTTGGTGTGAAGCGTTTCACTAATTCCTTGAGCAACAATATCAATTAATTCTTCTGTAGGTAAATTCCCCACAGCCACAGCCGTAATTGAGGAGGGTTGATATAAACTCCCGTGAAAATCGCGCATTTGCTGGGGTTTGAGTTGGGAAATCACCGATTCTGGCCCCAATACCGGACGACGATAAGGTAAACGTTCAAAAGCCATTTCCATCGCCCGCCGAAAAGTCCGCCGTTGGGGACTATCTTCGGAACGGCGAATTTCTTCCAACACTACCAAGCGTTCCCGTTCAAAAGCATCATCCTCAATACTGGGATTGAATACTACATCCATTTGCAGGGGAGCAAGTTCGGCAAAATCCTTGGGAGCAGTAGTTATATAGTAATGAGTGTAATCTTGGCTAGTAGCAGCATTAGTTACCGCACCTCTTTCTTCAATGCGACGTTCAAATTCCCCACTAGCTAGGCGTTTCGTGCCCTTAAAAATCATGTGCTCTAAAAAGTGAGCCATGCCATTGATCGTATCCGATTCTACCGCCGAGCCTACATTAATCCACAAACTGAGGTTAACAGCATCAATCGGCATTTGCTCCGCGACTATGGTTAAACCGTTCGGTAACTGGTGGAGTTTTGGAGCATTGAGACGAGGAAATTTTACCAGGGTTGAGGTCATTGGTAGTAGTGAGTGGTGAGGTGGAAAGCTGCTTTACTTCTTTAATCTTATCTAGGACTGATGGCGAACTGTGTCCCTTCTTTCTAGAAAAGCGGTACTTAGCTCAGTAATTATGCAAAATAGAGTATAAATTTTTCGTTGTAAATAGAGCGATCGCAATTAATTTATGTCATTAATTGTGCTGAATTGCTTAGCAAAATTATCTCACTAGTAACCAGAAAAACCAATGCCACTTGAAGCTGTTGCGATCGCGATCGCAGGATATATCTTAATTATGGTTATTGTAATTTTCATCCTCAGCGTCGATTGGAACAAGCTGGCGAAATACTACAGCACCAATGAACCAGCACCAGCAAATCTCTCGCGCTTTCAATATGGTTCTGTGGGGATGGCGTATTACAAAGGAAGTTTAAATGTTGGTGTTACTCCCCAAGGGCTGTATTTGAGTATTTTTATTTTGTTTAACTTTGGGTTACCAGCGTTGTTGATTCCTTGGAGTGCGATTAAGAAAATTGAGCCGGCTAATCAATTATTTATGCAGCGATTTCGTTTGTATCTCACTAAGCCAGATGTGAAGATTATTTTGCGGAAAGAAGCTTTGGAGCCGGCGAGGAAATATTTAGTTGCACAGGGTATCGAGTGGATTTAGATTTTACCTTTCAGAAGAGTGTTGCGAACATTTGCGTCGTGAATATTTGCCCCTTGAAGAATTGCCCCTTGAATCTTCACATCTTGAAGATTCGCCCGTTGAAGATTCGCCCGTTGAAGATTCGCCCGTTGAAGATTCGCTTCTTGAAGATCCGCCTCTTGAAGATTCGCTCGTTGAAGATTTGCACCCAGAAGAATCGCCTCTTGAAGATTCGCTCGTTGAAGATTTGCATCTTGAAGATTCGCTCGTTGAAGATTCGACCCTTGAAGATTCGCCTCTTGAAGATTGACATCTCGAAGATTCGACCCTTGAAGATTCGACCCTTGAAGATTCGACCCTTGAAAATTCGACCCTTGAAAATTCGCCTTACAAAAATCTTGGTAAAAGAGAATACAGTTTTGCAAATCTAAAAAACTTAAGCAATTTAAGCAAAAAACATCACTATCAACTTCACCTCTTTGCCCACGTAACCGAGAAATCCAAGTGCCAAAAGCTTCAGGAGAAAGCCATTTAATCTGAGAAACCTTTTTTGTCGCCCTAGCACAAGCATTTAAAACAGCTAACAATGCCTCTTCTGCATTACGTGCTTGCCGATTTGTTTCTTGAAAAGTGGGCGACTGCAATTTCTGCATCGGCATTCCATTCTTTAGCATATAACTTATCAAGTTACACATTGTTTGCTGCCATTCAGTGACATCAACTTGATATTTATCTTGCTGCAATTCAATTTCATCCACAACAAAGTTAAAAATATAATCATCCATAGCGGTTAAACCGCATAATTTTGCCCAGCGTTCTAAAGCTTGTAGCTTATTCAATCCATAATCTGAATCTTCTTGATTAGCTTTTAGCTGGTTATTGATGAGTTTTAATTCCTTCACAATATCTCTTGCTGTTAAATACTCACCAAAGCTTTTGTGGGTAAATTCAAAAGTTTCTTCATGACCTTTTAAGCCACGTTGCCGGAAATAAAAGGCAGTTAGGAGACGAGTTAAGCTAGCTTTTTTATCTTGCTTAAATATATTTAATATCCGTTCTAGAAGATTGCTATCACAACTTTTTTCAATTTCTGAAACTGTTGTTACCCTGACATCTCCTCCATGCCAAGCAGCAACAGCAATACTTTCGAGAATGCGAACAAAATCTTTTTCTTCAACACCCCTAATTACTGGGTTCTCATCACCCCAACTTCGTTGATAAACTTCTGTGAGTAAATCTGCATAAATTTCATTGAGGTTGCTATCTTCGGAAAATTTAACTACACCGCGTATCAAACTCAAAGCAACCAAGTAATTTAATAACGGCTGGGACGTAATTTCTCTCAAATGTCCCTTGTCTAATTCTGCGGGTAAGCTGTTATATCCATGACCGCTAGCTTTACCATATTTATCCCACCAAATTTGCCGTTGGTCTTGTTCTAATAAATTTTGAACATCAATGTAATGATTCTGCTTTCTTTCTTGCTCATCTACAAAATAGGGAAGAACATGCAGGATTTGCTTGGGTTTACGAAAATCGCTTTGATTTTTTTGTATTACCAATTCTCGACCACTAATTAAAACCTGCAAGCGAGGTTGAACATGATTAAATGCATTAACTTGTCTTTGTACTTCACTCACGAATTTCTGGGCAACTTCCTCAGCCATTTTTCCTTGCATGGCTAATTCATCTAAACCATCAAAAATAATCAGTAATTTGGCGACAAAGTTTTCTTCTTTCAAAGGATTAGGTGGCAGAGGAATATCACGCAATCCATTAATAAACTTGTTAATGCCATTAACTAAATCATCTTCTGGATCAAATAGGTGCAGGGGAATAAATAACACCGAAATTTTGCCTATCTTTGCCTGTGTCGTTGCAAAAACTTTAGAAAAGGAAGATTTACCGCTTCCCGGCCCGCCACTAATTACCCGGATAGCATCATTTTTATCAGCTTCGTCTAACCAAGTTTGCAGTTCTGTTTGTAAATCAACAACAATCCTTTCCGTTTTTTTATCTTTTTTATAATTCTGTCTTCCTCCGCCAGTAAAATCATCATCATTTTCACTTTCAATTTTGCGTTCATAGTAAGCGCGGAGGGGAACATACACCTGTTCCAAACTAAAAGCTTCAGAAAACATCCGTTCATTAATTTGTTTTTGCAACCATGTAGAGTAACGTTGCCAAGCTTGTTCTCTTTCACCTGCTTTAATAAATGGTGTATTCATTTCATTTTGTAAAACTGCATATTTATCGCTATTATTCTTCCATTCTTCAATGAGTGAAGATTGAAACTCTTTAGGAAGACGATTAGTAATTGCTTCTGCTTGTGCTGGTGTAGAGACAAATTCTGTTAACCACTGGCGAAAAGGTTTTTTTATAGCGTGAACAATAGCTAATTCTTCAGGATGCTCAAAAAAGTTGCTGTCAATTGTTAATTCTGTATCCTCTAAATTTTGGAGACATTTTTCTAACCGATGTTTAACTATAGTCTCAATCTCATTTTTATTAACTTTATTTAGTAAATCTCGATTATCATCTACTAAACTAGTCATTGCCTGAATTAGAGATTTGAAAATTAACAAATAAGCTCTTTCTCCCGGTTCTTTAGCCAACCCAATTTTCTCTTTCATATTGACCAAATTATCTAGGATGTCCTTATAATTGCCACTCGCTGTATTTAACCCAGCTAAGGCTAATTCTTTAAAGAAGCTTTTGAAGTCAATTTTAAGACGCTTGCTAAAGACAGAAACAGGCTGCTTGATGAGAATTTCAGGTTTACTGCTCATAGCTGTTATGTTTTGTTAGTAGAGATATTGAATCAAGATTTTTCCACAATGCTTAGTAACAATTTGTTGAATAAACAGCAGTCAATTGAATCTATTTAGTAAAGAAGCTGACAATTTTGGATTCAGAACCTCAAGCATCACCCTCAAAAGCTCAACTGTCAGCCTCAAAAGCTCAACCGTCAGCCTCAAAAGCTCAACCGTCAGCCTCAAAAGCTCAACCGTCAGCCTCAAAAGCTCAACTGTCACCCTCAAAGGCTCAAGTTTCACCCTCAAAGGCTCAAGCTTCACCCTCAAAAACTCAAGCTTCACCTTCAAAGGCTCAAGCTTCACCCTCAAAGGCTCAAGTTCGGTAGGGTGTGTTATCGCGCTAGCGTAACGCACCGTAAATCTCCTGTGGTTCGTTAGTACTGAAGTCCATAACGCACCCTACACCGATTCGCGCTGATTTTAGTCGATAGTTGTTGCAGCTTTCTTCTTCTTAGAACTGCGGGTAAACCTACGTCCCATCTCATCTATGACTCCATCTAAACCAGCAACATCACCGCTAGCTTTGGCGTAGTTGTAAACTGCTAAAGCGGCTGTATATGCTTCACTACCAGCAGTCATACAGGTATCATCCACCAGTTCTTGTAGTTGTGTCAGCGATAACAGCACAGGATACAAGGTGTCATACAGCGCTAAATCTCGGCGCATCTCCTCTAAATCAAAAGAACGGGGTAAAAAGTTTGGGTTTTGTGTCCCTACTTCCAACGCCTTGCTGACAAACGCGCGGCTTTTATCACCCATCTTCAAAATTGTGCGCCTGTCTTCCGTTGTCAAATCCACCAAAAACGGTAATTTCTCCCGAATCGTCGCTATAGCCTGCATCACCGCGTCCCGATCTGCTGGGGAAAACTCAGCACTGATACGATTACCTGCCATTTTTATCACTCCTCAGAAATAACTCATATCAGTATTCCCAAATTTAATCAGACAAGCGCTTTATTTACGCTCAAATTAGCTGCTTTTTTCGCAAATTCAACAATATATATAGTTAGCTTCTAGCTTTACATCCTGGCAACTCTCTCCAATTAGCCAACAGACTCAATTTCATTAACCAAGATGCTGTCAAAATTTCCCAACTACGAATTACTCTAAGTCTGGCTTTTGTTAAAATTAAGAATAATATTAAGAAATATAAACTAAAGTAACAATGCCCGGTGTAACTGTTAACGAAAATCAGCCCCGTGTCATCGTCGTCGGTGCGGGAATAGGTGGGCTAACTGCTGGAGCATTATTAGCCCATAAAGGTTACAGTGTTTTAATTGTCGATCAAGCTTTGGTTCCTGGGGGTTGTGCTTCCACCTTTAAACGCCGAGGATTTACCTTTGATGTGGGCGCTACCCAAGTCGCCGGCTTGGAACCTGGGGGAATTCATCACCGGATTTTCTCAGAATTGGGCATAGATTTACCGGAAGCCACACCTTGCGATCCGGCTTGTGCGGTTTATCTTCCTGGCGAATCTACGCCTATCAATGTCTGGCGCGATCCTGAGAAATGGCGAGAAGAAAGACAAAAGCAATTTCCTGGTAGCGAACCATTTTGGCAATTGTTAGCCACCTTATTTCAAGCTAGCTGGGAATTCCAAGGACGCGATCCGGTGCTACCGCCACGCAGTTTATGGGATTTGTGGCAGTTAACTCAAGCGGTACGCCCCAGTACATTAATTACTGTGCCCTTTACTTTATTTACCGTGGGCGATGCTTTACGGTTATATAGATTAGGTAATGACCATCGCTTACGAACTTTCTTAGATTTACAACTCAAGCTATATTCCCAAGTCAACGCCGAAGAAACAGCGTTACTTTACGCAGCTACGGCGTTAAGCGTATCCCAACTACCCCAAGGATTATTTCACCTCCAAGGTAGTATGCAAGTCTTAAGCGATCGCCTGGTAGAATCCTTAGAAAGAGATGGCGGTAAATTATTGCTACGCCACACCGTTGAAAAAATTACCGTCGAAAATCATCAAGCTAAATCCGTTACCATTCGCAACCAGCAAAGCGGCGAAGTTTGGACAGAAACCGCCGATCATATAGTTGCAAATGTCACCGTCCAAAACCTCGTGCAACTTTTAGGCGAACAAGCGCCAAAAGGTTATCAACAGCGTGTAGACAAATTACCCCCAGCCTCCGGTGCATTTGTCGTGTATTTAGGCGTAGACGCCAGCGCCATTCCTGCTGATTGCCCGCCTCACCTGCAATTTTTATACAATCCCGAAGGGCCGATTGGCGAGAATAATTCCTTATTTGTCTCCGTTAGCCATCCCGGCGATGGACGCGCCCCGGAAGGTAAAGCCACAATTATTGCTTCTTCCTTCGTAGATACTCGTAGATGGTGGCGGACTGAGAATTACGCCGAACTCAAGCAGCAGTATACAGAACAAGCGATCGCGCGTTTAGGGCAATACTTCTACCTCAAACCCGAAACCATCATTCATCAAGAAGCCGCCACACCCCGCACCTTTGCCCATTTCACAGCACGCGATCGCGGTATCGTTGGCGGTATCGGGCAACGCATCCCCACCTTCGGCCCCTTTGGTTTTGCCAATCGCACACCCATCAACCATCTCTGGCTAGTTGGCGACTCCACCCACCCCGGTGAAGGCACAGCCGGCGTCAGTTACTCAGCCTTAACTGTAGTGCGGCAAATATTGAATAGCTAATTGGGCATGGGGTATGGGGCATTGGGCATTGGGCATTGGAAGAGTATTTGATGTATTTTCCCCCTCTGCCCCCCTGCTTCCGGTCGCCGAGAGGAGCCGAGGCGCTGCCTTCTTGTCCCTCACTCCTCTATTCACAAATCATTGCAAAAAAATAGGGGCACAAAATATTGTGTCCCCACGATGCTCTTTACATTTAGTTGTTCCGTCAATTTGGCGTTTCAGTGCTACTAGGCGAAGGCGACAAAGTTGGCGGAGTTGCTGGCTGAGGTTCAGGATTGAGAAATGCCCGCCAAGTCTGAATCTGCTGTTGTGCAGCGCTATAAGCAGAACTCCCTCTAGGAACCAGCTTGGCAATCTCAATACCTTTATAAATATCAGACTGTCCTTGAGTGCGGGCAATATCTAACAATTGCTGACTCCACTGATCGATGGCAATATTCGCATCCATCCGCAAGACATTACGCCTGGGAACTTGTTGGGCTAGGCGGATTGCTTCTACCAATGCATCCGGCGTACCCGTCAGGGCTGTGGTTCTGGCTTTTTGCCAGTTATCTCTAGCACGGATTTGCTCTCGCCAATCATTGATAGCTGTTTGGGCTTCACCGGAAAGCGCCCTTCCTGATGAGGCAATGGTTTGAGCCGCACTAATCGCACCTGCCAAATTACCGGTAGCTGCTAGTTCTCGTGCTTGATCCAAGTAAGGCTGATCTTGAATGCGCTGGATCTTCGCCGTCCAATTCTGGATTTTTCTCCGTGCTTCAGAATACAATGCCCTACCACTCCGGATTTGGCTCGCTTCAGCGATCGCCGCTTGTAATGAGTTGACATCTTCTAGATAGGCTATCTGTTCGGCACGCTCCAAGAAAGGTCTGTCTTGGATAGTCTCAACTTGCGCTTGCCAACGTCCCGCCTCTTGTCTAGCTTCAGTAGCACGGGGATTACCTCTGGGAATCAGCTGAGTTTGAGCGATCGCAGCTGTTAAATCGCTGACTGTTCCTTGGCTAGCTAATGTTCGTGCTTTTTCTAAATGAGCAACATCTTCAATTTCCAACTGCCAGCGAGCAATCAATTGTTGTGCTTTGTTATACACTGCCCTAGAGGGGTCGATTTGTTGCGCCTGGGAAATTGCTGTTTGTAAAGAATCAATAGTACCAATCCAAGCACTTCTTTGGGCTTCAGCCAAGCTGATAAAGTCTTCAACCTCCGTTTGCAGTTTCGTACTTTCGGGAATTTGTCTAACTATATCTAAGGCTGTATCTGCATCCCGTTTATCCAACTTCGCCTGGGCTAAATCCAGCATTTTGCGCCCGTATGCCGGAATTAACTCTTGAGCTTTTTGATAAACATAACTACCTGAACTAATTGACTCTGCTAACTTAATAGCTTCGAGGATTTTCTCAGCAACCCCACTTTTAGCTAAACTATCAGCTTTTGCTAACTTCTCACCATCTTCTCTGGCGGTAACAATTATGCGATTTAATTCGTCGTATTTAGTAGTTGCCCAGTATTTATTATCTACACGTAACAATTTAGCAGACAGCATAAAAGCTGATTGCCAATTTCTTTGCCGCAATTCGGCTTCGGCTTCCTGGTAAATTCCCTCAGCCTTTGACCAAATCGATTGCCATTTAGTTATTTGTTCTTCTACTGTTTGATAAACAGGCACATCATCAGGTATTTTCTGCGCAGTGGCGATCGCCTCCTCTAAGTTTCCGGCTTGAAAACTTTGATCGGCTAGTTGTAAAATATCCTTCGACCAAGTTTCTATAAAGCGATCTGCTTCTCCACGTAGCGGGTGGTTTTTGGAAAGTTGCTTCACCAAGCCAATCGCTTGTAGTAAATCGGTTACCGTTTGCTTAGAAGCTGCTAACTGTGCACAGTGTAGCCTCACCGACTCACTAGCCATTGGCCAGAAAATTTTGGGGCAATTGGGGGCGGCTGGCAACTTTAAAAGCATCGCTGTTGCCAAGAAAGCTATTCCCCCAGGAACTAACATTAATAATACTAACCACAACACCCAATTTTGCATCCAGCGAGGCAATTTACTGAGAATCAAATCGGGGGAAATAGTTTTTTCTGACTGACTATTAAAAGGTAACTCTTCGGAATTATGATCTGTTTGCCGCTTCACTGACTTAGATTTAGAACCAGTTCCTGGAATATTAAACAAATGAGTTTCTCCGAATTGCTGTGCTTCGGTTAATCTCTGACTTTCATCCTGATCTCTGGCTCTGCCTCGGGACCAACTGTCTGTAATATCCCGCTCTGTCATCTCTCACACCAAAAATAATTGAATAGCGATCTGTAATAGATCGATAATTCTATTGTTGCCATAGTAACTTTCTCATCATTAAAAAGCTACTTTTTTTATCATCTCCATAGATACCACTAACATATTCAGAGATTTAGTGCCCTTTTATACCTTTATCCTGAAGCCGAAGATTCAGTCTGCAAATCGACAATCAGCTGAGCCAGTTGATCGCTGCTGGCCTGGTAAACTTGACCACAAAAGTCGCAAGTTGCCTCAGCGCCATCATCTTTAACGATCATATCTTGTAGTTCCGCTTCTCCCAACATTTTTAATGCGCCCAACATGCGGTCAAAGGAACAACCACAGTGAAAGCGCAATATTTGGTTTTCTGGAAATATTGTCAGCCCCATATCCCCCAACAAATCTGTAAAGATTGTCGGTAAAGTTTTACCAGCTTGCAACAACGGCGTAAATCCAGCTAGGCTAGCTACCCGTGATTCTAAAGTTGCTACCAAAGCTTCATCTCTAGCCGCTTTAGGTAACACCTGTACCAATAATCCCCCAGCAGCAGTTACCCCGTTTGGCCCGACAAATACACCTAAAACTGTAGCTGACGGCGTTTGTTCGGAACTCACCAAATAATGTGCCACATCATCACCAATTTCACCCGAAACTAGTTCTACAGTACTAGAGTAAGGATATCCATAACCAATATCTCGCACAACGTAAAGGAATCCCTTACCCACAGCACCGCCAACATCTAGCTTACCTTTAGCATTAGGTGGTAATTCTACAGATGGATTGCCTACATAGCCCCTTACCGTTCCATCTAAACCCGCATCTACCAATATTCCACCCAATGGCCCATCACCCTTAATCCGGACATTGACCCTAGAGCCAGCTCGCTTCATACTAGAAGCCATCAACAACCCAGCTGCCATTGTCCGACCGAGTGCAGCTGTAGCTACATAAGAAAGTTTGTGGCGCTGTCTTGCTTCCTCAGTGAGGCGCGTAGTAATTACACCTACGGCTCGAATTCCACCGTCGGCTGCTGTGGCGCGAATTAATTGATCCGCCATGAAAACCTTACCAAATTAATGTGTTACTAAATGCCCCTGCTGTGAGGGTCGCAATTTAAAGTCTTATTTAGTATAACTTAGTATATCTAAACTAAACTTAACCATGTGAGGGACTACTAAAATATCTAGTACCGATTCTCTATCAACTTGCACAAAGTAATTAAATGTGTATTTTTTTTGGCATACTCACAGCAGGAAGCCCTTTGAGTTTAGCAATTGCTTCAAGTCAGTAAACCCGCTCAAAACCATGCTTCACCGCTGCGTGTCTAATACGTACTTGGCGGTTTATTTTAACTTTTAACAATAAACTACATCTTCAAAGATAATTGGTATAACTTATATCTTTTACAGCAACCTCTACCCTAATTATGATTTACAAATACCCTAGAAGTGGTAATAAAAACTCAATTATTGCTGATTCTGGCTGTTAATTAATATTCAAAAATTAGAATTTGATTGAATTTTTGAGATTATATTTGTCATACTAAAATCATAACAAACATACACTGAATTATCAGCTTAAAAAATGCTAGGTACTTTTCAACAAAGCCAACTGCGAATTGAAATCGAGGCTTCAGCCAGCGCAATTCACGATAGCCTGCTACGTCCAGCGCAATTACAAAAATGGCTTGTCGGTCAACGTTTCACACCAGGAATGCCAGAAGAACTACAAGCAGGTTATCAATTCACTACCTGGACTGGGCCATTATCCATTCATCATCAAGTAAACGTGGCAAAAGCTAATTGTCTGCGCTTGTTACTAAGTGGTGGAATTGATGGTTTTCATGAATGGTATTGGGGAGAAGGTTGGGTACAGTCCCGTCTAGAAGGAGTGTCTCTATTACCCCTAAATATAGGACAAACTATCAGCCTATTAAGCTTGCGTCAGTTTTTAGGTAGTCAAAAATCTTAAATAAGTTATTAGTTTTGATGGAATATATTCGTAGTCAAGACTGAAGGTCTGAAGATGACCAGTTTTGAGAAGTTACAAAAAGATATACCCCGAATTTTCAAAAAATCGGGGATATTGCAGCCCAGCAAAATTATTTTAGTGAACTAATAAAGTTATTAATTTTGCTAATTAATTAAAGCTAAATTTGCTGTGACTAAATTAATCCTAAGTTGGCTTGACTACTAATACTGAACAACTAGCTTCTTCCACAACTTGACTGCTCACAGAACCTTGGACAATTCGCTTCATTCCTGTTAAACCACGACTGCCAATTACAATCAAATCAGCCTGATAAATATTAGCAAGGCGAATAATTTCATCTGCTGCATAGCCAGTTACTAATTCTAATTCACTTTGAACTGGCAAAGTTTCTTGGTAAGATTGCAGTTGTTTTTCAATATAGAAATAGGAAAATGTTGGCGAATCGGAATGAGGGCGATCTGCGGGTAAATCCCTCTCCAACTCTGGCGGAGGAAAAACATGGCAGAGAATGACTTTACTGTCTGGCGGTAGCACCAAATCTTTTAAAGCCTCAATTACTCGCTCTGCAATTTCCGAACCGTCTAGAGCTACCAAGATATTTTTTAACACCGCTCTCGTCTCCTCAAGAGTAGACCCCTTAAATAAATACCTGGTTAATTTATTGGTAATTAAACCAATTTTTGCCCAGATTTCACACTGTTTATTTCTTAAGCGTTTTACCGCTAGAAGTATGTTATCAAAAAATGCTCGCAGCCGAATAAATTCCGTCCTCAAGCTAAATTTATCCCAACTTTATTTGGGAACTTTAGATATCAGGACTAGCAAATTGAGTTTATATAATACTCAATTTCTCAAGCTTTTATTTTGCATCTAATGGCTGATTTTCCCCAACATTATCAGCAAAAATTCACTATTCTCAATTACTCTTCATGCTGAATTCGGCGTCTGACAGAATCGGCATGGGAGGGTAAATCCTCTACTGAAGCTAGAATGTCAATTGTCCCAGCCACTTTTTGCAATGCAGTTTGTGAGTATTGGATAATACTTGATTGTTTAAGAAAAGTTTCTACACCCAAGGCTGAAGCATAGCGAGCAGCACCAGAAGTAGGTAAGGTATGGTTTGGGCCGGCTAAATATTTTCCTACTGCTGCTGGTGTAGAATCGCCTAAAAAAATTGCTCCAGCATGGCGAATTTGTGGTAATAACTCCCAAGGATCGGCAATTTCTAATTCCAGGTGTTGAGGAGCAAATTCGTTGGTAAGTTCTGCGGCGGCTTTGAGAGATTCAATAATCACAATCAAGCCGTAGTGAGCGATCGCTTTTTCGGTGTCGATACGTCGGGGATGATCTACCAGTTGTCGCTCCACAGCTACTTGGACGTTTTTCGCTAAAGCCGCATCCGTAGTTAGCAAAACCGCTGCCGCCATTGGATCGTGTTCGGCCCGCGCCAGCATATCCGCAGCTACATGTACGGCATTTGCGGTTTCATCAGCAATAATTAGCACTTCACTCGGGCCTGACAAACAATCAATACCGACGCTACCGTAAACAAGTTTTTTAGCTAACGTGACATAAATATTACCAGGGCCTACAATAACATTGACTTTTGGAATTGTTTCTGTACCGTAGGCTAAAGCCGCAATCGCCTGCGCTCCCCCAACCCGATAAATTTCCTGTACCCCAACTTCTTGAGCTGCTACTAGCACCGCCGGATGGATGGCTTTACCAGCCCCTGGGGGGGTCACCATCACAACTCGCGGGACACCAGCCACTTTCGCCGGAATGGCATTCATCAGTACAGTACTAGGATAGGCAGCACGTCCACCAGGGACATACAAACCAGCCCGATCTACAGGATTGTAGCGTTTGCCCAACACCACCTCATCATCACCAAAGTTGACCCAGTTTTTTGGGACTCGCTGACGATGAAACGCTTCGATTTTTTGGCTAGCTAAGCGAATCGCCGCAATCAACTCCTGGGACACCTGTTGATAAGCTGCATCCAATTCTGAGCCTGTAACCCGCAGTTCCTCCGACTTAAGAGTTTGGTTGTCAAATTCATCTGTGTAATGCAATACAGCCTTGTCGCCTTGGCGTTTCACGGCTTGCAACACCTCTCGCACCGTGGCTTCTTTATGAAGTACGTGTTCGTCATGGGTGCGATCGCAGATCCTTTGTAGTTCTGCTCTGACGTCTGCCTGCTGAGTAATAATTCGCAGCATGGAGTAAGCACAATGCCAAAATTAGAATATTCCCGCCTGAGAATTAATCTTGCTCTTTACCAAAACAGGTACCGAGATGAGTCTAATTCCCTTCTCTAGCTTAACCTGGATTTTTTTGATACTCCCAGTGTTGTTATGAGGTTGCCAATTATCTGGTGCAGGTGAGCAGGGGGCAGGGAGACAAGCAAGACAAAGGAAGGGGAGAAATGGTGAGTGACTATTGACCAATGCCCAATGCCCCATGATATTTTTTTTTGGGAAATCTTAACATTGGCAATATGGATGCTATATTAGTAAATCTAGTAGTGTGTGTACATATTAATAGTCTTTCTGGAACTGACTGTGGCGAATACAAAGTCTGCTCTCAAGCGCGCCGAAATCGCAGAACGCAATCGACTGCGTAATAAAGCATATAAATCAGCTGTCAAGACGCTGATGAAGAAATACCTGAATGCAGTAGAAGTCTATGCTGCTAATCCCACTCCTGAATTAAATCAACAAGTACAGGAGCGATTAGCAGAGGCTTACAGCAAAATCGACAAAGCCGTTAAGCGAGGTGTGCTTCATCCCAATAATGGAGCCAGGAAAAAGTCAAGATTGGCCCATAAACTTAAACCACTTACACAAACGGCACAGTAGTCCCAAATCATTGAGTCATTAGTCTGCTACTAATGACTAATGGTTAATGACTAATGACTCTAAAACAAAAATGCAGCTAATTGACACCCACGTTCACATTAACTTTGACGTTTTTCAGCAAGATTTAGCAGCAGTGCGATCGCGATGGCAACAAGCAGGTGTAGTGCATTTAATACATTCCTGCGTCGAACCTGCAGAATTTGCCAGCATCCAAGCCATAGCAAAAGAGTTCCCCGAACTCAGCTTTGCTGTAGGTTTACATCCCTTAGACGCTAAACAATGGACTGACGAAACAGCCAATGAAATTTCCACATTGGCTCAATCTGATGTCAAAGTAGTCGCAATGGGGGAAATGGGGCTGGATTTTTATAAAGCAGACAACTATGAGCAACAGCACATAGTTTTTGAAGCGCAATTGGCGATCGCCTATGAACTGAATTTACCTGTGATTATCCATTGCCGTGATGCAGCAGCACAGGTAAGAGAAGTGTTGCAAAAATGGCGAGAACAAAAAGGCGAAAGAGTCCGGGGTGTGATGCATTGTTGGGGTGGAACACCAGAAGAAGCTCAATGGTTTATTGACTTAGGCTTCTACATAAGTTTTAGCGGGACAGTTACCTTCAAAAATGCTAAGCAGATCCAAGCTACCGCCGCAATGGTACCGAGCGATCGCTTGCTGATTGAAACAGACTGTCCTTTTCTTGCTCCCGTCCCCAAACGAGGTAAAGGGCGCAATGAGCCAGCTTATGTCCGTTATGTAGCAGAAAGTATAGCCCAATTGCGTGGGGAAGCAGTAGAAGCGATCGCCAAGCAAACCACCCAAAATGCTTGCGACTTATTTAGTCTGGTACTATAAAGTGTAACTTTCAGTGTAGTTGGCTGTGGACAAAAAAATAAACACCTCGGAGGACGGAAATATGCTAGAATTATTTCCTCCAAAACATTTTGCTTGCGCCATAATGATAAAGGAAGGAAATTAAAACTCCTAAGATTGATTTTGCACAGTTACTAACTTGACCATCGCTACCCGCAAAGCAGTCACCTTTGAGGTGTCTGAGCTAATTATTTGTCGGGGTTGACCATCCTACTAATCTCTACAAGCGGATGTAATCGCCGCGATCGCCAAGGCTGACAATCATCAGTTGAGCTAGACACTTTGAGAAAAATACCTTTTCCGTATTTAATCTATAGAAAACTGTTAAACGTAATTGCCTTGTGATTATCACCCACCAAGATAAAGCCATACTAATCCAGAGTCGATTCAGAACCACTCGGTTCCTTAGTTTTAGGATATCACCGTGAATCTAAATATAGAGGGGTATTGAAAACACAACAGGAAAAAAGCTGCGGCGGCTAATTAACGCGCTTGTGGGAGGAGAAGTGACAAAAATCAACTTAATTCCAAACTATCTCAACCATCTACTTTTGAGCAATCAACATAGTAGCTGGTTATTAGTTATAATTGTCACTTTTAGTGGAGTAATTTCCCGCTTGTCAAGATAGCACTTTCCAGCTTTAATTTCTGCGTTTGCCCGTACCTGCTATGTGCAGGTGGCGTTAAGGAGAAGTTCCCAAACAGCTACGGACACTGGCTAGCGGTGGGAACCGTCAAAAAGCAGTGTCCAATGGTAAGTTTAACCAGGTTGACAAAGGTAGAGGCATGACGAACGAAACATATATGGAACCCGCCTTTCTGTTGCCCGACTTGATTGAAATCCAGCGTTCTAGCTTCCGTTGGTTTTTAGAAGAAGGGTTAATAGAAGAACTTAACTCCTTTAGTCCGATTACAGATTACACCGGCAAACTAGAACTGCACTTTTTAGGTCAAAACTACAAACTTAAAGAACCAAAGTACAGTGTCGAAGAAGCCAAACGACGGGATAGTACATACGCTGTACAAATGTATGTCCCCACACGTTTGTTGAACAAAGAAACCGGGGATATTAAAGAACAAGAAGTCTTTATTGGTGATTTGCCCTTGATGACCGATCGCGGCACCTTTATTATTAACGGAGCCGAGCGCGTGATCGTCAACCAAATTGTGCGATCGCCTGGAGTTTATTACAAATCAGAAATTGATAAAAACGGTCGCCGTACCTATTCAGCTAGCTTAATTCCTAACCGGGGAGCATGGTTGAAATTTGAAACAGACCGTAATGATTTGGTGTGGGTCAGGATTGATAAAACCCGCAAACTTTCAGCCCAAGTACTTCTCAAAGCTTTAGGTTTATCAGATAACGAAATCTTTGACGCTTTACGCCATCCTGAGTACTTCCAAAAAACTATTGAAAAAGAAGGGCAATTTTCCGAAGAAGAAGCCCTAATGGAGTTATATCGCAAATTGCGTCCTGGTGAACCACCCACAGTTTTAGGTGGACAACAGCTGTTAGATTCGCGATTCTTCGACCCCAAACGTTACGATTTAGGGCGTGTTGGACGTTATAAGCTCAACAAAAAATTACGCTTGTCGGTTCCCGACACCATGCGTGTCTTAACTCCTGGCGATATATTGGCAGCGGTAGACTACCTGATTAACCTGGAATATGACATCGGTAACATTGACGATATTGACCACTTGGGTAATCGCCGAGTACGAAGTGTAGGTGAATTGCTGCAAAACCAAGTCCGGGTAGGCTTAAACCGTCTAGAGAGAATTATTCGGGAACGGATGACTGTATCCGATGCTGAAGTTCTCACCCCAGCTTCTCTAGTCAACCCCAAACCCCTAGTAGCCGCCATTAAAGAATTCTTCGGCTCTAGCCAATTAAGTCAGTTCATGGATCAAACCAATCCCCTAGCAGAACTGACTCACAAACGCCGTCTATCTGCCTTAGGACCTGGCGGTTTAACCAGAGAGCGGGCTGGGTTTGCTGTCCGGGATATTCACCCCAGCCACTACGGACGGATTTGTCCCATTGAAACCCCAGAAGGCCCCAACGCGGGTTTGATTGGCTCCTTAGCAACCCATGCGCGGGTAAACCAATACGGCTTTTTAGAAACACCCTTTAGACCCGTGGAAAATGGTCGTGTGAGGTTTGACCTACAGCCAGCTTACATGACCGCCGATGAGGAAGACGACTTGCGCGTTGCTCCGGGTGACATTCCTGTTGATGAAAATGGCATGATTATTGGGCCTCAAGTACCAGTACGCTATCGCCAGGAATTCTCCACCACCACCCCTGAACAAGTGGACTACGTAGCAGTATCACCAGTGCAAATTGTATCGGTAGCTACAAGTATGATTCCCTTCCTGGAGCATGACGACGCTAACCGGGCGCTGATGGGTTCCAACATGCAACGGCAAGCAGTACCCCTACTCAAGCCAGAACGTCCCTTAGTGGGCACAGGCTTAGAAGCTCAAGGTGCAAGAGACTCCGGGATGGTAATCGTCTCTCGTACCGATGGCGATGTAGTTTATGCGGATGCCACAGAAATTCGTGTTCGGGTTAAGAACACAACAAGTGAAATTAAATACACACTTTCCAAGTATCAGCGTTCCAACCAAGATACTTGCCTCAACCAAAAACCCCTAGTACGGATAGGCGAGCGTGTAGTTGCTGGTCAGGTACTAGCTGATGGTTCCTCCACAGAAGGTGGAGAATTAGCCCTGGGACAAAATATCGTCGTCGCCTACATGCCTTGGGAAGGCTACAACTACGAAGACGCGATTTTAATTTCCGAAAGATTAGTTCAGGATGATGTTTACACCTCAATTCACATTGAAAAATATGAAATTGAGGCAAGACAAACCAAGCTAGGCCCTGAAGAAATTACGCGAGAAATTCCCAACGTTGGGGAAGATGCCTTACGCCAACTAGACGAACAAGGAATCATTCGCATTGGCGCATGGGTAGAAGCCGGGGATATCTTAGTTGGTAAAGTTACACCCAAAGGTGAATCTGACCAACCCCCAGAAGAAAAACTACTGCGGGCGATTTTCGGTGAAAAAGCACGGGATGTGCGCGATAACTCCCTGCGAGTTCCCAACGGTGAAAAAGGTCGCGTCGTAGATGTGCGTTTATTTACCCGCGAACAAGGGGACGAACTCCCACCAGGAGCCAACATGGTAGTCCGGGTGTATGTAGCGCAGAAACGGAAGATTCAAGTCGGCGACAAAATGGCAGGACGCCACGGTAACAAGGGTATTATTTCCCGGATCTTGCCTTTGGAAGATATGCCTTACTTACCAGATGGTTCTCCAGTGGATATTGTTCTCAACCCCTTGGGCGTACCCAGTCGGATGAACGTCGGACAAGTATTTGAGTGTTTATTGGGATGGGCTGGTCAAAACTTGGGTGTGCGGTTTAAGATTACTCCCTTTGACGAAATGTATGGGGAAGAATCATCGCGCCGGATTGTGCATGGCAAATTGCAAGAAGCAAGAGATGAGACTAGCAAAAATTGGTTATATAACCCCGACGATCCCGGCAAAATCATGGTATTTGACGGGCGTACAGGCGAACCCTTTGACCGTCCCATAACCGTAGGTGTGGCTTACATGTTGAAACTGGTGCACTTGGTGGATGACAAAATTCACGCCCGGTCAACAGGCCCCTACTCCTTGGTTACCCAGCAACCATTGGGTGGTAAAGCCCAACAAGGTGGTCAGCGCTTCGGGGAAATGGAAGTATGGGCATTGGAAGCCTTTGGTGCAGCTTACACCTTGCAGGAATTGCTGACAGTAAAATCAGACGATATGCAAGGACGCAATGAAGCCCTCAACGCCATTGTTAAAGGTAAGGCAATTCCCAGACCAGGAACGCCAGAGTCCTTTAAGGTATTGATGCGAGAACTGCAATCCTTAGGTTTAGATATTGCCGTCCACAAAGTAGAAACCCAAGCAGATGGCAGTTCCTTAGATGTGGAAGTCGATTTAATGGCAGACCAATCAGCCAGACGCACACCACCTCGACCAACCTACGAATCTCTTTCCCGTGAATCACTGGAAGACGATGAGTAGAGACTAGAGGCTAGGGGCTGGGGACTAGGGGCTAGGGGCTAGGGGAGGTAGTCATGACTAATCACCAATGCCCCATGCCCAATGCCCAATGACGCCAGTTGCTACAACGCGGGAAACCCGCACAACGCACTGGCTCCCCCATGTGCAATGCCCCATACCCAGTTTTCAACAAAAAACTAAATATACTCATAACTCAGAACTCAGCACTTAAGTATGAGAAACGCCCAAACCAATCAGTTTGACTACGTAAAAATCGGCTTGGCATCACCAGAACGCATTCGGCAATGGGGCGAACGCACCTTGCCTAACGGTCAAGTTGTCGGTGAAGTCACCAAACCAGAAACAATTAACTACCGTACTCTCAAACCAGAGATGGACGGTTTATTCTGCGAACGCATCTTTGGCCCAGCAAAAGATTGGGAATGCCATTGCGGTAAATATAAAAGAGTGCGCCACAGAGGTATTGTTTGCGAACGCTGTGGTGTAGAAGTTACGGAGTCACGGGTGCGGCGTCACCGCATGGGATATATCAAGCTGGCAGCACCCGTAGCCCACGTCTGGTATCTCAAAGGCATTCCTAGCTATATTTCCATCCTGTTAGATATGCCCTTGCGGGATGTGGAACAAATTGTCTATTTCAACTCTTATGTTGTTCTTAGCCCAGGCAATGCTGAAACTTTAACCTATAAACAGCTATTGAGTGAAGACCAGTGGCTGGAAATTGAAGACCAAATTTATAGTGAAGATTCCCAACTACAAGGCGTAGAGGTAGGTATTGGTGCTGAAGCACTGTTGCACTTACTGGCTGATATCAATTTAGAGCAAGAAGCCGAAAGCCTGCGGGAAGAAATTGGCAATGCTAAAGGGCAAAAGCGAGCGAAGTTAATTAAACGCTTACGGGTAATTGACAACTTCATCGCAACTGGTTCTAAACCAGAGTGGATGGTAATGGCGGTGATCCCGGTGATTCCCCCGGACTTACGCCCAATGGTGCAGTTAGATGGTGGTCGGTTTGCTACCAGCGATTTGAACGATTTGTATCGCCGGGTAATCAACCGGAATAATCGTCTGGCACGCCTACAAGAAATTTTGGCACCAGAAATTATTGTCCGCAACGAAAAGCGGATGTTGCAAGAAGCAGTAGACGCTTTAATTGACAACGGACGCCGGGGACGCACAGTAGTCGGGGCCAATAACCGTCCTTTGAAATCCTTATCCGACATTATTGAAGGTAAGCAAGGGCGTTTCCGGCAAAACTTGTTAGGTAAAAGGGTTGACTACTCTGGTCGTTCTGTAATTGTGGTGGGACCAAAATTAAATATCCACCAGTGCGGCTTACCCAGAGAAATGGCAATTGAGCTATTTCAACCCTTTGTGATCAATCGCTTGATTCGTAGCGGTATGGTCAATAATATCAAAGCTGCGAAAAAACTCATCTCCCGTAACGACCCCAGCGTATGGGACGTACTGGAAGAAGTGATTGAAGGACACCCAGTACTACTCAACCGGGCACCAACACTGCACCGCTTAGGGATTCAGGCATTCGAGCCAATTTTGGTAGAAGGTAGAGCGATTCAACTCCATCCCTTAGTCTGTCCAGCATTTAACGCTGACTTTGACGGAGACCAAATGGCAGTACACGTACCCCTGTCTTTAGAAAGTCAGGCAGAAGCGCGGTTATTAATGCTCGCTTCTAATAATATCTTGTCGCCAGCTACTGGTAAGCCAATTATCACACCCAGCCAAGACATGGTTTTGGGAGCATATTACCTAACTGCAGAAAACCCAGGTGCTACCAAAGGAGCGGGACGGTATTTTGCTTCTCTTGATGATGTCATTATGGCTTTCCAGCAAGAGCAAATTGACTTGCACGCCTATATTTACGTGCGGTTTGATGGTGAAGTCGAATCAGACGGGCCAGATACAGAACCGCTAGAAGTTACAGAAAATACCGATGGTACCCGGACTCTGCTGTATAAATACCGCCGAGTGAGAGAAGACGCCCAAGGGAATTTGTTGTCTCAGTACGTCCGCACAACACCAGGTCGCGTGATTTACAACAAGGCAATTCAAGAAGCACTAGCTAGTTAGTTGTTCATTTTCAGTGGTGAGGCAGTGCGTTGGGCGGGTTTCCCGACTTTTAGCAACTGCCGAACCCATAAGGGTTAGTTATTGCTTGCTACTGACTACTGACTACTGACCACTAACCAATGACTATTGACCATTGACTAAGGACTATTGACTAATGACTAACGAAAAGGCAGTTTTTCGCAATCGCGTAGTTGATAAAGGTCAATTGAGAAATTTGATTTCTTGGGCCTTTGTAAATTATGGTACGGCGCGTACCGCAGTGATGGCGGACAAATTGAAAGACTTGGGATTCCGCTACGCTACTAGGGCAGGGGTGTCTATCAGTGTAGACGATTTGATGGTACCACCTTCTAAGCGATCGCTTCTCGAAGCCGCCGAAGAAGAAATTCGCGCTACAGAAGCCCGCTATCAACGGGGGGAAATTACGGAAGTAGAACGCTTCCAAAAAGTAATTGATACCTGGAACGGTACTAGTGAAGCCCTCAAAGATGAGGTAGTCGTTCACTTTAAAAAGACTAATCCCCTCAACTCCGTATACATGATGGCATTCTCCGGCGCACGGGGTAACATCTCCCAAGTCCGCCAGTTAGTAGGGATGCGGGGACTGATGGCAGATCCCCAAGGGGAAATTATTGACTTACCCATCAAAACTAACTTCCGTGAAGGACTCACCGTCACCGAATACATTATTTCTTCTTACGGTGCCCGGAAAGGCTTGGTAGATACAGCCCTACGGACGGCTGACTCTGGTTATCTCACCCGCCGTCTAGTGGACGTATCCCAGGATGTGATTATCCGCGAATTTGATTGCGGTACTACCAGAGGCATTCCCATTCGGGCAATGGTAGAAGGTGGCAAAACAAAAATTCCCCTAGCTACACGTTTACATGGACGGGTAATAGCGGAAGATGTACTAGATCCTAAGACCAAAGAAGTAATAGCCCCGCGTAATACCCCAGTTTCCGATGAATTGGCAGCAAAAATTCAAAAATCTGGGGTAACTGAAGTCTTCGCGCGATCGCCTCTGACTTGTGAAGCTGCACGTTCCGTATGTCAACATTGCTACGGCTGGAGTTTAGCCCATGCCAAAATGGTGGATTTGGGCGAAGCTGTGGGAATTATCGCCGCTCAAAGTATCGGTGAACCCGGTACCCAGCTAACCATGCGCACATTCCACACAGGTGGCGTATTTACCGGGGAAGTCGCGCAACAAGTACGTTCCAAAACCGATGGTACTATCCGCCTACCCAGGAAATTACGCACCAGACCATACCGTACCCGTCACGGTGAAGATGCTTTATTTGTCGAAGCCAACGGCGTAATTGTCTTGGAACCGAAAAAAGATAGTGCTGATAGCATAGCAGGAAACCAAGAAATTAATGTTACCCAAGGTTCCACACTATACATCACCGATGGTCAGCAGGTAAAAATTGGGCAGTTACTTGCAGAAGTCGCCCTTGGTGGACGGACAACCCGTGCTAATACGGAAAAAGCTGTAAAAGATGTAGCCTCCGACTTAGCAGGGGAAGTGCAATTTGCTGAAGTTGTCCCCGAACAAAAAACAGACCGCCAAGGTAATACCACAACCACAGCCGCACGCGGTGGCTTGATTTGGATTTTGTCTGGGGAAGTGTATAACCTGCCACCGGGCGCAGAATTAGTCGTGAAAAATGGAGATGCGATCGCCTCCAACGGCGTACTCGCAGAAACCAAACTCACAACCTTACACGGTGGTACAGTCCGTTTACCAGAAGCGACACCCGGTAAGAGTACCAGGGAAATTGAAATTATCACCGCTTCTGTAGTCTTAGACCAAGCCACAGTCACCGTTCAAAGCTCCCAAGGCCGCAACAGCTACCTAGTTTCCACTGGTAATAACCAAGTATTTAACCTCAGAGCCACACCAGGCACAAAAGTGCAAAATGGTCAAGTAGTAGCGGAATTAATTGATGACCGCTATCGCACCACCACCGGGGGTTTCCTGAAATTCGCTGGCGTTGAAGTTCAGAAAAAAGGTAAAGCCAAGCTCGGTTATGAAGTAGTGCAGGGAGGTACCCTGCTGTGGATTCCCGAAGAAACCCACGAAGTTAACAAAGATATTTCCTTGTTACTGGTAGAAGACGGACAATTTGTCGAAGCCGGTACCGAAGTCGTCAAGGATATCTTCTGCCAAAACAGCGGTGTCATTGAAGTTACCCAGAAAAACGACATCTTGCGGGAAGTCGTAATTAAACCAGGTGAACTGCTGATGGTAGACGATCCCGAAGCAGTCATCGGTAGAGACAACACCTTTATTCAACCTGGTGAGGAATTCCAAGGTACAGTCGCCACCGAATTGCGCTACATCCAGTATGTAGAGTCTCCCGAAGGGCCAGCTTTATTAAGCCGTCCTGTAGTAGAGTTTGCTGTTCCCAGCAACCCTGATGTACCTTCTACTACATCAGTCAGTCAACAAACTGGGCGTTCAATTCAATTGCGGGCAGTACAGAGACTGCCTTACAAAGATTCTGAACGAGTTAAGTCTGTGGAAGGGGTAGAACTGCTACGTACCCAACTAGTATTGGAAATCGAGCAAGAAGGCGAACAAGACCACAACGCTTCTCCTTTAGCCGCCGATATTGAATTAGTACCCGATCCTGATAACTCAGAAGTTCAGCGCTTGCAGCTGGTAATTTTAGAGTCCTTGGTAATTCGTCGGGATATCGCCGCTGATGCTACCCAAGGTAGTACTCAAACCTCACTAGAGGTACAGGATGGATTAACCATCGCTCCAGGTGCAGTAGTCGCTCGTACCCAAATCTTATGTAAAGAAGGGGGTATTGTGCGGGGTGTACAGAAAGGTACAGAAACTGTCCGGCGCTGTTTAGTATTGCGTCATAGCGATACTGTAATTATTGATACTAGCACTCAACCAAAAGTGAAAGTTGGTGATTTGCTGGTAGCCGGAACAGAAATTGCTCCTGGCGTCTTCAGTGAAGAATCTGGTCAGGTTGTAGATATTAAAAATACTGCGGCTACGGCGACCAATCAAGATTCAGCATTGAGTACTCAAAACTATGCAGTTTCTATCCGTATTGGTCGTCCCTATCGAGTCAGTCCTGGTGCTGTATTGCAAATCGAAGATGGCGATTTGGTACAACGCGGTGATAACTTGGTGTTGCTCGTATTTGAACGTGCCAAAACAGGGGACATTATCCAAGGTTTGCCCCGGATTGAGGAACTACTAGAAGCCCGCAAACCCAAAGAAGCTTGTATCTTGTGCCGTCGGGCTGGGGAAGTAAAGGTAGTTTACGGAGATGGTGATGAAGCGATCGCAGTTAAAGTAGTAGAACCCAATGGAGTAGTTACTGATTATCCTCTAGGCCCCGGACAAAACTTAGTGGTAACAGATGGTACGCTAGTGCAAGCGGGACAACCTCTCAGTGATGGGCCTTCCAACCCCCACGAAATATTGGAAGTCTTTTTTAGCTTGGGTTCCGAAGATGGGGTCTATGCTTGCGCTAGTCATGCTTTACAGAAAGTGCAAACATTCCTAGTGAACGAAGTACAGTTGGTATACCAATCCCAAGGTATTGATATTGCCGACAAACACATCGAAGTGATTGTTCGCCAGATGACCAATAAAGTCCGGATTGATGATGGTGGCGACACCACCATGCTTCCTGGGGAATTGGTAGAACTGCGCCAAGTTGAGCAGGTGAACGAAGCAATGGCAATTACAGGCGGTGCTAGAGCACAGTATACCCCTGTATTATTGGGTATCACTAAAGCATCCTTGAACACCGACAGCTTTATTTCTGCTGCTTCCTTCCAAGAAACCACCAGAGTATTAACCGAAGCCGCCATTGAAGGTAAATCTGACTGGCTACGCGGGTTAAAAGAAAACGTGATTATCGGACGATTGATTCCTGCTGGTACTGGGTACAATGCCTATGAAGAAACAGGAGCAATTGATGACTACGCAGCTCTAGAAAGTAGCAGTGTCTTAGATGAAGTTGACGATCCTTTAGACATGGTTCTAGACGATCGCACAGCTCGCACCTACAATCTAGATGCGCCTTCTCTTACTGAACATACATTTGGCAGTAGACGTGCAGAACGTTCTATTCTCGATGACGATGACTTGATAGCTGATGAAGTCACTGATCTTGTTGAAGAAGACGAAGAAGACGACGACTACGAAGATGATGATGACGATGATTTCGATGAATAAACTTGAAAGTTAATAGTTAATAAAGGCAAAAGAGAATTCTCTTTTGCCTTTTTTGCTGTTTGTATAAATGCGCAATCAAGAGAATGCAAAATTATATTAATCTCCCACTCTCTAAGTTTGTAGATAAACTGCCTTTGGCATACTGATATTGCAAAGGATAAAGCTAGGTTTCCAGGCTTCGATACTGGCTTCTTAAAGCTCTTTTTTATTTTTCACTTTTCACTTCTATATGTCTTAATTGGTAATCTACTCCCAATTTCTGAGCACAAAAACCAATCTCCCGCGATTGATTTGGTTCAATTACTTTTCCCCAATCTAAAGGAGTCACAACATATTGTGTTGCTCCTTGCTGTTGAAAATTAGCATTCCAAGAGTTATTAATTCTAGCTTGATGAAGATGGAATGTGAGTTGCCAGTTGCTCACCTTACTATTACCTGGGTTGATAATTTTCAGATTGGTGCAGAGTCCAGTTTCCCAATTAGCATATATGTTAGTAGTGACTTGCAGTTGGTTTGTACTTCTAGGAGTTGCGGCGATCAAATAATTGGGAGATAAAGAGACATGCTGCTGACTAACTTCCATAGATGGTAGCAGTTGAGATAATAATTGCTGCTTGGGGCGATCGTAATTTAGCCAGTCATCTAATAAGATACCGCCTGTATCAGCACTATTAGGATTCCAACTCCAGTAGGCAAAGCTTAAGTTATACTTCTGGATGTATTTCACAAATTCATTTTGCCAAATACCCTCGGGAGAAATATTATCTACTTGTCGTCCACCAAACTCACCAATCAAAATTGGTGCAATCTTTTGAGTAGAAATGTAATTAAAGCCAATTTGCCAGCGAGGGATGAGATTTTTGGGAAAGCTAGGTTCCCAAAAGTAAGGTTGATTGAAAACTCCCGGGCCGTATTCATGGGGAGAATAGACTAACTTACGGGGATGGGATAGGCGTACTGGATAGCGTTTGACACCTTCTAAATTACCACCTTGCCAATGGTGCTTGAGTTTTTGGCCAGGAACATTGTTTTCTACACCTTCAACGATAATTAGCCAGTTAGGGTTAACGCTGAGGATGGCATTACCTGCACGTTCTGCTGCTAGCCGCCAGTCAGTAGCTAAATCGTTAGTACCCCAACTGGCGCGTCCATGCGGTTCATTTTTTAAGTCTGCACCAATGACATTAGCTTGATTTTTATATCTTTCCGCTAACAGTTTCCACGTATCAATCCAGTCTGCTTCTGTAAAACCATCTCCATACCAAAGTTCGGGAATTTCTCGATCGTTGAGGCGATGGCTGTCAAGAAGGATGAATAATCCTTGGTTTTTTGCTTCTTGAACAATTAAATCCATCACTTGTAAAGGCGTTTTGCCTTGAAGTTCTATATTGCTACCGATACTAAAGTCAACACCATTAATATCAGGCGATGCCTGCGGCGGCAAGCTACGCAATCCTGCCACAGAATAAGGCAAGCGAATCAAGTTATACCCCAGCAACCTCATCTGGGCAAGCATCTCTTTATAATCTCGCTGCCATAATCCATGAGGTACATGTGTCTCTGTTTCCATACCAAACCAGTTCACACCTCGCAATAGCACTTCCTTGCCTCTAGCATCGACAATTTTTGCCCCCAAGGTTGAAAGTGGTAGCTGGATTGTGTCACTTGCAACAGTAGGTATCGCAGCATTAGCCACATATAGATGAATATGGGCGGGTAGTTGTGTCATACTCCCTAGCAAGCACACTACTAAAGCAAAAAAAAATAAAATCAATCTTTGAAGAAACAGTAATTTCTTTTTTTTCTTTTTAAGATAATTTTGCATATTTTTGATTACATGATTACGTAAATGCACTATTTGTTGGAAATGCCTAAAGCCTGGTAAAAGGATAATTACGACTTAAAAATTTTGCATATCCGTACTAATTTGTATAGAGTTATCTCTAGCATATAAGGTTCCTCAATTTGTCAGATTTTTATCCTTTAAATGTGCTTAAATCCTATATTTAATCAGCCTTTAAAAGAAACGTAAGTATATTAATGATTATTTTTATACTGGTAGTTTGGTAATTAAATTTACGAAAAATTTAATTACTTATCCGAGTTCTTCATGAGTCTAATATTGCATATTAGACATGAAGAGAATAATTTGGAACTAATGCAGTAATAATATTCATTAACCGCTGAAAAGCTATCAAAGCTAGACTTCATCAGTGGTTATACTATGCTGCAATCTACATCTTGTTTTATTAGACAAACAACCTACGTTTCTCATATGTCTCTATCTGCATTGCAAAAATTCTTTCTGCCACCTATTATTGCTTCTTGCGGTGTATTTTCATTAATGTCTTTTCCCTTGGCTGCATTAGGGGAAAAGCAAATAGCTATTAGATTTCAAGAAGAACCTATTTTTTACGGCAAGCTGAGAGATGTTGCTATTCCTTACGTCATATTATCTACCACCATTAGTCTAGGAGCCGGCATATCAGCCGCCGCCGTTTGTGGATGGAGACACTCTTCCCGAAAATCAGCAAAATATGAGCAAGAACTATCTCATTTAGAGCAAAACCTACAGGAAAAAGAAGCTTTACTTAAGGAACTAAAGCAGTCAGAATCTCGCTTGCAAGTGTCTGGATTGAAGGCTTTTTTGGATGATGAAGTACCTTTAGATAGCACTCTTCTTGCAAATAATGTACCTACCACATTCTCCCAACCAGTAGTAGTCCAAACTCCACCAGTAATACATGACCAGCCAGTTCAGACTGTGCCCCATTTTGTGACTCAACAGAATGCAACTAAAACTGTCGGAACTGTTGCTGCTACGTCTAAATTTGCATCTGCTCAAACCTTCCTGAGCTATGCTCAAACCAACACAAACAATCAGGAAGAAGCGGTTACCACAAATGCAGTCAATAAGACAACAATCACGGCAACTGAGGTTGAAGAGTTACAAAAACAGTTAAGAGAAATGATGTTGCAGATGCAAAAAATGCAGCACAACTTGCAAGGTATCCCTCAAACCACAAATGCTGCACCAAAAGCCGCAGATAAATTTCAAATCTATTATGATATTTCCAGTAACCATCCGGTTTAATGACATTATATTCAGATAATCGAGTCAGCTGCTTTGATGCAGCTTATTTGATGAGTGTGAGTTGATTAGAACTTAAGCAACTAGCACAGTAAATCCAGGTTAGGTTTGTCAATAGTCAGTCAGGACAGTTGGAGTGAGATAACTTATTCGGAAAAATATATCTGAGTTAACTCTGCCCAGATAAAAGTCTAATGACTACTGACAGCCTCAAATATAACTTACAAATATCAAATATCACTTACAAGACACTTGCAAAAGTTCTATTGAGCGGTATTTAGTTTACTCCTGTGAAAACACCCCACCTCAATTAGATTAAGGTGGGGTTAAAATCAAAATTTTTAGTTAACGCAGAAACTCCGAAGGCAGCAAAGAAGCATTCGTTTGCCTAGATTTAGTTGGTGCTATTGATGTTGTTCTCGTGATTTTAGATTCTGGCAGAATTTGATATCGGTTTCCCCAGCCACCATTAATATCTTCTGGTAGTAGACGTGGTGGCGTTGTTTTACCTGTAGGTAAGGGAATTAATAAAGTTTGACTTGCTTGTGCATACTTTTCACCTTCATTAGTAAAACGTACTAACTTACCTTCCAGATCTTGATTTAGCTGTAGCTTTTCTTCCAATTTACGATTATCTGATTTTTCCCACTGAGCACCAGGATTGAAAGTAGCGATAAATGTCACGCCACTTTCAGGTGTCAGTTTCATTTGTGTTTGATTAGCTTGCCAAACTTCCTCAAAACGACCATCAGGTGCGACTTGCCATAGATTCAAATCGGCTTCCCATTTTCCTTGTTTCACTTCTACAATTTGGCGAGCGAGAATTGAAATTTTACTACTGGTATTAGAGTTCAGCAATACTCCTGGTTGTCCAGATGTAGGACGTAAATAACGGACTGCTGCCACGCTAATGCGACTGGATTCAGGCAAATTCGTACTCCCAGTTATTTTGTATAAGCTATTACTTTCTCTTGATTGAACGTTTTGAATTTCTAGTTGGGTTTCTACTTGTACTTTTTTTACGCAACCATAATTACTAACTAAAAGTATGAGACAGGTAAGAACTAAGGGAGAAGCAGCAAATAAGTTTTGCCTTTTTAAACGAAAACGCTGTAGATTAAGTATTTTCATGGATATATTAGCTCTAGTGGTTTTTATGCCTTTTAAGAAAGGTTTTTATTTATTCTGCCCAATTTAATTTCAAAAAATGCAGAGTTTATCAACTTTTTACAAAGCTTTTTTGGCAAATATAAAATTCATCAATATTGATGTTAATACTCAGATTATTTGCTAAAGTAGCAACATTAAATAAAGTAAAGACTTACTAGTAAATCCAACTAGGCTCATGAGCCAAAAAGTATTCGATTGTCCGAAACTTACTTGTTCAAAACAGCCCCAAAAGGTGCACTTACTGCTGAGTAATCTTGCAGTCTCGATTTTTTGGGTATTGGCTGTGAGTGAAGCATCGTTAGCTCAAGTCAACCAGGTTCAACCAGAAACTAACGATCTGCATCTAGGTAATACAAACTTGTTACCAGTACCGTCATCTTCTGTGCCCGTGGGTAAAGCAGTATTGGGATTGCAAACAGTACCTCCGCCACCGACAACAGATAGGGTAGATGGGATAGCGATGCCTGCAACGGGCTTTGCCTACGCACCTATTGGTAATCCCTTACCAGTAGTACCATCACAACCAGTTATCAATCTCCAACAACAGGAGAGGGGCTTTATTCAACAGCAGGTGAGGGGAAGAAGTAATTCTGCTAAACCCCAGGTGCAAAAGCCGAAGACCGTATTGCAAACAGCAGTGGGTGGAGATAATTCTGACTTCGGTTTGGGATTGGTGAAACAGGGAGAAAATCTACAGCCACAACTACCGCCACTTCCCGGCCAAGTTGTAGCCCAAGAATTTACTGCACCGACAACACCAACATTTAACCAAGTACTCAACTCCCAAGTAGCTCCCTTACCACCACTTCCTGGGACAACCAGCAGCATACAATCTAACGTCTCTACCCCGACGCCTACTTTTAATCAATTACTGACTACTCCTACACCAGCTACACCTACACAACCAAAAACCATCGTTAGTCAACAACGCCCTCAGTTTACTAGCAGTGCTTTAAAAGAACCCTATTTACAATTCCAAGGCGTCTATGTGACTCAAGGCGGTGATACTTCAGCAAGGGCGAGAGTCACGGGAGTCTATCCCATCTCTCCGCAAGCCTTATTTGGTGCAACTATTGACTTAACTAGTGAGGGTAGCAGCTTTGATGATTCTAGACGTGAGGGTTTGAACATCAACGAGCTTTATTTAGCCACCTCCATCGCCGGTATACCAAATCTGCGATTTGTGGTAGGTCAAATGGATTTAACCTCTTATTTTGACCGAAATAGCTTTGCTAAAGATGGGGCTAGCCAATTCTTTAACCCCGTATTTCAAACCAATCCCGCATTAGCCGCCACGGGGATTGCTTCCCGTCCTGGCTTGTTAGTTAACTGGAGTGTTACTGACAATATTGAAGCTAAAGCTGCTGTTTTCTCTTCATCAGATAAAATCAGTGACTTTTCCTTAGATGGCTTTGCTGGAGAAGTTGGTATTCGTTATGGTAACGCGATTATTCGGGGTACTTATGCTTCCAATCGCGATGGTGGTGTTCGGGATAGCTTTGCCGAAAGTTACAGCATTGCTAGAGGAAATAATCAATTTGGGCCTATCGAAAGCGATCGCGAAGAAGCTTATGGTTTGAATGCTGAAGTCTTTATACCCAATTTAAAATTAGGCCTTTTTGGACGCTATGGTCGCTATGAAAACCGCGACTTAGGACAGGGTGCAGATACCTATGTTTTAGGAGCCACCTTATTAGATTTATTTACGCGAGACGATCGCCTAGGACTAGCTTACGGACGTGGCTTATCGAACGAAAGCCTGCGTCGTAGCGATCAATCTCGACCAGATGTAGTGGAACTTTATTACGATTTTCAACTTATTCCCAATCTGCGTCTAGGTTTTACCGTTCAAGGACGGGATAATTTCTCGGAAACAGTTGTAGGTGTGAGAGTAAAATCCGAGTTTGATGTGACTCCAAGAGGGAGAAATGCTCGATGAGGCAACATAAACAAGGCAAAAGCCAAAAGTCAAAAGGTATATGTATTCAATATCTTTCTCTTTTGACTTTTTCATTGCCCCTTTTTACTTATTTAATAGCTGTGCCACCTTTAGGCAGCATTGCCTCTGCCCAAGCACAAAATGTATCGGCATCTGTAAAAAAGGGTTTTACCTTGTTCAATCAGGGGTTAGTCAATGATGCTATTAGTACATTTCAACAAGTACTTAAGAAAGAACCCTCTTCTTTACAAGCAAGGTTAGGGTTAGCGATCGCCTATCGTCACGCCGGACGCATTTCCGAAGCCTGGAATGCCTATCAACAGGTACTAGCGATAGATCCGAATAACTCACTAGCGTTAAAAACTATTGGGTTGTTAGGTACTTACCGTCCAGAGTGGCAAGTACAAGGAATTACAGCTTTAACAACTTTTCTTAAGTCAAATCCCAACGATATCGAAGCCCTCGGTTACCGCGCCCAACTTTACTCTTACCAGGGAAGGTTTACCGAGTCCCTCGCAGATTATCGACTGGTACTAGCTAATAACCCCACGCCAGAAGTCGTCATTGGTGCTGCGCAAGCTTATAGCTACAGTAACGATTTTCCCAAAGCTTTGGAGTTATTTAACCGCTACCAAAGTACGGGTAAACCCATAGTTGGTTATGCGGCTGTAGCTTACGGTCGCACCTTAAGAGAAACTGGTGATAGTAGAGGGGCGGTACAAGTTTTAGAAGTCCAGTTAAAGCGCTCCAGTAGCCTAGATGCCCTAGCTATAGAGACTCGTAAGGAACTAGCTATTGCCTACCTTGCCAATCAGCAGCAAGCACAAGCCTTAGCCATATTAGATCCATTACAAGGTAGAGCCGATGCGATTTTACCCTTAGCGCGATCGCTCAATGAAATTCGCAAGCGGATCAACAATCCCACTCTGACACAGCAAGTTATCAGTCTCTATAATCAGGCTCTAAGTAATAATCCCAATCCTTCCCCCACATTACTACGAGAAGTTGCTGATGTTTTTAGCGCCTTCCCCCAAGGAAGACAAACAGCCCTGAAATTGTACCGACAAATAGCTTCCCAATTCCCAGGCGATCGCGGTTTGCTAGTACAGCAATTAGCCTTGGAATCCCAACTAGGAATGGTGGGTAAAAATGAACTCAAGCAACGTTTAGCTGCTATTTTGCAACCGCTACCCACAAACTCTGCCCAACTACAGCAACTAGCTAACGCTTTAGTTAATATCAATACTCCCGATGCCGAATTTCTACCTGTTTACCAAACTATTTTGCGATCGGGAGTCAATGCACCATTCTTGAATTTTCGGATAGCTCAGATGTATATCCAGCAGAATGACCTGAATGGTGCTAGACAAGCCTTAGCAGCTTACACAGCTAGCAATAACAATTCTCGTGATTTGGCACCACAATTACTGGCAGCAGAAATTGAGCGCCGGGAAGGTAATTTAGAAGCTAGTGCCCGACGCTATCAAGCTATACTGACTGCTCGTCCCGATAGTAATGATATTATTGACGGCGCTTTACGGGGACTGGCTGGTGTGCGGTTGCAACAAAAAAATCTTGATGAAGCTGTAGCCATATATGACCAATTAATCAATCGCAATCCTCAAGATTTACCAACTCAACTAGGACGCGCCAGTATTGCCTATCAAGCTAAACGGATTTCCCAACCAGAAGCAGAAGCAGTTTTGAATAATTGGTTAGCAACTCAACCAGCAACTAATACACCTTCAGAACTATACAGTTTGGCGGGCGTGCTACCTGCCGACCCCCAACGAGAAGCTTTATATAATTACTTATTGCAACTCGATCCCAGTTATATCCCTCTGCAACTGCGCTTAGTGCAGGTGATAGCCCAACGCAATCCCGCTCAAGCGCAAGCTAGGGTCAAACAGTTAATTGCTCGTTTAGCTAATAACTCAGATGCCTATCAGTTACAGGCAGAATTAGCTCGTGCTGTCGGTAATTTGGATTTAGCCAGTGTGGCTTATGAAAATATTCTGGCACAGCAACCAGATAACATTGATGCCTTGGCAGCATTGGGCGGAATTCAGTTTGAACAACGCCGCTTTGAGTCAGCCCAGGAAATTTACAATCAGGTGTTGGCACAAAAGCCAGATGATAAAGATACCAGACGGGCTTTAGCTGGATTGAGTACGGTTCTCGATCAACCCTTATCAGCATTAACCCAGCTAGAAAAACTACAAATGGAAACTATGGCTCAAGGATCTGTGGATACAGATATAGACCGCCAGATGCGACAAATCCAAGAAGACTTTCTGCTGCGGCGAGGGTTTCAACCTGCTTGGGAAGATTCACAACGCAGAAGTAAAAATTAGCGATCGCCCAGATTTCTTTATCAAAGATTAGCAATGCGTAGTTAATTGTGAACCACTTGAGGGGAAAAATGAGTGCAGGTTTCGTGAGTATAAACAACCAAATATCTAGGTTTTCTTTGTTCACCTCCTGCACCCTTTGTCAACGTTTCACAAACCAAACAGTTCTTAGGATGCGGTACCTCTCAAAACTGGCAGTAATTCTCTGCCCGCTCGGTCTATCAGCTTGTGTCTTAGTAGTGAATCCCAAAACACCAAACGATTTACCTACTCCAGTACCAAATGTTACTCCTGTAGATGGTAGCGATCAAAAGTCAGTGTTTTTGGCTGCTTTACCTGAATCAACCCCAAATCGACAATTACTAGTTGAAAGCTGGGATAGCTACCGCCGCAAATTTATTCAAGGTGATGGACGAGTCATCGACTATGAAGCGAGCGATCATTCCACTAGTGAAGGTCAAGCTTATGCAATGTTGCGAGCTGTGTTCATTGACGATCCAGAAACATTTGCTCTGACTTTAAAGTGGGCAGAAAGTAATCTGCTAAGGCAACAAAATGGCAAACCTACAGATAATTTGTGGGCTTGGAAGTGGGGTAAAAAGCCAGATAATAGCTGGGGTATTATCGACAGCAACTTTGCCAGCGATGGTGATATAGATGCCATTACCGCCTTGATTTTGGCCTCACGGCGTTGGCAGCGTCCAGAATATATGGAACTGGCGAAAACCAAATTACGAGATTTGTGGAACCTATCTACTATTTCTGGAACTGACGGTAAACGCTATCTGCTACCGGGCCCCACAGCCGCCTTTGTCCCCAATGAATCCACCCTCTATCTCAACCCTTCATATTTGGCTCCTTATGCTTTTCGCATATTTGCCCAAATTGACCCTGGACGGGATTGGTTGAGTTTAGTCGATAGCAGTTACCAAATTTTGGAAAACTCTGCACGGCTGTCTACTGTGGGTTTACCTAGCGATTGGGTAGCGTTAGATCTCAAAACCAATCAATTCCAAACTATGCCAAACTCTAGTGCCCTCAAGAGTTTGTATAGTTTCGATGCTTACCGCGTTTGGTGGCGGTTATCACTGGATGCTGTGTGGTTCAATTCACCCCAAGCCCAGCAATATTTACAGCAATCTACTCAAAACCTACAAAATCTATGGACGCAAAAATCTTATCTTCCTGCACGTATAGATCTCCAAGGAAATCAATTAGTAGATTACGATGCTACATCTCAGTACGCCATGTTCTATGCTGCCATGCGCTTGGTTAAACCCTCAATAGCATCAGAAGTACTGACGAAAAAATTGCTACCGCAATACAAGCAAGGAATTTGGGGAGAACACTCTGCTTATTACACCCAAAATTTAGCTTGGTTAGGGTTATGGTCTCCAGATTCACTACCAAGGGAACTGATTCTAGGTAAGTAGCACCAAGTTTGTAGTTTAGCCATCAAACAGAGGAGTGGAAAGCGATCGCGCATATGTAAATACTAACTTATCTCGTATTGTTTCATAAGTAATTAATTAAACACAAAAACTAAGAAAATCTACCATTACGGCATACCATGAAGCAGTTGTTTCATCTTTTACCCACTGGCACAACAATAGTCGTTGCGACTTCCTGCTGTTTATTGTTTCCTGATGCATTAACCAGGGTTAATGCTCAGAGCAAAGCTAACAACCAGCAGCCAGTTATTTTATTAGCGCAAGCAGATACAGAGGCTAAGAGTACACAAAAGTCACCAGCCAACTCTTTATCCGAAGCAACTGATGCCAAAAATCTCATCACTTACAACCTAGAATTTAATCGCAGTCCAGTTGTTGGTAACCGGATGCGTTTACGAGGAGTTTATTCTGAAGGTCGCCTCGCTTTTACCCGTCCCCGTAATTGGAAATTAGATCGAGGAAATGTAAAAGCCTTAATCCGCTTCCAGCATTCTCCAGCTTTATATGCAAGCCGCTCTAATTTGACAGTGCTACTCAACGGTACGAGTGTAGGTAGCGTGCCACTTAACCGCAAACAGTCGCAAATCGGTCAAGTGTTGTTAAATATACCGTCGAAGTTAGTTCAGGACTATAACGAATTAACAATTGTTGCTCAGCAGAGCAACTCTCTAGAATGTAGCAATCCCAATAGTGCAGATTTGTGGACAGAAATTCTGCCCGATTCTAAATTAATTTTTAACTTTCAACAGCAGCCAATTCCCCTCAACTTTAGTCGCTATCCCTATCCTGTATTTGATGAACTGGGCTTAGATACCAACCAAATTGTTTACCTGCAACCTAGCCAAGTGAGTCAAACTTGGCTGACTCCAGCAGCTCGCTTACAAGCATCCCTAGGGAGAACTGCGGATTTTCGCCCCATACAGACAAGCTTGGTATCAGATGTATCAGATGTCAAGCCAAACCAACGCTTAGTCATTATTGGGACTCCTAGCGAACAACCCGCTCTGGCTAGTTGGAAGAATTTACCTTTGAAAGTTGTTAGCTCTCAAATTCTTGATCGCGATAATAATCCCATACCTGAAGATACAGGTGTATTGCTGATTACCCGCACTGAGAAGAGTAACGCTCCCGTATTAATTGCTACTGGCAATAGCAGTAAAGCTGTAGCGAAAGCAGTGCAGTTTCTCACACAGCCTGACGTGCGGAAAATGGGTACAGGTCAGGTAATTTTAGTTGATAAACTTCAGGATACAGCCACACCTGGAACCCGCCAATGGCCGCGTTATTTACCAGAGAAGAATACATTCCAACTGAGCGAGATTAAAACCCAGGTAAACGGTCAACCTTTTACTGATGTGACTGTACGTGGTGCAGCTGCGCCAGCAATTGATATTGATTTTCGGGCTTTACCTGACGATCGCTTTCTGCGCGGTAGTTCCATGAACTTGGTTTATAGCTATGGGCCGCAAATGAACCCCAGAACCTCAGCCATAGAAGTACTGCTAGATGGGGTATTCATCGGTGGTGCGCGTCTAGATTCGGAATCTGGTGCAAATCGCAAAAACCTGAAAGTTAATTTACCAGAAAACCTGGTTAAGCCTAACTCTCGACTGCAAGTGTTTTTCCGGATGAATTCGCGAGAACCATTTGATCAACAAAACTGTCTCCAACCACCAGATCAACAACTCACAGGGACGGTGCATTCGGATACTAGTTTTGACTTGCGACGAGAAATCTCCGCAGATTTACCAGATTTGAATCTGTTGAAATTTGGTTATCCATTGGCTGCACCTCAAGATTTATCGAACACCGCGATCGTTCTACCCCAAAACCCCACAGCTACAGATGTGTTAACTTTGCTAGCTTTGAGCGAACGCTTAGGAAGACTCAGCCAAGCAGATACGGTCAAATTAGATGTTTATACTCCAGATTCATTACCAGAAACAGTCCGCAAAAATAACAATTTAGTGGGAATTGGTACTAGAGAAAAGTTTCCCCTTCCTGATGTATTTCAATCTGGTGGCTTGAATTTGAGTCAAGCATTTTCTCGCTTATCCGCCCAAGCAACGGTGCAAACTCCACAGGACGCCCAAGGGATGATTAAGCAAATTATTTCCCCTTGGAATAAAGAGCGCGTGCTTCTGGCTTTGACAGCTCAATCGGATACTGGTTTAGAAAGAGTGCGTCAAGTTTTCAATCAAGATCCGTGGTTCTTCCAACTCAAAAAAGACACGGTGCTGATTAGCAGCGATCAAAAAGACCCCAATCCCTATGATGCTGATGCTTACCAGCTAGATTTTTTCCAAAGCGCGCCAAAGGTGAATCGCATCGAAAAGACCACGCTCTTAAGTAAGGTGTCGCGACTCATCCAAGAAAATTGGCTATTACTACCTCTAGGAATTGTGGGTTTATCGGTGCTGTTTTACGGCATTTCTCAGTTGTATATCAAGCGGCTAGCTAATTCGGAAAAGAAATAAAAAATCCCAATGCACGCAGGAAAAACTAAAAATTTCCTGCGTGCAATGACAAATGCTCTCTTAAATCTCACATCCAAAATTTAACATTAAATAATGTCTTCTTCTTCTTCTTATAGACCACCCCGTAAACCAGGCGATCGCCAGCGCCCTAAATTGGGTAACTGGCTGATTGACCTTACCCCCAGATTCTTTGATCGTCATCTAGAGCAAGTCGGTCTCAAACAGTTAAAGTGGCTGGCGCTACTGCTATTGATAGTTTCCGTACCGTTAGTTATTACGCCGATACAAGTTTGGCAGCAAGGTGCAGTTGCTGTCTTTTTAATATTACTTGGTCAGTTAGTTGTCCAAGCAGAAAATGAAGAATCTTCTCCAGAAATCAGCCAGTATTATCATTTATTTATGATCTGGCTGAGTTTGGTGACAACACTGCGTTATTTATACTACCGTGTCAGCTATACGCTTAATTTTGATGGTTGGATAAATAGTATTGCTTGTTTGCTGCTATTGGCGGCGGAACTTTATGCGATTTTGACCTTGGTATTGGCATATTTTCAAACACTGAAAATTAAAGAACGTCAACCTGTTAATTTATCTAATATCCCAGAAGCTGAATGGTTTAGCGTTGATATCTACATTCCGACTTACAACGAAGATGTGGAAATTGTCCGCAAGACGGCGTTAGCAGCCTTGGCTTGTGACTATGCTCCTGGGAAAAAGAAAGTTTATATTCTTGATGATGGTCGTCCGGAAAGATATTCAGAAGGCGATCTGCGTCGGGAAAAGTTCCGCGCCAGACGAGAACAAATCAGGAAAATGTGCCAAGAACTCGGCTGCATCCACATGACGCGGAATAATAACGAACATGCTAAGGCTGGTAATATTAACACTGCGTTTCACAAAACTGATGGGGATTTGGTGCTGATTTTGGACTGTGACCACATTCCATCACGCCAATTTCTACTGCACACCACAGGCTTCTTTTATGACCCGAAAGTCTCCTTTGTGCAAACGCCTCACTGGTTCTATAATCCCGACCCCTTTGAACGGAATTTGCTCACCGATGGTAAAATTCCGGTGGGTAATGAACTGTTTTATAAAGTACTGCAAAAAGGTAATGATTTTTGGAATGCTGCCTTCTTTTGCGGTTCAGCAGCATTGATGCGGAAAACCCATGTTTTAGAAGTTGGGGGAATTGCTGTAGAAACGGTGACAGAAGACTGTCATACTGCTTTGCGGTTGCATTCACTGGGTTACAAGTCAGTTTACTACGATAAAATTATGGTGGCTGGTTTAGCACCAGAAACCTTTTCTTCTTATGTGGGACAACAAGTACGTTGGGCCCGGGGAATGGCACAGATATTGCGGTTGGAAAACCCCTTATTTAACCCCAAACTGAAGTTAACATTAGCCCAAAGGATTTGTTATTTCAGCGCCACTTCGCACTTTTTATATGGATATCCTCGAATAATATATGCGATCGCACCTACTCTATTTTTATTATTTGGCATTAACTCCGTCCAAGGTTTAGGTTTAGAAACTTTAGCTTACGCTATCCCTCATATACTTCTCTCCCTGTCAGCCAATTACATCATCTACAAACAAGTCCGCTTCTCGTTCTGGAATGAAATTTTTGAATTTGCAATGGCTTTCCAGGCTGGGTGGGTAACTATGTTGGCGCTAATTAATCCTAAGATGGGGTCGTTTAACGTCACGGATAAAGGTGTGTCTGTTAACAAACGTACCTTTGACTGGCAATCAATGCGCGCTCTGTTTTTGGTGATGGTAGTAGTAGTTGCTTCCTTGCTGGCTATCCCCTATTGGCTACTACTACGGCCTGAAGATTGGCAAGCTGTGCTAGTCAATACCATGTGGTCTATTTTAAACCTGATTTTATTAGTAGCTGCTTTGTTAGTAGGCTTTGAACAACCACAAATCCGTTCTGCACACAGGTTACAGCGACGCCTAAATGTGGTTATTTCTAGTAACGACCAAGTAGTAATGGGGGAAACAATCAATATTTCCGAAACTGGGGCGTTAATTTCTTTGGAATCTTGGCCGAATTTAGCCGATGAAGTCGAAATTGAGGTGATGGGCGACTTTAGTGCTAGTGCTACCCTCACAGCCAGGATTATCCGGATTTCTCCGTATAACGATACAGAAACCCATTTAGCAGTTGATTTTATCAATACTACTCCGGCTCAACTGGATACTTTGACTTTGGTGTTGTACTCGGATGTCCGAGAATGGTATTCCCAAAAACGCCAATATATAGATCGGCCAATGGCTTCCTTTGGATTTTTGGCGACTAGTTTGCGGCGTTCTTTACGGGATATCAAACAACCCAGTCGCAAAAAGGTACGCAAACAAGTACAAACTATCGGTCAACTTTATTGGGATGGTCACTTTTTCTCTGGAGTCGCCACGGAATTAGGGGTAACAGGTTTACGCTTGGAATTAGAAGATACAAAAGCTGTATCCTCTAGCAGAACGCTACGAGAGCATGATTGGCATACCATGCGCACGGTCAAGCCTTTGGTGGGCTTGCTATTGAATCGAGATGGGGATGAGCCTTCATCTAGTCGATTTGTGGCGGAAATTACTTCGGTAGAAGAACAACCCAACGGTAAAATTGCGATCGAGTTGAATTTCCCTGATAAATTTAAGCAGCGCCAAGATACTAAAATTAAACAACTTTTACAAGTCTTGTAGTTTCAATTACTAAACTACAAAAATTTTGGCGAATAATTAGTACAAAGCGTGCTTTAGCAAAAGCTAGAGCCGCTTTTTTATTTATTTTATATTTTATCTGTGTGGAGACTGTTGGAGAAGTCGCAAAATCTCATAAGCTGATTTTATTAGCAATTGTATGTGAGGTTGCACATTAACACTCTCAGGCTGGAAGCTGGAAACTAAACAAACCCATCGTGACTGAGTAGGATAAATTTTATGTATCTTCATATTCGATTGTTATCAGTTGATTAAATTACTAATTTAAGTTATGAGCAATGAGACAAATATTCCTGTATTAGAAACGCTGGTATATGTTCCCTACATTGATGAAAATGGTCAATTACCTGAACAATTTCAGGGTAAAATTGGCGTTTATGCCATCTTTGACCGAGAAAAAGTATTGCAGTTTGTAGGTTATTCTCGCGATGTTTATCTGAGTCTGAAACAGCATTTAGTACGTCAAACACAAAAATGCTATTGGATAAAAATTCAAACTATTGAAAAACCAAACCGCACGATTTTAGAAAGTATCGAGCAGGCTTGGATTAAAGAAAATGGCAGTTTACCCTTAGGTAATGGAGATAGCAAAGGAGAATGGACAAATCCCATCAATGTTAAAGTGATAATGACGCCTGAAGAGCAGGAAAAATATCAAAATCCACTCAATGATGAAGTGGCACAAATGAAAATTCTCAAAAATGTAGCACGGCGAGTTGAAGCTGATATTTTAGCTGTTTTAGAAACTCGTGGTTGCCAAACACAAATTCGCTTTAATCCTAAGTTGAAGGAAGAAGGATTACTGGATTTGAAATAGAGGATAGTTCAAAGCCATACATAGTTTTCATTCTTTGTACCCTCTGTGTTGGAAACAATCTTTTTTTGCACCGCAGAGGACATAGAGGAGCCATGAAGTTACACCAGGAACCTGCGTTGTAGCAACTGGTGTGTCACAGAGTAGCGATGTCTACACTATAGCCTTACATAAGGTAGCGGTTGGGGGAGTATACAAGATAAGGGGATCTATTTTATTGGTGGTGATGTAACATTTTATGCAGGTTATACAGCCAAAAAGATCCGGAAAACTAATTTGGGTATTAATATTTGAGTGTTCAATATATTTAAGATACTGATTTTTCCCTAGTAGGGTACTACGATGACAAATACACCGCCTACCGATCCTGAGTCATCTTCAAAAAATGCCCTTGGCTTTGATGATTTTATCGCTGTTCTGGTTGCTTTCAGCACGATTGGGGTAATTTTATTTTGGTCACTGTCTCGTAAGAATTCAGACTGGAATTTCAACGGGATACTATCTTTATCTCCAACTCAGTCGCCTAATATTCAGCAAAATCAACAGTTACCTTCTCCTGTTCCCCAAGTGCAGCCCAATACCGAGACTGTACCCTCACCTTTAGCTACATCTATTGTTCAACCTACCACTGTTCCACGGGATATTGACCAGCTACCTTCTACTTCAGTCTTACCAGTAACTCCTATTATTCCTACTACTTCCCCTCCAGTACAAGCACCTTTGTCTTCCAGCAAACCCTTTGCGCAACCATTCTCTTTGGTAACTCCCGCGAAGAAAAAGTCAACTATCCCACCACCGATCGCATTTAATGATGTAACTGAAGATTTCTGGGGTCGGCAGTTTATTAATGTTCTTTCTTCCCGCGCTATGATTAAGGGGTTTCCAGATTACTCTTTTAGACCTAATCAGCCTGTAACCCGTGCGGAATTTGCGGCGATTTTGCAACAAGCTTTTGAAGATCGGCCTGCTCAAAATACGCCCAAATTTAAGGATATTCAAGATAAATTCTGGGCAAATTCCGCAATTAACCAAGCTATTAATACAGGATTTTTGAAAGGTTACCCCAACCAAACTTTTCAACCGGAACAAAAGATTTCTCGCGTACAAGTGCTAGTAGCTTTGGTTAGCGGGTTGAATCTTAAAACTCCGACATCACCAGAGCAGGTGTTAAAAATATACAAAGATGCTCAAGATATTCCTCAATATGCGACTGATAAAATAGCTTCTGCGACAGCTAATGGTTTGGTTGTTAGTTATCCTAATTTAGAAGTTTTTGCCCCCAATAAAGAAGCTACGAGGGCTGAGGTAGCGGCGATGGTTCATCAAGCTTTAGTTTATAGGGGGCGATTGGAAACAATTCCCTCAAAACACATTGTCCGCTTACCTAAGTGAAAATCCCCCGACTGCACAATTTTCGCTGCGCTTATTTGTTGGGGAATTCCGGGATTCTTAAATGTGTAGCCGCACCTTGATTGGTAGCGGCTACAATTAATTAAAATTTATCGCGAACAGTTTTACGGATATTCCTTCCTAACAGCAGCACAGAGGATGCACATGAGGCAGGAAAACTGTATTCAGCAATACATTACTCTGGAGAGTTTTTACCAACAACTTGTGATTTGAGTGTGGTAATTTCGTTGGTTAGCTCTTTCCTGGTAGAAGCTTTGAGTAGATAGCGATAAACAAACCAAGCGGAGTAACCGATACCAATTAATTCAAAGGTAGGTGCTACTAAGGGGATGTCGTTAAGGGAATCTAAGATTGCCAATAATACCTTAACAGCGACAATTGATCCGACGATTAACCCGACGGAAACTAGGGGCTGCTTGTATTGATTAAAGAAGTTTCCGAGATATTCGGGTAGCGTCCCTAAAAAGCTAGAGATTTGTTCTCCATATTTTAGCCATTGCTCTTGAGACTGCACGGGTGGCTGGAGTTTAGTGATGGTTCCGCTTTGATTGTTGATGTCTGTCATCGTGGTCTCTGAAGACTTGGTTTCTGTGAATTCCGGTTCTTGCATTTTCGCTTCCATAAATTGTAACAGTTGAGTTTCTCTAATCTGGACAATTACAACCTCAAGGGTGTTGATTAGGTGATGCTCGAGAGCATCGTTACAACTGAGTTTGGGTTCAAAATGGTTTTAGTGTCCTATCACCATAATTGTCCTTTAACCACTACTCGATCAACTACAAGGTAGCAATTAAGTAGGAGGATAGAAGTCAGATGGCAGCAGGAACTATAAAAGTCAGCTTTCTGAGTTCTGTTTTTAAATCAACTGGAATCCTCAGGTTGCTATTATCCCATGTCATGTCAGTTGCCCATTATCGTACTTAATTAGAAGTACAAATTACGCAAAAGTCAGTCCACTTCTTATTTATACAAGGCTAAAACCCGATTGAGCCGGATATTAAAGCTATCTTAAGCCGTGTTCGTCAATTAACCCATTGCTAGTGATATTAATACGTAATAAAAGTTTTTATGTGTTGAAGTAGACTAGACAGAAAAATATTTTTATGGTATCGCAGCTATGTAGATTGGGCGATCGCATAAAAATTCAGTTTGGCTTTATTTCCTGTCGTTAATAGACTCCTACCTATTTTCCCTTTCCCAGAAAAATTTAATGTCTACATATCAACGACAAAATTGCTGAGAATATCTTTGTAATTTTTGGAGAGAGATTTAGGATCTAACTCGCTAGGATTCAGTTTTTCTTATCCTAAATCTACAAGCTCCAAGTTATGCTAATACTTACTCAGTTCAGCTTATTCCCAATCAGGAATTTCTGCATCCTCTCCACCAACACCAATTCCCGTGTGATAGATTTCTGCATCAGTGATAGTTAAATTATTCATTGATGCTTGATAAACATTAGAATCGTAAATTTTGGCACGAGTTAAATTGGCATTATTGAGGTTGGCTTGCTTCAAATTCACATTGGTTATGTACGCTGAAGTTAAGTTAGCTCCTGTTAAGTTTGCACCCGTGAGATCAGCACCTTCAAGGTTAGCTCCACTGAGATTAGCATTTTGGAGATTTGCACCTCTGAGATCGGCTCCAATTAAATGCGCGCTACTGAGGTTTGCACCTCTTAAATTACAATCAATACATTCCCCAGTTGTTAACAACTTTTGTAAGTCTTGCGGGTTATCAGCTTTGACTGCGGTAGTGAAAAATAGGGGAGTTGCTAAGGCTAGAACTGCTAATAGCTGGAGTTTCATAATATCCCCCTTTGTACTCAAGTTATATCCGTTCTTTTCCTCACAGTTCTATTATCTCACTAATTTTCTGCAATTATGTTAATTGAGTACATAAGAGATTTGAGTAAGCAAGTTATTTGCTATCAATGAATTGCCTATTTATCAAGGTTTTGGCGGCTTTATGATGCAGAAAGACCAGCAAAATCACTCCTATTAAATTACTGTTAATTCTTGTAAAGAATTTGCATAAATTAATAGAGTTTTTTAGAATTTATTAATATAAATTGCCTAATGGCTGATTATTAGCGGAAAACAAGCATTTTTGCGCTTTTAAATCTCAAGAAAATCTTGCATATACTGATTGACTAATTTTGGCTGTTCTTGCTGAACCCAATGGCTACAATTGGGGATATATTTGATTTGCAAATCTTGAACATAAGCTTCTGTACCGTAAGTAAGTTCCTTACCTAAAGCCGTATCGTTTTCGCCCCAAATCATCAAAGTTGGTACAGTTAAAATTCCCCAATTTCTTTTAAAGATTCGCTGCCGCAAAGCGTTACGATAATAATTTAAAGTCGCAGTGAGAGCACCAGGTTTAGCAGCAGCATTTTTATAAGCTGCTATATCTACTTCAGTAAAAATACTCTTGTCAACTGCCATACCTTTAAATGCGCGTTCAATTGCTGCATAGTCTGAGCGTTTGATGAGTAATTCTGGTAGCCAAGGTAGCTGAAAAAAGAAAATATAGGAACTACGAATTAATTGTTGCAGAGTCAGTAAGCCTTGAGCAAATTTTGCCGGATGGGGCAAGTTAAGAATAATTAATTTTTCTAACATCTCTGGGTAAGTATAGGCGAAATTCCAGGCGATCGCACTTCCCCAATCATGTCCTACTAATACACATGTTTCATAGCCTAAGCCTTGAATTACTCCCGCAATATCTTTGACAAATTCATCCATGACATAAGCAGATTTCTTTTTTGGCTGATCGCTATCGTTGTAACCACGTAAATCTAAGGCGACAACTTTGAAGTATGGGGCGAATTCTGGAATTTGATGTCGCCAAGAGTACCAAAATTCAGGAAATCCATGTAACATCAGCAGCAAAGGGCTTTCACCTTGGGTAACGTAATGTAGTTTTACACCATTGGTAGTGATATATTCGTGAGTCCAAGAAGTTTGTATTACAGCAGTCATCAATCCTACTCCACTAGCTAAAATACCGAGAAAATCTCTCAGCGATAATTGAATTATGCTGATATATTTCTCATGGAAACATCTGTTAACAGAGAAGTTTTGTTAATAGTTGTTTAATTACTATCGATTAAAAATATTTGTTGAGTATTTACTGAATTTACCAATAGATAGATGTAGAGACCGAGTAAATCTTGCTAAAAAATATTATTTCTATAGGCAACTAATATGACACAACATCTGATGCATCATCCTTCAGGATGGGTGGAAAGATTAGCTAGATTTGGTTATGCATCCAAAGGAATAGTTTACGCTATAGTTGGGTTACTAGCGGCTCAGGTGGCTTTTGGTACAGGTGGGAGAACAACTGATACGCAAGGAGCTTTACAAACCATTGCGCAGCAACCATTTGGTCAGTTGCTGCTAACTTTAATAGCAATTGGCTTAATTGGATATGTGCTGTGGCGTTTTGTCCAAGCAATCAAAGATCCAGAAAATAAAGGTACTGATGCGAAAGGCTGGGCACAGCGAATTGGCTATGTAATTAATGGTTTTTTATACGGGAGTTTAGCTTTTAGTGCTGTACAAATTATCTTAGGTTCCGGGGGGAATAATAATAGTAACTCTACCCAAGATTGGACAGCAAAATTACTTACTCAACCCTTTGGTCAATGGTTAGTGGGAACTGGAGGAGCATTTATCATTGGCTTAGGCTTTTATCAGTTTTATCAAGCTTATAGTGTAAAGTTTCGCAGAGAACTAAATTTAACTGAGTTAAGCCATAAAGAACAAAAGTGGGTGATAGGTATTTGTCGATTTGGCTTGGTAGCTAGGGGAATTGTATTTTGTATTATTGGTTGGTTTTTGATTCAAGCTGCAACTCAATCTAATGCGCAAGCTGCTGGCGGTTTGGATGAGGCGTTACAGGCTTTAGCGCAACAAGCTTATGGCGCTTGGCTTTTAGGCTTTGTGGCACTGGGTTTAATTGCCTATGGTATTTATATGGTGGTCAAAGCGCGGTATAGTCAGCTAGTCGTGAATTAAAAATTGCGGCAGATGAGCTTGATAGAAATACGCGGTGTTTGGTTAACCAATACCGATAGTAAAGTACTAAGGTCTCAGCAACGCATTGCTGAGGCTATGGATTTTTTGGCGGAGACGGGATTTAATGTGGTGTTTCCTGTGGTTTGGAATCAGGGAGTCACTTTTTACCCTAGTCAATTGATGCAGCAAACATTTGGTGTAGAAATTAACCCTAATTTTATTGGACGAGATCCTTTAAGAGAATTAATTGTCGAAGCGCGACGGGTAGGGTTAAAAGTTATACCTTGGTTTGAATATGGCTTTGCGAGTTCTTACAAGGCTAATGGCGGGTTGCTGTTGCAGACGAAACCGGAGTGGGCGGCACGCGATCGCAATGGTAAACTACTGCAAAAGAATGGTTTTGAGTGGATGAACGCCCTCGATCCGCAAGTGCAAGAATTTCTGTTAAATTTAGTGCTGGAAGTTGTGAAGAATTATGATGTTGATGGGATTCAAGGTGACGATCGCTTACCTGCTTTACCTGCTGAAGGTGGCTATGATGAGCAAACTATCGCCCTTTATCGTCAACAGTTTCACCAAAATCCGCCAGCAAACCCTCAAGATAGGCAGTGGTTACAATGGCGTGCAGATATTTTAACTGAATTCTTAGCTCGTCTTTATCAAGAAGTGAAAGCAATTAACCCGAATTTAATTGTCTCTATGTCCCCCAATATTTATGATTGGGGATTTAAAGAATATCTGCAAGATTCAGTTAGTTGGCTCAATCGGGGAATAGTGGATATGATTCACCCGCAAATTTATCGTCGCGATTTTCTCAGTTATAAATGTATTATTAATCGCTTGATAACTGAACAATTTACAGATGCAACATTAACCAAGTTAGCACCAGGAATTTTAATGAAACTTGGTTCCTATTGTATTAGTCCTGAATATTTAATTAAGGCAATTGAATGTAATCGCAGACGAGGAATTAAGGGAGAGGTATTCTTTTTTTATGAAGGTTTGCGAGAAAATGATGGCGCTTTAGCTCAAGTACTGCGTAATAAACTGTATGCACAATCGGCATCGTTTCCCACTTTGTCTGATTTGAGTGTAGGTGTAGTAAATAATCAAAGAAGTTTATCTTTGTGGCAGAAGTTAGAACGGTTTTGGCGAAATCTTTTTTGAACAAGTGCGAGGAAACTTAATGCAGATACAACAGGTAATTGCAACTCTCAAACATGACTTACCGACTTTGTTTGAAAAAGATATTTCTTATGATATATATACCCAGGACATTTATTTTCGCGATCCAGTAAATAAGTTTAAATATAAATTTAATTATCGAATTATATTTTGGACTTTACGCTTTCACGCTCAGTTATTTTTCAAGCAAATTTACTTTGATGTTCATGAAGTTTATCAGTCCGCAGAAGATACGATTTTAGCGAAGTGGACAGTTCGTGGGGTTTTGCGCGTTCCCTGGAAAGCGAAAATCTTTTTTAATGGGTATTCAAATTATAAATTTAATCAAGATGGCTTGATATATGAGCATATAGATACTTGGGATCGCAAACCTACAGAAATTTTACGGCAGTTTCTGAAAAAAAGTGGCGGAAGTTAAAAGAGCGATCGCATCTTTTATGATCATAATTAAGATCAGGTAATTATTTTTTCAAAGTGAAAAAGAAAGTACTACCTTTACCTACTTCCGACTCTACCCAAACTTGACCGCCATACATTTCAACGATTTTTTTCACTAATGAGAGACCAATCCCCGTACTATCAGATTCTTCGTCATTGGCTAGCTTTTGAAAAATCTGAAATATTTTATTAAAATGCTTTTCTTCAATACCTATACCATTATCAGAAATCTTAAACTGCCAAGAACTATTATTTTCAGTGCAATCAATAATAATGTGACCTTGGGGTTTATCGATAAATTTTATCGCATTACTCAATAAATTTTGAAAAACTTGCCGGATGCGGGTTACTTCAATATTCACAAGAGGTAATCTATTTTTGATTTCTATTTCCATGTTTTCAGGTAGAGCTAGCAATTCAATTACATCTGTAACCACATTATTTAAATCGACTTGCTGTACTTCTTCTTTGAGGTTGCCTAATCGTGAATATTGCAAAATTCCATCGATTAAACTGTACATTTTTTGGACTCTATTAATCAGCAATCTGACTAATTCTTTGCCTGGTTCATCAAATGAATCATTATAATCTAGTAATAACCACTCCGACAAAGAGCTAATTCCCCGCAGCGGAGCTTTTAAATCGTGAGAAACTATATAAGCAAAATCATTTAACTCTTGATTAGCGCTGTTGACTTCTTGCAATAATTCTGCCATTCTTTCTTGGGATTTTTGACGTTGAATAATTTCTTGCTGAAGTCTCTCATTAGTTTTTGCTAGTTCCGCAGTTCGCTGTTCTACTAACTTTTCTAAACCTTCTTTATACTGTCTTAATTCAAGTTCTACTCTTTGGCGTTCTATATTTTCAACATGTAAAGCTTGATTAGCTGCTTCTAGTTGTGCTGGGCTAGGAAGAGCAAGTGCTTGGGGAACTAAAGGTATGAGGATGATTGCTGTGTAGAAAGAAATGAATCCAGTTAGAGCTTTTATGACACCGGATAGCCAATAAACAGGGTGCCAAAGTGTCCACACTTCCATTGCATGAGTAGTACCACAAGAAATGATGAATCCTCCAAATAAGAGAAATACTAACTTAAATGGGACATCTTCTCTTTTGCTGACAAAATATATCAAAGTCAGGGGAATTGAATAATAGGAAAGTGCTATCAAAGCGTCCGATATCAGGTGTAAACCTACTAAATCTGGCTTCCAAAGATAACAATGTCCATGAGGGATAAAATTTCCTGAATAAAAGAAATTATCAAGGAATTCCACAAATTTATCTCCAGCACCTAAGTTTCAATCAGCATACCCAACGTAGAAATTATATCTATAGGTGCAAATAATTGGTTTAGTTTCTTGCTAATAAATCTTATTTCAGATGCCATCAAGTATATCGATAGATGGCTAAGAATTAGCAATTTATAGCTTTAATTTGGAGCTTTAGGAGGAAATATGAGGTAAGTTCCGCCTAAACCTTCAACAATTGTGCGCGTGTTGGCTGTCATCATGGTTTGATATGTTTCAACCCCTGTTCCTCCTTCTCCTAGCCCATCAGAATAAAGGTTTCGTTCAGAAACTTTGACTGTGGCTGCTGTGGCTACAGATTCAATAGCATTAGAGTTAATTGCTGTTTCGTTAAAAATTGTTGGTATTTCAGCTTGTTTAATCTTTGTAGCTAAGTTTTTCATTTGTATGGATGTTGGCCTTTTGTTAGTGCTAATTAATGAAAGACCATAAGCTTTAGCATAATAACTCATCGCATGATGGGGAGTGACTAAGGTGCGTCTCTCTTCAGGAATACTAGCAATTCGCGATTTAATCCATTTATCTAATTGGGTAAGTTCGGCGTTAATTTTTACCTGATTGCTTTTATAAGTTTCAGCATTACTCGAGTCTAATTTGATTAAATTGTTGCTAATTACTTCCACCATTTTGATACCGTTTTTGGCATTGTGCCAAATGTGGGGATCGGTGACTATGTTCTTACCTTGACGGAACTTTTGTGGCTGAGTAACTGCAATTTGCGCTACAGGGATTTTAGGTGCAGAACTTTTAGTTGCTTTAATTAGTTTGATTAATCCTGGTTCTAAATTATAGCCGTTATAGAGAATCAGATTTGCTTGTTCTACTGCTGTGCGATCTTCCGGCTTTGGTTGGTAACGGTGAGGATCTGTACCAGGGGGAATCAAGCAAGTCAGGTTAATTTTATTCTTCGCAATCTGTTTAGTTAGATCGCATAAGATACTTGTAGTGGCAACAACTCGCGGCAGATTATAGTTAACTCTAGTGGTAGTTTGGGTAAATGAAGTGCTTGTGGCTTGGGTTCCACAGCCAACAACTCCAATTGTCAAAGTAAAGATTACAGCAGGTAAACAATTAATATTTAGTAATTTTCTTAACATTATTCACTCCGGCTGATTGTAATTTATTTTTAGTAAGTTTGCGTAATTAAAGATAAATGGTCATTTGTCATTTGTCATTGGTAAGAATTTTCAGTGTATTGAGATTTTGTAATATATTTTGGTTGATTTACTACCGACTTAGTTGATGCTGCATTTTGGGAGTCACTGCGCTTAATTTTTATGAGTTTGGAGTGAGCATTTCCGTGCTGTAAAATACAGGACTGAAGTCCTGACTACAAACATCTTTAAAAGCGCTACATAAATGCGATGCGCAGAGGTGTTGCAAAATACAGGACTGAAGTCCTGGCGACAAACATATTTGAATCGCCAGAGAAATGCGATCGCCTATGAGTCTAATTTAAAGAAATTGTAGCGGTGACTTTGCTGGATGTGGGAATATTTATGGTCATTGGTCAATTTTCAACAGTCAACAGTCAATTGTTAAGAAATTCTCAACTATTGACTATAGACATTTGATTCTGGACTCTGGACTCTAATTCATTTCCTGGATTTGTAAGCGAATGGTATGTTCGATAGTCCCACTCAGTTGCAATTCCATGATTTCGCCACCTAGGGGTTCTATGCTGCTAAGAAGCGATCGCAAATTTGGTGTACTTGCACCTGTATCTACATATAAGCGATCGGCTAAATTGCTAATGCGCTTCCAAGTCATGTATAACTTGGCGATGTTTTGTTCCATTTGCGATGCTTGATTGACTAAGTCAGCCGCTATGGTTAAACAACCGACTCGTTGCGCTTCTTCTAAGGCGGTTTCAATATTAACGTCGGCTTGAATTAAAGCTTGAACTTGAGCAGCGGATTTTAAGTATTTTGCCAGATAGCGGGCTTCGGTGGTGACTTGCTTTAAGGTATCGACATCCGGGTTAGCTGCTATTTCTTTTTGTAAATATTTTTGGTGCGGTTCTGGGAGTTTTTCGAGTTCCTTCACCAAGGGGGCGATGTAGCGAGGGGGAAGGGTGTTGTCTGCGGCTTTTACCTTCACTGGTTCAGGTAGTAACTCTGACGACATGGCTGTCCATTCGTCGGTGAGTTGACGGACTTCGCGCCGGGTGATGCGATCGCCTTTTTGGGCGGCTTCACTCACCATTTGTTGCACTTCCGGGGAAGCTTTGGAGGTTTCGACAAAGGCGCGTTTACTAAAATTATTGACTGCACCTGGGTCGAGTTTGCCTTCTTCTAGGAGAGTATCCGCACTGTTAGCTAGCTGAATCCAGGCGTAGGCTTGACTTTTACTAATTTCTCGTTCTTTGAGCCATTTGAGAAAACCAGTACCGCGACTATCGCCACCTTTTTTTTCGCGATCGCGGATCGCCCGTAAAATTCGCCCCCGCCAGATTTCGGTTTGTAAATCAAAGCGATCGCACACCTGCCATGCTACATCCAGCTGCTGTTGAAAATCCGACTCTGGAATCTGTTCGTCTTCTGGATCGGGCAGTTCAAAGGTAAGATCCGCTGGCTGTTGCAAAGCAGCAGCAATGTCGTTGATCGATTCGTTATATTCCACGACTGGTTGCCGAGTAGTGTATGCGTCGGCTTATTATGCCACAATCTGTGACTTTGGTACTAGTTAGAATCGCTGAATTTGTTCCAACCGTCAACCGTCAACACTATTTCCCAGTTAATCCCTTACAGGCGATCGCCCAATCTAAAGATTCTGTAAACTTCCAAAAAACTGCATAAGCTCCAAATCACTAGAGATATAGTAACTCGTAAGTATAAATTAGCTAACTTAACCAGATATAGGAGCCAGGGAGTTGAATAGTAAAGATAGTTAATCGCGATCGCTTTGCACCCAACAAAGCATAAAACATCCGATCCCTTCTGACTTGTAATTAGGGAACAAGTAATAGGTAATTTTTTCATTTCATCCCTAGCCCCCCTTTTAATCCTGGAGAAATCATCCAATGAGTAAAAAATCAGTATACAAGCAATCTTTAGCCCTGTTTGTTACCGGATTACTGAGTGCGATCGCTTTGGGCGGTTCAGTATCTGTCCAAGCACAGACTGAATCACAACCCAGTTCTCCACCTAAATTCACCGAATTCAAACCAGGTCAAACAAAAATCCAAGGTAATGGTAACCCATTTAAACCTTCGGGATTGAGACAATCTCAAAAACCAACTGGTGGTAGACGGGGAATTCCCGATGGTATAGACGATCGCGTCCCCATGCTGAGTCGAGATTACCCTTGGTCAACTATTGGCCGGGTACAAGGAACCACAACTGATGCTAAAAGCTACCACTGTACTGGTACTTTAATTGCTGACGATCTAGTGCTAACAAATGCCCACTGTGTAATTGATCCAGAAACTCATCAACTCAGTCAAAAAATTCTGTTTCTACCCAATGTGATCAATGGTGCTGTCAGCAATAGAAGAGATGTCGCCCAAGCAGTGCAAATAATTTATGGCACAAACTTTACTGGTGATAACCTCAGCGATCAAGTTAACGATTGGGCAATTATGAAAATTGATAAACCCCTCGGTCGCAAGTATGGTTATTTAGGCTGGAAGTCTCTACCACCTACAGCATTTATTAATAAAAAGGAAAAATTATTTTTTGTCGGCTACTCTGGTGACTTTCCTGATCCTAGTAAAAAAGGTTACGAGTACTTAAGTGCTGGTAAAGGATGGACAGCAGGATTTCAAGCTGGATGTAGTATTGTAAAAGAGGAGAACGATATCCTATATCATGATTGCGACACAGCCGGCGGTTCTTCTGGTGGCCCCATCATTGGCGTAATTGATGGACAACCATATATTGTAGCTCTGAATAATGCCGAACTTAAAAATAGAAGAACCAATCAAGATATCATCAATTTGGCTGTTAAAATCTCCTTCTTAGATCAGTTGGCTGCTAATAGGTAAAATCTTCGCTATTCAAGATTCTGGAATGTGATGAACATTCAGGCTGTAGAGGCTTTGGCTGCAAAGTCTCTACAGAAATTAACCTCTGATTCCATTTACTTACAGACAATGTTTGCCCTGGGATACTATTATTTCTAGCTCAAACCTGATGGCTAGGTTGTAGCTATTGTCTAGCTAAAGATGATGATCAACTTCTTTTTTTGAAAAATTCACCGATCAACAGTTAATTAGAAAAACAAAAATAGTTTAATATATTTGAGATATGCTTTCATATAGCTATCCTATCTCAATTGTGTAATTAGTCATAGAGGCAGGCGTAATCGGCGTTCTGGCAATAGATTTTTTTTCACTGAAAGTTAGGATTGCTACAGTGTCCTCGTCAAAAGAAGAGCCTGCTCAACAAAATTTTATTAATCAGCATCACATTAGTAATATATATTTACTAAATAGATATTTATTCAGCAATATATAAATTACTGGTAAACCAATGAACAATCGTTAAAAAAATTCGATTAAGCTTTGTATAGCTAATAACTATTGGCAGCAATAAGTTACAAAATTATCAGTGGTGCTGTGCGGTGAATTGTGAAAACTGAATGTTAGATATGGATTGCTAAATTCTCAGTAGAGGAATGGGGATATACAATCATGAGAATTGTATCCTGCTCTCATCTACATTTCTCCAATTTATACTGAGTTTTCATTCAGTCATAATTTGAATGCTTATTCCCTCACCAATATGAAATACCAGGTATTAGAGCGGATTTTCAATAAACCTTCTTTTCAACGCAAATTTGAACGCTTGGAACTGGATGGGAATTTACATATTTTAGATATGTCTGAGGAAGCAAAAAAATTTGCCGCTCAACCAGAAGAGGTGATTTTAGGAAACGATGTCCGCCTCAGTTTTCCTGAATTTATCGGTTTGGAAGGAATTTTTACATCTATCTTAGTAGGAGAACAGGAATTATTTGAATTAGAAGGGATTAGACGGGATTCAAACGAGACATCAGAAATTTACATAGATATATACATTATTGGCGAGCAAATTGATTCTCATGCCGAAAGTAAATTAATTGTTCTCATTGAAGAAGTAACAGATAGGTTAGCCCTAGAACATAAATTAGTCCAAAGATATCATGAAGCTAGTCTCCTATCAAGTACTTTAGTTGCTTACAAAAATTACATGGAACAAGTTATCAATTCAATGGCAGATGCCTTGTTGGTAACCAGTCCGGCAGGAATTATTAAAAAAGTAAATGCTGCAACTAAAAAATTATTCGGTTACAGTGAAGCCGAACTAGTAGGCAAGTCAATTTCCTTAATAATTGATGATTATGAATTATTTCAAAATGTATTACAAAAATATTTTTTGTCTCAGCAAAATTCCTCAAATATAGAAGTAGCTTGCCGCAGCAAAAGAAGAGAAAAATTATTAATAGCTTTTTCTTGTTCAGTTATTAAACATTTAGATAAATTAGAAGATATTATTTATATCGGTCGGGATATTACCGATCGCCAGCGCCGAGAACAACGTATTTGCGCGCAGTATGCTATTACTCGCATTTTATCAGAAGCCCAAAGCATCAAGCAGGCAATGCCGAGAATTTTGCAGGCAATTTGTCAAACTCTAGGTTGGGACTTAGGAGAATTGTGGACACCAGGTCAATATATAACTACATCGGTGCAAACAGATAGTAGCAATGCTGTACTGAGATGTGTAGAAATTAAATCAACTCGCTTAGTTTCAGCGCGGGAGTTTAAAGCGATTACTTGGCAGACTACTTATAATTCTGGTGTTGGCTTACCTGGAAGAATTTGGGCAAGACGTTCGCCACTTTGGGTTAAAGATATTGCTAATGATGATGATGTACAGCGATCGCCCGCCGCCGCCGCCGCTGGATTGCACGCAGCATTTGGCTTCCCAATTTTAGACGATAATAAAATTATTGGGGTTATGGTATTTTTGAGTCAAGAGGTGCAACAAAAAGATACAGAACTATTGCAATTAGTTGTTGCTATTGGTAGTCAAATTGCTAATTTTATCAAATGCAAATATATAGAAGCAGCTTTAATCGAAAGTGAAGAAAAATATCGGGATTTATTAGAAAATGCTAACGATTTAATTCAGTCTGTTAATGTTTATGGACGAATTTTATATGTGAATAAAGCATGGCGAAAAGCTTTAGGATATAGTCAGGCAGAAATTGCCGAAATGAATCTTTTTGATATTATTCATCCTGATTTTAAACAACAAAGCCGACAAAAGTTTTACAACGTGATGATGTCGGGCGAAACTTTAGAACAAGTGCAAACTGCATTTGTGACTAAGAATGGGCAAACAATCTTTTTAGAAGGCAATATTAATTGTAAATTTGTTGAAGGCAAGCCAGCAGCTATTCGAGGCATTTTTCGCAACATTACCCAGAGAATCTTAGCAGAAGCAGCACTACGTCAGCAACAGGAAGAAACTAAACGGCTGTTACAAAATATTTCTTCCGCAGTTGTTGTTCAACCTCCCCAAGCAGTAGATGTTGTCGCCAAAGATTTTGCGGAGGTAACAGTTTTATTTGCTGATATTGTTGGCTTAAGCAAAATTGCGGCTTCCATGAGTGCGATACAATTGGTTAGCTTACTCAATCCCATTTTTGCTGCTTTCGATCGCCTAAGCGAACGATATAGTCTCCAAAAAATCCAGACGGTTAATGAAGTATATATGGTAGTTGGTGGCTTTCCTGTGCGCCGATCGGATCATGCACAAGCCATCGCTCACATGGCCTTAGATATGCAAACTGCGATCGCCTTATTTAATAGCGAGCATCACCAACAATTTAACATCCGCATCGGCATTCACAGCGGCCCAGTTGTCGTGGGAATTATGGAAGTCGAAAAATTTAACTATCAGCGCTGGGGAGAAACCGTCAACCTAGCTAGCTGTATGGAATCTCAAGGAATTCCTGGACAAATTCAAGTTACCCAAAATACCTACGAACGTTTACGCAATGAATTTTTGTTGCAAAGACGAGGTGAAATTCGAGTTCCTAGAGGTGGGACAATGACAACTTATTTATTAATGGGGCGAAAATAATCTAGACAATGCCTTTGTTACGGCGATTGCCCTGGGTATTTTTAATAATATCTATAAATATCAATTTACGGCACTATTTTCATCTTTAATTTTTTCTCTTGTATAATTTCTTCCTACCATTGGCCTGGTAGACATAGCTTTAAGTTTTGATGTAAACGATTCAGTGCGATCGCTGGTTTCGGGGGTAAATTGTCCAATAGGATGGTGAGTTGCACTCGCTGGTAGTAGTCGCTGGGATTTATTATTGCTTTCTGGTTGGACACTGGGTTGTACAGCCGCCACTGGAGGCGCAGGAGTATAAGATACATCTGCTTGTTTATCTGGCTTGATAACAGGCTGTTGGGCTTCTTGAAGCGCTTTAACTGATGTAAGTTTTCTTTGGCTATATTCCCGATCTAACTGGCTGGGTAATCCAGAAACACTGGCGGATGCTAAATGATAGTTATTATTTTCCGGACTGAGACTTTTCTTGGCTGGATATAACACAGGGGTAGAGACGGAAGTTAAGCTTTCGGGAAATTTGCTACAAATCAAACGTTGAAATTCCATGTTGAAATGATAAGTCGCCTGCCCGCGCCGTTGCCAAAAATTTAAAATTTGCTGTACTGAAACTGCTTTGTAACGACCTTGATACAAGGCTTCAATCACGGCAATGTGTAGCCAATCAATGGGGTAATTGGTTTGCCAACGTCTAATTAGCTCACTGGCAGTATAACCGCTGAGGTCAAAGCTATAGTGAGTTAATAAGGCCGTTGCTAAGTCGGCATAATTGTCTGTAACTGGGGTTAACATGGAGCTATGAGCTTCAGACATAAGTGATTTTTGTTACCCATTGCTGATCAGCAAAAGAGCTTTTAGCTACAGGGTGCTTGCCCAAGTGTGTTTTAAATTAATAGGAAATGTTTCTTATTCTACTTGGTCAATCGCTTGTGTGGGAGACGATATATGGTGAATTAATTGCTTTTGTGCGCTGAATTGCCACTAATGCTTGATAAACCATTGCTGCTACTTCAGCGCGTGTCGCTTCACGAACTGGCACAAGCTGCTTAAGATCTGGGTAATTAACTACTATTTGCTGTTGGGTGGCGGTGGCTACGGCTTGACGGGCGTATTCGGGGATAGTATTGCGATCGCTATAAGCCAGTAAATTATTCATATCGCCTGGGGCTAAGCCTAGGCCGTTAACTAGGGAGACAATTACTTGTAAGCGCTGTACATTTTGATCGGGGCGGAAAGTGCGATCGCTAAATCCGCTGACAAATCCACCCCTAGCCGCAGTTTGGATGGCTGTAGCTGCCCAAAAATTCTTAGCTATATCAGTAAAATCTATACCTGGGCGTTTAGCTGTAGGATTAAACGCTACTGCCACTAAGGTTGCATACTGGGCGCGAGTCATGGGTTTATCTGGCTGGTAACTACCATCAGCAAAACCGCTACTTAAACCCATGCTAACTAAGCCGCGAATGAATGCTTCTGCCCAATGTCCTTTAAGGTCACTGAAGGACGGAATATTAATTTCAGGATTGACAATATAAGGCGAGGCGATCGCTTTTTCTTGACCAATAGCAACTAATGCTTGATAAATTAATGCTGCAACCTCAGCACGGGAAATATCCTTGACTGGTTCTAATTGTTCAGTTGTTGGGTAATTGACTACCAGAAGTTTTTGGGTAGCAACTGCAACTGCGTTAGTCGCATAACTAGGAATTTGGGCGCGATCGCGGTAGACACTCAACACATTCGGGTTCCCCCCACTCCATTGCAAACCATTGACAATTGACACGATTGCCTGAATTTTAGTTAAGTTTTGTTCTGGCCGAAAAGTGCCATCAGGGAATCCACTAATAAAGCCCATATTGGCAGCTCGTAAAATGGCTGAGGCGGCCCAATAATCTTGTTTAATATCTGTAAAATTACTGACCTTACTCCCATTTGGTGGTGGAAAAGTTTTGGCAATTATAGCAGCATACTGAGCGCGAGTGATGGGCGCATTTGGTTTGAAGGAACTATCAGGAAAGCCAGTGATTAAGCCTTTAGCGACTAAAGCCTCGACAAAAGCTACAGCCCAATGTCCGCCGAGGTCATAAAAACTAGTGCCAACAGATACTTGATGGGGAACTTCTACTGTAGCTGAGAGGAAATCGACTGCTCCTTTTACCTGAATAGGGTTTAATTGATTACCAACAGATACTAGCTGTAATGCGGTGACATTTTGTAAATCGAATTCTTGATTATCACGAAAAACATTTCCCGCCGAGTCTTGGGTATTACCTAAATCGGGGATCGCGTTACCGTTTACCAATAAACCGCCTTTGGTGTTTTTGGCGATCGTATTTTGCCGCAATACAGGCCTTGCATCTCGGGAAAGAGCGATCGCCGTTTGGTTTTCGGTTAGTTTATTATTTGCTACTAAAGGTGCAGCAAAGTCACTAATAGCGATCCCCAAGGTATTTTTCTGAAAAATATTCCGCAACACTTCCCCTTTGCTATTGCGTGCCATTGTTAACCCACTGGCAGCATTTTGCAAAAATACATTATCTAAAATTGCCGGTTTGGCTGAGCCTGTGGTAAATATTCCTTCCCGCGCACAGTTAATAAATGTATTGTTAGACACATTTGGTGCGGTTGATTCAATCCAAACACCAGTACCTTTAGAAGTGGTATTTGTGACAGTCACACCCCTCAGGCTAGCATCTTCCTGTAATAGCAACGTAATATTTTGTGTACCAAAGCTGGGACTTTGATAACTTCCACCGCCAATAATGACAATGCCAGCGCCTTTGTTAGCTTCATTACCAACGACAATTACCCCCACTGGGATAATTAAGGGAAATACCTCACCAGTAGCGGTACTATAAGTACCAGTCCCTAACTGAATAATCGTAAATTTTGTCGATGCTTTTAAAGCACGGGTGAGAGTTTTAAAGGGACTCAACCGCGAACCAGCGTTAGCATCATTCCCTTGTAGAGAGTTGACATAGATTGTGGACACGAGGGTAGAGTTCACCATTAGTTGTTTAAATTATGACAGCGATAAATAATAACCTAGTTATAATCACTCTTATAAAATAAATACATAGATTTGAAAATGGGCATTGGGGAGCCAGTGCGTTGCGCGGGTTTCCCGCGTTGTAGCAACTGGCATCATTGAGCATAGGGCATTGGGCATGATGATTTTCATACTCCTAAATTGAAGTCGGCTACATATAGGGTTTTGATGGGGAAAGATATCGCTCTTGGTGGACTAGCTGAAAAATAAAGGTAAGATTTTTCATGTGGAGGATGGGGTGCGATGCCCAATCCCTAATTCCTACGCCCTTTGACCACTCCTTGTATTATCACTATGTCTCATGTCTAAGGAATTTATCATTGGTAGTAAAGTCCGGGTGGTAGCACTACCACCTTACGTCAAAACTGCTGAACCTATGCCCATGCTGCGTCCGCCGGATGTGATTCACCTGGGTGAAGAAGGTACGGTAATCGATCGCCGTCCCGGTGGATACTGGGGTATTCGCTTTACCAAGGGAGCTTTTCTCCTCGATAGTCAATATATCGAAAGTACAGATAATCCTCCTGAATCTCAGCCAGAGTTAAAGGGCAACCAAGAATTGTAAACTTATGTAAAGTTATAATTCCGATCTGTACATGATATCTCGTCGTAATTTTTTCAGCATAATATTTGCCAGCTGTGTTGTCCTCATCAGTTGGCTAAACTTTACTGCTGTTGCTGATGCGTTAGGTGGAACGCTACCAAAAATTAATCAACCTGCACCAGAGTTTACTTTACCGACTAACACGGGTAACGGGACAATATCTCTCTCCCAATTGCGTGGTAAGTGGGTAGTGCTTTATTTTTACCCGAAAGACTTTACCTCTGGTTGCACCATAGAAGCGCGTCGGTTTCAGCAAGATTTACCCAAATATATCAAAAAGAATGCGCAAATCATTGGTGTGAGTGCAGATGATGTTAATTCTCACGCGGAATTTTGTGATTCTGAGGGGCTAAAATTCCCGCTATTAGCTGATACTACCGGTGCAGTGAGTAAAGCTTACGGTTCTTGGATTGGTTATGTCTCTATGCGCCACAGTTTTATTATCGATCCAGAGGGGATTCTCCGGGAGACATTTGTGAAAGTCAATCCGAATATTCACAGTATGGAAGTACTGGCACGCTTGGAGGAGTTACAACACATTTAACCTTACGTCGTTGACAGTTAACAGTTAACTGTCAACCATCAACTGAATTAATAGGACAGTGGAAGCCAGCCACAGCAACCATTACCCAAAGCATAAATTTATTAACTGGTGCTACACTCACTACCAATGCAGAAAAACAAGATTTTGCTTTAGCTTTTCATACCTAAGATAGAGGCGGCAGAAGGAAATCCTACCTCCTGCCTTTTTTAAGTACTAACGTCCCAGCATTTTATCTCGCAGATGCTTGATGCGATCGCGCAAACTCGCAGCTTCTTCAAATTCTAGCTTTTTCGCCGCTTCCTTCATCTGGGCTTCGAGTTTCACAATCAAGTCGGGAATGTCTTCTAAGGGTAATTCATCTATATGCTCATCTACTACTTTTAAGTCTGTTGCATTTAAGCGTCGAGAAACTTCTAAAAAGGACAAAATCGCATTACTAGATTTCTTCACAATTGGTTGCGGCGTAATTCCATGCATTTTGTTATACGCCGTTTGAATTCCTCGCCGTCTATCTGTTTCTTCAATAGCTTTAATCATGCTATCTGTCAGGTTATCGGCATACATGATTGCTTGGCCTTTGACATGACGTGCAGCTCTACCAATGGTTTGAATTAAAGAACGTTCGGCGCGTAAGAAACCTTCTTTATCTGCATCCATAATTGCTACTAAAGAAACTTCTGGTAAATCCAAGCCTTCCCGCAGTAAGTTGACTCCTACTAATACGTCAAAGTTACCTGCACGTAAATCTTGCAAAATTTCAATGCGTTCAATGGAATTAATTTCCGAGTGCAAATAGCGCACGCGAATGCCATTATCTTCCAGATATTCTGTTAAATCTTCCGCCATCCGCTTAGTTAAAGTAGTAACTAAAACTCTTTCATGAAGGTCAACTCTGTCTTTAATTTCTCCTAATAAATCATCAATTTGTCCTTCTGTGGGACGGACAAATATTTCTGGATCGATGACACCTGTAGGGCGAATTACTTGCTCAACTATCTGATTATCGGAAATCTCTAATTCCCAATTTCCCGGAGTAGCCGAAACGAAAATACATTGATTAACTTTCTCCCAAAATTCATCAGCTTTCAAAGGTCGATTATCAGCCGCACTAGGAAGTCTAAATCCATGTTCAATTAATACTTTCTTCCTAGCTTGGTCGCCATTGTACATGCCGCGAATTTGCGGGACAGTAACGTGAGATTCATCAATAACTAATAGCCAATCTTTAGGAAAATAATCAATTAAACATTCTGGTGGTTCCCCAGCTTTTCTACCAGCCAGGTGGCGGGAATAGTTTTCTACGCCGTTACAGTAACCAACTTCGCGCAACATTTCTAAGTCATATCTTGTCCGCTGATCTATGCGTTGCGCTTCCAATAATTTACCAGTTGCTTCTAAATCTGCTTTTTGTTGTTTTAGTTCTGCTGCAATATCGTCACAAGCAATTTCTAAGCGTTCTTCTGGGGTAACAAAGTGACGCGCTGGGTAGATATTTACAGCTTGCAAACTGTTGATAATTTCACCAGTAACTGGGTCAATATAGCGGATAGCGTCAATTTCATCGCCAAAAAATTCAACGCGAATAATTCTATCTTCATAGGCTGGGCCAATTTCTAACACATCACCCCGGACGCGAAACTTTCCCCGACCCATTTCTAAATCGTTGCGGCTATATTGCACAGATGCTAATTCTCGCAAAATTTGGCGTTGGTTGACTTCCATGCCAATTTTTAGGGGAATTGCAGCTTTGAGGTATTCTGCGGGAATCCCCAAACCGTAGATACAGCTGATAGAAGCAACGACGATGACATCACGGCGTTCAAAAAGCGATCGCGTCGCTGAATGGCGCAACATATCTATTTCATCATTAATCGAAGCTGTCTTCTCAATATAAGTATCGGTAACTGGAATATACGCTTCCGGTTGATAATAGTCGTAATAACTAACGAAATACTCAACAGCATTATGGGGAAAAAACTCCCGCAACTCATTACAAAGCTGTGCAGCCAAGGTTTTATTATGTGCCAATACCAAAGTGGGTTTACCAACCTTCTCAATTACCGCAGCTACTGAAAATGTCTTACCGGTTCCCGTAGCGCCCAGCAAAGTTTGGTAACGATTCCCAGCTTGGATACTGGCTACTAATTGGGCGATCGCATGTGGTTGATCGCCTGTCGGACTAAAGGGAGCTTGCAGACTAAATTCTGTCATACAGTTGTGCCAGAAATACCCTCTCCCATAGTAGCGATCTCACCACGCACTCGTAGCAGGATATCGGTGAAGCTTATCATTAGCAATAGCAATCTTTATTTATAAAATTTTACTGATTGCATTTACTTATGTGTACATTTTGCAGATAATTATACCTATCTCAGGTTTTTTAAGGTTAAACTCTCAATATATACAAAAAAATTCACGTCAGTTTAATTATTGTAAAAACCAGTTAACAAATCGGAGGGGTTAAGTTATGAGCATTAGTAGCACTGGCAAAGCTGTCAGTCCGCGACAAAAGCGTGCCAAGCTCAAAGGAGAAAGTACAGTGGAAGTAGAAAATAATCAGGGCAATAGCTTGAATAAAGATAAAGTAGAAGCAGGTAAAGAACAACCAGTGCAAGATCAAGCACAAGGAACACTTGCAATCTCTGGAATCCGTCCTATAGGCGCTAGCGACTTAGAAGTTGCTGAAAAACTCTCTATCGCTGGAGTACGTCCAGTTAGCACCAGTACTTTAGAAGTCGTTGAAACCTATAATGCAATGGGTATTCGTCCAATTGGTGCTAATACATTCCAAGTTGTGGAAAGTATCAATCTCTCTGGTATTCGCCCAATTAGCTCAAGTTCGTTGGTAATTTCTGACAGCTATTCAGTATTCGGTAATCGTCCAATGGCATCTAATGAGATTGATGATTCTGATGGTTTGATGGGTTTTCTCGATTAAACACAAAAATATTTTTCTAAATTGATCAACCCGTTTCTAGAAAGAATCGGGTTGATTTTTTATATTTAATAATTTTTAGTTAAAGATTACCCGCATTTCTTGCAAGTAATAAGCTTGGTTTAAGTCATATATTCGTGAATAATTACAGCATATATGTGAAACAGCCCATTCAATTTATGAACAAGAAAAATTTTAAAATTAGAAACAATTATTGATAAATTTAAGATTAGATATCTTCTATAAATAGCACAATTTTTTAAATAAAAATAGCAAGACAGATATCTATTTTACTGTATAAATCAATAAAAACTCTACTTGTTACTTTATCTTCTCTCTCTATTAGCAGAGGTAATTAATATACCTTGTGACAGAAGGCTAAAGTAAAAACTTTAAGCTACTTTGTAGAAGTAATCACAAAAAGTTTCGCAGTTGATTTACAACTTTGAAACCCAGGAAATATTAAAACAAGGAGTAGAATATGAGCATAGAAGATCGTGCAAAAGCCACAGGCAAGAATATTGAAGGTAAAGCCCAAGAAGCTTTAGGTAACATCACAGGCGATCCAGAAGATAAAGCTGAAGGCAAAGCAAAACAATCTGAAAGTGAAGTACGTCACGGTATTGAAGACGTAAAAGACAACGTCAAGAAAAAAATTGACTAGGGTCAAGCCAATCTCTTTTGACTAAAATCTTGGCTAATTAACAATCAGTTTGTACCTCTATTATTCTCTCTACCTCAAGGGAGATAGTAGAGGTATTGCCGCCTCTCTTTAGCAAGTTTTTTGGATTTGATAATCCAATATTTTTATAAAGAAAGGTAGAAAACATAAACTTAAATAGCGCAATTAAACAAGCTATTTAATTATTATTTCCTGTTTTTTTAGGAGGTGAAAAATGATTCTGCTTCAGCAGAGTCGCAAAATCTTGATGTCCGCCATCTTGATTTTGGTTTTGACAATTACCACTGCCTGCGGTGGTAGCAATGTAGCACAAGTTGAGCGCCCAAGCAATGCCCCAGCAATTGGTCGAGATGTAACCTATACACAATTGGAACGGGGTAATACTTCCTCAGGACAAAGCTTTGGTAACTGGGTTGTACAAACATCTAAAGGGTTAATTAAAGATGCCTATGTCCGCGATAACAACAAACTAGGCATTGTAATTTCCCAACAGGTGCGTCCTAATGAAGTGCGACCCTTAGCAAAATCTTTAGTAGAAGGATTTCGGAAGAATTTCCCCAATCAAGACTTAACAGTGTTGGTTTATGCTCCTGACAAGAAGCTGATTTTAACTGCTAAGTACGATACTCAAACTAGCCAAATTCAGTACACCTAATTGCTGAGTTGATGAGAAAATTCCCAGAATATTCAGGTGATGAAAAAATGAACCTGAAAAGGAGAGAACCAAAGTGACAAGCAGCGAACAATACAAGCGTGAAATTATGAGAGATTTGGCACAGGGAAATGTCGAATCTTTAGATGATGTCACCACAGATCCCAGCACCGAATACGAAAACTTTGACGATTTTGCTCAACGCACCACAACAGATCAACGTCGTCAGTTATTTGGTCGGTCTTTACATCCAGAGAGAATTCCCCCCAGCCAAATGGAGCCGGAATTACAACAGGCGATCGCTCAAATCAAACCCAACGAACGGGATGATGTCGCTCGCGCCTTTTTCAAACATTTGAAAGAAAGAGGATTAGATGAGCGTCAGCTAAAACAACAACTAGGCCTTTCAACTCATCACGCCAGCCGAATGAACGCTGATGATGTCAGCAAGCTCGCATCCTTCGTCTATCACAACCACCCCGATATTTTCCGTGAGGTATTAGCAGAGCAACCAGGTATTATTAAGTTTCTCAGCAATCCAGTGGTTGCAGGTATTATTGGTATCGCCGCTGCTAAGTGGTTAGGTAGACACAAGTAAGTACTAATTTCTCAATTGCATATCAATACATACTTATAGCGAGGTGGGTATTACCCACCTTTTTTTGCCTTAAAGTAAGTTTACGTCAAAAATTTCCTACCATGAAAGTAAATTTCCGGAGAAATTGCCCTAAGTTTAAGTAAATTTTATATCTAGCTATTTAAGTTAACCAGTTCTTAACCTTTACGTATTCAGGCTTGTCATATTTTTGCTAAAAAACTTACCATAAAGTTTTCATGAACTCGGCTGTAAGTAGTTGATTTTACTGAATTTTTTATATTAAAAAATACTCAATCCTGGTGAAATGTAGAAGTTCGGTTTGACTGCTCAAAAAGTTGCGTATACATCGAATAGCCTGATTTAGAGGTTGTCTGAAAAGCGCTGGGCTGTGATTTTAGGTAATTATTAACATCCTTTATAAATTGGCGAAAATTAAGGTTTTCTTTTCCCTTAGGAAAAGAAGATTTTGCTACCGGTAAGAAGAATTATCATCTATCTTCTTACTACCTCAAGCTAATTGAATACTTGGGTAAAACGTTGTGCAATACTACCAAATTTTACTGTGGATACATTTAGTATCCTACTCAATTGTTAATGAGCACAAGTGTAATGACTAGATTTAAAATCCGCAAAAAATTGTGGAAAGTAGCAACATTAACTGTTATTAGTTGTGCAACTTTCCCCGCAACAAATTCAGCACAAGCTGCAAGTTTCACTCTCACATCTCCTACAACTAAAGGAGTTCTTCCCACGGAAATTACTTCAGTAGGTGGGGTGGTTTTAGATATTGTGGGACAGAATAATACAAGGGTAACTAGCCAATTGGGAGCGAGTCAGTTATTCAAAGGTTATTATGATGATGGCGCTCCAAATGACTATCTAGATAATCCTGGTACTATCGGTATCGATAGCAATTTTACCCAGAAAATTATCAATGCACTTGGGGGTGGTATCAAAGAACTGGCTGTTCGTTTTACCCTTGATGATGGTGACTCAGGGATAGAAGATAAAGATGCGGGAAAAGATAATACACTGCTGGTAAATAACATCGCATTTGGCTATTGGGGCGAAGTTGACACTAAAAGTACTGATGCTAAAGGAAATGAAATTGGTACTGGTTTTGGTAAGGGTTTCCGTAGTGAAACTCTAGATACAGGCTGGTTCTATGTTAATGATGCATCCACTCTAAGTGATTTTTATACTAGCCTTGTAAATACCCAAAAAGTTGTTTACCAACTGCATGATGAAGACCCTTATGACAACTATTACGGATTTAAAAAGGGAATTAACAAAACTATCATTAAAGTTACTCCACCTGAATCTGTACCCGAACCTTTGACTATTTTTGGTACATTGACAGCTGGCGCTTTTGGTGTAGCTTTGCGTCGCCAACAAAAACAGCAACAAAAGCAGTAGTAAAAAACTCTAACTAATACATAGTTGCATGTAATCACATATGTAATGGGTTTTGGGAATTTAACTTTTTAAGTCTAAAATTTCCACCCATACATTTTTTTAGCGACAAAACAATTAATACTTAAAAACAAATTAAATATCAGTATAAATAAATACTTAGTGCTGCTAAATAGAATTTTATGCAAATTTTATATAAATTTATATAAAATTCATCCAAAATACATACTGTTTTTTGGGTTATAAACCTTGTATAAAGAGACTTTAGGTGGAATTTTAAGTGTATTTATAAAAACAAAAGAAATTAAAGATTGTATTAACATTCATCAATATTCTTGATTACAAATACGGAAGTGCGTAAGAATAAATACGTATAATTAAGGATACATACGTAAAATAATTATTACGACCAAGATAAAACAAAGATTAAGTACTTCACTAATTCTTATCGATGGCTGTATCCTCAAGAAACAGAATGATATTTTATCAGGGCGTTGAGAAGATAAAACTGTTATTTGTGAGTAAAGACTGTCATTAGCTTTTATACTTTTGCTTAGTGGCGATGTCTACGACGGGCTATGCCTACGCAGTGCTGATTTTGGTGTCATGCTACCTGTTCCTGCCCTTGTAGTAGGAATGAACTAATTTATGATGTTGCGGAGTTTTAAAGGTGATGACTCTGTGGAAAGAACTGCGAATATTGTTTTTGGCTTTAACCTTAGGTGGCGTCCTCTTCGTTTTGGTGAAGGTTTTCATGACGACAACTATCAATAAGCCAAAACCAGAACAGTCTCAGCGCGAATCTCGTAATGTTGCGTTGTGTCAAGACCACATATGCATAGCCTTACACTCTGATACAAACGATAATGCTTTTCCGCCTAGCTACAGCTAGGTGAATAGAGAGGTAAGAACTAAACAATGGTTGCAAATAAAAAGGTATGGTTTGTCTATTTCTCTAACTAAAACTTGTCATGAGAAGTAATAGTGGCAAAGCCTGAATAAAAAACCTTGGCTTCTCCTCATTTGGTATCTTTCTTTTTTACTGTGCTAGAAACATGACTAAATCAAGTAGTGATAAATTCATTCCCGCGTTAGTACAAGAGTTGCAGGAATTCGCTTTTAGCCAAACAGGCTCAACAAGAATTTTGCGAATGCTAGGCTACGGCTTACTACTATTGGCATTGTTCGATGTTATTGAGATGTTGGTTCCACCAAACTTTATGAATCCGGCTTGGGAGTTTCAAACCTTCGGCTCGCTGGTAGAACGAGTACCTGTACCTTTAATTGGCTTCGCGCTGATATTTTATGGAGAAATGCATTCCCGCAACAAATGGGAATTCTTCAGTCTGAAGCTTTTCTCTTGGTTAACTTTATTGTTGGCAGTAATCTTTTTATTACTGGTACCTTTGGGAATTGGTAACACAGTTCGTCTCAATAAACAAAGTGCAGCACAAATTACTAATGTATCTAAACAACAAATATCCCAAGCGGAACAAGTAGAACAGCAGCTCAGCCAAGCTACACCAGAACAAATAAATAACTTTTTAAGAGGACAAGGTCGCTCATTAGATGGTAGAAGTCCTCAGGAAGTAAAATCACAAATCTTGTCGGAAGTTACTAAAGCCAAATCACAAATTAAAAACCAAGCAAAAGCTACTGAATCTTCTCAGCGTCTAAGCTTACTCAAAAATTCTGTGAAATGGAACTTGGGTGCTTTAGTTTCCGCAGCTTTATTTTTTAGTTTTTGGAAAGCAACTCAATGGGCCAGAATTGGTAGATGATTTGCCATAAAAAATTCATCATCGCTTAAATCATAAAAAAGTAGGGTGGGCAATGCTGTCCACCCTATCACTATTTTTATGGTCTAGTTAATTTCATATTTAATCCTATTTGGATTAAACCTTAGCTAGTTCTGGAGATGGACGCTTGCTGTTACGAATTGCTGTAATTGCTTCAGCATAATCTGGAGCGTTAAATACAGCGGAACCAGCAACAATTGCATTAGCGCCAGCTTCTAAAACTTGCCAAGTATTATTAGCTTTGAGTCCGCCATCTACTTCAATCCAAGGATCAAGTCCACGTTCATCACACATTTGACGTAGCTGACGGATTTTGGGTACTACACCGGGAATAAAACTTTGACCACCAAAACCAGGGTTGACGCTCATAATTAGGATTAAATCGCAGAGTTCCAATACATACTCAATAAATTCCAAAGGTGTGGAAGGATTGAGTACAACTCCTGCTTTTTTGCCCAGTTCTTTGATTTGTCCAAGGGTACGGTGTAGGTGGGGTGAAGCGTTATGTTCAGCATGTACGGAGATAATATCAGCACCTGCTTTTGCGAAGCCCTCTACATACTTTTCTGGCTCCACAATCATTAAGTGGACATCTAATGGCTTTGTGGTCACCGGACGAATCGCCTCCACCACTAGAGGGCCTATCGTAATATTAGGTACAAAACGACCGTCCATTACATCAACGTGAATCCAATCTGCTCCAGCTGCATCTACAGCACGAATTTCGTCACCCAGACGACTAAAATCGGCTGATAGGATAGATGGAGAGATAACAATGGGCTTTTGAGATAGGTTTTGGGTCATGGCTAGTGGGTTTTGAAGCATCCTCGTCTGTAAGCATTGTAACAAAATATTTAGCGATCGCTCATAAATTTGCTCCCAGGTTTATGGGAAGGAGGACAAGGGTAGGGGGTAGGGGAGATAAATTATTGGCAAATGACAAATGAGAACTGACTATTGACTATTGACAACTGACAAATGACTAAAAAACTAACTTGGCTATTTTTGGGACTGGGTGCTTCTTGTTTGAGTGCGCCAGTAGTGGCTTCTGTTTTCCAAACTTCTTTAGGAACCAATGGTATTGATGCGCTGAGGCTACACCAAGCTCCTTATAATTTAAGCGGTCGAAAAATTGCTATTGGTCAGGTCGAAATTGGTCGTCCGGGAATGTTCGGCTGGGATAAAGCGGTATCTAAAAATCGTGCTATCTCCTTAGCTGGGGTTTTCTTACGTAATGGCCCGGCTAAATCAAATAGTGGTGTTGACCCCCATGCTTATAATGTTGCTGGTGTGATGGTCAGTAAAGATAAAGCTTGGCCGGGAGTTTCTCCACAAGCACGACTTTATTCTTCGGCTGTTGGTTCGACCAAAAATATGGGTCAACCAGAAGAGTGTTTATCGGCACAACACGTTGCTTTACAAAATGCAGGGGATGTTCGCGCCATCAATTTTAGCTTTGGCGAACCTCTCAACCGCGATCCACGCCCAGAAGCTATTTTAGATGGTAATGCTTTACTGACTATGTGTATTGACTGGTCGAGTCGTGTTCATGATGTCGTGTATGCGATCGCAGGCAACCAGGGTAAAGGCGGTATTCCTATTCCTACAGATAATTTTAATGCAATCAACGTGGCTTTTTCATCCCGTCGCGAAGGGATTTTTAACAAAGTAGACGTTTCTAATCTGGCTGGTGCTTACCAAGGAGTTAGCGGTAGGCTAGCGGGGAAGGAATTTAATATTGGTGGGCGGCGGGCTATCGGTTTAGTTGCACCTGGTAATAATATTGTCACGCTGAATCCCGATGGCAAAGTCAATAAAGTTACAGGTACCAGTTTTGCGGCACCTCACCTTACCGCTACTGTGGCTTTGTTGCAGGAATTTGGCGATCGTCAATTGCGGACAAAACAGCCTAACTGGAGTATCAATTCTCGCCATCATCAGGTGATGAAAGCTGTATTACTCAATTCCGCAGAAAAGGTCAAAGATAGCGGTGATGGCTTGCGGCTAGGAATGACCAGAACAATCATTGATAAACAAAACCAAGACTGGCTGGCTTCTGATGCCTATCAAGATGACAAAATTCCCTTAGATGCCCAAATGGGAACAGGTCATTTGAATGCATTTAGAGCTTATCAACAATTTAGCGCAGGTCAATGGTTACCAACCAATCCTGTGCCTGCGCTTGGTTGGGATTACCGCACAGTAGATATGCTTGCTCCTGTAGAATACGTGCTAGCGCAACCCTTAAAACAAGGCAGTTTTGTAGCGATTACTTTAGCTTGGGATAGGTTGGTAGAACTCAACGATCGCAATAAAAATGAGCTTTATGATATTGGCGATAATTTTCGCGATCGCGGTTTGAATAATCTTGACCTATATCTAGTCAAAGCTGATGCGCAAAATCCAAATGCTGGCACTGTTTGCTCGTCCATCAGCCAAATTGATAGCGTAGAACACATTTTCTGTCCCATCCCTACTGATGGAAATTACAAAATTCGCGTCCAGATGCGTCAACAAGTTAACGAACCCAATCAAACCTATGGGTTAGCTTGGTGGACTGTATCTAAAAAGTAGGCTGGTAGCAAAGCCTCGGCTTCTCTTCTCCCAAGAGGAGAAGAGGGTTCCCATTCCCCGTCGTAGGCTTTACGCTCGGCGCACGGTAGAGGAAGCCAACTAACAACTAACAACTGACTATTAACTATTGACCAATTTGTAACCTCAAATACTATTATTCAAAACTCAGTAAATTCTTGATTGCTGCCTGAATTAATAAATAGTAGCTGAAATAACTTTTCCTCAATTTAGGAAATTATTTACTGTTACCAAAACTGTAACCGCCAAATTCTGCTGCTGCTGAAATGCCATAGTTAACAATTAATAGGTCATAAGCATTCAACTTGAAAGACGACGAAAAAATCTATGGCGAGTGAGGTGGCAGAATGAATCGGCAGAAATTTAGTGGTGTGAAAGAGAATTTCTTACAAAGACGTTACGGTGTTCGATTAGGAAGACGTTACGTGCTGGCGGCAGCTGGCGTTGTACTTTTGAGTGTGTTGGGCTGTTCCCAGGTTAATGGCGATAAGAGTGCCCTGGCTCAATCTCCTTTGCCCAATTCAGAATCTGTTCTGCCAAAAAAAACAGCCAATCCTGATACAAAATTAGTTAAAGCTAATAATAAATTTAGCTTTAAATTATTTTCAGAAGTCCTGAAAAATGAAAGCGGAGAAAAGAACGTTTTTCTTTCTCCTTCAAGTGTGGCGATCGCCTTAGCCATGACCTACAACGGAGCTAGCGGTTCTACGCAACAAGCGATGGCGAAAACCCTAGAATTACAGGGAATGAATTTGTCCGAAATTAATTCAGCTTACGCAGAACTGAAACAGCTATTAGAAAATCCTAATAGCGATGTCAGACTGAATATTGCCAACTCGCTGTGGGCGAATAAAGATGCTAGCTTCCAGTCAGATTTTATTCAGAAAAACAAGGCTTACTATAAAGCCCAGGTAACTAACTTAAATTTTCAAGATGCAGCAGCACCAGATATTATCAATAATTGGGTTAAGGATAATACTCAAGGAAAAATCAATAAAATAGTTGATAATATCGATCCAAATCAGATGTTATTTCTGATTAATGCCATATATTTTAAAGGTAAATGGAGCAACGAATTTGATAAAAATCAAACTACTACATTGCCCTTCAACTTAGCATCTGGTAAACAAAAAAATCATCCCATGATGTCGCAAGATGGCGACTACAAATATCAAGAGAATGGGCAGTTTCAGGCAGTAAGTTTACCTTATGGTAAAGATGGTAAATTCAGCCTGTATATCTTTTTACCTAAACAAAACTCAAGCTTAAAAGCTTTTTATCAAAACTTAAATGCTGAGAACTGGGAACAATGGATGACTCAGTTTCGCAAGCGGGAAGGCTCGATTCGCTTACCTCGGTTTAAAGCAGACTATGAAGTTACCCTCAACGATGCACTCAAAGCTTTAGGCATGGGAGAGGCTTTTACCGACAAAGCAAATTTCTCGGGAATTGGTAAAAACCTGACTATTAGCCAGGTGAAACATAAAACATTTGTCGAAGTTAATGAAGAAGGAACTGAAGCTGCAGCATCAACTTCAGTCTCAATAGTGGCAACATCTGCCATGCAAAAACCAGAACCATTCAAAATGATTGTTGACCGTCCCTTCTTTTGCGCTATTCGGGATAATCAAACAGGTAGCGTTTTGTTTATGGGTTCAATCATGGAACCACAATAGGGCATGGAGCATTGGGCATTGGGCATGGGGCATTGGGCATTAAGTATTTATTTACCCCCTCTGCTTCCTCTGCACCCCTGCTCCACAGTTTAGGGTAATGTAGCTTCTGATACACTTAGGGGATTATTCGCTTCAACTTTTGGGGAGACTTCGGGTGTAGTTATTTCACTGGAATTGGTGTACTCATTAGGATCGCTACTCAGTGAGGCTGGACGAATAACACTGATAGCGGTTTTAATCACTACAGCGGTAGGTACTGCCACAATTACACCGAGAAGTCCACCAATTCTCGCCCCTGTTAAAACGGAAATCACTACCAAAGCTGGGTTTAAACCTGTAAAACTGCCTAAAATCCGAGGAGCAATTAAGTTTTCGAGAATTTGCTGGACGATGACTGCGGCCATCAAAACTCGTGCACCCATCCAAAAATCTTGCAGTGATACTAATAAGGTAGTCAAGGCTATACCTACAGAACCCCCAAAGGGAACGAGAGCCATGATACCAATAGTTAAGCCAAATAATAGACCAAATGGCACTTTCAACCACAAAAACGTGGGAATTAGGGCTGATGCCATGCAGGTAGATAAAATCAGCTGGGTGATAAAGAAATTTTGAAAGCTCAGGCGTACTGTTTGGGAGAAAGGCTCGCGAACTTTTGAGGGTAGCCACTCTACCAAACTTTGCCAGAGTTCACCACCATGCTGTAAAAGATAGAAAGTCAAAATCATCGTTAAGACGAAGTCTAGCAAGCTAGTGACTGTGACTACTGCTAGATTTAGCACTTGTCCGGCGATCGCTTGCAATTGCCCCTTGACGCGATCGTTAATTTGCACGACTAGGGCATCAAGATTAAGGGGTAAACCAAGAACCTCTGCTTTTTCGTTTAACCTCATTAACTGGGAACGTCCAGAGTCAATCAATTCTGGGATACGAGCCACTAGTTGCTGAGCTTGGGTAAGGGCTAAGGGAAATAGGGTAACACCCAAGGCTAATAAAATTGATAAAGCCAAAAGAAATACTAAAATAGCAACCGGCTCTCGCCTCAAACCGTGACGCTCCATCCAGCTAACGGGGTAGTTGAGCAGAAAAGCTAGCACTGAGGCTCCGACTAAAATGACTATTAGGGAGTGAAAATAATTAAAAATCGATGAAATGGCCCAACCATTGAGCACTAACAGCGGAATGAATAACGCGATCGCTCCGATCCGCGCTATGGGCGTTAGTGTTTCCCACCAGTCTAGTAGCTTGCGTGTCTGCATCTTTAGCTGATTACAGGATAGAACTAAATAAAATCCTTCTTTACAGCTTATTATCTCTAACTACATAACTCTTATTCATCCTCCTAGTTTAGGATTAGGATCACTAAAATGGAAAATTTTCCCCGAAATCACAATTTACCTGCATCTGAGACTGAGGATTGGGGACAAGGGAGACAAACGGGACAAAGGGAAGGGAGACAAGGGAAACAACAACAAGAAAATATAAACGATCAATTCCCAATGCCCAATGCCCCATGCCCAATGCCCAATACCCATGAAACCCCCAAAACCCAGTTGCTTGTGTACTTTATTCCCGTGATTGGCGTTTTCCCATCCCTGTGGACTCTCTACCGCCGTCAGGAAAATCGGGAACAAATAGCTGCTAGCAGGCTGTCTATTACTTTGGCATTTACCTGGTTTCTGGCATACTTCTTATTAGCAACCGGGGCTGAAACTTCAGAATTTTTGGGACTGCGCTTGTTAATCCTCAATAGTTTTCTCACTTCCGGTTATTTTTTGGTGAGTGTCTGGCTGATGCTTCGGGTCATTCAAAGAAAGTCTCACCGTTTACCGGGGTTTAGCCGTTTTGCTGAGCGAGTCTTGGGCAAATATTTATCTTAAATTTTTAGGTAATAATTAGGTCAGTAGTTTTACTTAATTTTTTCGCTAATTAAAGATTATATCATCAGGGATCTGGTCAAATTCCTTTATTGTTGTCATACTGCAATAACACATCATCTAATTTGCCCTTAAAAAACAAAAAAGACTGCTATAAGTGTTGTGGTTAACACAGCAATGAGCAAGTTAGCACTAATAATTAAGATTAGCTATTATGGTTTGATTTGTCTGCATATTTATTAGTCTCTCAATGTACCGAATTTGATCAGTAAGTGTGAGGATGTCTGTGACCATTCAAAGAACTTCGGCGGAAGAAAACCAGTCGGGAAACGTTGCTAACAACAGCAAAAAAAAGCCCCAAAACTCTAAGACTGGGCGTTGGTTGTGGTTTTGGGTCGGAATGAGCGGAATTGCAATGGTTTCAGCCACAGCAGGGGCGCTGTTGGCAGTTTCTTTGACGAGTACGCCTTTGCAACAAGCCCAGCTAAGCCCCCAAGAAGAAGCAGTCTTCGATGGCGATCGCATTTCCGGAAGTGGGTTGAAATTTTCCCAGTTAACTCGTCCTGTAAATATCTTAGTGATGGGGATGAGCGTACTACCACCAGATATTCAAAATCCTCCAGAGGAAACCAAAAATTTGGGTTACCACCCCCAGGTAAACTCCTTTGATGGGTTGGCTGATGTCATGCTCTTGATTAAGTTTGATCCAGAGACTAAAAAAATGACTATGCTTTCTATTCCTCGCGATACCCGCACGGAAATAGAAGGACATGGCGTGAAAAAAATTAATCATGCCAATATTGACGGCGGGCCGGCTTTAACTGCTAAAACCGTCAGCAATCTCTTAAATGGGGTAGCGATAGATCGCTATATTCGGATTAACGTTTTGGGAGTTGCTAAATTAATTGATGCTTTGGGTGGTGTTACAGTCTTCGTCCCCAAAGATATGAAATACCAAGATGATTCTCAGCATTTATATATCAATTTAAAAGCAGGTAAACAACATCTTAATGGCGATCAGACACTGCAATTATTAAGGTACCGCCGCGATGAATTAGGCGATATTGGGCGAATTCAACGCCAACAAATGGTGCTGCGTGCGCTGATGGATCAGTCACTCAACCCATCAACAGTGGCTCAATTACCAAAAGTGCTTGATGTCGTTAAAGAACACATTGATACTAATTTAAATGTTGAGGAATTAGTGGCGTTAGTGGGTTTTGGTGTCCGCACTAATCGCTCTAACATGCAGATGCTCATGGTACCGGGTCGCTTTAGCGAGAAAAATGAATATGACGCTAGCTATTGGTTACCAAGTAAACAGGGTATTTCCAAATTAATGGCGCAACACTTTGGTGTAGAATCACAACAAGCGCAAGAACAGCAAATAACTGAACCCGGTTCTTTACGCATAGCGATTCAAGATAGTACGGGTGGCGATTACAATACCTTGCGTCCTTTAATTAGAGCTTTGGAAAAGGCGGGATATCGCAATGTTTATGTCACAAAGCCTTGGACTGAACCTTTAGATGTCAGTAACATTGTGGCTCAACAAGGAGATGGTAATAGCGCTGGCTCAATTCGCGATCTTTTGGGATTTGGCGAAGTTCGCGTAGAAAGCACGGGTAATATCGGTTCTGATATTAGCATCCAACTAGGTAAGGATTGGTTACAACAAAAAGCGCTACTAGAAAAATCTACTCAGCCTTGAGTAGGACTATCTGCTCTCATTATGAATTAGCGATCGCTCTTGGACGATCAAGCTGCACTACTTAAATTAACATTGATTTTTGTTAAGCTCAGATTAAACTTCAGCAAAATTCAAATAGGGGATTTTGATTTTTAGGTTTTACATTCCCTCAGGATTGAACATACTTAATATTAGTATCCTCAAATAAACAGGCGTGGGTAAGAACCTCACGCCTTTAGTTTATTAATAGTAAAGTTGTCATTTCCGGCTAATCTCTTTACCAATAGTCCGCCATACCTTTTTTATAGGGATCGCCTGTAAAAGGTTGAACGCCAATTTCTGGATAAGCATCATCGTTAGGGCCAAAAATGCGCATTGCGGCTTCAGAAATAAACTGAGTAATGCTAGCAATGATTCTAGAAATAGACATAATGTTAGACTCCTATTTTCCGAGTCGCTTTCTTTGGTTATGTCTATACTTTAATTCTGATATTCTGCCTTTGCTTAAATTCTCAATATATCAACAATCTCTGCAATTATTTTTCAGATATGTTTGCAATACTTTAGCTTATTTGCTGTTGCTACTTATGTAATTAATTCTAATTGTAAACTAGCTTTTTGTTCCAGTCTTTGAGTCCCAATATTCTGCTAATTGTTGTAGAACTGTCATCTTTACATTTCATTATACTTCCAAAAGATAACTTTCGATATATTGCTCAAAAACTATTAATAAATATGAATTTAATAGCAATATTTAAATTAATTGGGTCGTAAAGCTTCAGTTTTGTGTAGATAAATTGAAGACAGTCTCCAAGGGTTGACAAGATTTATGGTAAAATCTACCATAAATATAACAAGCATTCTTGTAAGGACGCTCCGGCATGACCACTTTCCCGGACTTGGAAAGATATACAAATAATCAACCACAGCCAGAACTAAATTTAGCTGCGGTTGATTACAGCTTGCTGACTGACCTTTATCAACTAACAATGGCGGCTTGTTATGTAGGTGAAGGTGTAGAACAAAAACCAGCCAGCTTTGAGTTATTTGTGCGGCGGTTACCAGAGGGTTTTGGCTATTTAATTGCGATGGGGTTAGCCCAAGCCTTGGAATATTTGCAAAAATTGCGTTTTAGTGAATCTCAGATAGCAGCTTTGCAAAGAACGGGGATTTTTGCTCATGCAAGCGATCGCTTTTGGGCGTTGCTAGCTGATGGCTGTTTTACTGGCGATGTTTGGGCGGTACCGGAAGGAACAGCAGTATTTGCTAATCAGCCGATATTGCGGATTGAAGCTCCCCTTTGGCAAGCACAGTTAGTAGAAACCTATCTCTTAAATACAATTAATTATCAAACTTTAATTGCCACCAGAGCCGCCAGACTCAGGGATGTAGCGGGAGAACAAGCGACACTTTTAGAATTTGGTACCAGACGGGCATTTAGCCCCCAAGGCTCATTGTGGGCGGCGCGGGCGGCTTTAGCTGGTGGGTTGGATGCGACTTCTAATGTGTTAGCGGCGCTACAACTCGATCAACAACCAAGTGGTACGATGGCTCACGCCTTGGTGATGGCACTGTCAGCAATGGCAGGAACTGAAGAACAAGCTTTTACAGCTTTTCATCGGTATTTTCCGGGTGCGCCATTGTTAATTGATACTTATGATACCATCGCGGCGGCGGAACAATTAGCAACAAAAGTAAATTCCGGAGAAATTCATTTGACGGGAGTCAGATTAGATTCGGGAGATTTGGTGAATTTATCCAAAGCAGTGCGATCGCTCCTGCCGGATGTGACAATTTTTGCTAGCGGCGACTTAGACGAATGGGAAATTGCTCGCTTACAAGCCCAGGGTGCGCAAATTGATGGTTATGGCTTGGGTACAAAGCTAGTTACGGGTGCGCCTGTCAATGGTGTTTATAAACTTGTAGAAATTGATGGTATCCCAGTCATGAAAGAATCCCGTGACAAAGCTACCTATCCCGGACGCAAGCAAATATTTCGCTCCTTTGCTGGAGGGAAAATTCAAGTCGATAGATTAGGATTAGCCTCGGAAAATGCTGTAGGGGAAGAACCGCTACTGCAATTGGTAATGAAAGCTGGGAAGCAACTGCAACCATTTGAAACTATAGAGACAATTCGCCAGCGAACTGCCGCATCGGTTGCCAGTTTACCAGAAGAAACAAGGCAATTACAGCATCCTGTATCGGTGAATGTGGAAATTTCTGCAAAGTTGCAGGAGTTGACACAGAAGACGAAGAAACAAACCACAGAGGCGCAGAGGGCACAGAGTTAAGATGCAGAGAATTGCTTTGTTTGGAACTAGTGCAGATCCTCCAACTGCGGGACATCAGGCGATTTTGAGTTGGTTGTCGGAACGTTACGATCGCGTAGCGGTTTGGGCGGCGGATAATCCGTTTAAATCCCATCAAACTGCATTATTACATCGGGCGGCGATGTTGCGCTTGTTGATTGCGGATATCCCCACATCACGCCACAATATTGCTTTGGAACAAGAATTAAGTAGCTATCGCACCCTAGAAACCTTGGAAAAAGCCAAAGTTCGTTGGGGAGAAGATACCGACTATACCTTGGTAATTGGTTCCGACTTGCTCAATCAACTACCCCGCTGGTATCAAGTTGAAGATTTGTTGCGGCAAGTGCAATTATTAGTAGTGCCGCGACCGGGATATGCGATAGATGAGTCTAGTTTAGAGGGAGTGCAAAAGCTAGGCGGGAAAATTGCGATCGCCAGCTTAACTGGACTAGATATTTCTTCCACAGCTTACCGCGAACATGGAGATTCCCATGCCCTCACCCCCCCTGTAGTCGCCTATATTAATCGAGAGCATTTGTACAAATGCCAGGACGAAACCACAAAAAGTTTCCAACTCCGGTAAATCAACAACCTTTGGCTGATTTCAAGGTTGGCGTTGATAATGTAATTTTTTCTGTAGATACTGCCCAAAATCGACTGCTCGTGCTGTTGATTATGCGCCAGCAAGAGCCATTTTTAAATTGTTGGAGTCTTCCTGGTACTTTGGTGCGTCAAGGAGAATCTTTAGAAGATGCAGCCTATCGCATTATGGCTGAAAAAATTAGAGTAAATAATCTCTATTTAGAACAGTTATATACCTTTGGCGGCCCCCAGCGCGACCCCAGAGAAGCTAACGATAGTTACAACGTGCGTTATCTATCGGTAAGTTATTTTGCCCTCGTGCGGTTTGAAGAAGCAGAATTAATTGCTGATGGCGTCACGGGAATAGCTTGGTATCCAGTTAAACAATTGCCCCAATTAGCCTTTGACCATAATCAAATTTTGGCTTACGGACACAGGCGTTTGCGCAATAAATTGGAGTACAGCCCCGTGGCGTTTGAAGTATTACCAGAAATGTTTACGTTAAATGATTTATATCAGTTATACACCACAGTTTTAGGCGAAAACTTCTCCGATTATTCTAATTTTCGCTCGCGTCTACTCAAATTAGGTTTTTTGTGCGATACCGGAATTAAAGTATCCCGTGGTGCAGGCCGTCCCGCTAGTTTATATAAGTTTGACGCCGAAGCTTTTGCGCCATTTAAAGATAAGCCCTTGGTATTTATTTAATTAAAAAGTCAAGAGTCAAGAGTCAGTAGGGGCGGGTTTATTGAGAATTATCGTTGATCAGTGAGGATATTTGTGAACCCGCCCGTACAACAGTCAACATACAAATGACTATTGCCCAATGACCAATGCCCCATGCCCAATGCCCAATAAAAAATATGAAAATAGCGATCGCTCAACTCAATCCAAAAATTGGTGATTTAACCGCAAATGCGCAACAAATTCTCCAAGCTGCACAAAAAGCTGTAGCCTCTGGTGCGCGGTTATTATTAACGCCAGAATTGTCTTTGTGTGGTTATCCGCCTAGAGATTTATTGTTAAATCCTAGTTTTGTCGCAGCTATGGGTACTACCCTGAAAAAATTGGCGCGCGATTTACCACCGAATTTAGCTGTTTTGGTGGGGACAGTAGACGAAAATCTCAAAGTCCATACTACAGGTGGTAAACCTTTATTTAATAGTATCGCTTTGTTAATTGGCGGACAGGTAAAGCAAATTTTTCATAAACGGCTGTTACCTACTTATGATGTCTTTGATGAAAACCGCTATTTTGAACCAGGTTTACAAGCCAACTATTTCACCTTGGACGATCTGCATATTGGTGTGACTGTTTGCGAAGACTTATGGAATGATGAGGAATTTTGGGGTAAACGCACTTATGCAGTTAACCCGATCGCGGATTTAGCAATTTTAGGTGTAGATTTAATTGTGAATTTGTCCGCTTCTCCTTACAGTGTCGGTAAGCAGCAATTTAGAGAATTGATGCTCAAGCATAGTGCGGTGCGGTTTCAACAACCGATGATCTATGCTAACCAAGTTGGCGGTAATGATGACCTGATATTTGATGGTTGCAGTTTCGCTTTGAGTCGTCAAGGTGAAATTGTCTCTCGCGCCCGTGGCTTTGAAACTGATTTACTCGTGGTGGAATTTGATGAAAAACAACGAGATTTTAAGCCAGGGAAAGTAGCACATGTCTATGAGTCGTCAGACGAAGAAATTTACCAAGCTTTGGTTTTAGGCGTGCGCGACTATTCCAGGAAGTGTGGCTTCTCGAAAGTTGTACTCGGTTTAAGTGGGGGAATTGACTCTTCCTTAGTCGCCGCGATCGCAGTTGCCGCACTAGGTAAAGAAAATGTCTTCGGTGTACTGATGCCATCTCCCTACAGTTCCGAGCATTCTATCAGCGATGCCTTAGCTTTGGGTGAAAATTTAGGTATAAAAACGACCATTTTACCCATTGCCGAACCGATGCAAACCTTTGATAACTCCTTAGCAGAGTTATTTGCAGGGACGGAATTCGGTATCGCCGAAGAAAATCTGCAATCGCGGATTCGGGGTAACTTATTAATGGCGATCGCCAATAAATTTGGTTATCTTCTGTTATCCACTGGTAATAAATCGGAAATGGCGGTAGGTTACTGTACTTTATATGGTGATATGAATGGCGGGTTAGCAGTTATAGCTGACGTTCCCAAAACTCGTGTATATTCAATTTGCCATTGGTTAAATCGTCAGGGCGAAATCATTCCCCAAAATGTTCTCACCAAAGCACCCAGTGCAGAACTCAAACCGGGACAAGTCGATCAAGATTCGCTACCAGCTTACGAAATTTTAGACGATATTTTAGAGCGGCTGATTCACAAACACGAAGCCGCTGCCGAAATTGTTAGCGCCGGACACGATCCAGTGATTGTAGATCGCGTCATTCAAATGCTAGCCCGTGCCGAATTTAAACGCCGCCAAGCACCTCCCGGCTTAAAAATTACCGATCGCGCCTTTGGTACTGGTTGGCGAATGCCAATTGCTAGTAGCTGGGCGGCTTTAAAAAATACCTCCCCAGTCCAAACCAGCCCTACCCCCACATTAGTAGGCAAAGATCGCAAAGATGCCAATTTGTGAATTCAGTAAAAAACTGTTTTTGGTAGCCAATAAAACTTTGGCAAAACTCAGAATATCAGACAACAAGAAACCACAGATTAATGCAGATAAAAATTAATACCCAATGCCCAATGCCCACTTGCCCTGAGCGTAGCCGAAGGGATACCCCATTTTCAACTAAGACATGCTATAAACATCAAAACACTCTTAAATAAATAAGAGACTATAGAATCAGTAAAAGATTGTCAAACAAGTGAGTCAACCAGACCCGATATTAGCAAAAATCCTAGCGGGGACTGCTGATACAGCAATTCCTTTCGCTCAACTCTGGCAACTGTTAAACAGACTAGGCTTTGATGAGCAAATTCGTGGCGGACATTATATTTTTACCAAAAAAGGTATTGCAGAAATATTGAATCTCCAACACAAAAATGGAAAAGCTAAAGCCTATCAAGTAAAACTCGTGCGCTCAGTCATTCTTAAGTACCAGATAGGAATTAAACATGAAATTTCGGTATGAAATAATTCTTTACTGGAGCGAAGAAGACCAAGCGTTTATTGCCGAAGTTCCAGATTTACCCGGTTGCGTGGCTGATGGGGAAACCTATCAGCAAGCACTGCAATATTTAGAAGTTATCATGCAAGAATGGGTCGAAATTGCCCAAAAATTAAAACGTCCCATTCCCGAACCCAAACAACGTCCTGTAACCGCCTATAATTAGGAAAATTTCTGGCAATCTACTGTTAGGGTGGGCCGTGCCCACCATTACTGAGAATATTACCTAAAATTAGCTGCTAGTAGTTATTTAATCCTGTTTTAAAAACATATTTATCAATAGTATGCAGTTACTCGCCTGTTAACCGAGCCAAATACACAGAATTCTAGTAATCTAAGTTAATTAGCGTGTATCTTACTCGCAAGTGAGTGGTATGTTGAATACACCATTCAGTCTCAGTGAAGGATACAGTTTATTGGAGGTTTTTGATGAATATTTTGCTCCTGTATCCCCTGTTTCCCAAAAGCTTTTGGTCATTTGAGAAGACCTTGGCATTGCTCAATCGCAAAGCGATGTTACCGCCGCTTGGGTTAGTAACAGTTGCCGCTATTTTGCCGCAGGAATGGGAATTTAAGCTAGTTGATCGTAATGTCCGCGAAGTTAACCAAGCAGAATGGGATTGGGCAGATTTGGTGATTCTGTCCGCCATGATCGTGCAGAAGGAAGACTTATTAAAGCAAATTCAGGAGGCAAAACGCAGAGGAAAACGGGTAGCAGTAGGTGGGCCTTACGCAACTGCATTACCTCAGGAAGTGATGGAGGTAGGGGCAGACTATTTAATTTTGGATGAAGGAGAGATCACTTTACCCCTGTTTACCCGTGCGATCGCACAGGGCGATCAATCTGGAATCTTCCGTGCCAATGGCGAAAGACCAGATGTTACCCATACGCCCATTCCGCGGTTTGATCTGTTGGAATTCGATGCCTATGCAGAAATGTCAGTACAGTTTTCACGAGGATGCCCCTTCCAGTGCGAGTTTTGCGATATCATTGTGCTTTACGGTCGCAAGCCGCGGACAAAAACACCAGAACAATTACTGAAGGAACTAGATCGTCTCTACGAGTTGGGTTGGCGACGCAGCATTTTCATGGTAGATGACAATTTCATTGGCAATAAACGCAATGTCAAACTGTTCCTTAAAGAACTAAAACCTTGGATGGTGAAACATCAGTATCCTTTTTCCTTTGCCACAGAAGCCTCAGTCGATTTGGCAAACGACCAAGAATTAATGGATTTGATGGTGCAATGCAATTTTGGTGCTGTCTTTTTGGGGATTGAAACACCAGATGAAGCTAGTTTGACTCTCACCCAAAAACATCAAAACACAAGGGATTCCCTGAGTGAGGCAGTAAATGCGATCGCCAAATCAGGCTTGCGGGTAATGGCAGGATTCATTATTGGTTTCGATGGTGAAAAGGCTGGCGCAGGGTCGAGAATTGTACAATTTGTAGAACAAACATCAATTCCGACAGCATTGTTTAGTATGTTGCAAGCATTGCCTGATACTGCCCTCTGGCATCGCTTAGAAAAAGAAGGACGACTTCGCACTAAATCAGCTAACATCAACCAAACCACGTTGATGAATTATGTACCGACTCGCCCCTTAGAGGAAATCGCCAACGAGTATGTGGAGGCTTTTTGGCAATTATATGAGCCAACAAAGTTCTTAGATCGTGCTTATCGCCACTACCGAATTCTGGGTGAGGCGACTTATCCCAAAAAGGGTAAAAATGCGAAAAAACCGCTGAATTGGGTAACAATTCGTGCCTTATTAACTATATGTTGGCGGCAAGGCGTTCTTCGTAACACTCGGTGGCAGTTCTGGCGTAATCTTTGGAATATGTATCGCTACAATCCAGGCGGTTTAAGTAGCTATCTGTCAGTTTGCGCTCAAATCGAACATTTCGTTGAGTATCGTCAAATTGTCAAAAGGGAGATTAATGAACAAGTAGCGCAGTTTTTAGCAGAGGAAGCTAGAAGCAAGTTGGTTCGGGTGTAAGATAAAATTTGCGCCCGCGATCGCGCTTTTATGATTGTTATTCTTGTTAATTGATAAGCTTGAATTTTTAGCACAATAAAAAAACACCAGCAACCTACAATCCTTGTCAGACTTTGGTTTGAGTTACTGGTGATACGAACTCTACAAGAGGAATCTACTAAAATTTTTAGACAGATACATAATTGGTGTATTTGTCTAATTATGTATTATTTTATATAGATAAAATCTAAATTTTCCTAAGTAATTATGCTTGTTTACTCCATGTCAGCTTGACGATATGAGGATGAATGATTCTATTCTTCTTGCTCAAATAATTCTAATAACCCAACTGTCCCGACAAAGAAGGTATAAATAGCATATTGTACTGGCTGCTTTTGTTTAGAAGTTGCATAAAAACCTGCGATCGCCGCCTCAATTAAATGAGCAACAACAGCAAAGCGACCAATCCAAAAAATCGGATTTACAGTGCTAGGTAAATTAATCTGATTAGTAATTAAATAAATATTGCCCAATTCTAAGCCAATGACGCTGGATATCAGTACTATTGATATAACTTTAATAATCGGGTAAATTTTTTGTTTTATATATTTAAAATTCATTATATGGTAACTTTCTTATACATAGTAACGCGGCGCTAACAGTAGTTGCTCCCAGTCATGGAAGCAGATGACATTTGCTTCACCACTGCGCATTTAATGGGTACTTGGCGGTTAATTTTTTGCTAAAAAAACTCAGCGCAATTCCTACAGAATTTTTACTGTAATTCATCCACAAGCAAATTATTCTTTATTTGATATCCACAGTCTTATCCCAAACCGATTAAATCAGCGCGGGGTTTAAAGGTTTCAATTTGGCGAATTTTTTCGTATAGTTCTTTTTCTTCTTCACTAATAGTTTTTGGTGTGATGATTTGAATTTCTACTAATTGATCGCCACGTTTACCTGCTTCATTCGGGTAACCTTTATTCGCCAACCGAAATCTTTGACCAGATCTTACCCCTGGAGGAATGGTCATTTTGACAGGGCCATCCAAAGTTGGTGCTTCTACCTGTCCCCCTAAGACTGCTTCGCTGGGAGTTACAGGTATTTGGCAAAAGATATTAGAACCATCTAGTTTAAATAAAGGATGGGGTTCGACGGTAATTTTTAAGTATAAGTCACCGCCACCAATGCCTTGGTTACGCAGACGGATAGTTTGACCTGTAACCATTCCCGTCGGCATAGTTACCTCAAGCGATCGCCCATCTTCTAGGCGAATGCGCTCATTACCACCAAAATAAGCCTTTTCTAATGGTAGAGTCAATCTGGCTTCGATATCGCGACGGGTGGGACGGGGTTGGCTCTTGGGTACGGTGTATTCTACTCTACTTTTAGTAGAACGAAATGGATCGCTATCTGTGTTGCTAGCTGCACCATTTTTGCTGCTTTTCCGCCCACCAACACCAATTACTTGATTAATGAAACTTTCAAAATCTGCAAATTGGCTAGGATCTACTTCTTGATTGTTGCGGTTGTTAGCGCGATTATTCCAATCTTTAGCCTTTGGCGTTTGTTTATTAAAGCCTTTTTGCTTCCAGTAGCGGCTAAACTGGTCGTACTGCGATCGCTTGGCTGGATCGGAAAGGACTTCATACGCTTCGCTAATATCTTTAAATTTCTCCTCAGCTGCTTTGTTTCCAGGATTTAAGTCAGGGTGATACTGTCTTGCTAAGCGACGATAAACCTTTTTAATCTCCTCTCCTGAGGCTTCTTTAGGTACTCCTAAAATTTCGTAATAATCGCGAAAATTCTGCAAATTTTGCATAGTTCAGTTATTCAACTTTAAATTTTAGATTTGAAATTTTGGTAATCAGTGATGGATGCTGTTAGTTGTCAGCTATTTTGCTCAATCATGCTGACTAATAACAAATTACCAATTACCAATTACCAAATCCGAATTTTGATGCAAATTCACTCGCTTATTTGCATACTACAACCAATCGTCATCATCATCATCCCAGTTATCTTGGTAACTGGGGCGAGGTTTGCGCGAAGAGCGATCGGAGGAGGAACGATTATCTCGCCCATAATCTCTGTTAGAATCCCTGCCATAGTCTCTATTTGAGTCTCGGCCATAATCCCTGGTAGAATCCCTGCCATAATCTCTGTTGGCGTCTCTACCATAGTCTCTGGTAGAATCTCTGCCATAGTCTCTGTTAGTATCTCTACCATAATCTCTGGTAGAATCCCTGCCATAATCTCTGTTGGCGTCTCTGCCATAGTCTCTATTTGAGTCTCGGCCATAATCCCTGGTAGAATCTCCCCTACCAAAAGAATCATTCCAGTATGAATCTCTGGGAGAATCCCGTTCCTTTTCTTTATCGCCACCGGTGAAGATATCGCGAATTGTACCAAATAAATCGTCGTCTTCGTCCTCAGCATAATACTGGCGGACTTCCCGGTTTAATTCATACAAAGCATCTTGCAAATCGGCGTAAGCTTGATCGATTCCGCGATCGTCATTATCTTTTAACGCATCCTTCAGTTCACGAGATATATTATCAATGCGTTGGCGACGACTGCGCGCAAACTGCATCCCAAATTCTAGCGCTACTTCTCTAAGTTGGCGTTCCGCTTGACCAATTAATCCCTCAGCGCGAGTGCGTTTTTCTACTCTTTCTTTGCGTTCTCTGTCGATATCGGCGTATTTTTGCGCTTCTTGAATCATCCGGTTAACTTCTGACTCGCTCAAAGTCGAAGCACCTTGGATAGTGATACTTTGTTCTCTACCAGTGGTTCTATCTAAAGCTGTGACTTGTAAAATACCGTTAGCATCAATATCAAATGATACTTGAATTTGGGGAATCCCTCGCGGTGCTGGGGGGATACCATACAGCTTAAACCGTCCTAAAGACTTGTTATTAGCTGCCATTTCCCGTTCACCCTGTACTACGTGGATTTCCACAGTATTTTGGTTATTTTCTGATGTAGAGAAGATATCAGAACGGCGGACTGGGATGGTGGTATTGCGGGGAATTAATTTTTTCATCACACCGCCAATGGTTTCCAAACCCACAGATAACGGCGTAACATCTAACAGCAGCACATCTTTAAGTTCCCCAGCCAAAATACTAGCTTGAATAGCCGCACCAACAGCTACTACTTCATCGGGGTTAACGTTTTCATTCGGTTCTATCCCAATGAGATCGCGCACTAACTGCTTCACCATTGGAATGCGTGTAGAACCGCCTACTAATACTACTTCTTCAATATCTGTGGGTGAAAGACCAGAATCTTTTAAAGCGCGTTTAACTGGGGTGCGCAAACGTCCTACCAAATCGCCGCACAAATCCTCAAATTGGGCGCGAGTGATGCGGGTTTCTAGATGTTTGGGGCCATCTTCAGTAGCGGTGATGAAAGGTAAATTAATATCAGTGACGCTCACAGCAGAAAGCTCAATTTTGGCTTTTTCCGCCGCTTCCATCAGCCGTTGTAAAGCTTGGCGATCGCGTCTTAAGTCTACCCCTTCTACTTCTAAAAATTGCTCTGCTAACCAATCGACAATTTTTCTGTCAAAATCATTACCACCTAATTGCGTATCTCCACTAGTGGCTTTAACTTCAAAAACCCCATCACCAACTTCTAAAATCGATACGTCAAATGTGCCTCCACCTAAATCGAATACCAATATAGTTTCCGTATTACCCCGATCCAAGCCATAAGCTAAAGAAGCGGCTGTCGGTTCGTTGAGAATCCGCAACACTTCTAAACCAGCAATTCGTCCCGCATCGCGAGTAGCTTGGCGCTGGGAATCGTTAAAATAAGCAGGAACTGTAATAACTGCTCCTGTAACTTGTTCGCCGAGGTAGGTACTAGCATCATCCGCTAATTTTTTCAGCACCATTGCCGAAATTTCCTCAGCGGCGAAATCCTTATTTAACCGGGGACAAGCAATCTTAATATTACCGATTTCGTCTTTGCGGATAGTATAAGGTACCCGCTTCGATTCCGGATTTAGCTCGCTATATCTCCGCCCAATAAAGCGTTTCACCGCGAAAAAAGTATTTTGGGGATTCAGCACAGTTTGTCGCCGCGCCATTTGTCCGACAACTCTTTCGCCTTCCTTACTAAAGCCAACAACGGAGGGGGTTGTGCGCATTCCTTCTGCATTGGCAATCACCACCGGCTTGCCACCCTCCATCACGGCGACTACTGAGTTGGTTGTACCCAAGTCGATGCCGACTACCTTGCCCATGCGTTACTCTTCTCCTAAATGTGTCTTACTATATATATTATGATTAGGCGAGAATGCCTCTAGCTTTTTCCTCTAGGGTAAAAACCCCTCAAAGGTATAATAGTCATTATTAAAGTAGAAAGGATCGGGATTTTAGTGAAAGCAGCTAGTTGCAAGACTAGGATAACATTGACAATGGTTGGTGTGTTCAAACACGCTCTATAACTGGTCATTAGTCATTAGTCATTGGTCATTTGTCCCCTTGTTTTCCTGATCCTATCCTTATACACACTGAGCGAAGTCGAAGTCTGCCTTTTGCCTTTTAATCAGGACAATTTTTCCGCCTAGCTACTGAATATTTAAACAATTGGATTTAAAAGCACGCTTACAAACTTACCTGACGGCAATTGTACGAGAACGCGATCCCTACATGGCGACTGCTGGGCATTTTTTTGTCCAAGAATATATTCGACAGCAATTTACCCAATGGGGAAGTGTGGAAATCCACACCTTTGAAGCGGGGGGTAAAACCTGCCAGAATCTCATCTTAAATTTACCTGCTGAAGCTAAACGGCAAAAACGAAATTTACCGCCTGTTTTAATTGGTGCGCACTACGATGGTGTACCGGGAACAGTTGCAGCGGATGATAACGCTACAGGTGTGGCGGTTTTATTAGAATTGGCGAGTAAATTTGCGGTGGAACCAGCTAGATATCCTTTGCGGCTGGTGGCGTTTGATATGGAAGAATATGGCTTATTGGGTAGTGCTGACTATGCAGCTTTGTTACGCCAGCAAAAACAACCCTTACGCTTGATGTTATCTTTAGAAATGCTGGGTTATAAGAATTCTATCCCTGGTAGCCAAAGCTATCCCCCACCATTAGAGAAGTTTTACCCTAATACTGGGGATTTTATTGCTTTAATTGGAAATCTGCGCACCATCCCCGACTTATTTAGTATGAGTCGGAGTATTCGCCAAGCTGGTATATCTAGTCAGTGGTTACCAGTACCGAATCGTGGTTTAATTGTCAGACAAACTAGACTCAGCGATCATGCACCGTTTTGGGATGTAGGTTATCCGGCAATTATGGTAACGGATACGGCATTTTTGCGTAATCCGCATTATCATAAACCCAGTGATACGATCGCTACTTTAGATTTAGATTTTCTTACAGGTGTCTGTGCGGGGCTAGAAATTGCGATTCGGCGGTTATAGCTTTTAGTTCCCCAAGCTGACATCTTCAGCATTAGTTAAATTAGGGGAGTGCGATCGCATATTGGGAGTTAGACTAATTAAATCATCAATATTACGTTTCATCGTCTGACAAATTGTATCTAAAGGTAAATCGTTAGCATCATAACCAAAAGGATTTTCGATTTCTAAACCAATAGCCTCAATCCCAAATAAAGTAAAACTAACTAAAGCAGTAATTAAACCCGTCCACCATCCCAAACTACTCACCATTTGAAAAGGTAGCAACAGGCAGTAAAGTAATAACAGTTGCTTGAGATGAATAGCATAAGCTAGCGGCATCGGTGTTCTTAAAATTCGTTCGCAAACTCCTAAATTATCTACCAGATTATTCAATAACTCTTGCATAGATATTAACTGGTAACTATTTAAGCGATTACGATTATATTGTCCTTGTAAATAATCACCAATCCAAAATGCCACCTCGATGGGAGGATTATTCATGATTTTTAATTCTAAATACATCGAAGATGGCATTAATTCTTTTAACTCATGATTTACAGGTTCTTCCCGTAAATGTAATTTAGTCGCTACTGCAAAAGCTACTAATAGATTTAAAGCGATTTTTTTATCTTTTCTATCTTCTGGGGAAACTTCCTCAACACTCACCCATATTTGTCGCGCCAAATTTCGCACGGTATTGACTATCGAACCCCAACTTTTTCTCCCTTCCCAGAAACGTTCATATGCTGTATTTGTCCGAAAAACCAGTAATAAACCTAAAACAATACTCGGAATTACACTTCCTAAAATAGGTTGAGAGACGGGAAGTTTGAAATAATAAAGTATGGAAACAATAGTCCCAAAAATCCCACATAGTATCACATTTTTAGCGATTTTGTTGAGAACCGACCCTTTAATCTGTAAAACTAGGGGAACTTTTTTTGCTTTATCATCTGCCATACAGCTGACCTAAATAACCATTTGCAATTGACATCCTAAAAATAATAACTCTAGGTGTAGCTCAATTGACAACAATGACGAGCAACACAAGTGATGACTATAGCAATCTGGCTGGAAAATAGGGGCTAGAGACTAGGAAAAAGAAATTTTCATATTTAGTTATGAGATTTTCTCCAGATTAGCTGTATGGAGGTTATTACCCATTTTTATACCTTGCGACTGATTAATTACCCTACCACAGTCAACATAATGAGCAGGTATAAAACAGCATCAAAGAAAAATTATGACAGAAAAGTTTAACAAGGGCGACAAGGTGAAGTGGAATACAGCCCAAGGTGAAACCACTGGCGAAATTGAAAAGAAATTAACTTCCCCTACAGATATTAAAGGACATCATGTTGCCGCTGACAAAGACAATCCTCAATATTTAGTCAAAAGCGACAAAACAGGGAAAGAAGCAGCTCATAAACCTGATGCGTTGGAGAATATTGAGGAGTAGTTAAATTTGATGAGTAAGGATGTCAAATCAGTTATAGATGAGTTTTATACCTCGGTCAATATGACAGCCAATGAACTATAATCTTGGCTAAAAACTGAGGAATCTCAATCTGTAGGGCAAAAAAAGGACGATGCTGAATCTATCGGACATAAATCCGGTAAGCGCATCCTAGAAGTGTTGCAGAAGCAACAAGATGACTATACTGATGATGATTTATCGCACATGAAAAAAGTCGTCAGCTATATCCATCGTCACTCAGCACAGCAACCTGAAGGTGATGTGGAAAATACCCGCTGGCGCTATTCATTAATGAATTGGGGACATGATCCTTTAAAAGCTAAAAATTAGCACAGAGGAGTTGAAACAACTCCTCATAGATAACTAGAGTTCAGCCAAACCAGTGAGATGGTTCTAAACCAGGCTGAACTTTTTCACATAGATGATGGCTAATCCAATCTGACTTGTCTTTGAAAATAGCGTAAATTCCTTGATGAATTAGATTTTGGACATGAAGTTGTTGCTCTAAAGCACTACGAGGTCTTTTATAGTTGAGCAAGCACTCTTTTTCTGCTTCATTTAAGGGAAATCCTTCCGCAATTGTGTAGTAAAGACAAGGAATTCGGTTAAGAACAAAGGCTATTAACTCTTGGCGCAAGTCAGGAATTGCAAAAGCTTGTTGATAAGGGTGATATGGATATGTATCTAATACACTTTCAATCTCTCCTAAGACTGATTGTTGTGTTAAATTAACTACTGTTTTCATAAATTTCATCTCCTTTATTATTCAGTCAATAATTTGTACATGAGCAAATTTTCTAGATGGTTCATTTACTATGAAAACCAGCTAGAATTGATTTACATTAAGAGATGGCCAAACCCTGAATCTAAAATGCTATCTCGGCAAAATTATTAAACATCTATGTGCTGTATATGTATTCGTTAAAACTTATACTTAAACATAGTATAAGTTCGATAAACAGCACTTACTAGAGTGGGAATATACCGATGTTTTATCTCTCTAAGTCTAATTATTCCAAATTTTCAATTTAGTATCAGGAAACTACACAAAACGCAGCATAAGTTTTTAGGGATCAATTATTATGGACAAAAAATTGAATTGATTTTTGTCAATTCTTAAACAACCTTAACATTGTCTGAAAGTTACGAAGCAAGGTAGAGAGTGGCAGGAACAAAACTATCAATAAAAACAGTGTTTTAAGTTTAGCGTCCCAATCAAAAATAGAATCATCTGGGAATAAATGACATGAAAACCAAAGCTTTTATAGTCTAAGTCCCTACCTTTAAAAGAACTTACATACAGCATTAGCTACTCTGCCTTAAACAGAGTTACTTGTGAAAAAGACTGATGGAACTAACTATATTTCTTACTAAGCGATTTTGATATTTGAATTCCTGAGCCGAGAAAGATAATTGTTTTGCACATTCATTTAGCAAATTCCTAAATTAGTAACTTACTATACTGAAAAACAGTCTATTCATAGATACAGTAATTCGGGAAAAATTTTGAAAAAGTTAACATCCACTAAAAGTATCCACTACAGCTGATGATTAATTTCACAAGCAGTAGCCATGAACCCAAAAAATCGCAAATTCCCGGAGGATCTCCTATATTTTTATACTTTACTAAAAAAATAATTTGTAGACTTTAATTTTTATTAATTTTTATTACTCTCTATATGTATCAATAGGGACTTGGTTACAAAGCAAATTTAAATCGGTAGAGCGATCGTAAACGATGTACCCTGACTAGGGTTTGACAAGCAATTAATTTCGCCGTTGTGTTTATCAACGATAATCTGGTAGCTGATAGCTAATCCTAACCCCGTTCCCTTACCTACAGGCTTGGTTGTAAATGATGGCTCAAAGATTCGGGCTAGTACTTCTGGAACCATCCCCGGGCCGTTATCTTCAATACAAATCGAAATATTTTGTTTTTGAGGATCGACAGATGTAGTGATGGTGATAGTCTTTGCAGAATCGGTTATCTGTTGAGCGCAGTTTTGGCGATCGCATTCATCAAATGCATCAATAGCATTGGCGATGATATTCATGAATACCTGGTTTAGCTGTCCGGGATAGCAATCAATGGGGGGTAACTCAGCATATTGTTTGATAACTTGGATGTTAGCGCGATCGCCATTACCTTTGAGCCGATGTTGCAATAGCATTAAAGTGCTATTAATACCTTCATGAATTTGATAATCTACCTTCGAGGAGATATCAGAACGGGCAAAAGTTCTTAAGGATAGGCTCATTTCTTTGAGGCGATTGATTCCTTGAGCCATTGATGCCAGTAATTTAGGCATATCCTCAGTAATATACTCTAAATCAATTTCTGCAATTAGCTCATCAATATCCTCATCTGGATGAGGTAATTTTTCTTGATAAAGATGTAGCAGGCGCAGTAAATCTTTGACATATTGTTCAATATGCGAGCTATTACCACTAATAAAACCCACTGGATTATTAATTTCATGCCCAATACCTGCAACTAATTGTCCTAAGGTGGACATTTTCTCACTTTGCACGAGTTGTAATTGGGCTTGTTGTAAGGCTCTTACAGATTGGGTTAATTGGGCAGTGCGCTCTTGCACCCGTTGTTCTAACGTGCGTGTAAGCTGGGCTATTTTCAAGTGTAACTTCAATCGGGCAATGACTTCTTCTTGTTGGAAAGGTTTGGTAATATAATCAACCGCACCAATTTCTAATCCTTTGACTTTGTCTGTAGCATCAGCTAAAGCAGTCATAAAAATGATTGGCGTATGTTGGGTATGGGGATTAGCTTTCAGCCTGCGGCAAGTTTCAAACCCATCAATACCTGGCATCATCACATCTAAAAGAATCAGATCGGGATGGGCGTATTCTGTTTGTTCAATTGCTGATTCTCCATCTGTAGCCATGAGTGCTTTCCAGCCACATCCGCGGATCGCTTCTGACAGCACTTTGAGATTATTGGGATTATCATCTACCAACAAGATATGGATAGGCTGAGTAAGGGAATCGGCAATCATTGATGTGACTCCGTGATGACAAAAGATTTGAGGAATTTACGAATTTTTGCGGTTTGAAAATTGCTAGTGAGTTTAGTTAACTCAGTGGCAAAAGGAGTTAGCTGGTTATTTTGCTGAACTAACTCTTCTATAATTCCCTCGATTGTGGGGATATCTCCCATCATTGCCAAGTGATATAGTTTTTGCAACGTTTCTTGTGATGGTAGAACTAATTCTGTCTCATCTGTCTGATCTGAGGAAGATGAGGGTGCAGCAGATTGAGCATAAATCCATTCAACTTTCAGTAACGATAGCAACGCATTGAATAGTTCATCAATTTGCAGGGGTTTGGCTAAAAATGCTGTTGCTCCTGCTTCTAAACTCCGTTGGCGATTTTCCTCAAAGACGCTGGCACTAGAGACAATAATCGGAATATTAGAAGTTTGCGGATTTTGTTGTAAGTGAACCATTAGTTCAAAGCCATCCATATTCGGCATAGCTAAATCCAGCAGAATCACATCTGGATAGTGTTCGTTTACCAGTTCTAGTCCATTTTTACCGTCAGTAGCTTCGAGAGTTTGACAGCCAATTCCTTGCAGTAAACTGGACAACATAGAACAGTGGTTGGCATCATCATCAACAATTAAAATTTGTGGTTTAGTACCTTGAATACCGATGATTTTCTGATGACTAGGGTTAATTGCGCCAATTTGCCAATCATGGGTAACTGGTACCGGAACTGTCAAATCTAGCCAAAATAAACTCCCTTCACCTAATCGACTCTGCACCTGAATTTGACTTGTCATTAGTGTGGCAATTCTTTGACTGATTGCTAATCCTAAACCAGTACCTTCAGATTTCTTCCCGGCTTCGCCTACTTGCTCAAAGGGCAAAAAGATTTTCTCCAGTTGGTCTGAGGACATGCCAATACCTGTATCTTCTATTTGGAAGCGAATCTGCATCTGTGGCGTTTGTTCATCATGGGTGATTGTTGGCAAATGTTGAGCGATGAGTTCAACTTTAAAGGAGACGCTACCGTTGTCTGTGAATTTGATAGCATTGCCTAATAAGTTGATCAATACCTGTCTCAACCGCTTTTCATCGACTTGAATAGCGACAGGTAGGCGATCGTCTATAAAGATGTTAAATGCAATCCCTTTTTGCTCCGCACGGATACGGCAAACTTCGGTAACACCATGTAAAAAGCTGGGCAAATTTACACTAGTTGCCACTAATTCTAATTTACGAGCTTCAATTTTTGAGAGATCGAGAATATCATTGATCAGCATTAGCAAGTGCGTTCCACATTGGTAAATAATGCTGACTCCTTCTAGGTTTTTCTTGGTCATATTTGGCGCTGTTTCTAGCACCTTAGCAAAACCCAAAATGCCATTGAGTGGTGTACGTAACTCATGACTCATATTGGCGAGAAACTCGCTTTTGGCTTGGTTTGCAGCATCAGCAGCTTGTTTGGCTTCTAGCAGTTCCCGAGTTCGCTCTTCAACTTTGAACTCCAGAGTTTTGGAATAATCTAATAATTGAGCGTTAGCAATTTCCAGTTGTTGATTTGCTTCTTCTAAACGTTGCTGTTTATAGGCATTAGTTGTGGCAATTACACTACTGATGAATGCAGCTAAAGCGGGTGTGACGGGAATTAAAATTCCATTTAAGAATAGCCCATAACCACCAAACATGCATAAACTACTCATACCAACAGTTGCCCAGAGAATCTTACCGCCAGGAATCCGCAACTTGCTAATAGATAATAGCCAACTACCAGCAGAACCGATGACAGTCCAAAACACAATCCACAGCGATACATAAATGCCGGGAACTCCATGCAAGGTGCCTTTACCTGTTTTTGCTCCGGTGACTAATTGGTGGGCAATATTAGCATGAATAACTACACCAGGGGTAGGTTTTTGGGCAGATAACCAGGAAGAGAAAGGGGTACTAAAAAAATCATTGGTACTCGAAGCAAAGGAACCAATAAATACCATGCGATCGCGCATCAGGTTGGTAGGAATTCGTCCGGCTAAAACATCGCGCATTGCTACTGTGCGAAATGCAGTTTCCGAACCATGCCAATTGAGCAGAATTTGATAGCCCCCTAAATCAGTATCAGCATACCCAGCTTCCCCATTACTTAATGGCAGATAAATTGCTTTACCTAACTGGAATTTTTGCTGTTGGGGGTCAATACTTTCTAAGTTAATCTTTTCTGCTTCCAGGTACTTGAGCGCCACCATAGTTGCTAAACCAGCTTTGAGGGTATCTTGTTCTTTAGCATCAACGGCTGTTAACAAGGCACGTCGCACAAAGCGATCGCCATCTAAAACTAAATCGGCTAATCCTACTTGCTCAAGTTTTTTTAATTCTGGTGGTGGCTTCACCCGTTCCCCGGTGATTTTCTCTACACCGATTAAATTGGGAGTGGTACGGAAAATTTTTGCCAGTTCCTCATGTCCGCTTCCTTCAGGTAAATCTCGATAGAGATCCAAGCCGATAACTCTGGGCTGCTGCGCCCGAATTTTTGCTAATAATTTTGCTAAAGCCCAATCGGGAACTGGCCATTTACGCACCGATTGGATATCCTTTTCATCGATGGTGACAATGACAATTTCATCAGCAATGGTTTCTAGCGAGTGCTGACGAACCCATTCATCGCGAATTTTCCATTCCACTAAATTGAAAAATCCCAATGACTGCCCAACAATCACAGTCAAGGCAACACTGGGAGTAATAATCAAAATACTACGAGTGCGTTTAATTATAGTCTGGAATTTGCGCCACATATTTGCGCCATAGGTTGGTTAATAGAGGCTAGGGGCTAGGGGTTAAGGAGCAGGGAAAGTAATTAAAAGTACTCAGTTTCCCATGACGGCAGTTGCTACAACAGAGGGAATCCCCAAGGGCGCACTGCCTCCCCAATGCCCAAATGTTAAGCTCATCCCACCTCTTGAAGAGTTGAGATTTCGCGCTACTTGGTCAGTAGTCAGTTGCTTTTCCTTACCACTGACAAATGACCACTGACACGGCGGAAGGCGCAACCTCGCTACCCCTTGAAGGGGTAGGCTTCCCGCCGCCTTTGGTGATTAATTCGTAGATACGGCGATGTTTGCTGTCACAATATCTTTCAAACTAACTGAAGAAAGGAGTTCTTCCCATTGTTTGCTGAGATTCACATCGGTGGGTTGGGCACTGTACAGACCTGCAAGTGTTTCCACACAGTCATACCAAATGCCATGTTTACCTAAAGCAGTTGCCCGCTTCAGTGCATCTTCTTGCTGCATTGCTGCGGCTAACTCAGCACTAGGCTGGATGCGCTGAATCCAACCATCAACATAAGGTGTACTGGGGCTGAGCTGTCCATCAACTTTGATAGCTAAAAACCAATGGTAGTTTTTCCCCAAAGCTAAAGTGGGTGCATCAGCTGGTAATTTGACGGCGATCACTCCTGATTTACCCACAACAGGAATGGTCATTTGATACTCAGTATTGCCAGCTTCATCCTTGAGACTAAACACAGCTTCTTCTGCATTTGAAGCAGGTAGATATACCAGAATGGTTGGGCGTTCAGACAGCGTTGTGCCATAAAAGTTTTCTGGTAAGAGTGCAATTAGGGCGGCTGGGCCGGCTGGGCTGACATCTGAAGGATTTAAGTAATAAGTACCAACACGGGCAGCGCCTCCGGCTGCCTGTTGAGGTGCGCCTTTACCTGCGACTGGTTTAAATAAGTCACCTCTGGATGCGCCTCCGGCTGCTTGTTGGGGCGCTCCCTTGCCAGAGTTTGGTGTAAATAGATGACCTCGAGAAGCTCCTCCCGTTGCTTGTTGGGGTGCTCCCTTGCCAGACCTGGGTGTAAACAAGCTATTCCGGGAAGCTCCGCCTGTTGCTTGGCTAGGAGCGCCTTTTCCAGACCTGGGTGTAAACAAGCTACTACGGGAAGCTCCGCCTGTTGCTTGGCTAGGAGCGCCTTTTCCAGATCTGGGTGTAAACAAACTACTACGGGAAGCTCCACCTGTTGCTTGGCTGGGAGCACCATTATTGGTTGGTGGGGTAAATTTCACAGCATAAGCACTGTTCCAAGTACTGCTAGCCAGTAGAGCAATAATGCTCAATGTACTAGCTACATATCGACGTTTCATGATCTGCACCTCAAGGGATCAAAAGTAATAGTAAATAGGCTGTTTCTGACTGTGGGAAGAAGCTTGAAAATAAATTTAGATACAAATTCACAGGAGTAAATACCTAACTAGGAATATACATGAAAATTGGTTTTTTACGTGTAAAATAACACTGAATTTTTAGAAAGTTAATTAAGTGAAATTACTTAATTAGAGCCAATTGCCAACCAAAACAAAGGCAGACCAAAAGAAAGGATCGCGAAAATCAGTTTGGCGAATTAAATTAATTTGGGCTTGCCTTAATGCTTCCGCTTTAGAGATGTTAGGTTGTCGTAGTTGGTCATAAAAACGTGTCATTAGCATTTCGGCAGCTTTATCTTTGACTGGCCAGAGGGTAGCGAGGGTAGAACGGGCACCAGATTTAACAGCTAAGCCTGCTAATCCTAAAACGGCGCGATCGTCTCCGGTGGCGGTATCACAGGCACTGAGTACAAGCAATTCGATCGCTTTCGATGGATCGTTACCTCGGTTTTTCAGGAGTTCTGACAACTCTTTAATATTGACTTCTCCATCCCAAGTCAGTAAGAAGGTGTCTTCTAAGCGAGAGCTAAACTGTCCGTGGGTGGCTAGATGGACAACATCAGCACTACTAAATTTCACCCGATCGGCCAGGGCTTGACTGGTAAATTGTTGGTTGAGCAATAGGGAAGATGGTACAGCTTTGGAGATTTGCTTGATTTCTGATTCCACAGCAGGTAAAGCACTAAACCCATGACGCGATTGGCTGATACCACCAACGATCGCATCGATGCGGTTGGAAGACAGCGATCGCGCCGCCATTAATTGCATTCCTGGGGAAAGGGCAACTGCATACTTCTCAATCAAATATTGCTGACCGTCATACAAGGCGGCTACCGGGATATTCCGTAAGCGTCCATCTAAAACAAATACCAGTGTTTTGCTATCTTGGAAGGCGCGATCCATTTCCGCAGGGCGAATCAACCAATCATAAATTTCTTGAGATAAGCGATCGCGTTGTTTGCCGTCGGAAACAGGATTAAAGCTAGCTAACAAATTACCGAGAGTTTGTTCAATTTCTGTTTGCGATTTTGGCGTGACATAGTAACGCAGAGGTTGTCCGCTTTTGGAGAGAATTACCGCTAAGCGATCTGGCAAAATAATTGGGTAGATAATAGTGGCTTGGGAGTCAACTTGGTCAATCTGCTGCGCCCTGTCTAAACACGCTTCCCGGAAAAAGTTATCGAGTTCGGCAACTTGCAATGCTTCAATTAAGTCACGGGCTTGGATGAGTGATGCTTGGCTGGGTTGATTATCTAGAAGTAAAGCAACTAATTCCCGGTAAACAGGCTCCACACTTTCTCGGAAGGAAAACTGAATATCGGGGTTGACTGCAACCAAATCCCGGCGGATTGACTTTAAAGCTTTAACAGCTTCAGTATAGGCAGTAATTGCTTTTGGGCGATCGCCTTGTTGTTTATATAGTTGTCCCACCTGCCAAGCAGATTGGGCAATGATATCCTCAGCTTGGAGTTGACGGGCAATGTTGAGGGATTTCTGGGTTAATTCTTGTGCTGGAGATAACTGTTGTGTCCGACTATAGAGCTTTCCCCACTGATGCAGTGCATAAGCTTCTGCTTGGGCATCTTGAATTTGCTGTGCAGATTTAACTGTAACTGCCATCAGTTGTGCCAAATCTTTTAAGGGTACAATTTGCTGCGGATTGGAGAGGCGATTTAAGGTAGCAACAAAATTAATCGCTGTATAAAGAGAAGTATGACTGGGAGGTAATTCCCGAAGTTGTTGTAATATTTGCGGTGCTATTGGGGTAGCCAGTTCTGGCTTGTCGTAGTCGAGGAAAAGTTTAAACTGGGCTAACTGTGCTTGTAAGCGATCGCTGGGATTGACAGCTAACTGTTGCGCCTGTTCAAAATAATCTAATGCCATCTGGGGATTTTGCAAGTCAACAGCATTTTTGCCTAAATTCAGCAATATGGAACTCAACTGCGGTTTTAGTTCAATTTTGCGAGCGATCGCTAAACTTTGCTCTAACAACTGTTGACTCTTGGTAGAATCACCAATCATTTGCAAAGCTAAACCCAGCGATCGCAATCCATTGACTTTCACTTGTGAATCTGGCGTTGCTTGTAGCTTTTGGGTGAGCGCCTCTAGTTGCTGTTTAGAACGACGGTAAAATCCCAAAGTTTGTAAAGCTTGTGCCTGGTTAATTTGACTACCCAAGCTGCCCATTGTATCCCCAGCTTGCTCATAATATTTTTGCGCTTGTTGCCAAGTTTCTAGGGCAATTTCCGCTTTACCATTATGCAATTGCAAATTGGCTTGGGTATTGAGTACCTGTGCCCATAAAATTGCGTCAGCAGAGGGTTTAGCTGTCTGCAATAGTTTGAGACTTTGCTCGATTGATTGGCTGGCTGCTTCCCATTGATTCAGTTCCTGTTGTGCCAATGAAAGGTAACTTAAACTTAGGGCTTCGTTGATGCGATCGCCTTGAGTGCGATACTGTTGTACCGCTGTTTGCCAAGCCTGCACAGCTTCTGCGAACTGTCCCCCATTGTAGAAGTTTCGTCCCTGTTCGAGAAAGTTAGTCGCCTGAGTCGAAGAAACAACAGGGATTGTGACTGGTACGGCTGCTTGTGTTGGTGTTATTTTATATAATAAACATAAGTTAATAATACTTATGTACGGATATAGCCAAAGACTTTGTTTTATTGATAAAGCCATAAATAATCACTCAGATTTATATAACTTAAATTAATTGCGATTTATCACACAAGTGTTGTATAATACAACCTAAGTTATATTGCCCAGATAATCATCAGATCTATCAGTTCGTGGGCGATTGTCGAAAATTTAAATACTGTGTCACAGTAGGCTAACCCATGACTGTTTTCTGTAGCACCGACGCAGAGGTTGCTTCAGCAGTAGTGCGATCGCTTTGCATAGTGAGATCCTGAACATTCATCTTGATTGCTAGAAAAACTCACACCTGGTAGCAGCACAAGTTGATGATGGTTACATCTAAGTCGGCAATTGCAGCCAACTACATTAAAACTTGCTTTTGTAGCTCAAAGCAGAATAAAACTGGAAATTATACTTGCACAGGCATTGAAGATGCTAGAAGACAGTTTTACCCGATCAAAACATATTCTGTTAGTTGATGATAATGCTAATAATCTCAAATTATTATCAGAAATTATTCAAGAATGCGGCTGGAAAACGCTGATGGCTACAGATGGAGAATCAGCTATTGAACAAGCAGAATATGCTCACCCCTCTTTAATTATCCTCGATGTTATGATGCCAGGAATCGATGGATTTGAAACTTGCCGCAGGTTAAAAACTAATGCTATTACAGAGAAAATTCCCATTATATTTATGACTGCTTTATCTGATACTAATAGTAAAATACGTGCTTTAGAATTGGGAGCAGTCGATTACATTAGCAAACCCTTCCAAAAAAAGGAAGTATTAGCCAGGGTAAAAACTCATGTTTCCTTGTATACGCTTCAATTAGAATTGGAAAAACTTGTTCAAGAACGTACTGCTGAACTAGTTAAAGCAAAAGAGAAAGCCGAAATTGCTAATCAAGCAAAAAGTAATTTTCTTTCAGTTATGAGTCATGAACTTCGTACTCCTCTCAGTGCTATTTTAGGTATGACAGAAGGGTTGAGCGAGGAAATTTATGGTACTATCAACGAGCGCCAAAAAGCTGCTTTATCAACAATCGAAAATAGCGGACAACATCTTCTGTCATTAATTAACGATGTCTTAAATTTATCCAGAATTGAAGCCGACAAAATAGAGCTTGATATGTCATCGGTTAGTGTTGAGGAAATCTGTACTGATGTTCTCCCCATGATTAGTCAACAAGCAGCTAATAAAGATATTGAATTAATTACTGAGATTCAACCTGAGTTAACGAAAATTACCCTTGATAAACGCCGCATATCTCAATCAATTATTAATTTACTTAGTAATGCAGTCAAATTTACTGCTCATGGTGGTAGGGTAAAGTTAAAAGTTTATTCTATTTCTACATCACCTCATACAAGCTATATATCCGATTTTCATCATATTGATACTACACAAAGTCATCATGCTTGGTTAAGAATATCTGTCAGTGATACTGGTATTGGTATCGCCCCAGAGGATATAAATAAACTTTTTCAACCTTTTGTACAATTAGATAGCGGTTTGAATCGTCAATATGAAGGAACTGGCTTAGGACTTGTTTTGGTAAAGCGGATTGTAGAACAACATGGCGGTAATGTCTTAGTTAATAGCGAAGTTGGTAAAGGCAGTTGCTTTACTATTGAAGTTCCCCTAATCAGTGATTAATAATTCAAAATTCAAAATTCGTCTTGAAAAGGTTACTCAACGAGGGGAACCCCCGCACGCATCTTTCCGCAAAATTCAAAATTAAAGACATTTTCCGACGGGTATTTAAACCCCGACTAAAACTGATCCGAGACGGAATGTCTCCAACTCCGTGCTAAGTATACAGGTACATATTCAAAACGAACATTATTTAATAATGTTTAAGCCATTTAACACTAGTTTAGATTTTTGTTCTATGTTTTTCAATCCTATTTTTTGGCAATTCCCGCACAGGTTAATGGGTGCTGCACAGTAGGAGATTGATTTGCTACTAACTCAATTTTTCCTTTGGTGTTACGATGCCAAGAAGTGGCTTGGACAATAACCTCTCTTGATTGAGGAATTGATGCTGTAACTTCCCCAATTGCGCGGTATGGGGAGATATCACGCACATCAGACCAAGTGCGATCGCTCCTTACTTCTTGATTAGGATTTTCTGGTACACCACCCCTTCCCGTAGCGACAAAACTACTACCATTAGCATCAGCACAACCACTAGCAATTTGCCGGGACGGATCGGTAACATTAGCTGGTAATTCTACTAAGCCAGAGTTGGGATCGATACCGATGTTGTGAATTTCAACTGTACCGCTAACCCCAAATTGTGAACTAGCAGTAATATCGCTGTCATCGGTGAGTTGGGGACGGAATTCTAATCCTAAAATAGCTTGAGTGCCAATTTGGATATTTCCCCCAGTTCCTAACACCGCATTAGCAATAATGTCGCTGTTTTCCCATGCAGTAATAGTAGGTGCATTAATGTTGATATTACCGCCATTGCCAGAACCACCAGCTGTAGCCGTAATATTACTGCGATCGCGCAAAAGAAGAAATTTGCCTACTTGCAGGCTGATGTCACCACCATTACCAGATTCTGTCTGCGCTTGAATTAAGCTGTGATTTTTTAATTGAATATGATCGGCGGTAATATTGAGATTGCCACCATTCCCAGTACCTTGACTAGTAACGCTCACTGTACCACCATCTGTCAACATCAAGTTTGGTGTAGTAATGCTGAGTTTACCTGCATTAGCTGTTAGTATATTCGGCAAATTAAAGAATTGAAGCAGTTGCGGACTTAAACGGTATGCAGAAGAGTTAATACTACTGTTATTGTTAGGACTTTTACCACTAATGGCGATCGCTTCCCTAGCAGTGAGATTGACATTCCCTCCATTACCCATAAAAAATGCAGATGAACCAATTGCACCTCCATCTAGAACTTGTAAAGTGCCAGTATTCAGTGTCAAATCTTTAGCATTTCCCAAGGCTAACGTAGTAGTAGTAATATTGCTATAAATCCCAAAAGGATTTTCTCCTTTGACAGTGATATTTTGATTATTAATTGTTACCTCACCACTAGAGCCTTGACCAAATGTGACTGAGGACAATGAAGCTCCATCAGATATTAGTAAAGTATTTCCATCAATAGTAATGTCACCAGCTTTCCCTGTACCGTATGTGCTAGTAGTCATGGTTGACACGCCAGCATTATTCAGAGGTGAGAAACCTGATATTTCTATGTTTGCTGCTTGAATCTGAATATTGCCACTGTCAGCAATTCCATAACTTGTATTATTTATTCCTGCACCTTGCTGGAGTGTTAAACGAGGAGTAATAATTTGGATATTTGCCCCATTCCCTTTTCCTAAAGCTTCGCTACGAATCCAACTGCGAATTTTTCCATCGGATGTTGTGCCAATAAAATTGATTGCTTCTGATGCTTGTAAATTAATATTTCCACTGGGAAGATTGCCTAGATTTGTTGATAGCAATAGCGAACCCTCAGTAAATTCAATCTTACGCCCTTGAAGCTGAATTGAACCTGCATTTACTCCACTAACTTCTAATAGCGATTTTTGTATTAGTTGAATATCACTAAAACTTTGTCCGTTACCATACTCAAATTGATAGCCCTGAGTAGTTGGCGCTAAAGAAACTAAACCTGCATCTGCCAAACTACCTAACTCTATATGCCCTGTTTTAGCCATAAGAGTTGCACCATTCAAACTCAGATTTCCACCTATCAAAGCTAGAGTTTTTCCTGGCTGTACTTGTAACATGGTTGAGCTAGGATTGTGAACTACAGGAGCTAGAACATTATTAATACTGATACCATGTCCGCTACCTTGGACTTGTATAGATGCTGGCTGATTACCCATTTGCAGCCCAATAGGAACATTCATGCTGAATAATGGTGTAGCTTGGGGACTCAAAGCGCTAAATTCAGCCCCATCAGCAAATTTTATACTATTAGCAGTAGTCCCAATAAATGAGCCACTAATATTCAAAACTGCATCTTTACCAAAGACAATTCCCTTGGGATTAATTAAAAATAAATTTACGGAATTATTGCTATTAATTGTGCGAATTAATCCATTAATTTCGGAAATATTTCCTCCAGTTACCCGACTAAATATGTTTGTAATATTTGCTGTATTGACTAAATCAAAAGTTGCTGAACCACCAGTAGGCACCGAGAAATTATTGAAACTATGAAATAAATTATTACCCTTTTCAATACCATTGAGAATCTGAAAATCATTACCACTAGAGTTAACAATAGTGTTGGTTGTATTATCAGATGTTACCTGAGCGTTGGCGCAGCCACTCCAAAGGAGTATCGCACTTTTGCAAATTGCCACAGGTAATAACCCCATGATTAGCGTAGATACACAAGCGATCGCTCTCATGCCTAAAATTATCCTTGAATCTAACTAACGCTAGAGTTCCCAAAATGGTATAGTTTATAACTTGGTTAACCCAGGGTGCCATCTGTTATAGTTTGCTGGGGGGAATCGCTGCACAAGTTAATGGTTGTTGTCCCTCAATAGAAGATGGACTTGCAACTAACTCAATTTTTCCTTGGGCGTTACGATGCCAAGATGTAGCTTGAATAAGTACTTCTTTTGATTGGAGAATTTGTGCTGTAATTGTGCGATTTTGCCGGAATGTAGAGATATCACGCACATCAGACCAAGTGCGATCGCTCCCTACTCCTTGAGCCGGATTTTGTGGTATTCCACCTCTGCCAATAGCCACAAAGCTACTACTAGTATTTACTGAACAACCTGTAACAATTTGTTGGGATGAATCGGTGACATTTGTAGGTAGTTCGACTAAACCAGAATTCGGATCAATGCCAAAATTATGAATATCGACTGTACCGTTAATACCAAATTGTGAACTAGCAGTAATATCGCTTTCGTTTGTCAATTGGTTGCGGTATTGCAGACCGAAAATGCCTTGAGTACTAATTTGAATATTACCTCCATTACCCTTAAAAGCATTAGCAATGATATCACTGTCTTCTAATCCGACAATCACCGGAGCATGAATGTTGATGTTACCGCCATTACCATTACTACCTGCTTCAGCAGTGATTTGACTACCATTACGGCTCAAGATTGTATTTTTTACTGCTAAATTAATGTTGCCACCTTTTCCTGATGCGGTGGTAGCACTAATTTCTCCAGCATCTAAAGAGATTTGATTGGCTTGGATATTTAACTCTCCTGCGTTGCCAATGCCTTGATGAGTGACGCTAATAATACCTCCATTGCGAAGAGTTAACTGATCAGTATTGATGTTCAAAACACCTGTGTTACCTGTGGGAGAATTTGGCAGACCATAAAATTGGCGTTGATTTTCATTCAAAATGCGGGCGTTAGCTACAATCCCACCAGCTAGGTTATTTTTACTATCTATCAGAATTTCATCTGCTTGGATAGTTAAAGTTCCTGCATTACCGACTCCAAACGTCGTGTTGCCAATTACCCCGCCATCAAGCACAAGCAATTGATTCGTTAGGATTGTTACATCACCAGTATTGCTATTTCCACCAGTGAAACTACCTAAGAGGGTGCTGTCACCAGTAAAAGGATTAATCCCACTGACGATTAAGCGATCGCTTATATTTAAAGTGATGTTGCCATTGTTCCCTAGATTATTACCCTGGTTGGGATCTCCCATACTACCAAGCATAGGTAAGGCAGTCGCTCCTAAAGAAGCTCCGTCTAGCATCGATAGGATCGGTGTTGTTATAGACAAATTGCCGGTAGTACCAGAGCCTGTAGTCACACTGCCAATAAAGCTGCTCTGGATGGGGGAAATTGGTGATGTTCCTACTAGATTAATACTTTCTCGTGCTACTACCTCTATATCTCCAGCATTACCAATACCCGTACCTGCTAAACCTGGCAAGCGAGAAGTAAAAGTTGTAATTGCTCCTCCATCGATCAGATTAAATGTCCCTGAAGAAACGCTGATATTGCCACTATTACGAATCCCATATGTGTAAGCAGCAATACCACTTTGATGAAAAGGCGCAAGTCCGGATACATAAATCTCATCTGCGACCTGAATAGAAATATTTCCCCCTTTTCCGGTTGCTCCTGGAAAAACAGCTGTTTCCACTGCTGCACCATCTGCAAGAATCAGTTTGCGAGCGATCGCACTGACATCTCCCCCATCTCCTGATGCATAAGTTTCACTGGCAATGCGGCTATTGGTGGTATTACTAAATAGACGTAAGGGAGATGTTACGCCAACGCTACCACTAGCCGTAATGGTATCTGCAATTACTTGGACTTTGCCAGCCGATCCCGCACCCAGGGTGAAAGTTTCAATGGCTGCACCATCTTGTAAAGTTATATCCCCAGCTTGAATATTCACGCCTCCACCGTTTCCTGTGGCTCCTTGCGCTACCTGATTGACAATCCAAGCACTGGGAGCAAACGCATTAGGATTAACTCCACTCAAAGAGAGCGATCGCGCTGCATTCACTGTAATATCACTACCCTGTCCAGTACTTACTGTTGCACCAGCAATTTGCGATTGATTTAAGGTAATATTTCTACCGACTACTTGAATACCACCAAACGGATTGCCCATTGGATAGGGATTCCACAGTGAGGAACGCTGTGTAAATTGAATATCTCCCAAATCTGCAACTTCTTTATAGCCTAAGTGCCATCCTGTAGGTGTGGATATCAGACTCACCTTCCCACTATTGACTGCGCCTACTTCAATTCGACCGAAAGGTGCAGTAATTACACCACCTGTAAATGTAATCTCTCCTCCAACTAAGGCAAAAGTCTGTCCGGGACTGGCGACCATACCTAAATTATTCGTTGGTACAATGCCATCATTACCTTGACCCTGCACCTGAATCTGACTGGCAGAACTACCCATCTGTAAGCCGATAGGTACACTCATTGTTAACAATGGCAGAGTAGTAGGATTTATGGCAATAAATTCAACGCCATCGGCAAACTCAATACTACTGGCCGTCGTCCCGACAAAGGAGCCGCCAATCTGCAACTTGGCATGTTGTCCAAATATTATGCCTGCGGGGTTAAGTAAGAATAGGTTGGCACTACCATTGGCACTGATGACACCATCTATATTGGAAATATTACCACCAGTCACCCGTGTAAAAATGTTTTGAATATCAGTAGGATTGTTAAATGATGCAGAACCACCAGTAGGAATCGAGAATTGGCTAAAGCTATGAAATAAATTGTTGCCGACACGAGTACCATTGGTGATGGTGTAACTCTGACTTCCCGTCACAGAAGTATTGAGGGTGGGATCGGGTATTACTTGTGCGCGAACACCATTGCGATCGATAGCACAGATGCAGATTGCACTGAGAACAGCAAACCCAACAAAAGTTAATTTCATTCAGCGATTTCTGATGTTTGATTTTGTATTTATTGTTCCCAATTGAGTAAATTTTTAACTTAACTAATTTTCGACTACAGCCGCACAGGTTAAGGCTGGTTGTACGTGAGTCGAAGATGGATTTGCAACTAACTCAATTTTGCCCAAGGCGTTACGATGCCAAGAAGTAGCTTGCACAAGAACCTTGGCAGGTTGGAGTATTTGAGCTTGTAAAGTTTGTGTTTGTCTGAATGTAGAGATATCACGAATATCCGACCAAGTGCGATCGCTCCCTACTCCTTGAATTGGATTTTGTGGTATTCCACCCTTCCCTGTTGCCACAAAACTACTGGCACTATTACCAGTACAACCCGTAGCAATTTGTTGGGATGAATCAGCGATATTTACGGGTAGTTCAATTAAACCAGAATTCGGGTCAACACCAAAATTTTGAATATCTACTGTACCATTTATACCAAATTGCGAACTAGCAGTAATATCACTTTCGTTTGTCAGTTGGGGGCTATATTTTAAGCCAAATATACCTTGGGTACTAATTTGAATATTACCGCCATTACCGTCAAAGGCATTAGCAATGATATCGCTGTTTTCTAAACCGACAATTACTGGCGTATTGATAGTTATATTGCCACCATTACCACTGCTGCGGGCTTCGGTAGTAATTTTACTTCCATGACGAATTACGAAAGCATCTGTTAGAAATAAGCTGGTGTTACCACCTTTTCCTGATGCAGTAGCAGCATTTATATTTCCACTATCTAAAAATATACTATTGGCTGTGATATTTAATTGTCCAGCGTTACCTGTACCTTCATGGGTAACACTAATACTACCACCATCGCGAACCGTTAGCTGTTGAGTATTGATGTTCAACACACCTGTGTTGCCTGTCGGCACATCCGGTAGATTATAAAATCTTCGGGTGGTTTCATTAAATTTGGGTGCGCTAGCACCAATCACCGAGGGACGGTTATTCTTACCTTCTACCAGAATGTTATTTGCCTGAATGGTTAAAGTTCCAGCATCACCAGTAGCAGCAGTACCGTTAGCAATTGCCCCACCATCTTGAACGAACAATTGATTAGTTTGCAGCTTGACATCCCCAGTTTTGCCATTGCCATAGTTACCGCTTCCTAAGAAACTAGTAGCTAATGTAAACTTATTGATGCCAGTGACTGTTAAACGCTCTGCAGCATTCACGGTGATATTGCCACTATTTCCCAAATTATTGGACTGCTTGGGATCGCCAAAGTTGCCAATCACAGGTACAGTGGTTGTTGCTAAACCTGCTCCAGCTTGCAGTGAAAGAATAGGCGTTATAACTGATACATTGCCGCCATTACCAGAGCCAGTTGTAGAACTACCAAGAAAGGTAAGTTGAGTTGGTACAACTGGTGATGTACCTACCAAATTAATACCTTGCCGTGCTATTACCGAAACATCGCCTGCATTGCCAATCCCTGTCCCTGGTATTCCTTTCAAGCGAACAACAAATGTGACAATAGCTCCCCCTTCTGTGAGATTTAATTTCTCTGTGTTGATGTTGACATGACCACTATTACCAATGCCAAATGTATATGCAGCAATGCCACTGAAGGTTAAACTAATGGGACTGACCCCAGTAGCATAAATCTCATCAGCGACATCTACAGAAATATCTCCCCCTTTTCCGGTTGCCCCAGGAAAGACTATTGTTCCCACTAAACCACTATCTTCGAGAGTGAGTTTGCGAGCAACTAAACTGATATCTCCACCATTACCTGATGCGAAAGTTTGGCTAGCAATGCGGCTACTGCTGCTACCAGATGGAGCTAAGGGCGATTTCAGAGCAACAGCACCCGTAGCGGTAATAGTATCTGCGATTACATTGACTTGACCTGCTGACCCCGCACCAAGGCTGAGGGTTTCAATTGCTGCGCCATCCCGTAAAGTCACATCCCCGGACTGAATATTCACATTTCCCCCACTGCGTGTTGCGCTCTGCGCCACTTGATTGACAATCCAAGCACTGGGAGCCATAGCATTAGGATTAACTCCACTCAAAGAGAGCGATCGCGCTGCATTCACTGTAATATTACTACCCTGTCCTGTACCAACTGTTGCGGCCGCTATTTGCGATTGATCGAGGCGAATATCTCTACCTATGACTTGAATACCGCCAAAGGGATTGCCCACAGGATAAGGATTCCAAAGTGAAGAACGCTCTGTAAGTTGAATATCGCCAAAATCTGCAACTTGCTGATAACCTAATTGCCATCCTGTGAGTGTGGGTGTTAAATTCACTGTCCCACTGTTGACTGCACCTATTTCTATTCGACCGAAAGGAGCAGTTATTACACCACCTGTAAATTTGATATCGCCACCCACTAAGGCAATTGTCTTTCCAGGACTGGCGACTATTCCTAAATTATTCGTCGGGATAATGCCATCATTACCTTTACCCTGTACCTGAATTGAACTAGCAGCACTACCCATTTGTAAACCGATGGGTACAGTCATTGTTAATAATGGTGTAGTTGCATTTACGGCACTAAATTCACTACCATCGCTAAACTTAATACTATTGGCTGTTGTCCCAACAAATGAACCGCTAATATTCAATATGGCATCTTTACCAAAAACAATCCCTGCTGGGTTCATGAGCAATAAATTTACAGAATTATTGCCATTAATTGTGCGAATTAATCCATTAATTTCCGAGACATTTCCCCCAGTAACCCGACTAAAGATGTTGGTAATATTCGGTGTTTTTACTAAATCGAAAATTGCTGAACCAGCACTAGGAACTGAGAAGTTACTGAAACTATGAAATAAATTATTACCTTTTTCTATGCCATTAATAATTGTGAAATTATTATTATCGGTTTTGACAATTGTATTAGTTGTACCATCAGAAATCACCTGAGACATTGCAGGTAATGCCATCCCCGCAGTCAATAAACCTGTGGTGAATGATGCGAGAAACTTAATTGCCCTCATGTCTTGAATACTCTCTTGATATAACACAATTTAGATTTCCCAAAATAGTAGAAATCCTAACAATGAAAAATATCAAAGCATTTATTTGCTTTTAGATTACGCTTTGAAAAGCATTAATATGAGTTAATACTCATTTTAAATTTAGAAGATGTTTATGTGCAATTAAGTCAATTGTGTATGGAACATTAAGATGCCAAGATGTGCTTAGACAAAAACCTCTAGAGATTGAAATATTTGTGCTCTGACTTTCCCACTTCTTTTGAATCTTGAAAGATTACAGTGTTAGAGCAAGTGCGATCGCTGACTATATTCTTTATATTTTGTTTCTCAAAGCAAATTAATTTTTGGGAATAGCCGCACAGGTTAATGGTTGTTGCGTTTGAGTAGCAGATTTAGCTGCTACTAGCTCAATTTTACCTTGGGCGTTACGATGCCAGGATGTAGCTTGGATGAAAACTGCTGGTGATGTAGGTATTTGAGTAATTACTTCAGCCGTTTTTCTATATGCAGAGATATCACGCATATCAGACCAAGTGCGATCGCTCATCACTTCCTGCATGGGATTTTGTGGTATTCCACCTCGTCCCGTGGCGACAAAACTACTACCACTAGGATCTGCACATCCTGTAGCAATTTGCTGTGATGGGTCAGTAATATTTGCAGGTAGTTCTACTAAACCAGAGTTGGGGTCAATACCAACATGATTGATTTGTACTGTACCATTAACACCAAATTGAGAACTGGCTGTAATATCATTTTCTGGAGTCAGTTGGGGGCGAAACTTCAGTCCAAAGATACCTTGAGTTGTGATTTGAATGTTACCACCTCGACCTGTGACCGCGTTAGCCATAATATCACTGTTGTTAAATCCAACAATAACTGGCGAATTAATCATAATGTTGCCGCCATCTCCTGAACCTAAAGCAGTTCCGATAATCAAACTCTGATCTCGAAGAATAAGCGCGTTTGTGTGGATATTCATATCACCACCTTGTCCTGAAGCTGTAAAACTCGCTAAAAAGCCTTTATTTAACTCCACCATTTCGGCATTGATGTTCAGTGCGCCTGCATTCCCAATCCCATAGTTACCAGTATTAATTCTGGCTTCATCGCTAATTTTGAGGATAGGAGTATTGACAGTCACCTGTCCCGAAGATCCTCTAGGAATTTCACTCCCATTTAATAATTGGGTATAATAATTAGCCGTCAGAGAACTGACAGTTGAAGAAATATTACTACCATAGGTAATACTTGGCGATCGACCACTTAAATTAATCGATTCCGTCGCATTAACAGTCAAATCACCTGCATTACCTACCCCAAGACTCGCAGTTGTTACACTACCACTGTCCTTGATTGTGAGTGTGCGAGTATTCAGTCTCAGTTTCCCAGCATTACCACCATGACCAATAGTCGTATTAGCAATGACGCTAGCAATACTTATAGGAGTTGCGCCAATGACATTCACGCTATCGGCATCAATTGTAACTGCACCACTCGTACCAAGTCCAAAGGTTGTAGAACCGAGATAAGCACCGTCGAACACAGATAAATTCTGTGTTGTGACTTTCACATCACCAGCTTTTCCTGTAGAGGATGTGAGTGTTCCGATTGCTGCGTAGGCTGAAGGGTCGGTAGAAATGTAACCATTAACATTCAAATTAGAGGTTGTGATGTTGATATAACCACTATCGGCAGATTTATAATTACGGTTACCAACTACTGCACCGTTGTTAACGCTTAAATTTGGTGTGACAACGCTAATATTACCACTCATACCACTGCTGACGGTCTCGTTGATTATACTGGTACGGATTTTCATATCAGTAGTTGCACCAGACAATTTCAGAGTATCAGAGGCGAAAACATGGATATCCCCAGCCTTTTGAATTCCTCGGTTTTGCACCCATAATACAGAGCCGTCTGTGAGGCTAACTTTGCGACCTTGTACTTGAATAGAACCCGCATTAATGCCATTGACATTCACCAGCGATCGCTCTGTAAAATTAATATCACCAAATGTAGGGATGTTTTGATAATCCAGGTTAAATCCTTGATTGGCTCTATTGAGTTTAACTTCACCTTCAACTACACCACCCAGTTCAACCCGTCCCTCTGGAGCAAGCAAAATCCCACCATTTAGGTCAATAGAAGAACCCAAAAGAGCTAATGTCTGTCCCGGTGTCACAGCTAAATTACTCTCTAAGACTCTAGGAACATAGGGTGTAATCAGTGGATTTTGAGAGGTGAGATGATGTCCAGTTCCTTGTAAGGCAATTTTTCCTGAGTTGTGACCAAACTGTAAGCCTATCGGTACACTCATAGTTAATAATGGCTTCTCAGTTAAATTCACAGCACTAAATTCTGTGCCATCTGTAAACTTAATACTATTCGCCGTTGTGCCGACAAATGAGCCGCTAATATTTAATCTGGCATTTTGACCAAATAAAATCCCATTGGGATTCATTAAAAATAAACTAACTGGGTTATTGCCATGAACTGTGCTAATTAACCCATCAATATTAGAAATAGTATTACCTGTAATTCGACTAAATATGTTTGTAATATTTGGTGTATTCACTAAATCAAAAGTTGCTGAACCACCTGTGGGCACTGAAAAATTACTGAAACTATGAAATAAATTATTACCTTTTTCAATACCGTTAATAATCTGAAAATTATTACCATTAGAGTTAATAATTGTGTTAGTGGTAGCATCAGATGAAATCTGAGACATTGCAGGTAATACCATCCCCGCAGTCAATAATCCTGTGGTGAATGCTGCGAGAAACTTAATTGCCCTCATGTCTTAAATACTCCTTTGATATGACACAATTTAGATTTCCCGAAATCATAGAAATCCTAACAATCAACAATATCAAAGGATTTATTTAGCTTTTAATTACGCTTTAAATAGCATTAATACGGGTTAATACTTGTTTTAAACTGAAACGATATTTATCTGCAATTAATTCAAACACAAATTAACTCTTAGGAATCGCCGCACAGGTTAATGGTTGTTGTCTCTCAATAGAAGATTGACTTGCAACTAACTCAATTTTGCCATCAGCACGACGATGCCAAGATGTAGCTTGGACAATAATATCTGGATATGGGGTAATTTTAGCTGTAAATGCGTTATTTTGGCGATATGCAGTCAAATCGCGAACATCCGACCAAGTGCGATCGCTCTTGACTTCCTGAATTGGGTTTTCTGGTATCCCACCTCGTCCTGTCGCTACAAATTTACTGCCTTGATCGCTAGCACAGCCTGTAGCAATTTGCTGGGATGGATCTGTAACATTTACAGGTAATTCAATTAAACCAGAATTCGGGTCAGCGCCGATATTATTGATTTGCACTGTGCCACTCATACCAAATTGAGAACTGGCGGTGATGTCATTTTCTGGGGTAAGCTGAGGACGAAATTGCAATCCAATCATCCCCTGAGTGGCGATTTGAATCTTGCCACCTCTACCTCGGAATGCATTAGCAATAATGTCGCTATTTTCTATGCCGACAATTATCGGTGCATTAATATTAATGTTACCGCCATCACCATTACCTCCTGCTGTAGCGGCGATCGCACTTTTGTCCCGCAACATTAACAATTGTCCTACTTGTAAAGTCAGATTACCGCCATTACCTGATTCTGTTTGTGCCTGAATGCTGGCTTGACGCTCTAAGCGGATGTTATTAGCTGTAATATTGAGATTGCCACCATTGCCGCTACCTTGACTTGTCACGCTCACACTACCACCATCGGTCAATATGAGGTTGGGTGTGGAGATGGTTGCATTACCCGCATTGGCTGCTAGTAGATTTGGCAGACCAAATCTCTGCTCTAATACCTGCTGCAATTGCGAAGGTAAGTGCAGAACAGATGAGTTGATACTGCTGTTATTACTCCGACTGCGACCACTAACCTCGATCGATTCTGTAGCATTAATGTTCAGATCGCCCCCATGACCTGTATAGAATGTAGTTGCTGCAACTACTCCACCGTCGAGAATTTGTAACCTAGCAGTATCCAGCGTCAAGGTTTTGGCATTTCCGGTTGCCAAGGTGGTTGAGCTAAGGTTGCTGTAGACTCCATAAACACTTTCTCCCATGACTGTAGTATTTTTGTTACTCACTGTAACTTTACCGCTGGAGCCACTGGTAAATGTAAATGAAGATAGTGAGGCTCCGTCTGATATTACTAAACTATTGCCATTTACCAAGACATCACCAGCATTTCCAGAACCATAGCTACCAGTACTCAGACTACTAACACCAGTAGGATTAATTGGTGAAAAGCCAGATATTTCAATTGCTCCTGCCTGAACTTCGATATTCCCACCCGTAGCTGTGCCTAAGGTTGTACTATTCAACCCTGCTCCCTGCTGGAGTGTCAGCTTTGGAGTCATAACGCTAATATTGCTACCAGATGCAATACCAAAAGTTTCAATCCGAATCCCGCTCCAAATTGAGGTATCGCTTGCACCAATCATATCGATGGTTGCGGATGCTTGCAGGTGAATTTTTCTACCAGGTAAATCACCGAAGTTTTGTGACAGTACTAGCGAACCATCTGTGAATTGGATATGTCGCCCTTGAATCTGTACAGAACCTGCATTAACTCCACTTACATCCAATAGCGACTTTTGTGCTATCTGAATATCGCCAAAGCTTTGCCCATTTTCATAACCCAGGGTATAACCCTGTGCTGTTGGTATCAGGCTCACCAGTCCTGCACCACTTACACTACCTAATTCTATTTGCCCTTGTTTAGCAGTTAAAGTTGCCCCATTAAGAAATAAATTACCACCTACTAAAGCTAAGGTTTGTCCTGGTTGTACCCGCAGTTCAGTAGCACTGGGAGCCACGATTATAGGCGGTTGTCCATTAGCATTATCTAATGAGTGCCCTGTACCTTGAATAGTGATGCCTGCGGCGGGCTGCGCCAACGCTACTGGATTGTTGCCCATTTGCAATCCAATAGGAACATTAATGCTTAAAAGTGGCTGATTTTGGGAATTAATCGCGCTAAATTCAACACCATCAGCAAATTTAATACTGTTAGCTGTCGTGCCGACAAACGAACCGCCAATATTCAAGCGGGCATTTTCTCCAAATACAATTCCTGCCGGATTAATTAAAAACAAACTTACTAATTTCTGAGTATTTATTGTGCTAATTAAGCCCTGTATATCCGAAACATTTCCACCTGTGACTCGACTAAATATAGTTGTAATATTGGGTGTGTTAACCAAATCAAAGGTTGCTGAACCACCATTCGGTACAGAAAATTTACTGAAGCTGTGGAATAGATTATTACCTTTTTTAACACCATTAAGAATAGTAAAATTACTACCATCAGAGTTGACAATGGTGTTAGTAGTGCTATCAGATGTCACCTGAGCGTTGGCGCAGCCACTCCAAAGGAGTATCGCGGGTAGTATTATTCCCAAAATCAAGGATACTGAGTTAACTGTTGCGATAAATACATTAAGTCTCTGGCTTTTTACTGTACGAATCGCTCTCATGCTATCAATAAATCCTGTGCTGTAACTGATAAGTTAGGTTTCCCGAAATAGCATGATTGATAACATTAATTTAACGTGTCGCCATGTGTCACAGTTGGCTTTGAAGCACAGCAGTACAGGTTAAATCCCGTTGCGTATAGCCACCGTGAACAGCGACTAACTCAATTTTACCGTTAGGATTGCGATGCCAAGATGTAGCTTGCACAAGAGCCTGTGGTGATTCGGGCATTTGGGCTTGTACTTGCTCTTTGCTGCGATATGCAGATATATCGCGAAGATCAGACCAAGTGCGATCGCTCCTGATTTCCTGTGTGGGATTTTGCGGTACACCACCCCTTCCAGTAGCGACAAAACTACTACCAGGATTTGCACTACAACCACTAGCTATTTGTTGCGATGAATCAGTGATACTTGCAGGTAATTCTACTAAGCCGGAGTTAGGGTCAATACCAATATTATTAATTTGTACAGAACCATTGACATTAAACTGAGAACTGGCTGTGATGTCATTGGTAAGTTCTTCTGTTGGTGTGAGAGTATTGTGAAATTCTAAACCAATAATCCCTTGAGTTGTGATGTTAATGTTGCCACCGCGACCTCCCTCTGCATTGGCGATGATGTCACTATTTTCTAAACCGAGTAGAATCGGCGATTGGATGGAGATATTTCCCCCATCTCCATTATTTCTTGCTTCTGTCGATATCTGGCTCATTTGACGCAGCTGTAACAATTCCTGAGTTTGAAGATTAATGTCGCCGCCATCGCCTGAAGCAGTAATTGCAGAAATGAGTGCTTGATTTTTCAGGGTAATCCGATCGGCATGAATATCAATGAATCCCCCATTGCCAGTCCCAAAATTGTTCACAGTCACTTTTCCTGCATTGGTCAGGGTGAGATTTGGTGTATAGATGTGAACTGAACCGGCATTCCCAGTAGAAACGTCTGGGAGTCCTAACAACAGTCGAAGGTAGAGAGGATAAATGTAAACGCTTGAAGTAATGTGAGTCAAAGGTATTAGCTCTGGGGGAAGCGATGGATCGGGGATCTGGTTGTTAAAAATGTCGATCGAATCTGAAGCGCGAACCCAAATGTTACCTGCATTTCCATTGGCATTCCCACTGGAAGAAACAGTGCCGGCATTGCTAATCTTCAATTTGGGTACATTAATGACAATATCTCCTGCATTTCCTGGACCAAAGGAAATCGAACTAATTCCACTACCTGCAAAAGGAGATATTCCGTCTATAGCAATAAGATTGGTCGCATTGACTGTGACTAACCCCCCATCGCCTTTGCTGAGTGTGGCAGACGACACTCCTCCACCCTCGTTTAAGGTGAGCGTACTTGTGAATACGGTTACTTTTCCTGCAGTTCCAGTGTTAAAGGTTGTAGTGACCAATGCAGTGATATTCGAGATATCCAAGGGAGAAAATCCTGTTAGGGTTAAGGTCTCAGGTGCATAAACAGTAAGATCGCCAGTTGAACTTGAACTAAAGGTGTGTGAAGCGATCGTTGATCCATCACTGAGGGCAATGTGTGGAGCAGAGACCTGAATATCACCTCCTTTGCCGAAACTTAGCGACTGAGTTACGATTCGGCTAGAAACAGCAGGTGTTGTGCCACTTAAGGTTATCGATTCACGTCCGATGATTTGGAAATCTCGCCCTGGTTGTTCCCCGAAATTCTGTCCCATCACGATCGAACCATCTTGCAAGCGAATATTTTGTCCCATCATCTGCACTGCTCCAGAGAAGATGCCGCTTACATCAACGAGCGATGCAGATCGGAGTTGAATATCCCCCAATTGCGATGTGAGATTTGGATCTACCGTTCCTAAAGAATCCCCTTTTCCGAGCGTCCATTGCCCACTGTGCAAAGCAACTAATTCCACTTTTCCAGAATTAGCTGATAACACACCACCATCTAGAAAAATGTCGCTCCCTACTAAGGTCAATGTATTACCAGGAGTTACCTGTAGTCCTGTACTCGTATTGCCACGATTCAGCAGAGAAGCACCGACTCTAGTAACATTGTGTCCTTGCCCATTGACTTGAATCTCGGCGGAATTAATCCCCATCTGCAACCCAATCGGCACACTCATTGTCAACAATGGTGTCCCAGTCGGATTTACTGCACTAAATTCTGTGCCATCAGCGAATTTAATACTATTTGCTGTCGTACCTATAAAGGAACCACCAATATTTAACGCGGCATTTTGCCCAAACACAATTCCATTGGGATTCATCAAAAACAAACTTACGGGATTATTACTATTAAGAGTTTGAATTAATCCATCAATCTGGGAAACATTTCCACCAGTCACCCGACTAAATATAGTCGTAATATTAGGTGTGTGGGTTAAATCAAAAGTTGCTGTACTACCCGTAGGTATAGAAAAATTGCTAAAGCTGTGAAATAAATTACTACCTTTTTCTATACCATTAATAATATTAAAATTATGATTATTTTGGTTGACAATGGTGTTGGTAGTACCATCAGATGTGACTTGAGCTATTGCGGGTAATACTAAGCTCAAAGCCAATAATTCTGTAATTAATGATACAATAAATACATTAATTGTCTGGCTTGTTTCAAACAAAATCGCTCTCATATTCTGGATTTTTCTTGACTATGACTTTAGTTATGTTTTTATTACAAGTATAATTTACGACATTGTCAAGATTGATTATTATTTGTTACAGTTAACCCTGAAGAACCACAGCTTGATCGTGTTTACAAATAAAGCAACAAATCTAATGTTTCTTAGGTTTTTACAGAGTTTTTGAATATAGGCAGGACTTACATATAGGTAAAAAAAATCAAACCGTAGAGTCCACAAAGTCCACAGAGGAATAAGAGTTTTGGAGATTTATGGTGTAAGTCCTAATAGGAATTGAGGCTACAGTATTGTTCGATTAAAACGGTGAATACTGCACTGAGAAATACAGCCCATTTTCTTGTAAACTGCGCTTTTCACCTTCCACTGAAGTTAAGGGAATTCCCCAATCAAAGCGAGCGGAGAAACTATCGCCTTGTTTCCACAGTAGCCCTAAACCCGTACCTACTAAGGTACTTGGTGATGGATTGTCGCCTTTGACATTCCAGCCTGTACCCACATCAATAAAAGGTGTTAGTTGGAGAACTCCGCCCATTTTGGGAACACGGAGAATCGGTAAGCGAAATTCTGCGGAAAACAACATGCCATTATCTGTAAGTAATGTATCCTGGCGATAACCCCGCACACTTAGCTGTCCACCTAGACCAAATTGTTCCAAGGGTACGAGGGAATTTGCGGATAGTTGGATATCGCCTCTAGTTAAAAATAGGGTATCTGGTGCTAACTGTCGCACCCACTGAGCTTGTCCGCGCCAAGAAAAAAAGCGGGTATCTGGCTCATCTTCACTGACATTTCCTCCCAACCAATCTACACCAAAGCTAAATTGCGATCGCAGTGCAAAAACTTGGCTGGTACTACGCTGGGTATATTCTTGAAAAAAGCGCAGGGCAGAAATATTGGTTCTTCCTTGCTCGTCTGCACCTGGTGACAGGCGAAACGGGCCGATATTATCAATACCTAACTCAGTTTGGCTTTCCTGGCGAGAAAACGATAAGCCTACCGCTAATTCTTGAGTTGGCTTTTGCAGTAACGGTTGACGATAGCTAAATTCGTAAGAAGTTGTATCTGATTGAATATCCAGCACGCTGAATGGCTCTTCTATGACACGGTTCCAACCCTTGTTAAAACCAAAGGAGAGAGTGCCATTCTGAGCATTAATTGGTAAGGTGTAATTGAAATTAATTGTATTACTGCCATCAGTGTTGGCGTAGCCCACACTCAAGGTATCGCCTAAACCGAGTAAATTCGCTTCTTGCAGATCCACACCCCGGCGAAAACTACCCACACTAGGCGATCGCCCATTATCTATACTTGTTGTTAGTCTAAAAGTATCAGCTTCTTGGACTTCCACTTGTAAAATGTTGCTTCCTGGACGCACACCCATTTGCAACTCTGCTGATAAATTTTGAATGCGCGGATCAAGACGGAGTAGTTGCAGCTTTTCTAGTAAGCGGGGTACATTTAAGGGCGTTCCTGCACCCAGTTGAATCCGCGAGCGAATATATTGACTATTTAATCGTCGGTTACCAACAATTTTAATTTCTTGCAGAGTACCTTCAATCACCTGAATTTTGATTGTGCCGGCTTCTACTGTCTGGGGTGTAATCAACGCTCCTGTAGTGACATAACCCTGATCAGTGTAAAGCTTGGTAATCGCATCTCTGATTTGTAATAACTCTGCAAACGTCAGTTCCTTACCCACATAAGGAGTAGTAATCGCCGCAAACTGTTCTGGTTTGAAGACTGTACTTCCAACAACTTCAATGCGATCGACCCGAAATTTAATATTCGCCTCATCCTGTCCGGGATTTGACTGTTCTGGTAGTGTTGGCGACGGTAGTAATTGATTATCCTCTGGTGGCGGTGGTAGCACATCTGAAGGTAATGGTGTGATCGGCACTTCTTCTACCCGTCCTGGTGGTAAGCTTTGAGGGTTTGTAGTTTGGGCTACAGCATTTTCATAATTACCCATGACTGCTAATAAAAAAAAGCCGAATGTCAGCGATTTCAGTCCAAAGCGGTATTTTAAAGACTTAGAACAGATTGGGCTAGAGACGATAGTCATCATGTTGTAATCCTTTTTGTCACTCCCCGACAAAGAAAATTTGTGCATCAAGCCTGTTTGAATCGGGCTTTTGGTCAGTCAATAGCACCACCCCTCAATCACAGAGAATTGTGCCCCATACGTGTCAACTTAAGCTAAAAGCTATATACGGCGAGTGTTGTACAAAAACCCTCGCCCTCATCCCCTAACCCCTTCTCCCCCAGGAGAAGGGGAACTAAATCTCTTGCTCCCCTCTCCTTCAGGGAGAGGGGCTGGGGGTGAGGGCAAAACCTTGCAACCAAGAGGGTTTCACGTTAAGTTGACACCAATGATTGTGCCCCTCAAATGTTGAATTAGAGATCGGCTGTAGAATTCTCATGTGCTGCGTACGTTAATTGAGCTAATGGTATAAAAGCCACCAAAAAGCTGTAAATGCTTATATATAAGCAATGATATTTTTTAAACTTTGATTATAAGTAGTAATTCTGAGGAAAATGTGAGGATTTATATTTTGTCGTCATCAAAAAGCCTATTAATATGAATTTTTTTTTGAAAGGCTTGATAAGGTAAAAAATTTTATTTTACCCATTATGCATATATTTATACTTAATATTTTTATAAAAAATAATGCAAAAAAATACATTATTCCCCTGAGTACATCTGTGGTAACTTACAGACGATTGATGTATGGGGAAGATTTTGGGAATTGCTAGATAAAAATTGACCAAAAATATAGAGCGGATATGCGATCATCTTAAGCATCACCTACAATCAATGCAAATAAGTGACGAATATTGCCAGAATGGTTAAATATTCTCAACCAATTTGCTCGCTGCTACCTGTGACTTCAGCTGATACCCCCAGACAAGATTTAACACCAGCCACTCCAGGATAATGCAAGAGAATTTGCTAATGAATTTATAATCTTGCAACAAACGTTACTAAATGTCTGCTGAAACCTAATAGTAGAATAGGGTACAGAAAGCAGCACGGAAGGGAGGAAGGGAAATTGGATGAACTCAGGGCGGCTTTAGAGCTAGCAACTGAAGAAGAATTGCAGGATTTAACGGCAATTCTGTTTAGTCGTAAGTTCAATCCCTTAGACTACGTTCATACACCTGAACCGATTGAAGTCCAAAGTCAAGACCGCAAAGCTTGGTTAGATACACTAGAAGATCGTTTTCGCTTTTTAGCCGCAGATGGGATGACAGTATTGCGGGGACGTACAAGTCAGGTGACTTACCGCCAAGCGTTAATTCAAGTATGTAAGTATTTAAAAATACCCTATTCTAACCAACTGGCAACGGTAGATTTAGAAGCAGAAGTATTTTTGCATTTATTAGGGCATGTGTGGAAAAAATTGCCAGAACAAGAAAAGCAAAAATTAACTGTCCAGGTGCAGAGTCACCTGATCAAATCAGAAGTTAAACAACCGCTGCCACTTTTATTACAACGTGACCCCTTAGGCATAATTTTTAAAGGTGGTAGTGCTTTAGCTGTAACTTCTGTGATTCAACCACTGGTACTTAAACAAATTGCTCGGCAATTTGCTACACACTTTGCAACTTATCAAGTAGCCAAAACCACTGCTATTCAAGGCACAGCTACTACGACTACGCAGTTTCAAACTTACGTGACGTTGCAAATGGCACGGCGAGGCATGACTGTTAACGCTGCTCGTTATGGAGCGATGCGCAGTGTTTTTGCGTTTATTGGGCCAGTAATGTGGGCTTGGTTCTTTGCAGATTTAGGGTGGAGAGCGATCGCCACTAACTATGGTCGGATTATTCCGACTATATTCGCCCTAGCACAAATTCGTCTAACCCGTAGTGAATGCTGGGAGCTAGCTTGATACAGGCTGTTTACCATCCAAACAAAGCCTTACAATTACCTTGGAATTTGACTCAAGTGGGGCTTGTTCTTTTCCCATTGAGTCCCTTTTTGGGGGCTGTATTGATAGTTTTGGCATCTTTAATTACATTGGCGCGTCAATGGGGCAAAATTATCCGCCGTCCTATTAATTGGGGATTTGCGCTTCTAACTGTATTGTTGATTATTACTGCTGGGTTTGCTGATGACAAGACCCTGGCTTATGTCGGCTTATTTAATTTTGTACCCTACTTTATTGTTTTTGCCGGATTGAGTGCTTTATTCCAAAAAATCGCCCAATTGCGACAAATGGCTTGGATTTTGGTAATTGCTTCAGTACCTATCACTATTTTGGGCTTAGGACAGTTCTTTTTGGGCTGGTCTCTCAATTTAACCTTTTTATGGGTGGTATTGGAGTGGACGATCGCACCGGGAGGAGAACCACCAGGGCGGATGTCATCAATTTTAATGCACGCTAATACTTTAGGTACTTATTTAGTCATACTTTTTACCTTATGCTTGGGTTTGGGACTAGAACAATGGCAGTTAATCACCAAGCAAATTCAAACTTCTAAGACACCCCTGATATTTCTGACGATTACGGGAATTATCAACTTTATCGCTTTAATTTTTACTAACTCCCGGAATGCTTGGGCGATCGCTATTTTTGTTTGTTTAGCTTATGCAGTCTACCAAGGTTGGCGAATTCTGGTAGGTGGTGTAAGTGCGATCGCTACTTGCATTTTATTAGCAGCGTTTGCGCCCTCACCATTCGCCCAATTTTTTCGCCGCTTCGTTCCCGCTTTCTTTTGGGCGCGCTTAAACGATGATATGTATCCTGACAGGCCAGTAGGTTTAATGCGTAAAACCCAATGGGAATTTGCTTGGTCTTTAACTCAACAACATCCTTGGACTGGCTGGGGATTACGCAATTTTACAGGACTATACCAAGCAAAAACGCAGATTTCTCTAGGTCATCCCCACAACTTATTTTTAATGCTCACGGCTGAAACTGGGATACCTAGTACGCTGTTATTTTGTGGTTTAATAGGCTGGATTTTGTATGCATCTGTGAAATTGCTACGCGAAGCAAAATTCCCCATTTATGAAGATAAATTGCTATTTTTTACCTATATAATCGCCTTATTTGGCTGGTTACTCTCTAATACTGTTGATGTCACTCTCTATGATTTTCGTTTGAATACACTGTCATGGTTGATGTTATCTGCGGTTTGCGGATTAGTCTATCGTTATAACCAAGATAATAAATTGAAATCTCAAGAGAATTAGAGTTTATTATCGAAGTTTTGATGAGTTCTTAGTAAGTACTTTATTGTATGCAACAAGCCCTATCAACAGCCAACAACATTAAATATATAAATTAAATTAGGCACAGCTGATAAATGTATAGAGTACATCACTTTTTCAGTGTATACACCGGAGTCATTTATCCTTAACAGTTAATAAAATTACTAATATTCACGTCTGTGAGTGTCACTAATTCAAGTTAGTGACTGTTGCTGATTGTTGGGAAGGTGTACGGATAACCCTTTTGGGGGTTTTCCTGCATAATAGGCATCTGTAAAAGATGCCTTTTTTTTATCTTTTTTGTTGTAATAAACCCATCAAAAATCTCAGAATTTGTGTATGAAAATATTCTCTTCATTGTTAGCAGTTTTCACATCTTCTTGCGGTTTATTAACCTTAAATATGGCAATTTCTTCACCTGCTCAAGCTTCAGTTGTTTGTGAAACCAACACTATTGCCAAATATGGAAATGGTTCCTTGGCAACTTGTATCCTCAGTCAAGATATGAATTTGCAAATTTCTAGTTATAAAACAGGTACATCTAATTTTGTTTGCAAATCCCAAAATTATATTTCTTTCAGTGAAAAAGGACAGTTTGTCAGTTGCATCTTGGCAGAAGAAATGAAAATTATTAAAGGTAATGCAGTAGAAACTTGTTTACCACAATATCAGGTAAACGTTGTCAGTGCTGAAGATGGTAGCCTAGAGATTTCTTGTAAAAGTTTAAGATTATCATCTTTAAACCTTTAACTAGCATATTTCAGTTTCCGTATAGGGTAGGGCACAAAATCTTGTGCCCCTATAAATATTTACTGGTTTTATGCTGTTTTGCAGGGTTGGTTGATTTGCGCGTAGATGCGGAGCGGCTTGTCTTTAGACATCACACCAATCGGTAGAATGGTGTTGTCCGTAATCGAAAAATCACGCTTCAGTAGCCAACCTTATGCTCTCAACAGCAGATTTTCTTCAATATACCCAATGGTCAGGTATTGCCACGTTGGTATTTGCCGCCTTAACAGTCTTGGGTTTAATTTTTAAATGGGGTATTCGCTTTCGGCTGGTGGGTACGACTGGTTTTATGCTGGTACTGACAGGTGGTTTATTTGCACTCTCGTTAGTACCTTTGAGCCGCACTGTCATTCCCGGTGCTGTGCGTTTCACCCTAGTTTATGACAATGGTTCTACACAAGCAGTCATTGCTACCGCACCAGATATTACTCCTTCAGCACTAGAAGCAACTTTACGTCAAGCAGCTAGTAATCTCTATTCTTATGGGCGTTTAGGTTCTAGGAATGACAATTACCTGACTATTCGTGCCCGTACCCTAATTCACCCAGAACCAGGGGTTACTGTGCCACTTTACTTAGGTGAGATCAAGCGCACCCTGACTCAGCGCGAAGATGCTCAGATGACGGTGGAGATTTATCCAGAGAAATTTGCCCAATTGCCGAAAGCCGCAGCTTAGGGGAGCAGGGAGCAGGGAGCAGGGGAAAAGAAATGCACTGCCTTTCCCATGCCCAATGCCCCATGCCCCTCTCCCTTGATATGTGCCATTTGTATCACTAATTAAATTTATATTTCTAGCTCTGATATTCTATATTTGCATTGCGAAGTGGTATTTTTTTCTAACTGATACAAATTATTTTATAGGTATATTTCTCTAAATTAAATTAGATTTTCTTGTTAACAGGAAAACAATATTATTTTTGTATTTCAGTATACAAGAATGATTTTTTTTAGATTAAGATATTAATTTAGCCATGCCATTGATGAGAAAAAGTTAATCAGTCTGTTGGTTAAGGGTAATGATGGCAGAAGACATTATTAGTTCTTCCCTAGCGCAAAACCCACATGACCAAAGCCTTTTTCTGAGTATCTGGGAGTGGTATTGTGAATTAGTTATACGATTATTCAAAACTTTGATTGTTCGGGATTTAAGGCTAATGGGCACTATGGAGTCAAGCCATGTCAAACTGCTCAAGCAGTTGGCAGCAGGCTTTGTTGAGTCATCTGGATTTGTCGTGGTAGCAAGCAGCCTGATTTGTGACTATTCAGTGTAAGCCCGATTTTTATTGTTAATTTGCTGAGAAATATCAAGGTTTTGGCAAACTAGTTATATGCCCAATCAATCTTCTACTCAAACTTTGTCTACTCAAACATCTAGTTCGTTATTGACGCTAGCGATCGCGCCAGCAAAAGTAATTCGTGGTGCCAGTGTATTAGAATCGGCAGCAGCAGAGATTGCTAGCTTGGGAAGTCGTCCCTTAATTGTCGCAGGCGATCGCACTTTGGCAATTACTCAAGCGAATTTGTCACCAATTTTAGAAAAACAACAGCTGCATGTAGCTCAAGCTTCTTATGGTGCAGATTGCTGTGAAGCTAGTCTGAAATCCTTACGTAAAGCAGCAAAAGACCATAAAGCAGATTTAATTATCGGTATTGGTGGCGGTAAAGCACTAGATACGGCGAAATTAGTCGCCCATCAGTTGCAATTACCAGTGGTGACAATTCCTACTTCCGCAGCTACCTGTGCAGCTTGGTCGGCGCTGTCAAACGTGTATTCTGAATCTGGGGCGTTTCTTTATGATGTCAGCTTATCGCGCTGTCCCGATTTACTCATTCTCGATTACGACTTGATTCAAACTGCACCACAGCATACATTAGTGGCAGGAATTGGGGATGCGATCGCCAAATGGTACGAAGCCTCAGTTAGTAGCGGACATTCACAACAAACCCTTACCATCGCCGCAGTCCAACAAGCCAGAGTTTTGCGCGATATCTTATTACAAAAATCCACAGCCGCCTTACAAGAACCAGGAAGCGAAGTTTGGCGGGAAGTTGTAGACGCGACAGTGTTAATGGCTGGGGTAATTGGCGGACTTGGTGGTGCCCAATGTCGTACCGTTGCCGCCCATGCAGTGCATAATGGTTTAACCCATGTTGCCGGACATAGCAGTATTCACGGTGAAAAAGTCGCCTATGGGATTTTAGTGCAACTGCGATTGGAAGAAATGGTACAGGGCAATCAGCTAGCAACCTCAGCTAGACAACAACTGTTGAAATTCTATGCAGAGATTGGCTTACCAAAAAAATTGAGCGATTTGGGATTGGGCAACATTACTCTAGCAGAACTGCAAACAGCAGCCGAAGTCGCCTTAGTTCCCACTTCTGATATCCACCGACTACCGTTTAAAGTGGCGGTGGAACAATTAATGGCGGCGATGGTTTCTACCACTGCACCAGTAGAAAGCCGAGACACGGTAAATCGCGTCTCAGTGAGGGGAGTAAGTGACGAGGTTGAGGTTCAGGAATGAGTTTGGATTGGATTGTTCCCGCAGAACGAGTACAGAAGCTACCACCCTATGTATTTGCCCGTCTTGATGAACTCAAGGCTAAAGCTAGGGAACAAGGCTTAGATTTGATTGATTTGGGAATGGGAAACCCGGATGGCCCCACACCACAACCTGTGGTAGAAGCCGCCAAGCACGCTTTGCAAAATGCTGCTAATCATGGTTATCCCCCCTTTGAAGGAACTGCTAGTTTCCGCCGTTCTATCACTAATTGGTACGATCGCCGTTATGGTGTTTCTCTCGATCCTGATAGCGAAGCCTTACCTCTACTCGGTTCTAAAGAAGGATTAGCCCATTTAGCTCTAGCTTACATCAATCCTGGCGATATAGTGCTGGTACCTTCTCCTGCCTATCCCGTACACGTTCGCGGCCCCGTAATCGCTGGCGGACAAGTTTACAGCTTGATGCTCAAACCAGAGAACGATTGGTTAATTGATTTAGCCGCGATTCCCGAAGAAGTTGCCCAAAAAGCTAAAATCCTCTATTTCAACTATCCCAGCAATCCCACGGCGGCGACTGCACCCAAGGAATTTTTTGAGGAAATCGTTGCTTTTGCCAGAAAACATGAAATTCTCTTAGTGCATGACTTGTGTTACGCCGAGTTAGCTTTTGATGGTTATCAACCGACTAGCTTATTAGAAATTCCTGGCGCAAAAGAAATTGGTGTCGAATTCCACACCTTATCCAAAACCTATAATATGGCTGGTTGGCGCGTGGGGTTTGTGGTGGGGAACCGCCATGTAATTCAAGGTTTGCGGACTTTAAAAACCAACCTAGATTATGGCATCTTTGCTGCCTTGCAAACCGCCGCCGAAACCGCATTGCAACTACCAGATGAATACTTGCATGAAGTCCAACAACGCTACCGCACCCGTCGCGATTTCTTAATTGCAGGGTTAGGAGAGTTAGGCTGGAATATTCCCAAAACTAAAGCAACTATGTATTTGTGGGTGAAATGTCCTGAGGGCATTGGTTCCACAGATTTTGCTTTAGATGTGCTGCAACAAACTGGTGTTGTGCTTACCCCAGGTAATGCCTTTGGCGTTGCTGGCGAAGGTTATGTACGTATCAGTTTAATTGCAGATTGCGATCGCTTAGGTGAAGCCTTGCACAGATTTAAAAAAGCGGGGATTCATTACTAGGGGCTAGGGGCGAGGAATTTTAGATTTTAGATTTTGGATTTTAGATTTAAACCTAAGGGACTTCCAATTAAAAAAATACCCACGGGGGTAGGGGCACGGCACCGATAAAATATCGGTAATACCGAAAGTTTGTGTATGCCGTGCCCCTACAAGTTGGATAATTTATTTTTTGGAGTTCCCTAATCCAAAATTGGAAATCCAAAATCCAAAATTGAATTGCCCCATGCCCAAATCTTTACAAAAATATATAGACATAATTAACATATATCATTGCATCTGTATCTGCCTTGGCAATAGATAGAGAGAATAAGCGGTTTTTTGTGAGTATTATTGAGTCATAACAGTCAAATTGGCTAAATTATCCAACAATTTATCGGAATATAAGGATTGATAAATATTTTTACATTTCTATGTACGGGAGCGGACACACCTAAACAGATAAAAGCGTTTAAATTGAGAATGAGCGAGTATTGGCATTTTCTAGCCACTGCAAGTTTGACTTCTTCATTAGGGTCGAAATTATGGATACTAAACCCATTTCGTTTAAGGGACTACGCCTTCTTGTAGTTGATGACAATCTAGATACAACGAAGCTACTTAGTGTTTTATTTGAACTTGACGGGGCAGAGGTGATAACGGCTACTTCAGCGAGTGAAGCCTTAAAAATCAACTCCTGCTTTCAACCAGATGTCCTGATTTGCGATATTTGCTTACCCGATGAAGATGGCTATTCTTTACTGCGGAAAATTAAGAGAATTGACATCGAGCAAGGTAGAATTACACGAGTGATCGCACTTAGCGCCTATGTGATGGATGAGAATCGCCAATACGCCTATTTAGCCGGTTATCAAAAGTATTTGCATAAACCAATTAACTTAGATGAATTAGCAAAAGCTGTGAATGATTTAGCGCAACTCCAGCAGTATGCTTGATGGTGGAGAGAAGGCAGAGAGAGGACAAGGGAGACAATTGTACAGACGCGATTCATCGCGTCTCTGACTAATGACTAAGCTAATTATTTATCTATAAAGTCGAGCTTGGTATTTTTTCTAACGAAACCAAACCATTGTCTTCAAAATCTATTTCAAGATGATATCCTTCCATCATCGCCACTCCTAATAAAGGCTTATAACCAGCAGCTAAAATAGGGACTACTGTTTCTACATTGTCCCAAACAATAGTTCCTAAATGTACCGATAACAAAGTTTCGCTACCATCGGCTAATCTTGCAGGTAAGCTCGAATATAAAGGAAGATTCATGGCGCTGATTGCTTGTAGTGGTAGGGTAAGATAGTCATTGAATCCAGCATCAATGACAAAATCCAGAGAGAAATCTGGTTGTTGTGGTAGACGAAAAATCACTGGAATTACTGCTTTGCGGTCTATGAATCTTCCGTAAATCATTCTACTGTACGCACCATAGAAGCACCACCAAATGTAACAGCAACATCATAGCCAATGCGCATAGTAAATAATCTAGCTTTGGGATTCTTCTGCTTTAACATTAATGCAGATTCTACACCAGTTTTATCAATTCCATATTCGCCTGTTTCCGCATCGATTACAATCATCTTGCCAATGTTATCGCCATATTCAACTTGTTGACGAATGCCATTTTCATAAAATTGTTTGGCTCTTTGGGCAACTTCTTCTACAGTCCAAAAAAGAGCTTGCATATTACACCTACTGTTAGCCTAGCGTTGTTATGTATTCTCATTATAGAGGTGGAAAATTATCGATTTTTCAACCGCGATGCTATTGTTCTCGGTCAACAGTCAACCGTCAACCGTCAACCGTCAACGATACTATGAATTATTTTTTCCCCTTTTTCCTAGCCGCATCTCTTACTTGTTGATTGAGTAAGTAACCAAAGCCGGCTGTCTCTAAGCGTGTGACAAATTCTTCACGGGTGTTACCTAGTGCTTTGGCTGTAGCATCTATGTTCCAGTTGTAAAAATGTAGCTGGCTGAGTAAATAAACTCGGCGGGTTTGGGCGGCGGAAAGGCGGTAAGTTTTGAGATATTCTAATTCGCCATTTTCTCGGACAATTGCTTCCCCAATATGATTTTCCTCCTTTGGGCGCAAATCGGTGATAAATCTTTGCAGAACAAATGGCCCTGCTGTGAAAACTCTTTGGGAATTTAGCTGACGTTGTAACAATCCTTCCGCCATGAATCCCTGAAAAGCAGCCCAATGGGATCGCATTTTGGCGATCGCACTCCGCAAATCTGCCAAACTATTAATTGTCGAATCATCTACAGATAAATCCATTGGTAAAGGCTTGTCAAACATCAAGCTGTATTCATAAATTAACTCGCCGTAGAAGTCTTCAAGTAAACTGGTGTGTAAAGCGCGGTAATCTTCCGGGGTGGGAACTACAAACGCCGATGCTAAAGTCTCAGCGACAAATACCAATACCCCAACTTGTCGCGGATGAATTTCAAATACTCGCAAAGCATCTTCTAATCCCGCAATATAACGTCCACTCACGGACATTTCATAGCGGGAACCTAAGCCATGAGATAAAGCATACTTAGAATATTCACTCCAAGCAATATCGGGGCCGGAAAAAAACAATGAAAGAAAACCTTCCATCGCCAAATGTAGCGGTAAAAATCGCAGTTGATTCTTAGCTTCTCGCTTCGCCATGCGATGCATTAAGCGCACAGTCGCACAACCGCAATCTAAACGTTTTCCGTCTGACTTCATTATCTGTCCGCCAAAGCTAGCCAGGGGACTTCCATCTTCACTCCAAGAAATCACTAACCCATGAGGGACATAGGAATAGTATTTCATCCCAGGTTCCGGGATATTTCCGTCTAAGGAGACAATGGTAATATCTTCGTTGTAGTTACGCTGCATTAAGCGTAAATCTCCCCGCACCTCACGCCGCAATAAAGGGACAATTCGCACTGCACCACGTATCTGAGATGGTGCAATTTCTAAGCCTTTTAAGGATATATCGGTTAATAATTTCTGTTTGGTTGCCATGATTAAGAAGGGAAGTTAGGGTTGAGGCTTTTTTAACGCGGAGGGGCGCTGAGTTCTCGCAAAGGTACGCGGAGTTTTTTTGAGTTAATTGGTTGAGAAGGGATTATGTTTTGTTGTGAGGTGGAAGTTTTGAGTTAAAAGGTGGAAGTTTTGAGTTCAGAAGTTCAACTTTCGAGTTCAGAACTTCAAGCTTCGAGTTAAAAGGCTCAACCTCCGAGTTCAGAACTTCAAGCTTCGAGTTAAAAGGTGCAAATTCCGAGTTCAGAACTTCAAGCTTCGAGTTAAAAGGCTCAACTTCCGAGTTCAGAACCTTAAGCTTCGAGTTAAAAGGTGCAAATTCCGAGTTCAGAACTGTAATTCTTGTGATATTTACCTTTATTCATTTTGAATTGTGATCATTTGTCGCACTCTTTCCGCCAAATATGCTTCTAATTCTGACAACGGCGCAGAACCATCAGCAAAGCGAGCAAATCCTAACATCGTGGGTAAGTCTTCTGCATCCCTTAATCCTACGGTGGGGATGGTGTGGCTGAGATTACGCAAGGAAAAATCTTCGGAATTAAACACGGGATTGCAATGAATAATGGAAGTTCGCCTTTGTGGATCTAATTTAGTCCGAAATATCCGCAAAACTTCCGCCGCACCTTGGGGAGGATAGTTTTCACAACCATCAGATACAACTACCACCAAATCTGCACCAGAACCTAAGGCGGCTAATAATGGTGTAGCTAAATCGGTTTGTCCGTAAGCGCGGATTTGCAAAGCATTTTCTGGGGGTATTGTCCAAAAAGCGCGGTATTCTTTGGCGGCGGCTTGTAATAAATAGTGCGTAGCCAAAGCTACCCCCAAAGGACGACGGCGTTTTTCACTGGAACCAGAGCTAGAGTAGCTACAATCTAACACAGCCGCCACTTTCCCCAGCTTTAACGGTGCTTTTTTCAACACAAACCGCGCGGATTGCTGCATTGCTTGGTGTAAAATTTCCCGTTTTTCTGTTCTAGTTTCCAGAGGTAGGGAAAGAATATACAACGCCAACTTAGTTAAAGGTAAACGTCCTAAATCTAAGTCAATTTCTACCTTTTCCGTGCGTTCTGCTGCACCTTGGAAGCGTAATTTTTCCCCTACAGTCATTTGCTGTTGAATGCGGGTTAAGAATACATCGCGCTTAATCTTGTGTTTAATTGCTAATCCTTCCGCTACTGTGAAAGGTAGCTCGTAAATTGCCTCTGCACTGTAATGTGCTTGACGAAACTTTTCAAATAATGCTGTTTCGTAAATCTTTTGTTTCCAGTTATGGAAGAGAAAAGTACCTAATTCCCCTTGAAGTTTCAAATGTGCGTGAGCTGCGATCGCTCTTACTTTGGTACGATACTTCACAGCATGGAAACTTAAATCACGACGCTGCTCTAAATATTCTCGCGCGATCGCGCGACTACGGCGATTATTAATCCGTCGTTGACGCAACTGCTGTAACACCCCCCAAGCGCGTTGTGGGGGTAAATTATGCAAAGCCTGAGCAATTAAAGCACCTTCCTCTTCCTTATATTCTGGTAACGTATCCTTCCCCGTCGCCAACAATTTCAAAATAATCTGCGCCTGATTAAAATGATTAATTCCCGCAGCTAAAGAACGGGCATAAAGTAAGCGATAATTTCCCAAAATATAATCATGTAAAAAATCAATTGATACCCTTTGCCCATAAGCATCATCATAAAACTCACGCTGTCCTGTACAAGCCAGACAAGCATTAATAAACATCACCAAATCTTCCCGCGCCACCTGTTCCACGCGGTTATTTTCAACAACCATAATAAATTACGAATTACGAATTACGAATTACGAATTATTTCGGGTGCTGTTTGGGGAAAGATTAGTACGACTTAGTTGAGCAATTTAACAAATTGGAACGGAAGTCATACTTAAGTCCCGCAAACAGCAAGACTAAAAAGTTCGATAAAAATTTAACCTATAAAAAATTACGAATTACGAATTACGAATTACGAATTACGAATTATTTCGGGTGCTGTTCGGGGAAAGGCGGCGCGACTGGCTAGTACGAATTCACAGTTCGGGTTCGGAAGTCACACCAAAGTCCCGCGAACAGCAAGACTGAAAACTTGAGAAAACTTCAAAAAACAAATTCTTATGTTATTAACAGTCAACAGTCAACAGTCAACAATCAAACGTAACAGAATTGTTTTGTTTTCGCGAGTCCCTCAAGTAATAATTCCGCAGATTTGCTCAGTGAAGTCACAAAAATACCTACTTCACTATCTTGATGAGCAGCTATCCAAGTACCTTTGAGAATAACTTCTACAGTTGTAGCATCACAAGGACAAATATCTACAATATTTGCTTGATTTAACTTCTCTAAATCTACCAAACGCGCAGATTCACATGGCAGTAAAAATGCAGCTTGACTAGCTTCAATGTAAATATTAGTTGCAGAATGCAAAGCTAGCGTAACTCTTTGATTCACCCAATCTTCTAAAGCAGCTTCCAGATATTCTAAGGTAAAGCTATTTTCGGTGTAGGTAAGTTTTAACATAATTGGCTGAGTGATATTTAAGTTTTAGCTGTTTCATCTATATCTTGAGAATATGCCAAAGAAATTCCCCCAAGCCAATGGAGAATAAAACAGCCGAAAAGCTTGTAAAATCAGCCTTAGACAGCTAGGGGAAGTTTATAAGCTGGGGGAATCCCCCAACTTGTTTTACTGAATTTCAGTAATGCGATCGCGCTATGCACCATAAGCGCTAAACTATATTGTTAGTAATAGTCTTGTTAGTAATAGCTTCAATATCTTTGTAGATTTGTAATGAAGTTTGTCAATTAATATCCAAGCTTAATGTTTTTTGTAATCAATTAATCTAGATAAACTTTTCTAGATATTCTTATCATTGCTCGCAATTCTCATCAGAAATGTACTTTAATTGAAAATAGTTAGCAGAAGTGATTCTGTTTATAAACGAACTGAAGTACTAGAGGGGAATCGTATCATGCGTGAAATGACTTTTAAACCCTTGACTGAAGCAGACCGTCAAAGAAATCAATACCTAGATAAGATTAATCATGCTCCCTACCCCACAATTTTCTTAATGGCAATGGGAGTGTTTGTGTTATTTACTATCGGCGTGTTAATTGGTGCTTTTTGATTCGATTTTGTACTGTTCCCACAATTCATTGTTTTTGATGAAGTTCCCAGTGCCCTTTCCTGATTCACAGGATAGGGTTTAATTTTTTATCCTCAAATAATGGCAATTATCAGAAATATTCGCTGGCGAACTATTCTATCTGTAGCTGTAGTTCTCCCCATTGGACTTTTATACAGTCACTATCGCCATTCTGTTTGGTGGTTAAATCAAGAAGTAGGCGGCATTTTTTATGAAATATTTTGGTGCTTATTCGCCTTTCTCTTTATTCCTACTCGTAAAGCAGTTTGGCAAATCCCCTTATGGGTATTGGTAATTACTTGCTTATTAGAATTTCTGCAATTATGGCAACCACCATTTTTAGTATGGATACGTTCATTATGGTGGGGTAAATTATTATTTGGTAGCGTTTTTACTTGGGCAGATTTTCCTTATTACTTTATTGGTAGTGGCTTAGGATGGCTATGGTTAAAGCTAATCGTTAGAGGCACAAATTTAAAATAATTTAAGATTTTCGCAATTTTTTGTAACTAATTAAATTGAGCGCGATCGCATTCTATCACCTCAAGCGATCGCGCCAAATTTGCTATGCTTCTCTTCCTTAACTTCTAGATAACTGAAAATTTACTAATCATCTTACTACATTGTGATAAATTCCAACTTTGTAATTAATCAAATTTCCTCCGTCCATCCTATTTCAGTGGTGAAAACTATCAGTTTCACCTGTCAACAGTCAACCGTCAACAGTCAACAGTTAACATTATGGAATCTAAACCTCCAGTGAAGTTAAACCGTCGCCAATTCTTACTCGCTTCAGCTGCTACAGGCGGGGGAATTATCGCTAGTAATTTTGTATCTCAATCACGAGTTTTCGGACAAGCGCCTGCAATTATCACATCAGAAAAGATGCGTCCTACCATACCTTATGGCGTAGCTTGCGGAGATATTAGCGGTAATAGTGCCATAATTTGGAGTAAGAGCGATCGCCCCTCACGGATGATTGTAGAATATTCAACCAGCGAATCTTTCCGGCGAGTGCGGCGGCTAATTGGGCCAGTAGCCTTAAAAGATAGCGATTTTACAGCTAGGCTAAGTCTTGATACCTTACCCCAAGGCGAACAAATATTCTATCGAGTCATCTTCCAAAATTTAGCTGATAAAAAAATATCCAGCGCACCAGTTACCGGAACTTTCCGCACTCCATCCAGATATCGCCAAGATATTTTCTTTGCTTGGGGTGGAGATACAGCCGGTCAAGGATGGGGTATTAATCCTGAGTTTGGCGGGATGAAAATTTATGAAACCATGCGGAAAATGAAGCCCGACTTTTTCATCCATTCTGGCGATAATATTTACGCAGATGGCCCGATTCCATCACAAGTAACCCTTGATGACGGCACAATTTGGAACAATCTCACCACAGCAGAAAAATCGAAAGTAGCAGAAACTCTTGATGAATTTCGTGGCAATTATATCTACAATTTAATGGATGAAAACATCAGACGTTTTAACGCTGAAGTTCCCATTCTCTCCCAGTGGGATGACCACGAAGTTACTAACAATTGGTATCCTGGGGAAATTCTGCCGATTAATGATACTCGTTATCAAGAAAAAGATGTTTCTGTATTAGCAGCCAGAGGAAGACAAGCATTTTTAGAATATATGCCCATTCGCTTTAATGGCGATCCAAAAGACACAACAAGAATATATCGCTCTTTTAACTATGGGCCATTACTAGATATTTTCATGCTTGACGAACGTACCTATCGCGGGAAAAATACCCCCAATCGTCAAACAGTACAAAGTGAAGACACAGAATTTTTAGGCAGTAAACAAATAAGATGGTTGAAAAAGCAATTACAACAATCTAAAGCTAAATGGAAAGTAATTGCTAGCGATATGCCTTTAGGGCTTGTAGTACGTGATGGTAGCACTGATTTTGAAGCTTGGGCGAATGGAGATGGCCCAGCTTTAGGAAGAGAACTCGAACTAGCTGATTTACTGCGGTTTATTAAACGCAACCATATCAAGAATGTTGTTTGGTTAACAGCTGACGTACATTACGCCGCAGCTCATTATTACGATCCCGCTAAAGCTGTGTTTACTGACTTTAAGCCTTTTTGGGAATTTGTCGCCGGGCCTCTTAACGCTGGGACATTTGGCCCTAATACACTTGACAATACTTTTGGCCCCCAAGTGAAGTTTCTCAGCATTCCCCCAGGGATGAAAGCAAATCGCCCACCCAGTGAAGGTTTGCAGTTTTTTGGTACAGTCAAAATCAATAGTTACACCACGGTGATGACTGTAGAGTTGCATAACTTGAAAGGGGAGACTCTCTACAGTATCGATTTACCCCCGGAAAAATAAAACCTATTCTCTCTCTGCGTCTGTGTGGTTTAAAACTAATTTAACCGCAGAGGCGCAGCGAAAAGTCTGAGCGGAGGTTTCCTCCGTACACCGAAGGGGTTGCCACAGGCATCAGAACTTTTCAAGACAGAGAACACAGAGATAAGAGATTACAGAGGAATTGATGGTAATAAAATTTTTATTCAACCAGGAAATGGCTAATTAATCTCAGTATTGACAAAATTACCAAATATTGTCTTTAAAAACACATTTATTGGATAGTTATATTATTTTAATATCGAATCAATCATAAATCAGGTTGATAAACCCTCAACTAAGACAAAAAATGAGTAACCATAATTGATTAATTAAAGCAGATTGTAGGGGCATGGCACTGCCATTTCCCCCCATCGGTGTAATGCTGCATCAGGGTTTGGGCTTGCAGCAATAATAGTAAAAATAAGCTGGAAATCAGATAAAAAATCTAGATTTTATCAATTACAAGCTTAAAAATATTTCAATATGTCCTGAACCTTAATAAAATTTTTGGTTACAAATTAACGTTTATGATTATATAATTCTTGAAAAAGTTTATTTTAAAATTGCTTGATGTTTGCTGATTTATCAATATAAAAATAATATGATTGCACCAAGAGTAAATAGTACTAAATTATACTTATGGAATGAACCGTTTTTTGCTTCACCCATCATTGCGCGTTCGGATATTTTGACAATTAATGATGGCGGTTGGACAAATCAGGATCGCTATTTTCGCCAATTAGCTGATGTTAACGGCGATGGACGGGCTGATATTGTGGCTTTTGGGCTAGATGATGTGTTAGTTTCGCTCGGAAATAGTAATGGTACTTTTGCCAATCCGTTGATTGCGCGTTCGGATATCTTTACAATTAACGATGGCGGTTGGTCAACGCAGGATCGTTACCCTCGTCAGCTAGCTGATGTTAATGGCGATGGACGGGCTGATATTGTCGGTTTTGGCTTGGATAATGTCTATGTCTCATTAGCTAACAGCAATGGTACTTTTGCCAATCCCTTTATCGGTCGCGCAGATAGCTTTACAGTTAATGATGGTGGATGGACGAGTCAGGATACCCATTCTCGTCAACTCGCGGATGTTAACGGCGATGGACGGGCGGATATTGTTGGTTTTGGCTTAAATAATGTCTATGTATCATTAGCTAACAGCGATGGTACTTTTGGTAATCCCTTTGTTGGCTTGACAACAAACGATGGGGGATTAATTAGTCAAGATGCTTATCCCCGCTTGCTTGGCGATGTTAATGGTGATGGACGAGCTGATATTGTCAGTTTTGGGACAAATGATGTTTGGGTAATTCTCGGTCAAAGTAACGGTACTTTTGCTAATCCTATTCTAGGTATTAAAAACTACTTTATAGCTAGTAAGAATTGGACTAGTCAAAATCTTACTCCCCGTCAATTAGCGGATGTAAATGGCGATGGAAGGGCTGATATTGTTGGTTTTGCTCAAGATAAAGTTTATATTTCTCTAGCTAAGAGTAATGGTACTTTTGCTACTCCTACTGTCGGGATTAATAACTACACAGTTAATAGCAATTGGACAAGTCAAAATGTAACTCCTCGCCAAGTCACCGATGTTAATGGCGATGGTCATGCTGATATTGTTGGTTTTGGCGTAGATAATATTTATGTTTCCCTCGCAGCTACCAATAAAGTAGAAATTGTTGGCGGTGCGGGTAATGACTTACTCAATGGAACAGCGCAAAATGAGTTGTTAAAGGGGGGAAGTAGCCCCAATAGTGATTATATTCAAGGTTTGGCGGATTTACGAACTGCTGGTGTTGCGATCGCAGGTTACGTCTGGACTAATTACGGTAAACGCGATATTGAAGAAGTTAAAGCCGAGATTGATTTATACCAAGACTATTACAACGTCAATAGCATTTTTCTTGATGAAGCGGCTAATACTGCCAGTCAGTTGAACTACTACAAAGAGTTACACGACTATATCATCAACACCAGCAAACTAGACAAAGTTATTCTCAATCACGGTACTCAACCAGACAGTCGTTATTTGTCGGAATTACCCAACGCTAATTTAGTGATTTTTGAGAATCAAATCGGTTGGACTACAGCACCAACTCCAGCTAGCGGCTATAACTCCGATCGATTCTCCAGCTTAATATATTCTGTCACCGATCCGGCGGTGATGAAAAACTATATAGATATTGCAGTTAGCCGCAATGTGGGGTATATCTACGTTACAGACGATGGTGCAGATAAAAATCCTTGGGATAGACTAGCTTCTTATTGGGAAGAACAGGTTAATTACATTGATTCTTTACCAGCAGCTAGCAACCTCAACATTTTATTGCCACTATACGCCTATCCTAATTGGTATAGTACCAGCTATCTTTGGGATGATGTCGCTGCTGCTAACGCTAAAGTACCAATTACTGCAATTATCAATCCCAATCACGGCCCGCAAACAGGGAACGATACCCTCAATGGCGGTAATGGAAATGATACCCTGATGGGTTTTGATGACAATGACTCTCTCAACGGTGGAGGCGGTAACGATTTGCTCATCGGCGGTGCGGGTAACGATATCCTGTATGGTGGATATAATGCAGATACCCTCAAAGGTGGTAGCAATAACGACAAACTTTATGGCGAGAGTGGTAGTGACTTCCTTGAGGGTGGTTATGGCAATGATACCCTCAGCGGCGGAGGTTATTCAGTAACTAGCACGGAAATAGATACTTTAACGGGTAATAGTGGCGCAGACAGATTTATTATCGGCGATCCATCAGCTTATCTGTATACTGGCCCCAGTTATGCCAAAATCACCGATTTTAAAGCTTCTCAAAGCGATGTGATTCAGTTAAAAGGCTCTACTAATGTTAATGAATACACTTTTACCTATGAATCTACTGCTTATGGTAGTGCAGCGATTTGGGACTCATTAATCTATCGGGGTAACGATTTGATTGCAGTGGTGCAAGATGTTTTAGTAACGGCACAAAATATTATATATGTGTAAATGGGGCATTAGGCATTGGGCATGGGGCATGGGGCATTGGTGAAGAAAGAATGGCCGAGGTAATGTATTAGCATTACAAGTCGATGCGATCGCATTGTATGTCGATATAAGTGCCTAATTTTACATGCCTAATAATTTATATCTTTCATCCTGTTTTCAGACAGTTATTATGTTGTTAATTGAACATTCGCAGCAGGTATTTATATAATTACATCCGCTGCTAGACTGGCGGACAGCAAGTATGTCATAAGTTAAAAAGGCTGTTGAGCACAAATTAATCCTATGACTGCTGCTGTAAATAACGCTCCTGGTTTAGCTTCCCACTTGATAAATGGCGTACTGGCAATTAAGCCTTTAGCCAACCTAGCCAAGCACCGCGCCAGACAGATGATGATTAAACGCGCCGAGAAAATGGGCGTATCTTGGACGCAAGAAGTAGAACAACTTCAAGCCCGTGATTGGACAAATGAATTAGCTAAAGTAGAAAATCCCCAGCTTTCCTACCCAGACTACTACCTCACCTCATTCCACGCCTATGAAACTGGCAACATGAGTTGGCAAGCGGCATTTGAGGTAGAACCTGCGGCTTATGCTGTTCATGCGAAAATCTGGCAAGGTGCTGAAGCGCAAGGTGATGTCAGATTGCGCCAAAATTACCACGATATCTTGAAAAATCAAATCCCTAATCCACCACAAGATATTTTAGATATCGGGTGCAGTGTGGGAATGAGTACCTTTGCTCTCCAAGAACTTTACCCCCAAGCCAAAATCACCGGTTTAGATTTATCGCCCTACTTCTTAGCTGTAGCGGAATATCGATCGCAACAGCGTCGCGCCAATATTAACTGGGTTCATGCACCAGCCGAAACCACAGGATTACCAGATGCTTCCTTTGATTTAGTTTCCATTTTTCTGGTTTGTCATGAATTACCCCAGTCGCCCACTAAGCAGATTTTTGCAGAAGCGCGGCGTTTACTACGTCCCGGCGGACACATAGGGATTATGGACATGAATCCCAAATCAGAAGCCTTCGTCAAAATGCCACCTTATATTTTGACGCTACTGAAAAGTACTGAACCTTATTTAGATGAATACTTCAACTTAGATATTGAACAAGCCTTAGTGGAAGTCGGTTTCCAAACTCCCACAATTACCTCTAACAGCCCCCGTCATCGTACAGTAATTGCTCAAGTACGTGGCTGAGTTTTTGGTACTGCTATTTTCGGCAGTCATCCCACCACTAATACTACTTTTTTACTATCGTTACCGTATTTTTACTGCCCCACCCTTCTTCAGGTTACTGTTGTTATTTATCTGTGGGGCAATATCTGGTTTTGTTGCCCTCTACTTACAAATAGCTTTTGAAACTATAGCCAACTGGGTTGTAAATTGGCGGCGAATCAGCTATTCACTTCCTGGTATTGCTTTGCGGCAAATTGTGGAAATTGGGCCCATTGAAGAAGGCTGTAAGTTCCTAGCGGTAATTATCCCTACCTACTATCTCCAACGCAGGTATAAATTACGCCCAAGCACGATTTTCCTATTCACCATCGCTGTAGCTTTAGGATTCACTGCCCAAGAAAACTGGATTTACCTGTTCTACAATACTGCATCAATTCTTGACCGTAGTATTGGTACACCAGTTCATGCGCTGTTCTCTGTACCTTGGGGTTACGCCTTAGCCATGAGGTTGAATCATCAAAGAAATAGCTTGTTAACTGGAAATAGCTTGTTAACTGCTTGGCTTAATTCTGTTGTTTGTCATGCTCTAGTAAATACCTTATCTAGTGCGTGGCGCTATTTACCGCCTGTACAGTTCCTCAGCTATGGCTTTTTTCCTTTTCTGTTGTGGATGTTTTGGCGGATGGAACAATTATTGCGGAGAGTGGAAGGTAGACCGCCAATTCAACTTATATCCGCGCATACACCCCAGATTCGTTATTGGCAAATGGGTTTAGTAGGGTTTGCTGTGATGTTAAGTGGAAATGCAATTTTTGGCTTATTTCTCTTAGCAAGAAAACTCAGCCCCCTAAGTTGGCAGCACTTTTTAGATCCTCTTGTCTTGTGGTATACACTCAGTAGGTTGTTAATCAATGTAAATTTTGCCGCGATCGCCTGGCTGATTTACCGTTATTTACGTCGGCAAGCCCAACGACGATATTTATCATAATGCTACTTGGCTTTCGCTGCTTAGTTTAGTCAATTTTTTTAGCGGTGTTTGATCGCTGAGCTAGCTGTAGAAAATTTTGTTATTGGTAATAGGTAAAAATAAAAATTTCTTACCCATTACCAAATTACTTAGACTCCCGCTAATACTGGCTGTTTTGCTGCTGCATTAACTGAATCCGATTCCGAATCAGGACAGTAAATTTCGCAAGAGTTATTCGGACTTTCAATCAGCTTAATTTTGTGCAGCTTGGCTCCTAATTTTTCCACAGGCGATCGCAACAAATTACTAATGTAAAGGGCGATATTCTCAGCAGTTGGCACTACTTCCTCAAAGTAAGGAATGTCTTTATTTAAAAAGGTGTGGTCGAATGGTTCTACTACATAATCTTCTATTACCTGATTCAACGCCCCTAAATCCACAATCATACCTGTGCGTTGATCGATTTCCCCTTTAACGGTAACTTCTAAATGATAGTTGTGTCCGTGTCCGTGGGTGCGAGCACACTTACCGTAAATCTGTGCATTTTCTTCGTTACTCAGATTAGGGTGAGCCAGCCGATGGGCGGCGCTAAAGTGAGTGCTAATGGTGAGGTAGGCTTCCATTGAGTTTCCCATATAATCTGCCCAAAGTTCAGGATGTTCAAATAACTGCACGCGGACTAAAGGTAAGTGAGGTTTTAAGCGTTGCCAGATAACCCTTGCAATATTCTCAGTAGTGGGAAGAGTTTGTTGAAATTCTGCCCACACATCATTGAGATAAGAAAAGTCTAGAAGGCTGGTAACTTCTTGCTTGATTACTTGTTTCACATCAGACAAGTTCAAAACCATGCCATATTCATCTAATTCCCCAATCAGGGAAATAAATAAGACATAGTTATGTCCGTGTCCAGGAAATTTAGAGCAAGCACCAAATTGCTGAATGTTCTCAGCCTCACTCAGTTCTGGCAACCAATAGCGGTGACTTGCCGAAAATTGAGCACGGCGATTTACGATACATTGCATGAGTATCCTGGCACAAAAATTAAAAATTCTTAATGTTTTTCTCTTTCCAGCATAGACTAATTTCTGTGCCAGTTATCAGTTGTGATTCATCACTATTATCTATAGGTATTGCCTATTTCACAGATGCTTGCGCTTCGTAATGTAATCTCGTGGCAATTCGGAAGAGTTCTTGACCTGTGTGCAAATAATGCTCATCGTAATTTAAGGGGAAATAGGCTAATTCTTCTAATCCATCAGCTACTTGGTTGAGGCTGTAGTAGAGATGAGCCGCTGTCCTGGCTAAACTGGGTGGATTTGGCAGGGAACGAAAAGCTATTTGTGCTTGTTTGAGGTCATCTTTACAACCTGTTAAGTAATCTTGAAATGCTTCTAACAATTCATCATCAAAGGGATCGGCTGCTAATGTTTCAATTTGCTCTTCTAGAGAATCGAGAATATCAGATAGGATATCGTTAACTGGTTGATAAACTAGACGCAGCCATTCTTCAACTAGTTCATCAGCATCTTTTCCTGAGCGTCTTGTGGCTTGATAATGTCTTTGTGCAGATGCTGTACGCTGTTGGCGGCTATTTAATTTTTGAGAATTATCTTTTAATTGTTGGTCATAATTTAAGCGGGTTTCGGTGTCGCTTAACACTTCATAAGCCGCATTAATCCGAATTATTTGCTCTTTATCTGCTGTTTCTTGATTGCTGTCTGGATGGAATAATTTCACCAGGCGGCGATAAGCTTGCTTAATCTCCGCCTGGGTAGCATTGGGACTAACTTTGAGAATTTCGTAGTGGTTAGAATCGACCATTAATCCAAATTTATAGCTAGCTGATGCTAGCGGCTATTCTGTCCTCCAAATCTTGAAATAATGGCGTAGTTAAATACCTTTCTCCAAAACTTGGCTGAATGACTACAATTAAACGCCCTGTGTTTTCTTGACGTTGGGCAACTTTGATAGCGCCACATAAAGCTGCACCACTAGAAATCCCAGAAAGTAAGCCTTCTTCTCTAGCTAAACGCCGACCATAGGCGATCGCATCTTCATCAGTGACTGTAATCACTTCATCAATCAATTCTAGCTTCAGCACTTGGGGAATAAAACCAGCACCAATTCCTTGAATTTTATGTGCCCCAGGTCTACCCCCAGATAATACTGGGCTATTACTTGGTTCAACAGCGATCGCCTGAAAGCTTGGCTTACGGGCTTTAATTACTTCTGCTACACCTGTAATCGTACCACCTGTACCTACTCCCGCCACAATCATATCTACCTGACCATCGGTATCTTCCCAGATTTCTTCAGCGGTAGTTTCTCGATGTATTTTCGCATTCGCTGGATTGCGGAATTGCTGCAACATATAGGCATGGGGCGTTTTGTTCACTATTTCCTGTGCCCGGCGAATTGCCCCACTCATACCCTCAATTCCTGGTGTCAGTTCCAGTTCAGCCCCGTAAGCCCGCAACATTGCCCGTCTTTCTCCACTCATGGTTTCGGGCATTGTCAAAATTAATCGATAACCTTTGGCTGCGGCCGCCATTGCCAGAGCAATTCCTGTATTCCCGGAAGTCGGTTCCACCAATACGGTTTTTTGCGGAGTAATTAACCCCTCTTTTTCAGCCGCATTAATCATACTAACCCCAATTCTGTCTTTCACTGATGCAGATGGGTTCATACTTTCCAACTTCACCACAATCTCAGCCACACACCCTTCCGCTTGGGGAATACGGTTTAGTTTGACTAAAGGTGTACGTCCAATGAGTTCTGTTATGTTACTAGCAATTCGCATAATTATTCCTGATTTATTTAGTTATGAGTCAACAATCGATGGTTATAAATTATTGAGCATTTGACAAATGACAAATGACTATGGACTAAATGTAGTACATAATATCCAACTGCCGCCGAGAATCTCTTTTTTCACAAAGATCCTGAAGTGAATATTTTTCAAATACTGAGTTTGCTGCCTGACAAGCTTCTTGCCAGATTTCTGCTATTACACCACTATCTACAGTTCGCGGATTAATGTCTACTTGAGTAGTCTGTACATCTAATCCTTCTAAACATTCTAAAATCTCAAACACAGTTATTTTCTTGGGTTCTCGTGCCAAGAAATAGCCACCTTTAGATCCTCTTTGACTCTTGATGATACCTCCTCGTCTCAAGGTTGCTAGCAGCTGTTCTAAATAGCGATCGGGTATGTTTTGTTGTGCAGCTATTTGCCGAATTTGCATCGGTTCGCCGTTTTGATAATGACTTGCCATCTCTATTAAGGCTAGGATTGCATATTCTGACTTACAGGATATTTCCACTGGCAGTAATTAAGAATGAAGGATAAAGCATGAAGGATCAAAATTTTTCATACTTCATACTTTCTCTAGTATACTCCGGTTATCCACTAGGGTTTGTGGATAGTCTTCGGTTTTTACAAAAAAGCTGTCACGGTAATTAAATTCCCCTTCTCCCTAAGGAGAAGGGGTTAGAGAATGAAAGGTGAAGGAATTTGTAAAACTCTTGCCATGAAGTTTCCACTAATGATAAGGGGATATCCCTGAACTCTACTTTATTTATTGGTTGTCAATATGAGATTTGAGATTACAGTCGCGATCGCAAATAGAAAAAACCCCACCTGATGGTGAGGTTTAATCAAGTTCAAATTTTTAGGGTCACTCCTTGAAACCAGAGATAAACTCTAGGTTCTAGAAGGTAAATGTAGTTCTGAGTGTACCGATAAATGCGTTTTCTTCATCGCTGTTTTGACCAGGCGCTCTCAACCAGATAATACCAGGAGTAATGGAGATATTATCGGAAACACGATATTTGTAGAAGCCTTCAACGTGAACTGGTAGAGTACCAGGACTGCCAGCACGGCGAGCATAGGGTTCAGCACCAGCAAAAATACCTAGTACGTTACCTCTCTTACCGAAGTCAGGTAAGGAGATACCACCACCGTAGCTCCAAGCTTCAAAATCGTTACCAGCACCTTGCTGGTTGACATCGTGGAAAGAGACGAAACCACTAATGGACAATCTGTCGCTAGGTCTGAATGCAGCAGAAATACCGTAGGAGTTACTGTTAGCTGGTGCATCTATCTGGTTGGCTTGACGAGTACCAACGACACCGCCAATTGGTGAGTCACCACTAGCAGGAGTGATGCCAGAATCAAATAATGCGCTACCTGCAGCGTGATAACCGTGAACATAGGTAGCTGCTAAAGCTAGGCGATCGCCTACAGCAAAGTTCAGCTGTCCTAAAGCCGCATAGTTACCGTTGAATAAACCTGTATTCACACCAGGATTATTTGCTTCAGAAGCTAAGTAACCCACAGTGATAGAACTTGGTTTGAAGATCGTACCACCGCTGCTAAAAGGTATATTCAGTGCTATACCTGCGCCACCACCGACGCGATAGATGGGGCTTTCAGAAGCAAAGGTAGACAATGCACCGTTACCACCATCAGTTTTGTCGAAGAAGTAGGGGTTGTTGACAGCAGCATAGTGGCTATGACGACCACCAGCAGCTGCAATGTAAACTTGAGCAGGGCCAAAAGGAGCTTCGTAGGTCAAGCGGTCAATTCTGACAGCATTGTTACCAGTACTACCTACTTGATAGGTTTGTGTACCTTCTCTTGTATTTACAGAGACGTTATTTTGATCTCTGATGTCAAAAGCTGACGCATTTCCAGCCGCCAAACGAGTTGTCAACTTGTCTCTACCAGTGAAGCTGGTTTCCAACCCTAAACGTACTCTGTCTTGGAATACAACGTTGTTGGCATCACCAGTGTTGCCACCAAAAGCACCACTAGCAGCGAACACAGCTTCACCAACTAGCTTGGTAGTTGTAGAGAATTGATTGGCTTCCAATTCAGCTGTACGTGCTTCTAAGGAATCAACGCGACCGCGTAAGGTTGCGAGTTCTGCGGAAAATTCTTCTTGCAACCGCTGTAAGGTGGCTAAATCTTGTTTTGTGACTAAGTCAGCTGTCGCTGTTGCAATCAGTTCGTTAACCCGATCCAAACAAGCATTTAAACCAGCTGCAAATTCGTAACGGGTTAAAGCACGGTTCCCACGATATGTACCATTGGGATAACCTGCGATACAACCATAGCGCTCAACCAAGGACTGTAATGCTTGGAATGCCCAGTCAGTTGGTTGAACATCAGAAAATTGCGAAACTGATGTGACTTGAGCTTGGGTGTTACTAGCACCCTCTTTGCTGTAGCGATTAACTTGCTCGAGCACTTTACCATCATCGCTGCTAGGAGCTGCTTGAGCTATGATTTCTGCTGGCTTTTGAGCTAGTTCGGGGGCAGCTTGCTTGTCGGTTGACGAAACTTCTGTTGTGGTGGTTGGTGCTGCTATTGCTGTTGTCGAGACTAACAGCGTTGCTCCTAAAACTGCTGGACTGATGACCAGGGATTTCCACAAAATATTAGACATTTTTCTCTTCTCCTCACACCTTGTATAGATAATTGTGTTCGTTGCACCTAATTCTCAAATATTCGACATCTTGTTGGGACTTTCGGATAATGTATAGTTGCCACTAATACAATTCTAGTTTTTGCGAAGCTAATAACTAATTAACTTGATGTTAAATATTGATGTAATTAACTTATGCAAAAACACACCTCTATAGCATATCATTATAAAACATTTCACACACATGGCAACACTAAAGCGATCGCCTCAACAACTGTCACACCCATAACCTAATACATTCAAGCTGGGATTAGGGCTAGAGAATTTACTAAAATCCCAATTCACCTACGTAATCAGTAGCAACTGCGTACTCCATGACGCATAAAAATTCTTTATTGTTTCCTGCTTGTTGTATTTTTTCAATTCAACTTTTGCGAAAAGATTACTAGTTGATTTGGGAAATTACTGCTGCTAGATCGAAGTCTTTTTGAGTTAAACCACCAGCATCATGTGTAGTTAATTGAATCTTGACTTTATTATAAGAAATCTCTATATCAGGATGATGGCCTGCTGACTCAGCAGGTTCCACTAGTTTATTGACAAATTCAATTGCTTGGATGAAATTCTTAAAGGTACGGGTAATCTCTAACTTAGACCCTACAACATTCCACCCCGATAGTAGATTCGCTTGTGCTTGAATTTCTGCCTCAGTGAGTAGGTGCGCCATATTCAGCAATTCCCTTAGTCATATTTCTGAATTTTTCTTTTGCAATTACCACTGGTATTTTTACAGCATCTCAGGTGAAGATTCTATAAATGCTGATTTTTCCCTTTGAAAATTTGATAACTTTACCTACCTCAAAAACTATCCGCTCTGATTTAGATCGGTTGATCTAAGTCAGAGCGGTCTAGTTGGGTCTTCAGGTTGCAACCAGACTGCCGGAAGGAACTCCGAGCATCAGCCTAGCTACTTGAGCTACACTTAGTATCTTTAAGATAACTAAGGCTAACTTTTAGAGAACAGCCCCGGCACACAGCCGGCTAACTGCAACCTGATGACCCATGCGTTTACTACTTTCAATCATGGGCATCACCTCCTTGTTGCCTAAGCGGTCTTAGTTTCAATAAGGCAGAGCATTTAGCTCTGGGTTTTTACCTTTAATCAATATAGCACATAAATTTCTGGTGAAAAATCTTCAGGCTACTTAGGGGATGATTAATTTTGTTAGTTGCATAGACTACTAAGCTATTCTGCTTTTAAGTTCTAAGTTAATTGCGAGGACTGTTAACAAATTGAGATGCGCATTAGCTTAAATCTGAACAAGTCAAGGTAATAAAAATCCCCCACCCCTTACAAGGTGAGGGAATATCAAGACTAATTAAAACTCAATTAATCTCAGATAATTACAGAGCGTTACCACGAGGCAGTACTTCTTCAGGGAATACAAATTGTTCGTGGGGCTGATCTTGAGGTGCCATCCAAGCACGGATACCCTCGTTCAGCAAAATATTTTTGGTATAGAATGTTTCAAATTC
>NZ_JACJRE010000079.1 GCF_014697075.1 Tolypothrix sp. FACHB-123 | reverse complement strand
TCCTTCCCAATCCCCCCGCACACGATTATCATTTTCATTTAGCCTTTTTGAGTATTTTAACTGATTGACAAATGTGGAATTACCTTAACCTCTCACCGATGAGGTTAAGTAATGAAGATAATTTATTTTCTTTTCCCATACCCAATGCCCAATGACGGCAGTTGCTCTACTTGGGGAGACCCCAAGACCGCACTGCCTCCCCCATGCCCCATACTAATTAAACAGTAGCCAAAACATGCGATCGCACATCTTCCACTAATTGATGTAAATTACCTGTATTTAGGCGATAACTCAACGGGTGTGCAATCAACCGCGCTGTACTTTCATACAAAGTTGTAATTTCTACCAAACCGTTTTCTTTTAAAGTCCGCCCTGTAGAAACTAAATCCACAATCGCCTCTGACATTCCCGTAATCGGCCCTAGTTCTACGGAACCATAAAGCGGCACAATTTCTACAGGTAAATCCAAACTTTGGAAATATTCACGGGCACAGTTAACATACTTAGAAGCCACTCGACCATGTGCAGGTAAATCTAAAGGCGATTTGTAAGGGCTGGATGCTTTAACGGCTACAGACATCCGACAACCTCCAAAATGCAAATCTACCAAATGTGCCACCTGGGGCTGTTTCTCCCGCAGCACATCGTAACCGATTATACCTAGTTGTGCTTGACCATATTCAACATAAACGGGTACATCCTGACCCCGCACTAATAATCCTTTTGCTTTTCCGCTAGCATCAACAATTTGAAGTTGGCGGTTCCCTGCGTCTAAAAAAGCGCTAAAATCCAATCCTACAGCTTGCAGTAGGCGGATGCTATTTTTCAGTAGTTCCCCTTTTGGCAATGCAACAGTCAACATTATCGTTCTTGGTATCCTTGGCATATCGGCGGTTCATTATTGAGAATATCTCGATATGCTGACCACAAGCAGTATGAGAATTTTATTAGTTGATGACGAAATTGAATTAACTGGCCCCTTGAGTCGCGTCTTATCCCGTGAGGGCTATATTGTCGATGCGGCTGATGAAGGGATAAATGGTAGTAATCTAGCGCAAACAGGCAATTATGACTTGTTAATTTTAGATTGGATGATGCCAGGAAAGACAGGTTTAGAAATTTGTCAAGAATTACGCCGCCAAGGTAAAACCACACCTGTATTGTTTCTCACTGCTAAAGATACTTTAGATGACCGAGTTGAAGGTTTAGATGCAGGTGCAGACGATTATTTAGTCAAACCTTTTGAATTGCGGGAATTACTAGCTAGAGTTCGCGCTTTGTTACGTCGCGCTGGCGCTGAGACATACAGTAATCCCACAGGACGCTTAATTGTAGCTGATTTAGAATTAGATATTGACAATCAAATAGCTTATCGTCAAGAACGAGTAATTGAGCTATCACAAAAAGAAAGTCAATTGCTGCAATATTTTATGGAACATAGCGGACAATTATTAACTCACGCCCAGATTATGCAAAATCTCTGGACGGATGAAGAACAGCCCAGCAGTAACGTAATTGCGGCTTTAATTCGGCTGTTGCGGCGGAAAATTGAGGTTACAGGGGAAACGCAGCTAATTCACACCGTTTATGGCAAAGGTTACCGCTTTGGCGTTGTTACTGGCGAGTAGATTTTGCTTAAGTCGGTGAGTATGTCAAAAGCTGAATATCGTAACAATCGCGTCTGATGCGGTAACTATCGCGCCTGATGCGGTAACAATCGCGCCTGATGCGATAACTGTCGCGCCTGATGCGATAACTATCGCGCCTGATGCGGTAACTATCGCGCTTGATGCGATAACTATCGCGCTTGATGCGATAACTATCGCGCTTGATGCGATAACTATCGCGCTTGATGCGATAACTATCGCGCTCGTTGAGGTTCATACGTGTCAACTTAAGCTAAAAGCTATATACAGCGCGTGTTGTACAAAAACCCTCGCCCTCATCCCTTCACCCCTTCTCCCCCAGGAGAAGGGGAATTAAATCTCTTGCTCCCCTCTCCTAGTGGGAGAGGGGCTGGGGGTGAGGGCAGAACGTTGTCGCCAAGCGGGTTTCGCCTTAAGTTGATACCAATGGTTGAGGTTCCCCCCGTTGTAGCAGACGAATTAATTCGCTTGCTTGAGACTTGTTTAGATTTTAAATTTTGAATTTTCAATCCAAAATCTAAAATCTAAAATCTAAAATTCGGTCAACCTACACCTCAACCGTTTCACCCACATCACCGGCAAAAAACTCCGTGTTGTGATAAAGTACCGCATCAATCCGACAACCTTGATAAGCTAAAACATATAACTCCTTCAAGTCCTTCATTAGCGGATAGCGGGGGTTTGCACCTGTACATTGGTCGTCAAATGCTTGTTCTGCCATTTCTTCTACCTTGGCGTAGAATTCTTTATCTTCATCACCCAATGCTTGTTTAATCGTCGCCGGAATGTCAATTTGCTGTTTGAGATTTTCAATCGCCGCAATCAATAATTCGACTTTTTCATCGGCTGTATTTCCACCTAAATGCAGATGGTCGGCTATTTGTGCATACCTATCTTTGGCATTAGGATATCTGTATTGGGGGAAAATCGCTTGCTTAAAGGGAATATCCGTAGCGTTGTAGCGGATAACGTGAGAAATCATCAAAGCATTAGCTAACCCGTGGGGAACGTGGAAGCTAGCACCAAGTTTATGTGCCATTGAGTGACAGATACCTAAGAAAGCATTAGCAAAAGCCATACCTGCAATTGTCGCTGCATAATGTACTTTTTCCCTAGCTTTGATATCCTTAGCACCATTTTGGTAAGCACTGGGTAAATATTTAAACAATAATCTAATTGCTTGCAGTGCTAAACCATCGGTAAATTCAGTCGCCATTACGGATACGTAGGCTTCTAAGGCATGAGTTAATGCATCAATCCCGCCATAAGCCGTGAGTTTTTTCGGCATATTCAAGGTGAGTTCCGGATCGGCGATCGCAATATTCGGAGTTAGGGCATAATCTGCTAAGGGATATTTCACGCCAACTCTGTCATCTGTCACCACAGCAAAGGGAGTTACTTCTGAACCAGTACCCGAAGTTGTGGGAATCGCCACCATAATGGCTTTTTGTCCCAAAGGCGGTAATTCATAAACCCGCTTGCGGATATCCATAAACCGCATCGCCAAACCTTCAAATTCCACATCGGGATGTTCGTACATCAACCACATGACTTTAGCCGCATCCATTGGCGAACCGCCACCAATCGCAATAATTACATCTGGTTGATAGCTTCTGAGTAAAGCTAATCCTTTATTTACATTTGATAATGTGGGGTCTGGTTCGACATCGTGGAATACGTCATGTTTCACGCCAATTTCGTCTAAAACTTGGGTGACTTTATCGACAATTCCTAAATCAAATAATGGTTTATCTGTAACAATGAAAGCCCGTTCTTTACCTACCAAATCGCGCAAAGCTACAGGTAAACAACCATATTTGAAATAGATTTTTGGTGGGACGCGGAACCACAACATATTTTGTCGCCGTTGCGATACCGTTTTAATATTCACCAAGTGATGGGGTGTGACGTTATCGGAAATTGTATTTCCGCCCCAAGTACCGCAACCTAAAGTTAAGGATGGGTCAAGTTTAAAGTTATATAAATCGCCAATCGCCCCTTGAGAAGATGGAGTGTTAATCAAAACTCTCCCAGTTTTCATCCGGTTTTCAAAATAGGCAATATCATCCAAATTGTCTGGATTTGTATACAATACCGAAGTATGTCCCAAGCCGCCAAATTCGATTAGTTTTTCAGCTTTATCTACAGCATCATGGAAATCTGAGGCGCGATACATTGCCAAAATTGGTGATAATTTTTCATAGGCAAAAGGTTCGCTATCTCCTATATTATCCACTTCACCAATTAAGACTTTATGAATCTTTTGGGCTGTGAGATTATCGTCTTTTGGCAGAGAAATTCCGGCTAATTTCGCTAAAGTTTCTACTGACTGTCCGACAATTGCGGGATTTAATCTACCATCTTTCAAAATTATATTGCCCAGCTTTTGTCTTTCCTCATCATTGAGAAAATATGCACCCCGACTGATAAATTCCTGTTTAACTTTGGCGTAAACATCATCAACCACAACCACAGATTGTTCCGAAGCGCAAATCATGCCGTTGTCAAAGGTTTTACTTAATAAAATTGAACTAACAGCCATTTGAATGTGGGCGCTACTATCAATTACGGCTGGAGTATTACCAGCACCCACACCTAAAGATGGATGTCCTGAAGAATAAGCAGCACGTACCATTCCCGGCCCGCCAGTCGCTAAAATTAATTTAACTTCTGGATGCTGCATTAAGGCTTTGGATAACTCTACAGTTGGCTCATCAATCCAACCAATAATATCTTCTGGCGCACCAGCCGCAATTGCTGCTTTGAGGACAGTTTTAGCTGCTTCTACAGTGCAGTTTTTCGATTTGGGATGGGGTGAAAAAATAATCGCATTTCTGGTTTTTAAAGCAATTAAGGCTTTAAAAATTGTTGTCGCTGTGGGATTAGTTACTGGAACAATTCCCGCCACAATTCCTACAGGCTCAGAAATTTTTTGAATGCCAAATGAATGGTCTTCTTCAATAATTCCGCAGGTTTTTTCGTTTTTGTATTTGTTGTAAATAAACTCTGAAGCAAAGTGATTTTTAATTACTTTATCTTCCACAATCCCCATACCTGTTTCTGTAACAGCTAATTTTGCTAGGGGAATCCGTTCGGCGTTAGCAGCTAATGCAGCCTTTTTAAAAATGACATCAACTTGTTCTTGAGAGTAATTGGCGTATTTCGCCTGTGCAGCTTTTACCCGTTGTACAAGTAATTCTAATTCTTCGATATTCGTAACTTTCATATTTGTATCCTGCTGCGGAATTTACTACAGATATTTCACTCGTGCGCCATTCATCAAATTAGGAATCAATCATCAATTCCAGCAAATGACTAATGACTAATGACTAATGACTAATGACAGCCACCACCAATATTTTGATTGCATCGATTACTTAAATCGCAAATATTCCTCGACTGCGAAAGATATCTAACGCTGCTTGTACCTGTTCTGGAGATGGTGGTTGAGTATCTCTCAATAAATATTCAAATCCTAATTCTTGCCATTTGTATTCACCCATTTTATGGAATGGTAAAACTTCCAATCTCTCTACATTATTGAATGGGGCAACAAAATCAGCTAACCCGGTAATATTTTGGGGATCATCTGTGAGACCGGGAACTAACACAAATCGAATCCAAGTAGGCTTATGAATGACATTGAGATATTTAGCTAAGGCTAATGTTGGTTCAATGCTGCGACCTGTAACTTTAGTATAAGTATCAGGGTCAAAAGATTTAATGTCAAGCAAAACTAAATCGACAAATTCTAGGACAGATTTAGCGGCTTCCAAATCACAAAAACCAGAAGTATCTAATGCTGTATGAATTCCTAATTCTTGACAGCGTTTAAAAATTTCGCGAACAAATCCTGGCTGCATTAATGGTTCTCCACCAGTGATTGTTACACCACCACCAGAAGATTTCATATAGGATCTATACTTCTGAATTTCTGTGACTAATTCGTCAACGCTGGTTTGTTTACCATTTTCCAGATAGCGACAATCAGCATTACTGCAATAAAGACAGCGTAGCGGACAACCAGATGTGAAAATTACGAATCGAATACCAGGCCCGTCAACTGTCCCACAACTTTCTACTGAATGAATGTAACCGGAATTAATAATTGCTGGAAATATATGGCTATTTTCTCGCGTGTGATGTTCTATGGGAAAATGCGGGAATTTTAGATTGTGCATGAATTTCACCTAAGTTGACATTAGCTATCAACCTGTCTTTTGACTCTCACCTATGAGTTATAGATAACAATTGTGAGGAAGTTGTGGGGATACTGTGGTGTAAACAATCAATTTGCGAAATTAAATTTGGCTTTTTGCGATCCCCATTAGATATATATCTAAATGATTTAATCGTGAGAATTTTCAGTCATGGTAGGGGCATTGGCACTGCCATGCCCTCTAGAATATATTGATGTGCCGCAAACATTATTTACAGCTATTTTTAGGTAAATAAACCATGCTGTAGGGGTACGGCAGCGACCATTAGTGTCAACTTAACGTGAAACTCGCTTTGTAGCAAGGTTTTTGCCCTCACCCCCAGCCCCTCTCCCTGAGGGAGCGGGGAGCAAGAGATTCAATTTCCCTTCTCCCTGAGGGAGAAGGGGTTAGGGGATGAGGGCGAGGGATTTGTACAATGCTCACCGTATATAGCTTTTAGCTTAAGTTGACACCTATGGGCACCGACAATCTTTTGGTACATGTAATAATTTTACTGGTGTTCCCTACGACAGATGTGGTTCAAATAGGTGAAAACTGCTGTAAATTGGTACTATTTCGCCTCGCCAATTAATGTAAACGCCGCCCAAGCGCTAGGATTTGGATGCTGTTTCATCGTCGTCAACATCGCTTGACGCAAAGCCCAAGCTTTATCTGGATTCTTCTGCAACTGACGGTAAAATTCCCCCATTAATAATGCCGAAGGACTATCGGGAATAGACCATAATGTAACAATCACACTCGGCGCACCGGCAGAAATTAAGGCGCGAGATAAGCCAATGACACCATCGCCTGTGAGTTTACCTTGTCCGGTATCGCAAGCACTTAATACAACTAATTCGGCGTTAATTTTTAAATCTAAAATTTCATTGGCAGTTAGTAAGCCGTTATCTTTACCATCAGGGGCGAGAGCTACAGCACCAGGGACACCCAAACCTTTAAAATCATCAAGTAAGCCGTGGGTGGCTAAATGAATAAATCTCGCTTGGGGTAATTTTTGCATAAAAGCGGCTTTAGTCGCATCTTTACCTGTGATGGCTTTGGTGTTTAACAGTTGGGCTATGTCTTTAGCTTCTTTTTCCGCACCTGGTAACGGAGTTAATTGTTGCGGTGCTTCGCCGACTTTGGGGGGAACGCTGGGCATGATAGGATTACCCACAACTAAGGCTTGATTACCAGAAACTTTCTGCCGTTGTTGGCGAGTTAAATCTAATACTTGAATTGCTGGGGCAGTGAGGATAGTGTGTTTTTCAATTAAATATTTACCTTGCTCATCTTGTAAAGCGGCGAAGGGGACAAGGAATAAAGATTCTTGAGGTATAAATGTTACTCGCTCATCAGGATTTTTTGGTAGCAAGTCAGCAATAGGATTAATGAGTAATTTGTGTAGCTTTTGAAAGCGTTGTTTAACTTTAGCTGGATTGGGGTTGTGAGTTACAAAAATACCCCGACCTCTGACACCGATTGACTCACGGCTGTTGGTCACTAATTCAGCTAAAGTTGTATTTTCTTTTTGCCATAAATGTTTAAGGTCAGCTTTACGGAAAGTAACTTCACCCGTGGGTTTGATTACCCAAATGTAGAGTTCTGATTCTTGAGTTTCTTGTTTACCCTGAACTTTGACATCATCATAAATAATTGAATATTCAACAAGTGTCGCCTTTTGTTGTTTGGCGATTTGTTGCAGCAGGGATAATGTGGGTTCTACATTTGCCAGGGCATTTTTACCAGACAAACGTGAATTTAACAAATCCACCAGCGCCCTACTACGTCCTTGCTCGGAGATTAAGAGTGCATCGTTGATTTTATTCTGAGCAATCAGTACTTCTTGCAATAGACGGTAGGTGCGAGCTTGTTGTTCAAAAATTGAGATTTTATAAGCATCGTTGTTCCCCAAGTCTCCTCGGATAGATTTTAATACTTCAATACCAGCAAGCAGGATTTTTTCAGCTTCTGGGAGTTTGCCGGATTTTTGGTAAGCTCCTCCCAGATTGTTCAGAGCAGTACCCTCACCTTTACGGTCTTTAATTTCCCTAGCGATCGCCAATCTCTGCTGCTGGTAGTCAATGGCTTTGGTGTAGTCTCCTAGAGCATAGTAAGCAAGTCCCAGATTGCCCAGAGCATTTCCCTCCCCTAAACGATCTTTGATTTCCCTAGCAATCGCCAAATTCTGCTGGTGGTAGTCAATGGCTTTGGTGTAGTCTCCTAGTGCATGGTAAGCAATTCCCAGATTGCCCAGAGCAGCACCCTCACCTTTACGGTCTTTGATTTCAAGAGCGATCGCCAATCTCTGCTGCTGGTAGTTAATGGCTTTGGTGTAGTCTCCTAGTGCATCGTAAGCAAGTCCCAGATTGCCCAGAGCAGCACCCTCACCTTTACGGTCTTTGATTTCAAGAGCGATCGCCAAACTTGAGGAGTGGTAGTCAATGGCTTTGGTGTAGTCTCCTAGAGCATAGTAAGCAAGTCCCAGATTGCCCAGAGCATTTCCCTCACCTTTACGGTCTTTGATTTCAAGAGCGATCGCCAAACTTGAGGAGTGGTAGTCAATGGCTTTGGTGTAGTCTCCCAGTGCATGGTAAGCAATTCCCAGAGTGCCCAGAGATTGTCCCTCCCCTTGACGGTCTTTGATTTCCCGTGCGATCGCCAATCTCTGCTGCTGGTAGTCAATGGCTTTGGTGTAGTCTCCTAGAGCATAGTAAGCATTTCCCAGATTGCCCAGAGCATTTCCCTCACCTTGACGGTCTTTGATTTCCCGTGCGATCGCCAATCTCTGCTGCTGGTAGTCAATGGCTTTGGTGTAGTCTCCTAGGACACGGTAAGCAACTCCCAGATTGCCCAGAGCATTTCCCTCACCTTTACGGTCTTTGATTTCCCTAGCGATCGCCAATCTCTGCTGCTGGTAGTCAATGGCTTTGGTGTAGTCTCCTAGAGCATAGTAAGCAAGTCCCAGATTGCCCAGAGCATTTCCCTCACCTTGACGGTCTTTGATTTCAAGAGCGATCGCCAAAGTCTGCTGGTGGTAGTCAATGGCTTTGGTGTAGTCTCCTAGTGCATAGTAAGCATTTCCCAGATTGCCCAGAGCAGCACCCTCACCTTGACGGTCTTTGATTTGGCGATAGATAATTAGTGCTTGTTGCCAAGACTGTAATGCTGCTTCAAATTGACTGATTTGATATTGCTCAACACCTTGATTAAACAATCTATCTGCTTCGGCTTTGCGGTCGGCTGATGTTTGCGCCAGTACTCGTAACTCTCCTGGTGAGGCGAAAAGGCTGAAAGTTATTGGTGTGGAAGCTGTGGCGATAACTAGGGCGAGGAAACTTAGACCAAGGTTAGGAAAGCGCATAGGGAATGATGAATTATGAAGGATGAATTATGAAATTAAGATTGGGTGGGGAAGTATAGGAATCCGATTTGATTATTGAAAAAATCTAAGTATGTGTAGGTAGGGCAATGCCCACCATATCCGGGTTTCGGTGGGCAATGCCCACCCTACGTATATTTCAAAAATCAAATATGAATCCTATATGGGGGTTAAGTAATTAAGTTAAGCTGTTTTGTCAAGGAATATGCTAAAGAGTTGGTGAATTTGGCTAAATTTTGCATAATTTAACCGCAGCACCAGCGTTATTTGCTGGCTTATTGTTATATAGTTCTGAGCAGGGTGGGGGTTATGCAGTTTTGCGGGGAAGAAATTTACTAAATTGCAAATTGCATCAAAAAACACCATTAACCCGTAGGGGTTTGGCACTGACCACAGGTGTCAACTTAATGTGAAACCCGCTTGGCGACAACTTTCTGCCCTCACCCCCAGCCCCTCTCCCACCAGGAGAGGGGAGCAAGAGATTTAATTCCCCTTCTCCCTCAGGGAGAAGGGGTTAGGGGATGAGGGTTTTTGTACAACGCCCGCCCTATATAGCTTTTAGCTTAAGTTGACAAGTATGGGCACTGACAAACCCTGCTGTTGTCTCTGTAAGAATAAAAGTTGTTTCTGTAAGAATAAAAGTTGTTTCTGTAAGAATAAAAGTTGTCTCTGTAAGAATAAAAGTTGTTTCTGTAAGAATAAAAGTTGTTTCTGTAAGAATAAAAGTTGTCTCTGTAAGAATAAAAGTTGTCTGTGTAAGAATAAAAGTTGTCTCTGTAAGAATGAATGTGACGACTTTTGCATGAAAATTGTCACCGTTTGCATGAATGTAACGACTTTCAGCTTAAATATTGCAGGTTTGTGCCGGAATTATTTTATAACCAGCGTCAATTCTAGAATTTGGGTGTGCGCAGATGCGATCGCTTTATTTTCAGCAAATTTTATGAAGCGATTTGTGTAATTGGCAACTAAATACTGGGTAACATTTCCCTACAATTTTTTACACCCAGTTAGCAAATGTTGCCTTAAATTATAACCGGGGTCTGCGGAAATTACTTAATTGTAGAGTCTGCTTGCCTTCTGCTGGAAAATTCAACGACGAAAGCCCTAAATCAGAACTCAAAGATGATGTGGAGTGTGAACTATGTCAACTGATACAATCACTCAAACTAGCCTATTAGACGGAAAACCCGAACAGCTAGATAATCCCCAGCAAATTCTCAATGCTGAAGAATTAAGTGTATTAAATGAGCGTTCTAACTGGAAAGGAATTGTTCAATTAGCGGGACATTTAACCATTATCGGCTGTAGTGGCTATTTGTGGGGCAGTAATATTGGTAATTGGCTAGTAGCAATACCTGCGTTGGTAATCTACGGCTTTAGTCTTGCTTGTATGTTTGCGCCTATGCACGAAGCTGGACACCGAACTGCTTTTGCGAATAATCACTTAAATGATGTTGTAGCTTGGCTGGCTGGTGTTCTCTCATTCTATAACAGCACTTTTTACCGTCGTTACCACAAATGGCATCACCGTTATACTCGCGTTCCTGGTAAAGATCCAGAACTGACGGATTTGACACCGCACAATCTAGGCGAATATTTTTTAGTTTTGAGTGGTTTACTTTGGTGGCAAGATAAAATCAGAGGACATTACCGCGCTGCAATTGGTCAACTTGATGATTGTGCGTTTATCCCAGATACAGCAAGGGCAGAAGTAATTCGTTCTACTCGCTTACAATTAGCAGTGTATGCAGGTGCGATCGCGCTTTCGTTTGCAGTTCATCAAGCTTGGTTTGTGCTTTATTGGCTGCTACCAATGATTGTCGGTCAACCCCTGCTGCGGTTTATTTTACTAGGAGAACATACGGCTTGTTCTCTGAATGCTAATTTGCTAACAAATACCCGCATTACTCATACAATCTGGCCTGTGCGCTTTTTAATGTGGAATATGCCGCTTCATGCAGTCCATCATTTGTATCCATCAATTCCCTTCCACGCCATGCCACAAGCTTATCCCCAGTTGAGTAACCATTTTACTCACATTGATTCGGGATATATTAAAGTTAACCGAGATATCATTGCCCAGTTGGAACAATTGGAAGGTTAGGGGCTAGGGATTAGGGGCTAGGGAGCAGGGAGCAGGGAGCAGGGGAGCAGGGGGACAAGGAATTTTAGATTTTAGATTTGCGATTTTGGATTCCAATCTAAAATCTAAAATCCAAAATCCAAAATTGTTTCTATGCCCAATGCCCAATGCCCCATATCCTAACCATAGAGTATCCTTACTCTTACCCTTTGAGAATTCTTACTTACTTTATATGTCATCAACTGGTTAAAATGTTTCTCGACAGCATTAATCAGGCTTATCTATAACGTGAAGCTTTTTGTTTACCATACCCCGGAATTGACTCCAACAGATCACGCCCCAGAATGTGCGATCGCAGTCGATGTTCTGCGGGCTACTAGCACAATGGCCACAGTTTTGGCGGCTGGGGGCGAAGCTGTACAGGTGTTCAGCGATTTAGATCAACTCATCGAAGTCAGTGAAAAATGGCCTCCGGTGAAACGGCTACGAGCTGGAGAACGCGGAGGCGGAAAAGTAGCTGGTTTTGAATTGGGTAATTCCCCCCTGGATTGCACCCCAGAACTTGTAGAAGGACGGCGCTTATTTATTAGTACCACCAATGGCACTCGTGCTTTAAAGCGGATACAAGATGCGCCTACTGTCTTAGCAGGTGCTTTGATTAACCGTGCTGCGGTAGTTAATTATCTACTAGAAAAGCAACCGGAGACTGTCTGGATTGTTGGCTCAGGTTGGGAAGGCAGTTTTTCTCTAGAAGATACAGTATGTGCTGGTGCGATCGCTCATAGTATTGTGCAACATACTCAGTTATCACCGGAGGATATAGCTGGTAATGATGAAGTGATTAGTGCGATCGCGCTCTACACTCAATGGCAAGATAACTTGTTAGGACTCTTACACCAAGCCAGTCACGGCAAACGTCTGCTGCGTCTGGAATGTGATGAAGATCTAAAATATTGTTCCCAAACCGATATTTTAGATGTATTACCCATACAGCAAGAACTTGGTGTTCTCAAACGCCACCATTAAATATTACAAAAGCCTATAGCAAATTATAAAATGAAGGGACATTGCCGCCAATGTCTCTTTATTTTTTGTTAACTGTTGACGGTTGACTGTTGACTGTTGACGGTTGACTGTTGACTGTTGACGGTTGACGGTTGACGGTTGACGGTTGACTGTTGAGTTTTTTAGTAGGGACACTAACTCCCCAAGGGCGATCGCATTATTGTAAAATCAAAAATTAACTGTAAACTTCTGGATTAACACAGTAAGGTAGACGATCGCCTTTTAACCCAGCAATGAGATTTGCGATCGCAATTTCTGCCATTTTTGCCCTTGTTTGTTTACTGGCGCTGCCAATGTGGGGTGTAATTATTAAGTTATCTAAACTCAGCAATGGGCTATCTATTGGTAGGGGTTCGATTTCCGTCACATCCACAGCCGCAGCCGCTATTTGTTTTTGCGACAATGCCCGATACAAGGCATTTTCATCGATAATCGTACCTCTGGCTGTATTAATTAAGATAGCTGAGGGTTTCATTAATGCAAATTCGCGATCGCTTAACAGATGATAGGTATCCTCAGTGCCTGGTGTATGAATTGTAATAAAATCGGATTCTTGCAGTAATCTTTCCAATCTGACAAACTCTGCATTCAGTAATTTCTCGATTTCTGGCTCACATCTTTGTCTACTTGTATACAGAATTTTCATTTCAAAACCTTGGGCGCGACGAGCAACAGCTTGTCCAATCCGCCCTAAACCGATAATCCCTAAAGTAGCACCAGCTACATCTGGCCCTAATAATAAATCTGGTTCCCAAGTTTTCCACAAACCAGCGCGAGTAAACTTATCTGCTTCCACCACTCGTCTAGCTGCGCCCATAATTAGCGCCCAAGTTAAATCTGCGGTAGCATTGGTTAAAACACCAGGCGTATGACCAACAGGAATTTTTTGGGCTGTAGCTGCGGCAATATCGATGTTATCGTAACCCACTGCCATTTGACTAATAACTTGAACAGAAGAAGCGGCGATTAATTCACTATCAATTTTGTCAGTTAACAGACACAACAATCCATCAACCGCCTTGGCTTTAGCGAGAAGGATATCGTCAGGAGGTGGTTGACGTTCTGTCCATACTTCCACATTTGCGATCGCAATAAGTTGTTCTAAACTAGCAGGTAAGCGGCGCGTGATAAAGACTTGAGGTAAAGACATATTAGTTAATGTATAGCTATTTCTCAAAATTCTGCATAAAGCGATCGCAATCCACCTATATGAAATCATATAAGTAAAGAACATTCTTGAAGTTGACGGTTGACGGTTGACGGTTGACGGTTGACGGTTGACCAATGCAATGCCCAATGCCCAATGCCCAATGCCCCATAACTTATGTGCCCACGCGGAGTAACAACCAGTAGCTCAACTCAAGCAAAACAAACAACTATCCCCAAATTGTGGTTGTTACTGGTAGGCGTGAATAAATATCAAGATGCGGAACTTCCTTCTCTACGTTATTCCGCAGTTGATTGTCAGGTACTTGCTGAAGCTTTAGCAGTTGCAACTCAAGAACAATTTCCGCAAAAACAGGTCAAGATTTATCACGATTTTGCCGAAAAATTGCCACTATTATCCACTTTAAAAAAGAGTTTACAGGAAATTGCGGCTAATGTGCAACCACTTGACACAGTTCTATTTTATTTTTCTGGGCATGGGATATTACAATCAAATACTCAAGAAGCATTTTTGTGTTTGGCTGATACCCAAAAAGATAATTTAGAACAAACTGGTTTACCTGTTAAAGAACTTTTGGCACAGTTAAGTAAAAGTGGCGCGCAAAATCAATTAGTTTGGCTAGATGCTTGTCATAGTGGCGGAATGACACTCCGGGGAGTTGGCGAACCTTTATTAAATCCCACGCCGCAATTAGTAGAGGTTTTACAACGCAATGCGGGTAAAAGTAAGGGGTTTTATGCGTTACTTTCCTGTGATGTAAATCAACAATCTTGGGAATTTCCTGAATTAGGGCATGGCGTATTTACTTATTATTTAACGCGGGGTTTATATGGTGATGCAGCCGATGCCCAAGGCGTAATTTTTGCGGATGGGCTGTATCGCTATGTTTATCACCAGACTTTACAATATATAGATAAAACTAATCAACAGTTACGTTTAATTAACCAGCAAAAACGCGGCAAGGGAGACACGGAAATTAAGCGCGAATATCCCTTACAAACACCAAAGCGGATTGTCGAAGGAGTGGGAGAATTAATATTAGGAAAAATTCCCGCGATCGCCGAATCAGATTCCTTAAGATTAGCACTAGTAATTGATGGATTTAGCAGTTATCAAGGGACTCTTAATTTTAGTAATATATTGGTTGATACTGGTGATTTTGAGTTGGAATATTTACCGCGTCCCGGAGAAACGACTGGTAAAGATATTCGCGATGCAATTCAACAAGCTTTAGGTGTCTATCATCGAGGAGATAATCAAACGAGGGGAAAGGTAGACAAGCCTGTATTAGCAAATAATAATGATGATGATTTTTCTCGACCAGTCTTTGATTTTGTTGAAAATCAGCCAGAAAATTCAGATTTTTCTGTTAATAATTCTCTGCCTCTTCTCCCAGAAGCTGCAACAATATTGTTATATCTACGCGGAAGATTAGAAGAAACTCCTACAGGAGAAGCTGCATTATTAATATCAGATGATATTTGGCTGAGTCGTTCTTGGTTAAAACAACAGTTACGCCGTTCGCAAATTAACCAGCAGATTATTATTTTAGATTTTCCTGTAATAGCGACTGCTGTATCTTCTCTACAAGAATGGGTGGATGATTTGCGGTTAGAATCGGAAAAAGGACAATGTATTATTGCCAGAAATTCCCCAACAGATAATTCCGATTTATTTGCTCAAACCCTGACTGAAACTTTAAAAAATGCTAATCTAAAATCTGGTTTATCTGTAGCTGGTTGGATTACCCAATTACAAGTACAACTAGCTGCACAAACCCAAAGCACCCCATTTTTACCTCTGCATTTTTGGTTATCAGGAACTCAAGGCGTAATTGAAATTATCCCTTCAGCAACTGGCGCGCGTAGTCAGAAAAAATCAGCCTTAGATTTAAAAATTTGTCCTTACCGAGGATTAAGGGCTTTTGCAGAAGAAGACGCGCAATATTTTTTTGGCAGAGAATCTTTAACTCAGCATTTAATTAGTCAAATAGCACATAAATCTTTCTTAGCTGTAGTCGGTGCTTCTGGTAGTGGTAAATCTTCCGTTGTACAAGCCGGATTAATTGCCCAATTACGTCCGGGGAAGCAATTACCTGGAAGTGATTCTTGGTTAATTAAAAGTATGCGTCCCGGTGCGCGTCCTTTGGAAGAATTGGCGAGGCGATTGGGAGAAGTGCGCTTCGACTTCGCTCAGCGCGAGCAAGGAAAAAATATTTCTTCTGTATCTCCCCAGCTGGTGCTGGAGGGAATGCTTTATCAGGGGGTGGAAGGCTTTGTTTATTGGTTGCGGAGTCGTCCTGAGTCTGTGGTAGTTTTGGTGGTGGATCAGTTTGAGGAGTTGTTTACCCTTGCGCCTGGTGAAGATAGACAGCGATTTTTAGAGTTGCTGTTGGGTGCAATGGAATATGCGGCTGATAAGTTTAAATTAGTGATGACTTTACGGGCTGATTTTATCGCGGCTTGCTTGGAAATTCCAGCGCTGGCGAGTTTATTGCAAGAATCTAGCTTGTTGGTTCCGCCGAATTTGAGCGATCGCGATTACCGTCGTGTCATTATTAATCCAGCAGAACAAGTCAACTTAAAAGTTGAGTCGGAATTGGTGGAAGTTTTGCTACAAGAGTTAAACCACTCGGCGGGTGATTTACCACTGTTAGAATTTGTTCTAGAACAGTTGTGGGAATTTCGCCAAGATGGGAAACTGACTCTCGCAGCTTATCAGCAACAGGTGGGTGGAATTAAAGGTGCGTTAGAAAGAAAGGCGCAAGCTGTTTACGAAAGTTTAGATTCTCCAGCGCAAGATTGTGCTAGATGGATTTTCCTTTCTCTCACCCAATTAGGGGAAGGTACAGAAGATACCAGACGCAGGGTATGGAAATCAGAGTTAGTGGTGCAAAAATACCCGGCGGTTTTAGTGGAAAGAACTTTACAAGTGTTAACTGCGGCGAAGTTAGTCGTGGTGAATGTGGATGATGAGGTGGTGAGTGGGGGAGATAAGGGAGATAAAAGCGACGCTTTAATTGCTGCTCTACCTGCGTCAGCTGTAACAATAGAAGTAGCTCATGAGATTTTGATTCGTCATTGGTCAACTTTGCGCTGGTGGTTAGAGGAGAATCGTAGTAGATTGCGATCGCAGCGTCAAATTGAACAAGCAGCAGCTTTATGGAAGCATAATCAGGAGCAAACTGATTTTTTGTTGCAAGGTATCCGTTTAGCTGAGGCGGAAGAAATCTATATTAAATATACCGATGAATTATCTCAAGATGTGCAAAGTTTTATTGCTGCTTGTTTAGCAGAAAGAAAACGCCAGCAATTTGCTCAAAAAAAGCGTCTGCGTCAAGCGCAAAGAGCAATTATTGTGATTAGTGTATTGGGAATTGCTGCTAGTGGTTTTGGTGTTTTCGCTTATTTCCAAAAACAAGCGGCGCAATTGAGAGAAATTTCTGCTTTAAACGCTTCATCGGAAGCTTTATTATTATCCAATCAGCAATTAGAAGCCTTAATTGCTAGTGTCAAATCTGGACGAGAAGTTAAGCAAGTATCCACAGCAAATAAAGATATTCAACTCGCAACTGTCGCTACTCTAGCGCAAGCTATCACCCAATCTCAAGAAATCAACCGTTTGCAAGGACACAGTCAACAAGTTAACGCTGTAAGTTTTAGTCATGATGGTAAAATAATTGCCTCTGCTAGCGATGACAGAACAATTAGGATTTGGCGTGCAGATGGTAAAATCAACAAGACGATTACAGATAATCAAAGGATTACATCTTTAGTTTTCAGTCCCGATAATAAATTAATTGCTGCCACTACAGATAAATCTATCAAACTCTATAATATAGATGGTAAACTCATCAAAACTTTGACTGGGCACACTGATATTATCAGTGGTGTAGATTTTAGTATTGATGGTAAAATTCTGGTTTCCGCCAGCCGAGATAAAACGATAAAACTCTGGCGGATTGATGGAAGTTTAATCAATACTTGGAATGCTCATAATGGCTGGGTAAATACTGTTAGCTTTAGTCCTGACGCTCAAGTTATTGCTTCTGGTGGCGAAGATAATTTAGTCAAGCTGTGGCGCTTTACTGACGGTAAGTTGCTGCAAACTCTGTCAGGGCATAAAGAACGCATTACCTCTGTAAAATTTAGCCCAGATGGTAAAATTATCGCTGCTGCTAGTGGTGATAAAACTATTAATTTGTGGAATCCTCAAGGACAAATTCTTCAAACTCTTGAAGGACATACAAATCAAATCAACAGTATCAGCTTTAGCCCAGATGATAAAATCCTAACTAGCGCTGATGATGACGCAGTTTTAAAAATTTGGCAGAATCAAAATCCATCCCGAATTGAATATATCTCCAGCCAAACTTTAACAGGACATGGTGGTGTAATTAATAGTCTGAGTTTCAGCCCAGATGGTAAAATGATTGCTTCTGCTAGTGCTGATAAAACTGTCAGGCTTTGGCAATTAAATAATCTAACCAATAACCTCAACAAGGGAAACTTTTATAGTGCAAATTTCAGCCATGATAACCAAATGTTTGCTGTGGCTGGATGGGATGGCATAATTAAAATATGGCAGCGAAACGAAAAGTTGATTAAATCTATATCTGGAAACAAACAGCCAATTTATGCTGTAGACTTTAGCCCAGATAATAAAATTATCGCTGCTGCCAGTGACGATAAAACAATTAAATTATGGAATATAGCCAATAATTCTCTACTTTATACCCTCACAGGAAATTCTGAGCGAGCAACCAGCATTAGTTTTAGCCCCAATGGTAAAATGTTAGCTGCTGGTAGCGCCGATAAAACTATTAAAATCTGGCAAATTGCAGATAAAAAATTACTTCACACATTAACAGGACATACAGACGCAATCAGCAGCGTCAGTTTTAGTAATGATGGTAAACTGCTGGCTTCTGGTAGTTACGATAATACGGTAAAACTTTGGCGAATTGATGGTAGTCTTGTCACAACTTTACAGGGAAATAGACTAGCGATCGCATCTGTGAAATTCAGTCCCGATAACACCATCCTCGCGGCTGCTAGTTTAGACAATACCATCAAACTATGGAACGTTGCCGACGGGACTTTAATCAACACCCTCACAGGACATTCCGGTGGTATCACCAGCTTGAGTTTTCTCCCCCATAGCCAAATACTCGCCTCTGGCAGCATGGATAGTACCATTAAACTGTGGAATATTCGCGATCGCACTTTACTTAAAACTCTAGTCGGTCACCCCGGTAAAATTAATAGCATCAGCTTTAGCCCCGATGGTAAAATCCTGATTAGCGCAGGTGAAGATAGTGGGCTAAAGCTATGGAATTTAGATTTAACCGACTTACGCCAACAAGGTTGCTTGCGTATCAAAGATTACCTAAAAAATAACCCCAATGTCAACCAGAGCGATCGCCATATCTGCGATCATTAAAATAACTCGTAATGAAAAATGAAAAATGACCAATGACTAAGGAGATTTTCAGACAATATTGTACCAATTGTGATTGTGCCCTACCCTGCGGGAACGACTATGTCGAACGACTTCGCTCAGAGCACGGTGTTGGCTGAGCGAAGTCGAAGCCAAACACCCTGGTATATTCTTTTTCAAAAATCGCCTAATGACTAATTCTTAAAGCATCTAACTGTTTCAACTGCTGTGACTGTTCTTCCAAACGAATCGAAAGACGCGCACAGACTAATTCACATATCTCAAAAATTAAGCGATCGGTAATTTCATAAAATACACTTACCCCTTGCGGTTGACGTTTAATCATCCCCGCTTTGGTGAGAATTTGCAGATGTTTGGAAACATTCGCTTGTCCCAGTCCAGTAATCTTCATAATTTCTGTGACATTTTTGCTACCAGACCGCAAAGAACATAAAACTTGCAATCGGCTAACTTCAGATAACACTTTAAAATAATCAGCAATTTGGCTGAGAGCCGCAGGTGATGTTTCTAACATAAAGATTCTCTAATTTATATATACATTTATTATATTACTATATGGTAGTATAATCTAGATGACGCAACTAAGGCAACTGAGGCGTTGCATAATTGTGGAATGTAATTCATTTACCTGAAATTGGCGCTCAAATTGTTTCAATATTAGTCTTTGGTTCTAGGCGAAAGAGAAATCATTAAAGCAAACAGGACACGGAGACAAAAAAGTGCAAATTACTAAGCGCAATATTGAATTAAGAGTAAATGACAGTTTAATGCGTGTCTATGTAGCAGCGCCCAAACCAGCAGGACATTATCCAGGTATTGTATTTTACAGTGATATTTATCAACTAGGTAGTCCTATCATTCGCTTGGCGAACTACTTAGCAGGATTTGGCTATGTAGTAGCCGCACCAGAGATTTTTCATCGCCTAGAGTTAATTGGTACAGTTATTGAACCCGATGATTTAGGAAGAATGCGGGGTAATGATGATGCACGCCGAACTGCGATCGCAGATTATGATGCTGATTGTCGAGCAGTAATTGAATGGCTCAAAACCGAAAGCGCCGTTGCTCCAGATAAAATAGGTACGCTTGGCTTTTGTATTGGCGGACATTTAGCCTTTCGCGCCGCTTTCCAAAGCGAAATTAAAGCTGCTGTTTGCTGCTATCCTACAGGCATTCCCAGTGGTAAATTAGGTCAGGGTGTAGCCGATACAATCCATCGTTTTAGTGAAATTAAAGGTGAGATGTTATTAGTATTTGGGACTCTCGATCCACATATCCCAGAGCCAGACAGGCATACAATAATTACAACCCTAGAAAATGCGAATATCCCCCACAAAGTTCTCAATTATGAAGCAGAACATACATTTATGCGCGATGATGGTTACCGCTACGATCCGGTAGCTGCTACCTCAGCTTGGGCGGAAATAGTTACTTTCTTAGGACGGATATTTGCAAATTAAAGTAAAATTCGCCAAATTTGAGATTTTAAACCTTGGATGTAATCATTCAACATCCAAAATTGATTGAGGGAACTCAAAAAATAAATTATTCCTTCAAGTTGTCAACAGTCAGTAGGGGCGGGTTTATTGAGAATTATCGTTGATCAGTGAGGATATTTGTGAACCCGCCCGTACAACAGTCAATAGTCAGTAGGGGCGGGTTTATGGAAGATCTTCATGAATCAGTGAGGATATGTGTGAATCCGCCCGTACAACAGTCAACAGTCAACAATCAACAATTTCCTTAGAGGAATAGCAACTCACAAATGTTAGCCAAAATAACCGAGAATAATTGAGTGCTATTCCACCCTTGAGGAGTAAATCTATCATGTCCGGTCTACTAAGAGCATTTGTTCCCAAACTCTTGCTAAGTATAACTTTCGCAATATTTTTAACCTTGACTAGTAGTTTTATCTCTCCAACTACTAATCAGGCCTTTGCTGCTAACTTGGGAGTAAATAATGGTCATCTTAGTTCCTGTCCGGCTTCCGATAACTGTGTTGTTAGCCAAGACGCTGATGCTAAACACACCATTAAACCCATTGCTTACCATGTAGACCGCAATGTTGCTAAAGAAACCTTACTTAAAGTCCTCACCGTAGTTCCCCGTACAGAAGTTGTAGAACAGACAGATAATTATATCCATGCTCTGTCTAAAAGCCGCATCTTCAAATTTGTTGACGATGTCGAGTTTTATTTTCCCACTGATGAATCAGTAATTCATGTGCGGTCGGCCTCTCGCGTTGGCGAGTCAGATCTCGGTGTTAACCGCAGGCGTGTAGAACAAATTCGTCTCGCTTTGCAAGATTTAAAAATTTAACCCATCCGTAGGGGGCGGGGTTTCTTCGCCCCAGGTCATCAAAACATCTGCTCTAAACGCTGTAAATCCCGCTGCACCTCATTCCACAAAGCTTTATTATTTGGGTCAGTCTTCAGCGCTTTTTTTAGATAAATCCTGGCTTTCAGCACCTGATGTTGATCGATCAGCACCCTTCCCCAAATTTGATAAGTAATAGCTTGCCACTGACGCACTTCTGCATCCTCAGGTATTCTATCAGCCAAAGCTTCTACCAGTGCGATCGCTTGCGGAAACCGTTTTTCTTTTAAAAATCGCTGTAACTGCTCATAAGTATTCCACTTGAGCCGCTGTTCTATAGCCGTTACCCCAGGCGGTTTTGGTGTCGTCGTCTGTCGCTTTTTTGCTGCTGCGGCTGGTGCTTTCTCCTGAGGTGCTGTCTGTGTTTGCTCCCGTGCAGAAACAGGCGTTTGACTAGCAACGCCAACAGTATCTTCTGGTATGACTACAGTCAACAGGAACTTATAAGCCTCTGTCAGGGCAATAAACTTATCTTTAGCTTTGTGGTCATCTGGGTTGATATCGGGGTGATATTGCTGCGCCAATCGTCTGTAAGACGCCTTGATGTCGGCAAAAGAGGCTCCCGACCTTAAACCCAATAAACGGTAGCAATCTCCAAGATCCATCTTGAGCTATCAGCCATCAAATATTCAGCTTCAAGCTTGCCACTTAAAGTCTGAGGTATTAATAATAAAGACTTATATTTTAATTTAAAGTTCAGGATTGACAATTTATTGGGGCATTGGGCATGGGGCATGGGGCATTGGAAACAATTTTGGATTTTGGATTTTAGATTTTAGATTGAAATCCAAAAGACGCTCGCGGACTCGCTCTAAGCGAAGCTATGCCGGAGGCTTTACGCTACGCTAACGCAAATCTAAAATCTAAAATTCCTTGTCCCCCTTGTCCCCCCTGCTCTCTCTGCCCCTGCCTCTTCCCCTACGGGCGTTCTTCAATCACACGGTCAATCAAACCGTATTCTTTAGCTTCTGCGGCAGACATGAAAAAGTCACGATCCATGTCCTTTTCAATTTTGGCTAAAGTCTGACCAGTGTTGTTAGCATAAATCTGATTGAGCTGGTTACGAATCCGCAGAATCTCTCTAGCTTCAATTTCGATATCCGTTGCTTGTCCACGGGTACCACCAGAAGGTTGGTGAATCATAATCCGTGAGTGCGGCAATGCCATGCGTTTGCCTTTGGTACCAGCAGCTAACAGGAAAGAACCCATTGAAGCGGCTAAACCAACGCAAATTGTCACCACATCGGATTTGATGTGCTGCATGGTGTCATAAATTGCTAAGCCTGAGGTAACCATACCGCCAGGAGAATTGATATACAAATAAATGTCCTTACCCGGATCTTCCGAGTCCAGGTATAACATAACAGCGATAATTTGGTTAGCAATTTCGTCATCAATGTCGCGTCCCAAGAAAATAATTCTTTCTCGGTATAGGCGATCGTAAATGCTAATCCAATCCGTAAATTGACCCCCCGGCATCCGGTAAGGAACTTTAGGAACACCTATAGGCATTTGTGTTACTCCGTTTGTAATTTAGTAGTTAGTCATCCCTTCGGCTGTGCTCAGGGCAAGTGGTCATTAGTCATTAGTCATTTGCCATATACAAAGGACAAATGACAAAGAACAAATGACAAATTAAAGAATGCTGGCAGGTAAAGGTGGATTAGCAAGTTCTTCTTTTTCAAAAACTCGGTCAATCAAACCGTATTCCTTTGCTTGATAGGGAGTCATGTAAAAGAGGCGATCCATATCTTTGGTAATTTTTTCTGGGGCTTGCCCTGTGGTGCGAGATATGATATCAACCATTGAGGCTTTGTTAACCAGAACTTCCTTCGCCCGAATTTGAATATCCGTTGCTTGACCTTGGGCGTAGCTCTTTGGTTGATGCAGGATAATATTGGCGTTGGGTAAACTGGCGCGGCAACCTTTAGTACCAGCACCGAGTAGCATCGCTGCCATACCCATCGCTGAACCAATGCAGATAGTATGAATGGGTGGCTTGATGTATTTCATGGTGTCATAGATAGCGAAGGCTTCGGTTTCAAAGCCAATGGGATCGCCACTATAACCCGATGTGCCGGTAGAGTTGATATAAATTTTAATAGGCTTGTCGGGGTCGTCGGACTGTAGATACAGTAGTTGAGCGACGATCAATTCTGTGACAGCAGGCACCAGGGGCATCCCAAGATAGACAATTCGCTCCTTCAATAACAGGGAAGGTAAATCTGGCGGCGGTGTCCGGTAAGAATTATCGCCGTAGTAGGGGGCTTGAACAGCCTTGATGGGGGAAATGTCCATAGCAACTGATCGCCTGAAATTATGCCGTTAACTGTAATACATACTAGCGCGATGCTAGCTATCTTCAAGGTGTGGATTTCTGGCTAATTGCTCAGGGGGCTGAGCATCTGCCAATCCTTAGCTTCTAAGATATTCTTGAATATAAGCTACTTCGATTTTTAGTTGCATATTTTTTCGTTAAGGTTTTATCAAGGTCAATGGTCAATGGTCATTCTTACAAAGTTCTGAGCGTCGGCTTGCGGTGATCAGACTTTGCGTTTTGTCATTTGTAAAGAAATTCACGACTCTTGACTATTGACTTTTGACTCTCGACTATGGATATTTCCAGAAGTTACAGCTGATTAATCTATTTGTTTTCCGTAGGTTTGATGTTGCCTTTTGAAGTTATTTATAAAAATGTGTATCCTCTCTAGGGACTTTGGTTTATGAAAGTTAACTTGCAGCCGATCCTCAATGATAGTAATTTAGATGTCAATCAGCTGAGCAGTCAGCGTCAGTTGTCGCTTTCGATTTCTGCGATCGGCGAAACTTTGGATCGCAATGTGCCACTAAATTTATGCTTAATTCTCGATCATAGTGGTTCGATGAATGGGCGACCACTAGAAACTGTCAAGCAAGCGGCGATTCGTTTGGTCGATCAACTAAGTCCTGAGGATCGTCTTAGTGTTGTGGTCTTCGATCATCGTGCCAAAGTTTTAGTACCCAATCAAGTAATTGAAGACCGCGAACATATCAAAAAGCAAATTAGCCGCCTCAGTGCTGATGGGGGAACGGCGATTGATGAAGGTTTGCGTCTGGGGATTGAGGAGTTAGCAAAGGCGAAAAAAGATACTGTTTCCCAAGTATTTTTGTTAACTGATGGCGAAAATGAGCATGGGGATAACAATCGTTGTTTGAAATTTGCCCAATTAGCGGCTAGTTATAATTTGACTTTGAATACCTTGGGTTTTGGTGATAACTGGAATCAGGATATTTTAGAAAAAATTGCGGATGCTGGTTTGGGTACACTGTCTTACATTCAAAAATCCGATCAGGTAGTCCAAGAATTTAGCCGCTTATTTAACCGCATTCAAACAATTGGCTTGACTAATGCTTATTTGCTATTTTCTTTAATGCCAAATGTGCGGCTGGCGGAACTGAAACCAATTGCTCAAGTTTCTCCCGATACTATTGAGTTACCTGTGCAACAAGAAGCAGATGGGCGGTTTGCTGTTCGCTTGGGAGATTTGATGAAAGATGTAGAGCGGATAATTTTAGCTAATATTTATTTGGGACAGTTGCCTGAAGGTAAACAAGCGATCGCGAATGTGCAAGTCCGTTACGATGACCCTGCAAGTAACCAAACAAGTTTATTCACACCCAACATCCCCATTTATGCCAATGTCGTCAGATCATACCAGCCAGCTGCTAATCCCCAAGTGCAGCAATCTATTTTAGCCTTAGCTAAATATCGCCAAACTCAGTTAGCAGAAGCGAAATTACAACAAGGCGATCGCGCTGGGGCGGCGACAATGTTACAAACAGCAGCGAAAACTGCATTGCAAATGGGCGATAAAGGTGCAGCCACAGTATTGCAAACTTCCGCTACTCGCTTGCAAGCTGGTGAAGAGTTATCCGAAAGCGATCGCAAGAAAACGCGGATTGTCTCAAAAACAGTATTGCAGGATTCGCCTCACCCATGAAAGTAAAATTACTGTCGCTACTCAATGATAGTAATGTTGACCTGGCTCAAGCCACCAGCCAGCGTCAACTAGGAATTTCCATTTCTGCGTTTAGTGGGGAATTTGCAAACAACTTACCCCTCAACTTATGCTTGATTCTCGACCGCAGTGGTTCTATGCACGGGGAACCAATCAAGAATGTGATTCAAGCAGTTGAGGGATTATTAGATCGACTACAACCAGGCGATCGCATTTCCGTAGTCGCTTTTGCTGGTTCGGCAGAAGTCATTATCCCTAACCAGGTAGTTCAAGATTTAGGCAATATTAAATCACAAATTAAAAACAAACTCAAAGCCAGCGGTGGTACAGTCATTGCCGAAGGTTTGCAACTGGGAATTACAGAACTGATGAAAGGTACTAGGGGCGCTGTTTCCCAAGCCTTTTTACTCACAGATGGACATGGTGAAAGCAGCTTGCGCATCTGGAAATGGCAATTAGGCCCGGATGACAACAAACGCTGTCTGGAATTTGCCTACAAAGCCGCTAAATTGAACTTAACTGTGAATACACTGGGTTTTGGCAGTAACTGGAACTCTGATTTACTGGAAAAAATTGCCGATGTTGGTGGTGGTACATTAGCTTATATTGAACATCCTCAACAAGCCGTAGATGAATTTAGCCGCCTATTTAGACGCATACAATCGGTAGGTTTAACTAACGCCTACTTGCTATTGTCTTTCATCCCCCAAGTACGGTTAGCCGAACTTAAACCCATTGCCCAAGTATCCCCAGATACAATTGAGTTAACCGTACAACAAGAAGCGGATGGACGCTTTGCCGTTCGCTTAGGCGATTTGATGCAAGATGTGAAGCGAGTAGTTTTAGTTAATATTTATCTCAGTAATTTACCGGAAGGGAGACAGGAGATAGGGCAGATTCAAATTCGCTATGACGATCCGGCTGTAGATCGCCAAGGTTTACTGTCTGCGATCGCACCTGTGTATGCAGATGTAGTTCGCACTTACCAACCAAATCTCAATCCTCAGGTACAGCAATCAATTTTAGCCTTAGCCAAATATCGCCAAACCCAGTTAGCAGAAGCCAAATTACAACAAGGCGATCTCATTGGTGCTGCAACCATGCTGCAAACCGCCGCTAAAACCGCCTTACAAATAGGAGATAAAGGTGCAGCCACAGTCTTACAAAATTCTGCTACCCGCCTACAAGCTGGTGAAGAACTCTCCCAAGCAGACCGCAAGAAAACCAGGATTGTCTCAAAGACGATTTTACAAGAGTAATTTTTGGGCTGGGCGATCGCCTAGCCTTGTAATTTATAATTCGTAATTCGTAATTCGTAATTTATGAAAATTCATGGCATTCATCACATAGCTATTATTTGTTCCGACTACGAACGATCAAAAAAATTTTATGTAGAGGTGTTAGGATTTCCCATAATTCAAGAAACGTTTCGCGCTCACAGGAATTCTTATAAATTAGATTTAAGAGTCGGTGAAAATAGCCAAATAGAATTATTTTCCTTTCCCCACCCTCCCCAAAGACCGAATACGCCAGAAGCTTGTGGTTTAAGACATCTAGCATTTGCAGTTGATGATATAGAGCAAACTGTGATTGATTTACAATCCCAAGGAATAGAAGTAGAAAATATTAGAGTTGATGAAATTACAGGGAAAAAGTTTACTTTTTTTAAAGACCCCGATAACTTGCCATTAGAAATTTATCAATATTAAACTCATTCCACCCTTAAAATCAGTCAAAAACCGAAAATATTAGGGTTTTAAGCTAGTTTTAAGCTCTTATATTTAATAGGGGTTTTCATATATTTATGAACATTGCTCAGTGCGATCGCCGTCTTTTCAAAGCGCTGAAAGTGGCTTCCCTGGTTTGCAGCCTTAGTGTTGTCTCGATTGGATGTGTTGTGCTGTTGGGTTGGGTGTCGAATATTGATACTTTTAAAAGTATTTTGCCTCAGTGGGTAACGATGAAAGCCAATACAGCACTGGGATTTATATTTGCTGGGCTGGCGTTACATTTTTCACAATATCCTAACTTAGGTAAGCGGCGATTAGCTCAAGGTTGTGCTTTATTTGTCACCATTTTGGGACTGTTAAATCTCAGCCAGTATGTATTTGGTTGGAATCTGGGGATAGATCAACTGTTGTTTTTAGAAGCACCCAGCGCGATCGCTACCTCTAGCCCTGGGAGAATGGCACCGATCACAGCATTGATTTTTACTCTTTTGGGAACTGCTTTGTGGCTCTTGCTGGGCAGAATTGTGCGTTACCAACTGGTGCAACTGTTAGCAGTCGGCACAGCTTTAATTGCCCTGCAAATTTTAATGGGTTACACCTATGGAGTCGAACCTATATTGGGTTTAGCCCTTTATACTTTTGTGGCTGTGCATACAGCTTTAGCCTCTCTCATACTCTCCCTGGGAATATTATTTGCTACTCCTGAGCAAGGATGGATGAGTTTGTTTGTTAGCAATACCGCTGGAGGAATTACAGCTAGAGTGCTGGTACCAGCCGCGATCGCTGTTCCCTTCACCCTGGGATGGTTGCGGTTGCTAGGAGAAAGAATCGGCTGGTTTGATGATGCTTTTGGGCTTTCTCTCCATGTAACAGGTAATGTAGCTGCTTTTATCGGGTTGACTTGGTACTGCGCCCAAAAGCTAGCTCAGATAGATCTCCAGCGTCAGCGCGCAAAGCTAGCTTTAACAGAAAGTTATGCTCAACTAGAACAGCGAGTAGAAGAACGCACAGCTGAGCTATCTCAAACAAATGCAGCTTTAGAACAATCTTTGCGGCAATTAGCAGATCTGAAATTTGTCCTGGATCAGTCCTCAATTGTGTCTATCACTGATGCTAAAGGCATTATTAGCTACGTTAACGATAAATTTTGCCAACTTTTTCAATATTCTAGAGCAGAATTAATTGGGCAAAGCCATCACATGATTAATTCTGGTTATCATCCCAAAAGCTTCTTTGCTCAAATGTGGGCAACTATTTCCCAAGGAGCGGTTTGGCAAGGGGAAATCAAAAACCGTGCTCAGGATGGTAGTTTCTACTGGGTGGCAACAACTATTGTGCCCTTTGTGGACGATCGCGGTAAGCCATATCAATATATTGCCATTCGTGCGGATATTACTAACCGCAAGCAGGCAGAAGAAGCTTTGCGAGAGAGTGAAGAACGTTTCCGCCGTGCTATTGTTGATGCTCCCCTGCCAATCGTGCTACATACGGAAGATGGGGAAATTTTGCAAATCAATCACGCCTGGACAGAAATTTCTGGTTACACCATCGAAGATATCCCGACAGTTGCTGACTGGGTAGAAAAAGCCTATGGTAGCCGCCAAGAACAAATTTTAGCAGCAATAAAAAATGTCTTTCCGCTTCAGAAGAAAACTCCGATGGGTGAGTATTCGATTACTACTAATACTGGCGAACAGCGCATTTGGGATTTTCAAGCCGCACCTCTGGGTCAATTATCCGATGGGAGAAAATTAGTTATTGCAACGGCAATTGATATCACTGAACGCAAACAAGCCGAACAAGAACGCAATCAATTCTTTACCCTTTCCCTAGATATGATGTGCATTGCTGGGGTTGATGGCTACTTTAAACAGGTTAACCCTGCATGGACAAGAATCCTCGGTTATTCCCAAGCAGAACTTTTAGCGGAACCTTATTTTAACTTTATTCACCCCGACGACAGGGAACGAACCAAGGCAGAATCGCAAAATTATACAGTTGGCGTTCCTTCAGATGTTTTTGAAAATCGCTACCGCTGTCAAGATGGTTCTGATAAATGGTTAGAGTGGAAATATGTAGCCAGCCCAGAAAATAACTTGCTGTATGCTGTGGCGCGTGATATTAGCGATCGCAAAGCCGGAGAATTGGCAGTCAAGCAACTCAATGAAACCCTAGAACAACGGGTACAAGAACGCACAGCCCAACTAGCAGAAGTCAACCAAGAGTTAAAACGCTTTACGTATACCGTATCTCATGATTTGCGATCGCCTTTGCGTGCCATTAGAGGTTTAATTGAAGCTTTAGTAGAAGATAATGGCGATCGTTTAGACGAATTAGGACGAGAATATGCCAGATACATTGCCGATTCTGCCCAACGCATGGATTGCCTAATTCAAGACTTACTCGCCTACAGCCGACTCAGCCACACAGAAATTCAGTTGCAAGTTGTTGATTTAACAGCAATAATTCAGGAAATTTTACGGCAATTGCAACCAGAATGCCAAGCTAAGCAAGCCGAAATTACTGTAGCTCTGCCTCTACCCCAGGTAATTGCTCAGCCTACTATCTTGACTCAAATTCTAGTTAATTTATTGACAAATTCTTTAAAATATATATTACAAGGTGTGAAGCCCCAAATCCAAGTTTGGGCAGAAAAACGCGGAAATTTGCTTCGGATTTGGATTGCAGACAACGGCATTGGCATTGAACCCGAATTTCAAGAAAGAATATTTGGCGTGTTTGAACGGCTACATAGCTCAGATACCTATTCTGGTACAGGAGTAGGATTAGCGATCGTCCAAAAAGGCATCGAACGTCTAGGAGGGCGAGTGGGGGTGGAGTCTGAGCTAGGACAGGGGAGCCGTTTTTGGATTGAATTGCCACAAGCAAAAAACTAATCTAGATCAATGAATTCAAAAACAGCCAAAATGTGTAGACAAAGTCCGCCGCAGACATCGCTTTTTTCAAGTTGTACTTGAGATAGAAGTGTTTTTCCTCAAAGTGTAGTATTTTGAATTTATATCCCAAACAATAAGCATCATATTAACAGCATCTTTGAGCGATCAACTATTACCAATTACGAATAATACTCAGCAGAATTTGCTTTTGCTAGTAGAAGATGAGCCAGGCAATGTCTTACTGATTAAGCGGGCAATGACTAAAGTTAAACCTAACATTCAGATTCAAGTAGTTGAGGATGGCGAACAAGCAGTAAACTATCTCAAAAAATCTCCTTTACCTGGGTTAATATTGACAGATATGAAAATGCCACGCATGAATGGCATGGAACTACTAGCTTGGATTAAACAACAACCAGAATTTTGTCACCTACCGGTAATTGTGTTCAGCAGTTCTGGAGAAATCGAAGATATTCATCAAGCAACGGCGTTAGGAGCTAGTTCCTATATAGTTAGGCCAGGATCTTTTGCTGAATTAGTTGAAATCATGCAGCACATTGCTGCATACTTTTGATGATGCTGCTTATATTTTGTTGCTTAGGTGCCAATACGGTTCAGTTAAGGATAAATTGTAGGTTGGGTTGAACGAAGTGAAACCCAACAAATACCCGGAAATGTTGGGTTTCGTTCCTCAACCCAACCTACTAGCGCGGCAAGCTTAATTTGTTGGGTTGAGTCATCAGAGACTATTTTTATTGTTTGTGGATTTTCTAGATTTTTTGAACCAAACATTTTAGACTTGCCGCGCTACTACACTAATTGGTGCAAAAAATTGGCTGGTTGGTTGTGAATGAGATCTAGTTGTGAACGAAGGAGAACTCATTGATAGACAACCTCATC
>NZ_JACJRE010000078.1 GCF_014697075.1 Tolypothrix sp. FACHB-123 | reverse complement strand
AGATTTAATTCCCCTTCTCCTGGGGGAGAAGGGGTGAGGGGATGAGGGCGAGGGTTTTTGTACAACACGCGCTGTATATAGCTTTTAGCTTAAGTTGACACAGGTGGGGGAAACCCCGCCCCTACATATATTTAATTACCCATGCCCAATGCCCAATGCCCAATGCCCAATGCCCAATGCCCAATCCCTAATAAATTTCTCCTAAAAGTACTTCTTTGGGTGCGCCTGTGGCGCTGGGGAGGTTTCCGGGAATGCCTAGTTGTCGCCAATAAGCTAAGACGGCAAAGGCGATCGCTTCTTTAAAATCTGCGCTGACACCAGCTTCATCTGTAGTTGTAACTGGTACAGATGGTAATAAGGACTGTAAGCGCTGTTTCAAATACAAATTGCGACTACCACCACCACATAAGAGTACGCGATCGGGTAGTTGGGGTAAAAAGATGCGGTAACTATGAACTATTGAAGCTGCTGTCAGTTCTGTTAGGGTTGCCATGATATCGGCGGGACTGAGTTGATAGGCTTCAGCATCTTGCAAGCACTGCTGGAGATAAGCCACACCAAATAATTCTCTACCAGTAGATTTAGGTGGTGGTAGCTGAAAGTAATCTTGCCCTAGCCATTGTTCTACTAAAGGCTGACAGGGAGTACCAATGGCGGCTAACTGCCCATTTTCATCGTAAGTTTTAGCACCATTAGTTAAATGCTCTACGGCTAAATCTAACAGGCTATTTCCTGGGCCAGTATCCCAGCCGCGCATTTTTTCTAGCCAATTATCGCGACGCGGAGGGATATAAGCAACATTACCAATGCCACCGATATTTTGGATACACCTTGCTTCTTGGGGATGACTGAGCAAATAAGCATCAACTCGCGGTACTAAAGGCGCACCATGTCCACCAATGGCAATATCAGCAACGCGAAAGTTACTGACAGTTGTGATTCCTGTTACATGGGCAATTAACGCACCGCGTCCGAGTTGCAAAGTATAACCCAAAGAGGAATCTTTCTGTTTCACCCCTGTTCCCTGGGGTGGTCGATGGTAAACTGTTTGACCGTGAGAACCGATTAAACTAGCTGGCGGATGACCAATTTGAATATTTTGGGCAGCTTGAGCAAAAGCATAAGCGATCGCATCATCGATTTCTGCTAATTCTGCCATTGAAATGGCTTCACCCGCACACAATGCCAAGATTTTCTCACGCAGTTCTGGAGGATAGGGATATGTTGCGCCTGCTAGTAACTCAACTTTTAAATCTAATTCTCGCCCAGTAATTTCTACAAAGGCAGCATCTATACCATCAACAGATGTGCCGCTAATTAAACCGATAACTTTAGTCATAAATAATTAGGACTTACACAATTTGCTATTGTTGACCGTTGACAGTTCACAGTCAACCGTTAACCGTCAACCGTCAACCAAATAAAGCTGTTGTTTATTGTTTGGAGTTCCCTTAAGCAACTTCTGTCGCAGATGGCATTTGTTTTTGCATGGTTTTGAGTAGAGTTAAAGCTTTTTCATAAGCTCGCTTTTCTCCCCGATTACCAAAAAAATCTGATGCTGTTTGTAAATCCGCGATCGCTCCTTGATAATACCCCAGTTGATAGCGAGCTACACCACGATTCACATAAGCCATACCATTATTGGGATTGAGGCGAATGACTTTGGAGAAATCACGCAATGCACCAAAGTTATCTCCTTTTCTCCCACAAGCACAACCCCGGTTAAAGTAAGCTCTGTAATCGTTAGCATCAAGTTGAATTGCCATAGTAAAATCAGCCATCGCCGCTTCCATATCTTGCAACTCTAACTGCGCTAAACCTCTGTCATTATAGATATCTGCAAGGATTATATTTGCTGAAGCCGGAATTTGACTCAGGGCTAAATTATAATCAGCTATTGCCTGGGAATAGTTACCTGATGCGGCATAGGCTAGAGCTAAATTATAGTAGGTGCGAAATTCATCAGGCTGAAGTGCGATCGCTTGCTCATAATCGGCTATGGCTGCGGGATAATCTTGTTGTCTGTAGTTTGCCAATCCCCGATTGAGATAACCTTGGGCATTTGTTGGTGATAAATTTATGGCTACCGTACAATCTGCGATCGCCTGATGGTATTCTTGTAATTGCAGATAAGCTAGACAGCGATCGCTATAAGCTTGGTCAAAATCGCTTTCAAGTTTAATTGCCTGATTTAAATCCGCGATCGCTTGTTGATAATTGCCCTGTTGAATCTCATTTACCCCTAGCTGAAAAAAATCACTGGCTGTAGTTGGGGCGTGAGATATCGGTGTAGCGTTAGCAGCTGGTGTCCAAAAGATGAAGGTAAAAATTGCGATCGCACTCAGAAATAATCGCCAAAAACTAGTCATAAGCAATATATTTACTAATTGGTAATTCGTAATTTGTAATTAGTAATTAAATCGGTACAAACCTCAATTGCAGTTCTAAACTTTCAACCAGACTTTTCTCTAGAGGTTTCAGAGCCAGCACAGATTTTAACTACTAATTCCCAACTATCAATTACGAATTATTTTGACAATTTCGGCACTAATACACTAATCAACTAATACAATTAGCGGGACAACAAGCCCCGCTAATTATACTTTGTCCTACAATAATTGAGTTAATTACTGGTCTTTATTTCCAGTCCTTCTCATTAGCTTGTTGCAGAACATAAGCTGCTACATCTTCAATTTGAGCAGGCTTTAACCGACCCGCAAAAGCAGGCATAGCATTTTTACCCTTTGTTACTTGGGCAATAATCGCCTCTGCTGAGTTCATGCCATACTTGTCCAAAGCATCCTTTTTCAGAGTTTTTTGGGCTTGAACTAAATTCTTACCGCCTGCATGGCAAGAAGCACAATTGGCTGCAAATATTTTAGCGCCACTAGCAGCATCTGCCGCTAATGCTGGACTACTGAAGGCAAAGGTGAAGATGGTAATGCCCAACAGTAATACGGAAATAATTTTCTTCATTTCGTGTTCTCTGTGAAACAAAAGCGTGATCGGTGATATGTCCTTACTAATTGTCAGTTGCAGCATTCACCTTCGTCAAAAGACAGCCTGTCAAACTTCGTGCAAATCCTTACCTGAACTAGGTTTTCGGGTTTTTGCTTTTCAGCTATTCCATATCATATTTGTGTCTATTTACAAAATATAAACTTTTGTAAAAGTTAACACTCAATAATTAAAAAATCCTGAAGAAACAGGGGCAGGGAGCAGGGGGAAAAGGAATTTTAGATTTTAGATTTGCGATTTTGGATTCCAATCTAAAATCCAAAATCCAAAATCCAAAATTGTTTCAATGCCCAATGCCCTATTTCTTTGCCAATTGTGTCAGCGCATCTTCTGTGACGCGGCAAATTCGCCAATCATCTAAAATAGATGCGCCCATACTGCGGTAGAAATTTTGCGCAGGCTCATTCCAATCTAAAACGCTCCACTCTAAACGCCCGCAATTACGCTCAACAGCGATTTGAGCTAATTTGGTTAAAAGTGCCTTACCAATACCTTGACGACGATATTCAGGTAAAACGAATAAATCTTCCAGATAAATACCAGGCTTTGTCAAAAAAGTAGAATAATTAGGAAAAAACAGCGCAAAACCTACAGCTTGTCCTGCATACTCGGCTAATATTGCCTCAATATATCTAGGCGAACCAAAGAGATGCTCTTTTAAAGCCATCACATCACCCGTTACTGCATGAGATAATTTCTCATACTCGGCTAGTTGCTGAATTAGGTCAAAGAGAACGCTGCAATCCTGAGGTTCAGCAAAACGCAAAATTAAATCGCTACGCGCAGTCATGAGGTTATAGTCAACAGTCCATAGTCAATAGTCCAGAGTCAAAAGTCCAAAGTCAACCCCTGGCGGGAATTCAAAATTCAAAATTCAAAATTATGAAAACTGACCAATGAACAATGACTAATGACTAATGACCATTTAAATCAACCACCCTTTTAAGCGTTTGGCAATGTGGGGACGGCGCAATTTGCGCATGGCTTTACTTTGAATTTGGCGTACTCTTTCGCGAGAGAGATTAAACATATTGCCAACTTCTTCCAAGGTGCAGGGTTCGCTACTTGTTAAACCATAACGTAAAGAAATGACATCTTTTTCCCTTGGTGTTAAGACATCTCCCAACACTTCCCAAATCTCCTGACGCATCATGTGTTCGTTCATTTTTGCTTCTGGAGATTGGTTATCTTCATCCTCTAATAAATCCATTAATTCCGTGTCTTCTTCCTTACCCACACGGTGATTTAAGGAAAGTGCTTGACGCCTGAGTTGTTGCAACTGGCGTAATTGTTGCACGTTCATGTCCAAAGCTTCTGCCATTTCCGCTTCGGAAGGATTGCGAGAAAATTTTTGTTTGAGTTCCCGTTGCGCTTTTTTAAGTTTGTTAAGTTTTTCAACAATATGGATTGGTAGGCGGATTGTCCGCGCATCATTAGCGATCGCTCTGGTAATCGCTTGTCTAATCCACCAATAAGCGTATGTCGAAAATTTATATCCTTTATCTGGATCGAATTTTTCTGTAGCGCGATTTAAACCCATTGCGCCTTCTTGAATTAAATCTAGAAAAGGCACTCCGCGATTAAGATATCGTTTAGCAATTGAGACAACTAGCCGTAGGTTTGAGCGAATCATTTTGCGTTTCGCCACTCGACCTTGATACAATCGGCTTTCTAGCTGCTTTTCTGTCATATCTAACTCAGCAGCTATTTGTGCCTTAGTCGGTTGTTGTCCTAAGTTAGATTGTAAAGACTCTTGTATATTTCTGACTTCTTCTAGAAATCTAACTCGCCGTGCTAATTCCACTTCTTCATCAGGTTTTAGCAACGGATAACGCGCCATTTCCTTAAAAAACGCGCCTACAGCATCGTCATGCTCGGTTTTATTGTATCCCGATGGACGAGCGGCTGCCATTTCGTCACCATCACGTTCTTCTGATTCCACAGTTTCGGGAATAGAAGAATCGTCATCCGCCACTGCTTCTAAACTCTCAAATGATGGTTCTTCAATTTCAGCAGCACTTTCTACTAATATTTCCAGTGTTCCCAATTCAGCAATATTCATAACGTTCCTTTAGGGATTGTTGCTTTGTTTGGTACATAATTCAGTGACAGCTGCTTGCTTGAGGCTTGGTAGTTCCCTAAGGGAGAAATGCACATGTCCGGTAGCAAAACAAAAGTTTATGCTAATTTCTCATTAGAAGTTAAAATCAATGTCTAGCTGTCATTGCTTGGTTCTTGCTAGATCGATCTCATAACAATACTGGCCTATGCACCCACCAAATATCTCCTCAGCTCCCCAATCTATATATTCCTCATTCTTTTCTCGATTGCTAAATATGTCAAATTTCCTCAAACTTTCTCAACCTTAACTCAGATAAAAGTTTCAGCTAAACTGCCTAAAAGATTAAATTTTTATTTAATTTTTTAACTTTTTTTAGACTGTCTTGGTTGGCAGTGATGTTAAAAATCATAAGCTTACTGCTGAGTTGATTGGGGTTGATTAGGTTTGATGACAGACACAAAATTAGCAATTTAAAAATGGGAATAAATTGTTTATTTGTATAAAAGCATCTCATATACATAAACCATTGAATATCTATCGATAGGGTGAAAATCTGATACCCTACCTAGTAGATATACCAATTGTTTTGAAGATAGTAGAGAAAATGCTTTTGTTGTGTATGGGGGTTATTAATTACTTATTGCATGTATAGTTGAGTTGAATTTGGTGATGTGGAAGATATAAGAGGAAACTTATCAAGTATTATGAGGGATAAAAGTATTGCGAATTACAGTTTATGCCATGCGGCACAAAAAGTTAAATTATTAGGCAAAATTTGATTGTAAACAAACCAGACATCAGCAGTAGAAAAATTATCTATTCAATCAGAACATATGTATATTGATGGCGTAAATTTATCCCATTTGGTAGTACATGAACCTGGGGAGTCTTATCAATCACAAGCAAATATCAATCGGTGGGTTGAAGTATTGGTAGACTGTCCAGGAAATTTGGGGTTATTTACCTATCGATTACCACCACAGTTAGAAATAAAACCAGGTGATATTTTAACCGTACCCTTTGGTACGCAACAAATGGGCGGGATTGCCATTCGCTTATTGACACAGCCCAATAGTGATATCCCAATAGAAAAAATCCGGGATGTAGAAGATGTCGTGAGTGTCGGTTTTTTTCCTGTTGGTTATTGGGAATTGTTGAATAGAGTAGCGACATATTACTACACACCGCTGATGCAAGCGATCAGGGTAGCTTTACCACCAGGATTATTGGGGCGATCGCAGCGACGGATTCGGTTAACTTCTCTGGGAAAGCAAGTTACAAAAAACGATAGTGACAATAATAATCTACTAACTCAGCAAATGTCTGCTGCGGCTACATTTATTAGTTCCTCAGCACAGCAAATTCTCCAACTTTTGCAAGCTCATCCATTAGGCGATTACAGTTTTATCTACCTACAACAAAAAATCAAATCGGCTCATCGGGGAGTGCGAGAGTTAAAACGATTTGGTTTAGTAGAAAGTTACTTAGAACCACCAAAATTAACTCGCCCCAAATTACAGAAAGCAGTTACCCTAATAGACACAATTGACGCTGATTTAACTCCTCGTCAACGGGAAATTATTGAAGTATTGCGCAGGCGTGGCGGTGAATTATGGCAAAGTGAATTATTGCAGATTTGTCATACTAGCGCCTCTGTCTTGAAGACGTTGGCAAACAAAGGCTACATCATTATTGAAGAACGGGAAGTATTACGCACAGAACAGGGGCCTGTAGTTAGCGGCGATCGCCCTAAATCCTTAACTCCCGATCAAGCTAAAGCTTTAGCTAAGATCCAAGCGCTTAATGGCTATACTCAAGTTTTGTTACATGGCGTCACAGGTTCGGGAAAAACCGAAGTTTACTTACAAGCGATCGCACCTTTATTAACTCAAGGTAAATCCGCCCTAGTTTTAGTCCCCGAAATCGGACTCACACCCCAACTCACCGATCGCTTTCGCGCCCGTTTTGGTAGTAAAGTTAGCGTCTATCATAGCGCTCTCTCCGATGGCGAACGTTACGACACCTGGCGACAAATGCTAACAGGAGAACCGCAAGTAGTCATTGGTACGCGCAGCGCCATTTTTGCGCCCTTACCCAACTTGGGTTTAATTATCTTAGACGAAGAACACGACAGCAGCTTTAAGCAAGACTCCCCCATCCCCACCTACCACGCGCGTACAGTGGCGCAATGGCGAGCCGAAATCGAAAATTGTCCCTTAATTTTAGGTTCAGCGACACCTTCCCTAGAAACTTTGGTAAGTTTGGGAAATATAGGAGAAGAAAATCCTTCCAGTTCATCTCTCTACCTCTCCCTACCGCAGCGCATCAACTCACGCCCTTTACCACCAGTAGAGATAGTAGATATGCGGCGAGAGTTACAGGAAGGAAATCGTTCGATATTTAGTAGATCCCTGCAAGAAGCTTTACACCAGCTGCAAGAAAGACAACAACAGGGGATATTATTTATCCATCGTCGGGGACACAGTACTTTTGTTTCTTGTCGCAGTTGTGGCTATGTATTGGAATGTCCGCACTGTGACGTATCTTTAGCCTATCACCACACCGAAGACGGCGCGCCCCAACTGTTGCGTTGCCATTACTGTAATTATGCGCGATCGCATCCCAAATTCTGCCCCGATTGCGCTTCCCCTTACCTAAAATTTTTCGGTAGCGGTACACAGCGCGTCGCCCAAGAATTATCACACCAGTTTCCCGAACTCAAATACATTCGTTTTGATAGCGACACCACCCGCAACAAAGGCGCACATCGTACCCTTCTCACCCGATTTGCTAACGGAGAAGCACATTTATTAGTAGGTACGCAAATGCTCACCAAAGGTTTAGACTTACCCCAAGTGACATTAGTCGGGGTAGTTGCGGCTGATGGCTTGTTGCATCTTTCTGATTATCGCGCCAGCGAGCGAGCATTTCAAACTTTAACTCAAGTCGCCGGTCGTGCTGGTAGAGGCGAAGATCCCGGTAGAGTAATTATCCAAACTTACAACACAGAACATCAGGTAATTGCAGCAGTCAAAAGCCACGATTATCAATCTTTTTCTACTGCTGAATTAGAACAAAGACAAGCCCTTGATTATCCTCCCTACGGTAGGTTAATTTTATTGCGCTTGAGCAGCTTAGATCCGATTCAAGTACAGAATACTGCCCAAATCATCGCCACAAAATTAAATACAGGTACAGGGTGGGAAATTTTAGGGCCAGCCCCAGCTAGTATTTTACGGGTAGCTAATCGTTATCGCTGGCAGATATTAATTAAATTTGCGCCTGATGATTTACCCAAGTTACCAGATTGGGAAGAAGTGCGACCGCTCTGTCCCCCATCTGTGAGTTTGACAATCGATGTCGATCCCTTAAATATTATGTGAAACCCGTTTTTGCAGCACATCAATATATTCTAAAGGGCATGGCAATGCAATGCCCCTACCATTTGTCCCATTCTTTTTTCATCCGATTTCTTCATAATTTCAACCTAGTAGCTTTCATCGATATATTTTGAGAAATCAAATATCAGTCTGATAGCAATCCTTACTGATTCAAAAACGCATATCTTCCTTGTCTCCCTTGTGCTTATAACTAAGTCAGCGAAAACAACCAAACTAGCTTACTAAATGTAAATAGATTGTAAAGTCTTCCCCATGACAAAGCCCAAAGCCTAAGGGCTGGTTTTCTCATCTGATAACTTTGTCCGCAGGATAAAGGAGAAATAACAAATAAAAATTTTTCGCCAAAAATTTAAATATGCCATATAATTTTTTGCTAACTTCTGTTTTTGTCGCAGCTAGCCAGGAGAAACTGTGTCCAGTGATACTTTGTAACAAGAAGACAGTGTAATAAAAATAGCATCACCTACCTTATAGATGAAGATATGAAAGTAGCAGCAGCAGAAAATTTATTGTATAAACAAACAATAGATAGGAGAACAATTAATGAACAACAGGAAAATTTAAACGCTATTCCTCAATGCATCAATCGTGATTGTGCAAATAATCACAAATAAAATTTGTAAATCTAACTTTATGAATAAACTTTAGGAACTGCTAAGTAAAAAACTATTCCCTTGTTCTTGTTTACTCTCAACAGTCAACAGTCAACAGTCAACAGTCAACGACTTAAACGGGAATAATTTATTTTTTGGATTTACCCGATCTGAAACAGAGCTGATTGGTAAATTTTTCAGTTTTCATAGTTATCTGTCTAAAACTTAACTTTAATTGAGTGCGAAATAAATGGGACAAGGTTTTCTCCAAATTGGGTTAACGCTGTGTATAGTTATACTAATTACGCCTGTATTTGGTAGATACATAGCCAATGTCTTTCAAGAAGAAAGAACAGTGCTTGATTCTCTGATGAATCCAATAGAACGAATCATTTATGTTCTAGTGGGTGTGAGAAGAAAAGAAAATATGAGTGGTTGGCAGTATATCAGGGCAGTACTATGCAGCAACCTGTTCATGGGCATTGTAGTGTATTTGCTGATATATTTTCAGAAATTCTTACCTTGGAATCCCAATGGCTTAGGCGCACCTACCTGGGATACGGTGCTGCATACCACCATTTCCTTTGTGACAAATACCGATCAACAACACTACTCAGGCGAGAATACATTAAGCTATTTTAGCCAAGTAGCGGCTTTAGGTTTTGTGATGTTCACCTCAGCGGCGACGGGTTTGGCGGTAGGAATTGCCTTTATTCGGGGATTGACAGGGAAAAAGCTGGGTAACTTTTATGTCGATCTCATCCGCGCTATTACACGCATATTATTACCTATATCGGTGATTGGCGCGATCGCTTTACTGATATTAGGTGTACCCCAAACCTTAGGCGAAACTCTCGCAGTAAGAACTTTAGAAGGAAGCACCCAATATATAGCGAGAGGCCCGGTAGCATCCTTTGAGATGATTAAAATGCTAGGCGATAACGGCGGCGGTTTTTTTGGCGTCAACTCCGCCCATCCCTTGGAAAATCCTAATGGTGCTACTAATTTAATCGAAGCGATCGCCATGATTTCCATCCCCGCAGCGATGATTTACGTCTATGGCTTGTTTGCTAACAACATCAAACAAGCTTGGCTGCTATTCTGGATGGTGTTTATCATCTTTGTCGTCTTAGTTGGGATCACAGCCACTGCTGAATTACAAGGTAATCCCCTTGTCAATGCCACCTTGGGCATGGAATATCCTAATTTAGAAGGTAAAGAACTACGCTTTGGCTGGGCACAAACAGCAATGTGGGCGGTAATGACTACCGCTACCATGAGTGGCGCTGTCAACGGAATGCATGATTCCTTAATGCCTCAAGGATTATTTTCGACTTTATTTAACTTATTTCTTCAGATTATCTGGGGAGGTCAGGGGACAGGAATAGCTTATCTATTAATATATGTAATGCTTGCCGTCTTCCTGACTGGGTTAACGGTAGGGCGTACCCCAGAATTTTTAGGACGCAAAATCGAAAAACGGCAAATAGTGCTGGCCAGTATAGTATTACTGATACATCCAATTGCGGTGTTAATTCCCAGCGCGATCGCCTTAGCCTACCCCTTTTCCTTCTCTGGGATCACCAACCCAGGTTTTCACGGCATTTCCCAAGTAGTTTATGAATATGCTTCAGCTGCTGCTAACAACGGTTCTGGCTTAGCAGGTTTAGCTAATTCCCAGCCAGCGCCTACAGCCCTATGGTGGAATTTGAGTTGCTTATTCCCCTTATTAGCCGGACGCTACATTCCCATTATTGCCATCCTGCTATTAGCTGATAGTATGTCACGTAAACAAACAGTCCCCGAAACCCCCAGTACATTAAAAACCGATTCTCTGCTATTTACCAGCGTGACAGCGGGGATCGCTCTAATTTTAGGCGTCCTCACCTTCTTCCCCGTTTTAGCATTAGGCCCCATCGCTGAAGGCTTTAAACTAGCCTCTGGTAGCTAGCGAAATTACGGAGATTTTGGGGGTATGGAGAAGGCGGAGAGACAAGGTAAAAAATACTCCCCCTGCTCCCCTGCTCCCCTACTCCTCAGCCCCTCCATCCTCACTCATCAAATTTATGAATCCAGTTGCAACTACCTCCAAAACTAAACCCCCACGTTCTCGTCAGAGCGATCGCCGTCAAACAGGTAAAAAAACCAAACCCAGTACTAGAGGCATATACTTTAGAGCAATTGGCGATGCTTTTATTAAGCTAAGTCCCGGAAAGGCCATTAAAAACCCGGTGATGTTTTTAGTCTGGATTGCTACATTAATTTCCCTAGCAGTCACCATCGATCCCACCCTATTTGGCCCAGTTGAGCAAAATAACCCCCAACTATTCAACGGCTTATTAACAGGAATATTATTCTTGACTGTTTGGTTTGCCAATTTTGCAGAAGCTGTAGCTGAAGCCAGAGGTAAAGCCCAAGCCGATGCTTTACGCTCAACTAAATCAGAAACCATCGCCAAAAAACTCGCCGCCGATGGTGCAATTACAGAAGTACCATCTACCAGCCTCAAACAAGGTGATACTGTCTACGTCATCGCTGGTGATTTTATTCCCGCAGATGGGGAAGTAATTATGGGCGTCGCCTCTGTCGATGAATCAGCCATTACTGGGGAATCTGCACCAGTACTGAAAGAATCAGGCTCAGATGTTGCTAGTTCCGTCACAGGTGGAACGCGGATTATCTCCGATGAATTGATCGTTCGCATCACCGCCGATGCTGGCAAAGGCTTTATCGATCGCATGATTGCTTTGGTAGAAGGCGCAGAACGCAGCAAAACCCCTAATGAAATTGCCTTGACAGTTTTATTGGCAGTTCTCAGCCTCATCTTTTTATTTGTTGTCGCCACTTTACCCGCATTTGCCTACACCGTTAAAACTCCCATCAGCGTTCCCATTTTAATTGCCTTATTAGTTGCACTGATCCCCACCACAATTGGTGGCTTGCTCAGCGCCATTGGCATTGCAGGTATGGATCGTGTCGCCCAATTTAACGTTATCGCTACTTCCGGACGAGCAGTTGAAGCCTGTGGAGATGTTAATACTCTAGTTCTAGACAAGACAGGTACAATTACCTTGGGTAACCGCTTGGCAGAAGATTTCATTCCCATCAACGGTCACTCAATGGAAGAAATTGCCAATGTAGCTTGGATAGCTAGCGTATTTGATGATACACCTGAAGGCAAATCAATTCTCCGACTGGCAGAAAGATGCGGTGCAAGGGTAGACTTCGATCCCAACCACGCCCAAGGAGTAGAATTTTCTGCGACAACCCGCATGAGCGGTACAAACCTGACAGGCGGAAGGGAAGTACGTAAAGGTGCAGTCTCCGCAATTAAAGGATTTGTGCGTTCTCGCAACGGACGAGAAACTCCAGAATTAGATATCGCCTACGAGCGAGTTTCGCAACAAGGAGGTACACCCCTAGCTGTTTGCTTAGACAGGGAAATTTATGGCGTAATTTATCTCAAAGATATAGTTAAACCTGGTATTCGCGAACGCTTTGACCAGTTACGCCGTATGGGAATAAGCACCATTATGCTAACTGGTGATAACCACATTACCGCTGCTGTCATTGCCAAAGAAGCTGGTGTTGATAATTTTATTGCCGAAGCTTCACCAGAAGATAAAATTGCTGTCATTCACCAACAACAGATAGAAGGCAAACTTGTAGCCATGACAGGCGACGGAACCAACGATGCGCCAGCTTTAGCACAGGCTAATATTGGTGTGGCGATGAATACAGGTACACAAGCAGCCAAAGAAGCCGCTAACATGGTGGATTTAGACTCCGATCCCACCAAGCTAATTGATATTGCCAGTATTAGTAAACAATTGCTAATTACCCGCGGCGCTTTAACTATATTTTCCTTAGCTAATGATATTGCCAAGTACTTTGCAATTATTCCTGTAATATTTGCCTCTGCTAACTTGCAAAGCCTAAATATTATGCAATTAACGAATACAAATACAGCAGTGATATCAGCTTTGATTTACAACGCTTTAGTTATTCCCGCCTTAATTCCCTTAGCTTTAAAGGGTATCCAGTTTAAACCTTTAACAGCTAACAAACTCTTACAACGGCATATCTTAATTTATGGTTTGGGTGGATTAGTCCTGCCATTTATCGCCATTAAATTAATAGACTTGCTGATAACTGCTGCGGGATTAATATAAATAATTAGCCTAAATAATCAAAAAAAATCCAACGGAACGTCAGGGATGCACAAAATGCAGCAAAAAATGAAAAAAGAAATTGAAAATTCGGAGCTATTACAGATATTATCATTTATCTGGTCACAAAGTCGCAGACAACAATTGCCACTAGGAATTTTTATTGTCATGTGCTTGAATTTGGCAATTGCTCCTGTAGTTTATGCTGCCTCTGATGGCTTATTAGAACGTCGCTCTGCTTGGGCAATTGGTATCTTAGGTTGTGTCACAATGGCAATTGTTATTTACCTATTGGTCGTCGTTTTTCAGCCAGAACGCTTCTAAAAAATATACCACCTTATTCAAAATTACTTCCGAGAACGAACGCATAAATTGTATGTCTATTATTCGGGAAATCATCAGAGCTATTCGTGTAACTCTGGTACTTTGGTTACTAACAGCAATCATATATCCTTTGCTAATTTTAGTCATAGGTCAAGGCTTATTTTCATCGCAAGCTAACGGTAGCATCATGGTGAATATAGACAATAAACCTATAGGTTCAGCTTTAATTGGTCAAGTATTTACATCTGAGAAATATTTTCATGGCCGTCCCAGTACAGTGAGGTATAGTCAAGGTAGAAGAGCAAGACCAACTGGTATATCTGGCGCGACTAATCTTGCTCCTAGTAATCCAGTATTACTTGACCGAATTGTTGAGCAAGCTAATCAATTTCAAGAAGAGAATATTCAACCCACAGCCGATTTAATATATACATCTGGTTCTGGTTTAGATCCTCATATTTCCTTGAAAACAGCTCGACAACAATTAGAAAGGGTAGCGCGTGCTCGGAATATTCAAGAAGATGAAATATTACCATTAATCAATAAATATACTGATGAAAGATTTTTATGGATTTTTGGTGAACCAGGGGTAAATATTTTGCGATTGAATTACGCTCTCGATTTGCAAGAAATTAACCGCCAGCAAAATTAATGACAATTTGGGCATGGGGCATTGGGCATTGGGCATTGGGCATTGGTAAGAAGTTAGCAATGTCCTATGCCTTTGAAGCTGTTTGTTATTTTGATTAAGGGAACAACCTATAAGGGTGAGGCTATACAGAATAATAAACTTCGTTTTTCATCTTATTGCTAAAATCAGATTTTTATCGAATTTTTCTTAACATTCAACATTTCTGATCTAAGGCATGAAAATCTATCTTTACCATACCCTATGCCCAACTACGACAGTTTGTCTTTTGACATCTACGAACAATAAGCACAAAGATAATATTGTGTGAGTGTTTCTACTTGGTGTGAGTAAAGTGAATCAAAGTATTTTTTTGCTGTCAGTAGTTGTTTCAAGCTTACTGGTAGTTTCTCCTGGCTTGGCTGCTGATGCTGAAATCAAGCAAAAACCTGCTGATAAATCACCGCAAATAATTTCTAATATTCCCAATTTAAGCGATATTCAGATACCTTCAACTAATGCTGAATCATTAACACAACAATCGACAATAAATAAAATTAGTCAAGATACTCAGCCTCCAGAAGCAGCGACAACAGAACCAAGTTCTACAGATGATGCGGAAGATGATGTAGAAAATGATGCAGATATCACTATAGAAGCAATTGGGGAACAAGATACTTTACCTCAATCAACTCCAACTTATGTTGTAGATCAAGAAGAAATTAAAAAACAAGGTGCGAATAGTCTGGCCGATGTCTTAAAAAGAATGCCAGGTTTTGCCATTAATGATGCTGGTCATGGTGCAGATATTCACACGGGTACATATTACCGAGGTGCTTCTATTAATCAATCTGTATTTTTGATTAATGGCAGACAAATTAATACTAATATCAACACTTATCATGGAGGAACTGATTTAAATAGTATTCCTGTAGAGGCAATTGAGCGCGTGGAACTATATAGCGGTGCAGCTTCTGCTTTATATGGTTCCTCGGCCTTTGGGGGAGTTGTGAATATCATCACAAAAGAAGGTTATAGTCAACCTAAATTATCTAGCAGCATTGAATTTGGTTCATTGAGCCAAAATAATCAGCAATTTAGTTATGGCGGTGCGCTTGGTTCTTTAAAGTATAACTTTAGCTTTGAAAGATACTTTACAGATAACCGTTACCGCGTGCCTGTCGGTGCAGCTAACCGCGATGCAGAAGGATTTTTCTTTAATGCAGATACAGCGACAAGTACTTATTTTGGTAATGTTGCTGTAGATTTAGATCCCAGAAATTCCCTGAGTTTTGATATTACGAAATTAAGCAGCCGTCGGGGTTTAATTTATTTCGGTTTTCCGCTACAAAGAGATAGATTAGACCATGATGGACTGAATGCTGGTTTATCTTGGAAAACTCGTTTAGGTAATGGAGAAAATTCTACCCTAACAACTACATTGGGTTATAACCAAGATTATTTCAGTACCTATGGCCCGACAGTTTTTCAAGGCAGAGAATTTTATCGTACAGGTATTTTAGATACGCAACAATTCTCAGCTAGGGTAGATCATGAATGGAAATTAAGCCCGAATAATCAGTTGCGTTGGGGTGTAGATTTCAAAAATACTGATTTATATGGTAATACTTTAAGTACTAGCCCGAATAGAATTGCGAATAACGAAGTTGAAAATCGCAGTATTTTTACCACAGCTTTATTTGCAGTCAATACGGTCAAATTCACCGAGAATTTTCAGGTAGATTTAGGGTTAAGACAAAGTTTTGATGGGCAATTTGGGAATTATCTTAATCCTAGTGTAGGTTTACGTTATGCGATCGCACCGACAATTGCAGTCCGTGGTAGTTGGGCTGGCGGCCAGCGTAACCCTGGTTTAGACCAGTTATACGTATACGATACAGTTCATGGTTGGGAACCGAATGCCGATTTAAAACCAGAAACAGGCTCCTCTTGGACTGCGGGAATAGATATCAGTTTTTCCGAAAATTTAACTGGACAGTTTACTTACTTTGGCAGTAGTTTAGATAATCGCTTGGGAATAATCGCTGGCAAATGGCAAAACATTGGTTTGGTAGATACCAATGGCTTAGAAGCGGCGTTACAGTTAAGACTGGCTAATAATTGGTCAACTTTTGTCAATTACACCTATACGGATGCCAAAATCAAAACCGGAAGCGAACGAGGCTTGCAATTAGGGTTAATTCCTTATTCTGTACTGCAAACAGGTATCGGCTATCAAAATTCCGGCTGGCAAGCTAATTTGTATGTTACCTACAATAGTGGGGCGCGGCGGGCACTGTTTAACAGAGTTGGTGACAGTACTACAGATTTTGCGCCATCATTCCTAAATTTAGACTTTAGCGGTCGGATTCCCATCACCAGAACTTTGGGGTTGCGAGTTTACTTAGAAAATTTACTAGGTGAACAATACGAACGTGTTAACCGAATTTATAGTCCTGGCTTTACTTTCCGTGTAGGCTTAAGTTCGGATTTGTAAATTGGGCATTGGGCATGGGGCATTGGGCATGGGGAGTAGTTACTAATGCTCTATAGGGTAGAGATGTGCGATATCTACTCTGCTCCGCGTCTACGCATTATCTCTACCAATCTATCAATTAAAATAATTAAAAATGACAAATGACAAATGACAAATGACAAATGAGATCCAGAATCGAAAATGAAGTATTAATTATTAACCACGAGGACTTACCTGAGTTTAAAAAGGGCGGTTCCGTGGTGCGAAACTCCTATTTTTGGGCTTTACGCTCAATTGCTGGTAAATCTGGACGTTATCGGGATTGGGAATACGAACCCGAAGTCTGGCTAGCTTTAGCACGAATGCTGTTGTCCTTTGCGGAGTCTGGGTATTTAGGTTATCGAGAAACCTTATTAGAATTTCCCCAATCTCAAGCACAAATTCCAGCTTTATTGCGAGATGTGGCAACTTGGGAATGATAAACGGATGGGAATTTCAATTATAAATTCTGTACCTTCTCCAACTTTGGAGTTACAAACTAGCTTCCCACCATGCTTTTCTACAACAATTTGATAACTGATAGATAGTCCCAGCCCTGTCCCTTTACCCACAGGTTTAGTGGTAAAGAAAGGGTCGAATAAATGAGAATATACATCTTCGGGGATGCCTGAACCATTATCAATAATCCGAATTAATATAGTATTTTTATTAGTAACTTCAGTGCAGATACGTATATAACTTTGCTGTGAGCTTTTCTCCTCTAAAGCATCGATAGCATTGGTAATAATATGCATAAATACCTGATTAATCTTCCCTGGATAGCATTCTACTAGAGGCAATTTGCCATACTCTTTGATGATTTGTATTCCTGGGAAGCCTGGTTTAGCTTGCAAGCGATTCTTTAAAATGAGTAATGTACTATCAATACCTTCATGAATATCTATGACTTTAAAATCTGCTTCATCTAAACGGGAGAAATTTCGTAAACCAATCACTATTTCTCGAATACGCTCGGTACCATTGCGCATGGAAGATAAGATTTTTGCTAGATCATCAACAAGGAAACTTAAGTCTATCTCTTGCGCAAAAATCAAGATTTCTCGATCAGGATGAGGATATTTTATTTGATAAATCTTGAGTAATTCTAATAAATTTCTAATATATTCTTCTGTAGCATAAAGATTGCCGTGAATAAAATTAATCGGATTATTGATTTCATGGGCAATTCCCGCAACTAATTGTCCTAAACTAAACATTTTCTCTTGCTGAATTAGTTGCATTTGTGTATACTGCAATTCTTTAAGAGTTTGTCTTAATTTAATATTTTTATCAGTTAACTCTTGGGTGCGATTTTCAACTCTAAATTCCAAGTCTGTATTTGTTTTTTCTAAGGCAGCTTGAGTCATTTTTTTAGCTTTTAAATATTGTTTTAGTAGGCGCAATACTGAAAGCCAAGAGGGAATTAACAGAAGCAAACTCAACAGCGATGTAGAAATTGACCAATATAAATGTTGGCGGTAATCAGCAATTTTCTGTTCAAGCTGAAGCGAGATAGCGTGATTTCTATTAGCAACGCCAGCAGCATATTTTTGCTTTTCGTTTTCATACTCGCGGCTAGATAGAATTGCTTTTGCTGCTTTATTCTGAGCTTTTTTGACTAAATCAAATGATTTATACTCCATTTCTACCAAACGCTGATTAGCAATATCAGTTTTTTTGGCTTCTTCACCTGCATAAGCTTGGGGAGCCAGTTTAATTGATTCTTTAATTGCTGCATCTAACTTAGGCTCAAATAAACGATAACGTTCCTCCCAAATAACATTACCTGTGGCTGCATTCATCCTTGCTGACATCGTGAGCACTTCATCTAGATAAGTAATGGTATTACTTAAGCTTTGGAGTCGAAATTCATGTTTAATAATGTTGTTAAAATCTTGGTAAGTTTGCCAAGCTAACCAAGTTTGAGGCACAAATAATAATAGAGTTAAAACTACTGTTGCAGCGATAATTTGAGCAGGGCGAAGTGCAAATTTATGAAATAAAGATTCAAGCAAAGCTTTAAATCTATTTGCATAAAAATTATATGATTTTTTCATTGTCAGCCAAGTAAATAACCGGGAATAAATGGAAATAAATAAGAAAATTTATATATTTAAAAACTGACTAAAGACCAAGGAAAAAGCACCCAGTCTCTGGCGATGTATCCTCCGTAGCTTCTAACTGAGGCTAAGCTACTGCTAGCTTGCCTAAGCTTAACTAAGGGAACAGCAGCAGAGGAGTAGATAAACGGACAGAATATCGTTATGAAAAGCTAAAGTTATAGAATATGGCAAAAAAATGAGGGAATTATGAGGATGATGGTAAATATTAGATTGCGATTTCCTAATTCCCTGTTAGCTGACAAAAGTTTCAATTATGCAAAACAGTGATGGGAATCAACAATTGCTCCTTTATTTGCCCAATTCCCAAAAAGTGAGTTTCTTGTTCATAAACTCTAACTGTGTCACCAATATCAAGGTTTACAGGAATTCGCTGTCCTTGACACCATTTGTGCGCAGATACTGGGGGTAAAATTACTGTAGGTAGGTGTAATAAAGGGGTATCAGGAGCGATCGCTTGGAAGGTTCCTGTTTGCAGTTGAGTTTCTAAATCGCTCAAAGTTATACTATTTGTTAACTCAAAACCACTACTAACTGTGCGTGTTAAGGCGGCGAGTGTACCACCAGTTTGTAAAACTGCACCTAAATCGCGAGCGATCGCTCTAATATATGTACCACTACCACAGGCGATCGCTATATCTAATTCGGGAAATTCCCCTTCTCGCCAAGCTAATATTTCTATCTGAAACACTTCTACAGTCCGTACAGGAACTTCTACCTGTAAGCCGCGCCGTGCTAAATCGTAGAGACGTTTACCATCAACTTGAATCGCGCTGTAATTTGGTGGAATCTGCTGAATTTCTCCGATAAATTGCGGTAATATAGCGTTTATCTCTGCTAAACTCAATTCCGGACAAGGTGCAGAGGTAATAATTTCCCCTTGTAAATCGTCGGTTGTCGTCTGTAAACCAAACCTAATCGTAGCTTGATAAGCTTTATTACCTGGTAAATACTGCAATAATCTGGTGGCTTTACCAAAGGCGATGGGTAATACTCCCGTAGCCGCAGGATCTAAAGTCCCTGCATGTCCCACACGTTTGAGGCGCAGGAGTTTTCGCACCCGCGCCACACAATCATGAGAAGTCCAATCAAATGGTTTGTTTAAGTTTAAAAAACCTTGCACAATAGATTAAAAATTTGAGGACAGCCGCAGTTTCAAAACTTTTCAACAAAATTTCGAGAAAGTTATCATAACAATTCTCTGTGGGGTTGCGCTATAGTCCTGTGCCAAAATTATATGTGAGGTAAAGGAAAATTAAACCGCAGAAGACACAGAGGAATAAGAGTTTTAGCGATTTCTGGCGTAAGTCCTACAATCCTACTATTTATCAAAAAAAGTATAAAAAAACTATTTTAGAACAAGTAAATAAATTTGAAATTATTACCAATGACCAATGACAGATACGTCTTTAAGGGTGAATTTACCACCCTTGACGACAATCTGTAATCAGTAATCATGGAATAAATTGGAATAAAGATGAGATTTACGAACAAAATCTTCTCTAGAAGCAGATTTTGCTGAGATTCACAGAAACATTACCACATGCAGTAGTGTAACCCCCACATCCAACATCCAAAACCCAAAATTAACTATGGAGTTGGGTGATTTTTTCAGAGCTAACTTTGCGACTCTGGTTTCGGTGTCTACAGCTTGTGCTAATTCAGTTGTAGTGAGAGACTGCACAAAACTGACACTCAGAGGCTGACTGGAGATAGCTTGAGCGTAGGCGGCGTTGAGGTAGGAAGAGTATTGTGATGTACCGACAACGTAAGTTTGAAAGAAAGGTAAACTCAAAGCATTCATGTAGCGACGCGCAACCGCTGGATTGTCGCCAATTACTGGAGAAATATCTCCTAATACCTCATTTCCCCTATTCCCATTCCCAATGGTGGAAAAGTGGGTTCCACCGACCAGCATCACTAGATATTTGGAGGAATTAGCAAACCAGGAGAAAGGTAAAATTTGCTCAAATAAGGCTGGTGCAACGGTATCATCACTGCTACCAACCAGCATTACAGGAGTTTGAATTTGGCTCAAACCTGCTTTACCAAAAATCGAACTAGTGATCGGATTAATTGCGATCGCAGCCTTGACTCTCTCATCTCGTAAATTAACTTTAGAGACTGACTCCTTATTTAAGGCTAAAGCGCGACATTGCAGCAGTAAAGAGATATTCCAAGTATCTTGCAGTATCTCTGGCTGACAATCTTTGCGTAGTTGGGCAAAGTTAATCTCTGCACCAGCTAAGGCTAAAGCTGTGTAACCACCTAAAGATTGACCCAACACTCCCACTTGTTGCAGATTTAACAAACCTCCAAACCGGGAATCTGATTTATTCGCCTTCTCCAGTTCATTGAGGATGTATTTCACATCCAATGGCCTGTCGATAAATTCAGCTGCTACTGTGCTGTTATTAGCCTTATCATTACCTGAATGATTGGGGACAACTACAGCAAATCCATAGGAAGCTAAATGATTGGCGAGATAGCGAAAATTGCTGCTATCCGTACCCAAACCATGAGAAATAACAATTACAGGTGCAGGACTTTCGACATGGGGAACATATAAATCAGTTAGCAATTCCCTACGTCGTGACAAGTCGGAGTAATTTAGGGTGTATTGCTGCACGCTAAATTGTCCTTGTTGTCGTAAATCTGGTAATTGTGAGAAATTTACTGGCTCTTGGTTAGTCGCTTCTAGATAGGACTTTTTGCTAACTTCCGCGATCGCGCGGCTAGTTTCACCAATGAGTTGCTCTAATTCTCCAGCTATCCCCATGCTCTGGGCTAAATCGATATTAATGCTGTTGGTGGGATATTTACGTAACAAATTTAAGAGAGTGAGTCCTCCAGGTTCCCCAGCAGCAGAAATAAACGCCGATCGCAAAGTTTGATATTCCGGTTGTGGTTGGGGCGATCGCGATTTGATCGCGGTTGCTAACCGTTGGAGAAGAAATTCTCCTTGTGGCGTATAGAGAAATTGAGACACCACAACCGGATTTACCTTCACCGGCGTCAATAAAATTCGCCGTAATTCTTGGAATTGTTTTGCAGGTAGATACTGTTGATAAATAGCTAACTTGTCATCAATTACACCAGTTTGGGCATAGTTTTCTAAAGACGCGATCGGAATCGCCAGTTTAATGGCTGAATAAGAGCCATAAACTTGTTCTGCTGCTAATACAGAATTACTCATTCCAAATATTGACAGCACTATTGACAGAACCAGCAATAGCAAAATTTTTACCAGGGTGCTGGCCCAATTACCAAACAAACTAATCATCGCTCAACTGTTTCGGTGATGTTGTTGCACGAGGCGTTGGCTTTGGTAGTTATTTAGACACCCTGGTAAGGTTATTTAATATTAATCGCCTCAAGACTATGTATTTTTTATGAGTATGAATCTCTTTGTTACAGTGCGAACAATCAAATGTAACAAGGCCGTGCTGATATTAAAAATATCAAGTTAGCAAAAGATTTACTCAATTGGCTGACGCTTACTGTGAAATCATAACAAAGAAAAAAATACCTTGCCTCAGTATTTCTAATGTAGCTTTGAACCAATGATTTATCTATTACAATTAATAGCCAGTAAAAACTCTGAAAATATCGCGATTATTCAGTTTTTCCTAAAGCAATTGTTGCTGCACCAGTAACAACTAAAACCGCCCCTGTAATTCCTAATAATGTAAATCTTTCTGGTAGCATTAGCCCAGGGGCTATTACTGAGACAGCCCAGACTGCAATTAAAGTGACAATCGGCGTTATTGTTAATATGGCACTCACTCTTGATGCTTCCCAATGTGCCAATGATTCTGCAAAAGCACCATAAGCAATGAGAGTATTTAAGCCACAAAAAAGTAATGTGTAGAAATGCAAATTACTCAGCGTTAAAACGGCTTGCGCTTGACAAAAAGGTGTGAATAAAAAAGCACATCCACCGTAGACAATGAGCATAATTTGTGCAGAAGATAGTGATTGTAATAACTGTTTCTGCGCCAAAGCATAAATTGCCCATGCAGCTGCTCCTAACACAATTAAGCTACTACCGTAAAGATATTTGTTTTGGGATGTAATTAAATTGGTGAGTTGTTCGTGAAAAAATAAAACATAACCAATCGTGAATATACTGACTCCTAGCCATTGATAAATCTGATAGCGTTCTTTAAAAATTACTAAGCCGCCTAAACTTAAAAAAATTGAAGAAAATTGAATAATTACCTGCGCATTAGCGGGTGATGTGAGTGCTAAACCTTGCAAAAACAAAAAGTAATTCAGCGCTAAAAAAATTGTCGCGATCGCTAATAATTGCCCTGAAGCAGAACGCAGTTGTGCTAGAGTTGGTAACTTACCTTGTAGCCCTAAATACACAGCTAACAAAGCAAACGCCACCAAAAACCGAAACCAAATTACTGTATAGACATCAAGTGCTTGGAGTGCGACAGTAAGTGCGATCGGTAGAATTCCCCACAATAATACTGTTAACAGTGATAAAGCTAGCCCTAACTGCCAGCGACCAGAACTTTGATGCATAGTTAAGCTAAAGATAAAATTATAGATTTTATCTAGCTTAAAAATAGGGGCTAGAGGCTAGAGACTAGGGACTAGAGAAAAATATTGTCTGAATCATCAAAATCTCTTATATTCTCTGCGCCTCTGTGTCCTCTGCGGTTCAAAAATAATTTATACCAATTTAAAAAAGAAATGCGGCGGTAAGGATATGGCATTGCCATGACCTCTAGAATGTATTAATCTGTCGCCAATATTATTTGAATTAGTATTATTTAACCACAGAGTTCACAGAGAACACAGAGATAATACCCACCAGAAACCTTATATGCTAGGTAATACCCACTACATATAAGGCTAGAAGGCAGAAGTAAGGATTGACTACAATTGTTGAGCAATTTCTTACAAGTTGTAAATGACATGGAATAAATTCTATTAACAAAAATTAGTATAAAAAATACTTATCTCTAATCAATAATAATATGTTTGTAAATTTCAAAAATTTATTCACACAGCCAGCGCTGATTTCGAGCGCAGCGATCGCAGTTTTACTGGTAGGATTTCAAAAAATTGGAGTTTTAGAGCCGCTAGAACTAAAAATCTACGACCAAATGATGCAAATGCGCAGTGATCCTGGGGTAGATCCGCGGTTACTAATTGTCGCTGTCGGGGAAAAAGACCTGCAAAAATGGAACTGGCCGCTTTCTAGTGAAATATTAGACCAAGCACTAGGTAAACTTGAGGAATATGAACCGCGCGCCATCGGCCTAGATATTTTCCGAGATTTACCTGTAGAACCAGGTCACGATAAATTACTCCAACGCCTACAAGAGAGCGATATTATCGTCCCCATCTGCAAACATTCAGATACCTCAAGTTCTGGAAATCCCGGAACACCACCCCCCACAGGAGTAGAAGCCGAAAGAGTTGGATTTAGTGATGTTGTCGAAGATACTGATGGGGTAATTCGCCGCAATCTTTTATCAGTGAGTACAGATGCGAGCGATCCTTGTCAAAGTGTATCTTCCCTAAGTTTACAGTTAGCACTGAAATATCTTGCAGTAGGAGGTATTCAACCAGAATTTACCCCTAACCGAGAACTAAAACTACGTAATATTGTCTTTAAGCCTTTACAACCTCACATTGGCGGTTATCAAAAAGCAGATACCAATGGCTATCAAATCCTGCTTAATTATCGTTCTTCCCGTGCAATTGCTCAGCAGGTAACAATTACAGAACTCCTGGAAAATCAAGTAAAACCAGAATTAGTCAAAGACCGCATCGTCTTAATTGGTTCTACTGCACCTAGTTTAAATGATATTTTCAATACACCTTACACTAGTGGCAAGTCAGATATTTCTGGCAAAATGTCAGGAGTAGAAATTCATGCTCACAGCGTCAGTCAAATTTTGAGTGTTGTCCTCAACAAACAGCCGTTATTTTGGTTTTTACCTGGTTGGGGAGAAGTTGTCTGGATTTGGGGATGGACTTTAATCGGTGGATTAATCGCTTGGCGCATTCAGCATCCGCTAGGCTTAGGATTAGCAGAAGGAACAACCCTGTTAGTCTTATTTGGGAGTAATTTTGTCATTTTTACCCAAGCTGGTTGGTTTCCTGTTGTATCTCCTAGTTTGGGGTTAATCTTTGCAGCTGGTAGCGTTTTAGCCTATAGCGCCTATCAAACTAAGCAACAGCAAGCAATCATTTTGCAACGAGTTGAAGAGCAAAAAGAATTGATTGCCCAATTGCAAGCTCTAACAACAAATAATCAGTACAATACACAACAAGCAACAAGACTTGTAAATACTGTTTATTCACAGACTCAAGAACTAGCACCAAGTATTGTCCTGAATAAGCGTTATAAAATCGTCAATAATTTAGGTGCTGGTGGCTTTAGCTATACTTATTTAGCAGAAGATATCAAGCGTCCTGGTAATCCTCAATGTGTGGTGAAACAGTTACGTCCTGCTAACCAAGATACAGAATATTTAACTATCTTGGGACGCTTGTTTAAGACGGAAGCCGAAATTTTAGAAATTTTAGGTAAACATCCGCAAATACCATATCTATTAGCTTTCTTAGAGGAAAATCAGCAGTTCTACATAGTACAAGAATTTATTTCTGGGAATCCGCTTTCTGATGAACTCACCCCCGGTAAGCGGTTTTCACAAGCTGAAGTTATAGCCATCCTCAAAGAAATTTTGCAAGTGCTGGTATTTATCCACGGTTACGGTGTGATTCATCGGGATCTTAAACCGAGTAATTTAATTAGGCGCAAAGCCGATGGCAAAATTGTTTTAATCGACTTTGGTGCAGTCAAGCAGATTCAACCGCAAGAACAAGACAGCCAAACTATCGCCATTGGTACTCCTGGTTATGCACCAGCAGAACAAATGAGCGGTCAACCAACAATTAATAGTGATATTTATGCATTAGGGATGATTGCTATTCAAGCTTTAACTGGTATGTATCCTAAAGTATTTCGCAGAGATGTGAATTCGGGTACAGTGATTATCCAAGTTGAATCTCAAACTGGCGAGCAAGTTTGGCAATATTGGTGGGAAATAGGGGAAACTACCAAAGATTTTGCCAAAGTCATCGATAAAATGGTACACATGGACTTTACACAAAGATATCAGTCAGCAAGCGAAGTTTTGAATACTTTGGAAAGTTTGTAAAATTGGGCATGGGGCATTGGGCATGGGGCATGGGAGTATAGTATTAGGCGTAGGTTGGGTTGAGGAACGTAGACGCGGAGCGGCTTCCCGTAGGGTAACCCAACATTTATCCGGGCGTTAGGTTACCCTACAGGAAGGCTGCGCCTACGCAAAGCCTCAACCCAACCTTGTATCTTAAGAGAAGTAGTAGACCGTCAACAGTCAACAGTCAAATCGAATTACAACTCCCTCAGTGCATTCGCCAAATATACATACTGTTCCAGGGTATTGTAAATTTGTGCTGATATCCGTAGCAGTAATTTTGGCGATTCATGCCAAGGTACTATTTGTACTTGAATGCCAAATTTATCAAATAATTCATCATGTACAGTCATAAAATGGCGGTTTTCTAAAGCAGCGGACATTGGTATAACTGCCATAGAACCTATCATTTCTTCTGGACAAGGTGGTAAAACTTCTAAGGCTTGACAGAGTAACTGTCTTGCTTCTAAAACTAGCTGATGATTTCGCTGTCTTAACTCATTCCAACCGCCGGGTAGCAAGGAACCCATAAAAGCGATCGCATCCGGGACGCACATATAAGCGGTAGGATCGTCTGTACCAGTCCAATCGAATTCTAATTGAAAGCGGCTTTTATCGGTTCTTGCTGAATTTGCACCGTGGCTAATTGTCAATGGACGAATCTGGGATTGTCTATCCCGTTGCACATACAAAAATGCGGCTCCCTTCGGCGCACATAGCCATTTATGGCAATTCCCAGTGTAATAAGTTGCGCCAATTTCCCGCAAGTTCAGCGATATCATTCCTGGAGCATGAGCGCCATCTATGAGCGTATCTATCCCAAGCTGGTGTAATTCCTGCACTAATTGCTGAATCGGGAAAATTAACCCAGTTTGGCTAGTAATATGATCTAACAGCGCTAATCGCGTATTTGGGGAAACTCGCTCCATGACTGCTGCGATTACTTGCTGTGGCGATTCAATGGGAAAGGGAATCTTGGCTATAACTACCCGCGCACCAGTACGACTCGCAATAAAATCTAGGGCATTACGGCAAGCGTTATACTCATGGTTTGTGGTGAGAATTTCATCTTCACTCGAAAATGTGAGAGAGCGCAATACAGAATTAACGCCAGTGGTGGCATTATTCACAAATACCAAATCTTGGCTATCCGCACCAACAAATTCTGCTAGTTGATTTCTCGCATTATCTATTAGTGGTTCCCATTCTCTCCCAAAAAAACGTAGTGGTTCTTGTTCGAGTTGCGATCGCAATTTTTGCTGAACTGCTAACACAGCTTTCGGACAAGCCCCAAAAGACCCATGATTTAAAAATGTAATCCCCGGATCTAGAGTCCACAACTCCTGAAAATGAGAATGATGAAGTTTGAAATTTTTGTTTTCATCCTTCATCATTCACCTTTTATCCTTTAAAACTCCCCAGGCCGGATTCGAACCAGCGACCAATCGATTAACAGTCGATCGCTCTACCGCTGAGCTACTGAGGATTGCTCACGATTTATAATAGTAAAGTAATAAATAGGTTTTGGCAAGTACCGCCGCCAATTTTTTTTTTAGTTCTCAACTCGATAGCTGAAGTTCGTGATTTTGGCTGGCCTGATTCTGGATTTAGAGCAGAGACCTTAACTAGCAAGACCTATTTCAAGCCCATCCGCAATTCAGCTAAACGCTCACGGGATTTGGCATCGATGGAATTAGCTAAAAACCTGCTATTAGATTTTTTGCGTGATTGATATTTATGTCGCATCCGACAAACAGTCATTTCCACCTCGCCACAGAGTTGCTGTGCAGACAACCATTCAGCGCCATACCCCTGTACCATGAGTTGCTGTGCTCTATCTGAGGTGGCGACAATCACGCGCGAAATTCGTGATTGTGCTATTTCGTAGCGTAAAGATGCACAAAACTTTTCAATGTATGTATCTGCCGTTTGCCCAAAATCAGTGTAATGAACTGATAAAAGCTCTGTAATAATCACTTTATTGCTAGAAGCATTTTGATATTGGGCATCAAAAACGATTTGGGTGTCATAACCTTGAAACGAGCTATAACTAGTCATCGTTTCCACCAATTCTCCCCGTGCTGCTTCTAGTCCAGCACTATCACGGGTTCTCTTGAGACAAGACCAAGCGCCGATTATATTGTAGCCGTCTACTAATAAAACGGCTGGGGATGAGGGACGAGACATGGTTTTTAATCACAGTTATATAGAGTTGGCAAAATTCGTTCATAACTTTATATAGTAATTGAAGCATTGCTTGTAACACTATGTTACAGAAATCTAAAGTTGTGGCATCGGATTATGTAAAAACTTGAAAAGCGCCTTTTATCGGCGCTTTTGAGTTGTTTAAATTGTTGGTGTTGAATTATGAGTTTTCGACAAAGAACTAAGCTGCTAGGCAATTTCAGGTTTTCATGTTGGCAAATTACAACTGGTGAAAATGTGCAATTTGGACATGGATTAACTTTGTCAAAAAATACATATTTTGCCGTAAAAGCGGAAGTTCACACCTTCAGCTAACACAAAAGACAGCGAAGGTTGGGGTAGTTTATGAAGCTGCTTTGTCTACTTCCATCAACCGTTGTTTCAGGCGTAGTGGTTCACCTTGATCTACTAAAGAGCCATTTTCTAATACGGGACTCCAACCCCGGACAATGTAACTCTCCGATGTTCTCTAACAAAATGACACGCCCCATTTATTAGGCGGGCTATGGATTTGGTGTGGTTTCACATTAAGTTGACATGTATGATCTGTCGCATTCTTTTTGTAAATTAGTATAATGCGCCTCTAAATTGCATAACTCCTAATCAGCACCGTCAACCGTCAACCATCAACACCCCTCACCATAGATTGTGCAATTTTCTGCCAAAATTAACACGCTCTTAAACCTCGCTTGATTGTGGATCGTTAGGTTCGCCTGTAAAAGCAGAGACACTTTCTTTTGAGGAGCAATATGGAATTTATCAATAGTACTCACCTATTAAATAACCGTTGCAGAAGACGGAGCTTTTTGCTAGGTGCAGGATTCATCACAGGGTTAGCTGTAACTAGCCAATGGAATCCAGTAATTGCAAAACCTAAATTTTCTGGCTATCCCTTCAGCCTTGGCGTTGCTTCTGGTGATCCTTTACCAGATGGTGTTGTTTTGTGGACTCGATTAGCTCCTAATCCCCTGAATGGTGGGGGAATGCCATTAGCAAATGTTGTGGTACGCTGGGAAGTTGCTCTAGACGAAAATATGAGAAAAGTTGTCCAAAAAGGTAAAGCTTTGGCAACTCCAGAATTAGCACATTCCGTACATGTTGATGTCCGTGGCTTAGAACCTCGGCGGTGGTATTGGTATCAGTTTCGCGTCGGAAATGAACTTAGTCCCATTGGCAGAACTCGCACAGCTGGCGCATTTCATCGTCCTAGCAAACAACTTAACTTTGCTTTTGTGTCTTGCCAAGATTGGCAAAATGGTTACTATACAGCATTTCGCCATCTAGCTGAAGAAGAACTTGACCTGGTGGTTCATCTTGGTGACTATATTTATGAATATGGCCCAGAACCCGGAAAACCACGCCAACATAATAGTTCAGAAATTTTCTCCCTTGCTGATTATCGCAACCGTCACGCTTTATACAAGACAGATGCAAATCTGCAAGCGGCTCATGCAGCTTTTCCTTGGATAGTAACTTGGGACGATCATGAAGTTGAAAACAATTATGCTAATTTAATCCCGGAAGAAAACCAAAGTCGGGAAGCATTTATTATGCGGCGAGCTTATGCTTACCAAGCATACTACGAACATATGCCATTGCGTAAATCTTCCCTGCCCAATAAGTCAAATATGCAACTTTATCGGCGGTTTACTTTTGGCGATTTAGCTGAATTTAACGTGTTAGATACCCGCCAATATCGCACAGATCAACCTTGTGATGACGGACTGAAGCCTCGTTGTCTCCAAGCTTTTGATACCAATGCTACGATGACAGGAAAAGAGCAAGAGCGGTGGTTATTCCAAGGATTAGATAAATCGCGATCGCGCTGGAATATCATTGCCCAACAAACTATGTTAGCTGAATATGATTTTGATGGGCGTCCCGAAATCGCCTTGTTTAACATGGATCAATGGGATGGATACGTAGCTGCAAGAAATCGATTGTTTAACTTTTTGCAACAACGTCGCCCTGCAAACCCTGTAGTAATTACTGGGGATATCCATTCTAGTTGGGTACATGATCTCAAAGCAGACTTTAACAACCCACTCTCAACAACAGTTGGTACAGAATTCGTAGGAACTTCCATATCCTCTGATTTTCCCACCCAGTTTATCGCCCCAGTGCAAGCAGCTCTCAAAGACAATCCACACACCAAATTTTTTGATGGTGCTTCTCGCGGTTACGTGCGTTGCAAACTAACGCCAAAACTCTGGCAGAGCGATTACCGCGCTGTTTCAACTATTATTAATCCTAATGCTGCCATTAGTACCCTAGCTTCCTTTGTCGTTGAAAACGGTCAACCAGGCGCACAAAGGGCGTAAATTTGGGAATGTTGACTTTTGGTTGTTGACTGTTGACGGTTGACTGTTAACTGTGAAGCGTCAACCGTCAACAAGTCTACACTTTCACTTTGCCATTACCATTTACATCGGCAATTATGGAAGTTGGCTGATTACTGACAATTGCTGACTCACCGCGCAATCCCTTGCGGCGTTGATTTTTCGGAATACCTCCCGCCATACCATACTCGACACTGCTTTTGCCATATGTAGCACCAATGCCCATCAGTATATGCTCTGTCATATCTGCCAACTGCTGCTCGGCTTCCAACATTTCCCGGTACATTTTATCTAAAGCAGAAAGAGCAGAATTGTAAGCATTTTCGCGATCGCGCACTGTCTCAATTAAATTTGAGTAAGCATATAAACTAAGTCCATTACCCACATCTAAGTTTGGATCGATTGAGTGTATACCAGCTGCACGACGTACTGCTTTTTTTAGCACTTGAGAAGTTCTTTTTCTTCTAGCCATAAGATGCACCATTAAATTTGGTTAATTAGTGATTAGTACTGAAATTCAGTAATTTCAGTTTATTTAGCTTAAAAAACTTCCCTATCGATCAGCCTGAGAGAATTCTTGCAAATCTTTATTAATTTTTGTGGTTCTTTAGTACTTGTTATGCTAAACTAACAATCAAAATGCCAGTTTAACAAGCATCTAATTCGGAAGTTTTCAAAGTTTCTAAATCCATAAGCCGAGC
>NZ_JACJRE010000077.1 GCF_014697075.1 Tolypothrix sp. FACHB-123 | reverse complement strand
TGTCAATACATATAAGGCTTTTGGCAAAATAAAGATGCTTTTTTTGTGTTTATATGAGTGCTATAACTAATAATTTGGCATAATAGCTACTGAAGAACCAAAAAATAAATCCTAAATTACCAGTTTCTCTGCGAAAAAAGATTAATGTAATTACCCCAGCCATGATTGCTAACACTGAACCAGTAGCAGGTATTTTGCTATAAAAATAAGCATAATAACTAGTTGCAAATATGATATTTTGTCCCAAAAAGTATAAGCCTAGAAACAGTAAAAATAAATCTATGAGTTTGATTAACAGCCTGCTCATATCTTTTTTGCAATTTTTATATGATTATATATTGATGTTTAAAATCATTAAAAAATATTTATTGAATTTTCTCAAAACCAGAAATATATTAAACTTCTGTAAAAATACTTCATGGTTATCATATTCATGAGCTAAATATCAAGTTCTTTCATAAAATTTATCCCAAATTAACTTTGCATTTCAGGATAAATAAATTTGTAGTCAGAACTCTCAGCTTGATTTTCCATAAATTCTGTGCTGACTATCGAAAGTTGATAGTTCGGTAAACCTCATCATCCAGATGATGAATACCAGTCACAGTTCATCTATCTCAAGAGAAAGCCAGAAAATAGCTGGAGTACGGTAAACTGCAATACTAAACTGATTCCCTGTCCGTTACAATCAAAGCAATAAAGCAAGTGGAGGAGCCACCAGGATGCAAGTTACATACGATTCTGATAAGCGTAAATTGCTATCCTCTCTATGTCATGGGGCGATTTTCTTTAGTACAACATTATTGTCTGTGGGAGTGCCAATTGTTATTAACATCATTTCCGACGACCCAGTTGTCAAAAGCAACGCCAAAGAATCGATTAATTTTCACTTCAACGTTTGGTTTTGGGCAACTGTAATTGGAGTACCAATTGGCCTTCTATCTTGGTTGACCTTTGGTCTTGCCGGATTTTTATTATTTCCCGTTATCGCTTTGGGCTTTTTGCTACACTGGGGACTGACAATTGTAGCCCTATTTCACTGTCTGACTAACCCAGATGAACCGTTCCGTTATCCGTTTATTTTTAGACTGTTGTAATGGCGCTATTTCTCAGGATATCTGAGAAAATAAATTAGCCAAAGTGTGAGTGATGAGGGTGCGTCAGTCATTGATATTGAAAACACAGAAATTTCCTTCATTTCTGACACACCCTAAATATTTTCCAAAAATTATTATTTATGAATATTTTTGCTTAATATCTAAGCTATTTGAATTTGGAGATTTTCTTCCTCAATCAGAATTTTGAGCAACGCTACAACGCCAATTTGCTCAGAAACAGCATTAGCATCCCATTTACCATCGCTTGTATATTTACCTTGCGTGTAAAGATTAGTAGCTGACCAGAGGTAAGGGCTGAGAACTTCTGGATGATACATCCTATAGCCAAACCCATTATATCTTTCTAGTTGCCACAGTTGTGCGGCTAAACTCCAGTCTTTAACTTTATCAAAATCTTTTAAAGTTAAAGCATCAATTGCGCTTTCTTCCCAAGTATATCCTTCTTCCCAGCCTTTGATTGGTTCGGCTATCGGTCTACCTGATGGAACGTTAACAGTACGTTTTTTTAGGGAGTTTCCATTGTGCAGATGTCTAGTGAACTTGAGAGATGATTCCATATTGTGGATAACTCCAATAAAGTACCAAGGTACATTAATTTGTCGCTGCACTGCTCTATAACGACGACGATATGAGGAAATTTGCGCAACTATATCTTGAGCCTGATTCAATTTCTCTGGTTTTATTTGGCAAATATTCCAAAGTCTTTGGTATTCGGGTTTGAGGTCACGGAGTCGAAGTGATATTTGGGCTGTCATATTTTTCAACACTCAGTAATAGCACTGGATTTTTGAGTGCCATAAAGCTAACTTATTTTCTGCAATTTTCAGTTTTTTGATACAAAAAATTAAATTTTTATTATTTATTAGCTAGTTGCTAATGCTACCGTTGCTCAAAGATGAGTGGCCTTGTTAAAATTGTAAATTTATTTATAGGAAAATTAGTTTTTTTGAAAGTAATAAGCTTCAGCTATTACTTAGTTTTATACTAAAAATTAATTAAATTTACATTACGTAACTACTCCAATCTTGTATTTAATAACATCCTTCTCATACACTATATAAGTGCTTTTTCAGCATTAAATATGTACTTATATATACTAATACTGTATATAATGGGTCATAATTTTGACGGGAATTTGTATCTTAGGGTATGTTCTCAAACAGAATTAATCGATACAACTATGTTTGTACCTACTTAGTAAATAGAGTCATGGAGGGAAGTAAGAGATGAGACTACAAGATTTTCTGGGCACGCAAGAGAAATGGAATTTTGAAGCGATCGCACAAGATATAGATTTAACTCGTCAGATTCAGGTACTGTTAATAGGCTTAGGTTTATTAGACGCACCAGCTGATGGCAAGTTTGGGCCTGTTTCTGCGGCGGCGCTGAAAGAATTCCAAGAATTAACTAAATCTGGAGAAAAAGATTATTTAGGCGCAGTCACAGCCAAAAATTTAATTGAAACTAAACCAGAAGATTTACCCCAACCTCCGTTAAAACTCAGCAACAGCATTGCCAGCAGAATTATCAAATACTTACAGCTAAAAGATTATCAAATATCCATAGGAGCTAAACAATACAACATTGTTTATATCGAGGGAATGAATGAAGATTGGACTCTCAATAGCGATACACCCAATCAATTCAACGACCGTCGGATTGTGATTGAAATTGTCGAAGGTGTTCCCAAAATTGTCAACCACTGGCAAGCTACTACTGAACCAGGTAGCCATTATACATACAATCCCATGAATTCGCGAGGGGCTGCCAGAATTAAGTTTGGACAGTATAAAGCTTGGGCTGTTGGCTTTCACGGTAATGCAGACCGTCACGAAGCTTTAGTCCAAGTTGAACCGATTACCGTTCACCGCGATTTTGACAAAAACTTTATCCGTACTGGCGATAAACTGGATACAGGCCTATTTGCAATTAATCAACATTGGGGCTATGATGCGCCAGCAAATGATATTAAAACTGCCAGTGCAGGTTGTTTAGTGGGAAGGAGGCGAGATGGACATCGTGAATTTATGTCCATTATTAAACAAGACCGCCGCTATTTAGCTAATAAGGACTACAAATTCTATACAACAATTATTCCTGGGAATGATTTTGTGAAAACTGTTCCTGGATGAAGTTAAATTAATTTTGCCGAAATCGAATTGATTAGATATATGCGCACCTCAATCGAGTGAAGTTGATTGAAGTGCGCATTGTTGATTAAGTTAATAAATATCAGTGGTTAGATTATGTTGAAATCATAGATAGGCGTAATGATTTAGTTAAAACCTTATCTGGAGAAATGAAGCGGCGCTTATACCAATTCAAAATTCAAAATTAAGAAATCCATATTTTGCTAGGTTTCTGAATTTGGATCTATTTCATGGTTTTAGTGAATTGGTATTACAAATAGCTAGAAGCTCTATTACATCGACCACAAATTTTATTTTTAGATGAACTAAGGGTAGGATTAGATCCCCAAACCAGAACAATAACCCAATAAAACCGGGATGATGGTGCGTCCCTCTAACTTGGAAGATATTTTTGTAGAACTAACGGGACGCCAATTAGATTAACCTCATCCTCCCAAGTCTCTAAGTAATGCTTCTACTCTGGCGACGCCATCAAAGTCATTGCGTCGTTGGTATAAGTCACGAGCTTTATTAAGTACGTTGACAGCTTGTTTAGCTTGCCGTCTTTGCTTATACATTGAACCCATTAACTCATAAGTTTGGGCATTATTGCGATCTAAATTGATTGCTTGTTCGTAAGCCCAGTTAGCTGCTTCGTAGTCTCCCAAACGCGCTTGTGTTACAGCTAAACCCAAATAAGCATTAACATTATTGCGATTAAGTTGAATTGCACGACGATAAGCTTCTTTTGCTCCGGCTGTATCGCCCATATTACCTTTGATGTAACCCACAGCATAGAAAAAATCGCCATTGTTAGGGCTAATAGCCAGCGCCCGACGATAAGCGGCTAATGCGGCGGGAAAATTTCCCTGTTGAGCATGTAAATAGCCAATCCCTGAATGAATTTTGGCATTTTTAGGTTCAAGACTTGCGGCTTGTTGGTAAACGGAGATGGCTCCATTGTAATCACCAGCATCGACTAGCCTGCGCCCTTCTTCTAGCATTTGCCTGACTTCTGGAGTTCTGGCTTGTGCTAACAAGACTTGAGCTTGAGCTGCTGGGGATATAGTAGCAGCAAAAGTACTTAATAAGAAAAGGCTTACTATAAATGTAATTGGTTTGTACACAGTAAATTTCCTGAGGTTCTAGGGAACTTTTTTCTTGTACATTAAAACAGAAATGTTGAGTTTTGCAAACTGTATTTATTCTGGTTTATAAAATTTTAATAATGTTTGATCTACATTGTCAGTACTGATCTTGAAAAATCAGAGTTTTTACGGAAATTTTCAGCAAGAGGTAGCTGCATAAACGTATATTCCACATTAATTTTCAAGGAAACTACTTTGTGCAAATAAGTAAGTTAAATTTATACTATGACTATCATGAATAATTCTTGAAAGAACAGTATCTTGATACGGGTTATAAAAGTCAAATATTAGACAGTGTAAAAATAACTCAAATCAGGCTCTGAACTATGATTAAATCTTGATTTTGGTAGTAATTAACAGTGCTTGTAAGCAAATTTAGTCTCCAGCATTCCAAATGTTTTACATGTGATAAATAATTCTTTGATATGTGTTGATTATTTTCACATTCTCCATAAACTTGGCAACACAGTTGGTAATAAATACTAACTGAGCAAAAATGGGGCGATAGAGCACTTGGTGAATGAGGCAACTATTCTGAATCAGAATCAAGCACAATAGAGAGAGCCAACTGATAGATTTGCCGCCGGGGTAAGGAAGTAAACTTAGCTAATTGACGGCTAGCTTGCGATCGCGAAATTCCCTGACGCATCATTTGTTCTAGTTCGGCTTTGAGTTCCGCTTCTGTCAGTTGGGGTTGACTAGCTGGTGTTCCCGCTACCACCAGAGTATATTCGCCTTGGGGTTCGCGCTGGCTGTAATGACTGATGGCCTCGGCAATTGTTCCCCGCCAAAATTCCTCATAAAATTTGGTCAGTTCCCTAGCTAAGACAATTTGGCGATCGCTGCCAAAGGTTTCTCCTAAGTCTTGTAAAGTATCCCGCAATCGGTGGGGCGATTCGTAGAAAATTAGAGTGCGAGATTCTGTCTGAAGAGATTCTAAATATTCTCGCCGTTGTTGAGTTTTGGCTGCAAGAAAGCCTTCAAAGACAAATCGATCCGTTGGTAAACCAGAAGCGCTTAAAGCCGCAATTGCTGCACTCGCACCAGGAATCGGCACTACTGTTATCCCCGCTTCCACACATGCTTTCACTAGTTCATACCCTGGATCGGAAATTCCCGGCATACCGGCATCACTTACCAAAGCAATGGCCTTACCATTAGTTAAATGCTCTAACAATTCAGGGATGCGGCTACTACGATTATGTTCGTGATAACTAATTTGCCCAGTCTGAATTTGAAAATGTTGTAATAGTTTCCCAGTATGGCGTGTATCCTCCGCCGCAATCAAATCCACATTTTGCAAAATGCGCACCGCCCGAAAAGTGATATCTTCGAGATTGCCAATGGGTGTACCGACAACATAAAGCGTTCCTGGTTTGGGATCGGTTTGCATTTTGAATGAATTTGTTGACTGTTGACTACTGACTAATGACTAATGACAACTGACAATTATGGTTTATTTGTAGGTTTAGTTACCTTAGACTTAATTTACTTGGCTGAATCTGCTCCCCAGAATAATCAAAAGCTGGTGGCTATTGACTATACTGTAGCAGCGGGAGGCCCGGCGACAAATGCGGCTGTGGCTTTTAGCTATTTAGGAAATCAAGCTACAGTATTGGGTGTAGTAGGTTCGCACCCGATCACACAGCTAATTCGCACAGATTTAGATACTTATAAAGTAGCGATCGCAGATCTTCAACCTAGCACGACAACATCTGTACCAGTATCTTCGATTATTGTTACTGAATCTACTGGCGAACGAGCAGTAGTTTGCATTAATGCTGTAAAAACCCAAGCGAGTATTTCATCTTTACCGCCAGATATTTTGCAAAATATTGATATAGTACTGATTGATGGACATCAAATGGCAATTGGTAAAGCATTAGCGTCAATGGCTAAATCCCAGAATATCCCTATCGTCATAGATGGTGGAAGTTGGAAAGCTGGATTTGAGGAAGTTTTACCTTTTGTAGATTACGCTATTTGTTCGAGTAATTTTTACCCTCCCAACTGTCATACAACAGCAGAGGTTTTTGCTTATCTCAGTCATTTTTCTATTCCCCACATCGCCATTACCCACGGAGAACAGCCAATCGAATATTTAAGTTGTGGCGATCGCGGTGCAGTAGATGTGCCGCAGATACCAGTAGTTGATACACTGGGGGCTGGAGATATTTTTCACGGAGCATTCTGCCACTATATTTTACAGCTAACTTTTACCGATGCATTGGCTCAAGCAGCGCAAGTAGCTGCTAAGGCTTGTCAATTTTTCGGTACTCGCCGTTGGATGGAAGCACAGCAATGAAAGATTTATCAGAAATATTAGCGATCGCGCGTCAGGTAGGATGGGGTGCAGCAGATATACTCCAATCTTATTATCACGGTACAGTTCAAGACCCTAATCTTGAAGTTCAATATAAGCAAAATGAGCCTGTTACAGTTGCAGATATAACCACCAGTCAATATATTTTAGAACAGCTACAAGCCGCTTTAGGTAATGAAGATTTCGCCTATATCAGTGAAGAAACTTATAAAGCACAACAAATTAAACATAATTCTACATGGGTATGGATTATCGATCCGTTAGATGGGACAAGAGATTTTATTAACAAAACAGGCGAGTATGCAATTCACATTGCTTTAGTCAAAGAAACACGCCCAATATTAGCAATTGTCGTCATTCCCGAAGCGCAGAAATTATATTTTGCTACTCAAGGTGGAGGTACATTTGTCGAAACCCGTAATGGTTCAGTTCCCTTACAAATATCCTTAGATGTAAGTCACAAATCTCTCGAAGATTTAACTTTAGTTGTGAGTCGTTCTCACCGCAACCAAAGATTAAATTACCTATTAGAAAATCTTCCTTGTAAAAATCAAAAAGCTATCGGTAGCGTAGGTTGCAAAATAGCAGCTATTATTGAGCAACAAGCAGAAATTTATATTTCTCTTTCTGGTAAATCTGCCCCTAAGGATTGGGATATAGCCGCACCGGAGTTAATTTTATCAGAAGCTGGTGGTAAATTCACACACTTTGATGGTTCACCATTGCACTACAATACTAATGATATAAATCAGTGGGGCGGTTTGCTGGCTAGTAATGGTCAATATCACGATTTACTTTGTAGAGAATCCGAGAAGATTTTAGCTCAATTTAATGAAACAAGAATTGATGCTCAGTAGCTCTATGATTTTTATATTTGAGCAGTTTACCATTGCTCAAAAAATATATGATTTCTCTGCTTAAGTTTGAGAATTAAACCTTTTTTTGTGGCTTAGAAAATTTTTGCTGTCTTCTTTACAAGTAGAACAGCGCAAATAATTAAAGATTGTATTGTACCCCTCTGGTAAGCTAGCAAGAGCGTCTGGTTCGCCGTATCTATCTGGTCAAGAAGAGCAGGCTTCACTCCTGACTACGAAATGAAAAACTCCACCCACAAGGGGATGGAATTTTTGGGCATGGAAAAGAGCCACCAATGACGCCACTTGCTTTAAGCCGGGAAACCCGTCCAACGCAGTGGCTCCCCAATGCCCAATGCCCAAAGTCGGCGGGCGGCTATCCTCACCCACAAGGGGATGGAGTTTCTCGCCGACTTTCTATGAATTCAGCAAAAAAATTGCGATCGCGTTCACAAAAGCAGTAAATGTGCAATAATAAAATACGGGAAAAAATTATAAATGTCATCAGGCGACTTGTGTTGCTGCATTTAGTTATATTCACTTGGAAATTAGGCTCCGTAAGAGTCAGTTTTCAAATGCTGTGCTATAATGGCGGATATAAAGATTATTTTCGGTTGAGTTATTCGTTTTGATTTCTCTAAAGCGTCTCTCCGAATCTAACTCTCTACAATTTCTGAATTCGGAGACGGAAAATGTCAATTTATGTTGGGAATTTGTCCTATCAGGTTACTGAGGAAGACCTGAGGATGGCGTTTGCAGAATATGGCAAAGTTAATCGCGTTCAACTACCAACGGATCGAGAAACAGGTCGCCCTCGCGGATTCGCATTTGTAGAAATGGAATCGGATGCTCAAGAGACAGCAGCCATTGAAGCACTTGATGGTGCTGAATGGATGGGACGTGACTTAAAAGTTAACAAAGCTAAACCTCGTGAAGAAAGAAGTCCTTCCCGTGGTAGCTGGGGTAACAACAACCGTAATAATCGCCGTTACTAAGTTTCCCACTGAAAAGTTAACAATCTAGAGTCTCCAGCAGATAAAGCCAAAGGCTCAATGCTGCTGGAAAATTTTGTTTTGTGTATTCATCCATATAGAGGAGGAATGAGAATGACACAAGTAGTATTAGGAGAGAACGAAGGTATTGAATCAGCTTTACGTAGATTTAAGCGGGAAGTTTCTAAAGCAGGGATTTTCCAAGATATGCGCAAAAAACGTCACTTTGAGACGCCGTTAGAAAAAGAGAAACGCAAAGCAGTTGCTAGACATAAGCAAAATCGTAGACAACATTCTCGCTACAGATAAAATTTCCTCAAAATTTGCTCTTAGACTTGATTGCCGTTTTTAACTACCGTGCTTGGTAGTATGACATCGGACATCGCAACCGCAAATGAGCAGGCAGACATTCATACATAACTATTGTGGTAGTAGCACTGAAAGCGAAAACAGTGCTACTAAAAATTTATGTAACAACATGCTATTGGCTTTTGTGGAACTTATACTTAAGTAGATAGATATTATTTATATACTTACATTCCTTAATTATTGAGGTTAACACAAAATAATACAAATCCCTAGATTTATAATGGGAATTATATTTTGAATTGTGCGGAAAGTCTAAGCGGAGGAAAACTTCACTCAGAACTTTCCCAGAGAGGATTTTGAATTTTGAATTCCCCAAAGGGGTTGACTCTGGATTTTCAGAAAAATGTTGCGCCTTTATCATCTATTAATTGGTGCTATTTTAGTAGCATTAATCCCCGTAGGGCTAAAATATGGTTCTCATCTTATTTCTACAAATAAGGCTGAGCAGAAACCCCCAGTAGTAGAGACATCAATAAAACCTAACCCGGCTCCTTCTACAGAGGGTAATATTTGGCAAAATATCTTAGGTAATGCCTCAGCGCCAACAGATTGGCAAGTTGCGCCTTGTTCGGGAAATGCGCCGCTTTTATGTGTCTCAACTCAAGGAAAAGTTTTAGGTACAGTTGAGATTGGTGTTTACCCGTTAGCAAAATATCCGACTTTCCAAAAGCAGCTAGAAGCAGCAGGTATTCCGGCAAATAGCAAAATAGATTATCAAAATCCTCAGTATCAAACCCAACTATGGACAGCATTAAAAGCTTGGGTGACAGATTATTACACAGCGATTGCTAAAGATCGTCAGGTAACCTATGGTCAAGATATTACTTTCTCCAGCCATCCGCCGCAATTGGTAACAATTGGTAAACTTCCGGGAATCCGCTACGGATTTACGGGAATTAAACGCCAGGGTGGAGTACAAGAACAACATATCAGTCATGTTACCTTTGATGGAACTGCACTGTATGTAATTACCAGTGCCTTTGACCCAGGCTCAGCAACAGGTAAATTTGATAAACTAGAAGACTTGGCGATTTTCCAACCTTACCTCTATGCGATCGCCGCCGATCTCAAGTTACCTAACTAAAAACAATTAATGCGATCGCCAATTGCCTATCAAATCATATATCTATCCGAAAAATAGTGGATGGTGCTTGAGGTTAATTGATGAGTTCATATCTGATGCAACTAATTAACCTATGAAGCAACGAATACTTTTGGTTGTTGCTACCACCGTCCTGTTGATTTTAGGATTTTTATCTTTAGGAAGCTATATGGCTTGGTTTTGGCCTATAGAACTATTCGCTCATTTTCGGTTGCAATATTTAGTTTTATCCCTAATAGTTACTATTATTTTAGGCATCCTGGGAAAAACACGCCATCTCAAGAGTAAAGTTATAGTTATCTTTGCTTTGTTACTAGTTGGTTTAAATTTAATTGAAGTGCTTCCTTGGTATCTACCTCATGCACAACAATTAACTGGAAACACATCTCAGCAAGTTCGCCTTTTATCTTTTAATATTAATATTCAAAATCAGGACAATGCAAATATTATTAATGTTGTACAGGAAAATCGTCCTGATATAGCATTGTTAATGGAAGTTACTCCCAATACCTTTGATAATTTAACAGCTGAACTAAAAAATACTCTGCCTTATACTTTTAGAAGTCCTGGTGGTGGACTGGCGATATTTAGCCGCTTACCTATTAAAGATATCAAGGCAGATAATTTTAATGGTAAAAGTGGTCATAACCTCATAGCAACCTTAACATTAAATAAAAAGCCTATTCAGCTAATTGGCAGTCATCCCATAGTACCTGTAAAACGCAACACCTTTCACAGACGCAATCTTCAGTTAGCAGCTTTGAGCGATTATATTCATGACTTCAATCAGCCATTAATTATTATGGGAGATTTTAACGTAACACCTTGGTCGCCTTATTATCGCAGATTCATCAATAAAACAAATTTGCATAATACTCGCCTAGGTTTTGGCATTTTACCAAGCTGGCCGCGATCGGCAACACATGTCAATCTACCAAGCTGGGTGATTCCCTTAATTAATATTCCCATTGACCATTGTTTCGTTAGCAAGCACTTTCGCGTTTCAGGAATTTATACAGGAAAAAATGCTAACTCTGACCACGCACCCTTAATTACTGATTTAGTGTTAAATTAACAGAACTTAAGCTAAGCGTAAGTTCTGTTAGTTCAGGGCGCTCAATTAAAATTTAATCTTTTTTTCCTCTCCAGGGCCCCCAAATTGCCAGGGTAATCCCAGGACTCTGGATATTGACAAACATAGTGTCACCATCTGGAGAGAAGCAAGCACCAGCAAATTCACTACCATTAATAGCATTTGCCGCAAACTTATATAGTTCGCCTTTTTTATTAACGCCAATCACAAATTCCGTATCGCTACCATCTTCACACAAGAAGAGATCGCCAAAAGGAGCCACAGTAATGTTATCAGGGAAATTTAATTCATCACTGCTGGTAGACTCCACAACTAAGGTCAGAGTGCCACGATTGGGATCGTGTCTGTTAGGTTTATAAGCAAAAACCTGTCCTTGTCCGACTTCGCCACCATTAGTACAGGTAAAGTAAATCAAGCCATTACCATACCAAGCACCTTCACCTCTAGAGAAGATGGCTGCACCCTTACTTTGTCCTTGATATCTTACAGAAGCAGTGAAGTCATTAGTAGCGGGATCGACATTATCAATCTTGACCCACTTCACCGGTAACGGTCGGTTTTTATATTGGAGAAAATTCTTGCCAGTATTAACTGTTGGCATTCCTTCAATAACTAATGCCTCTAGCACTCCACCAGCACGAAGGTTACGTTTTTTACTCGGACGGAAGCGATAGAAACAGCTATTTCCTTCATCTTCAGTTTGATATACCCATCCATTTTTTGGATCGATGGCAACCGCTTCATGGTTAAAGCGACCCATTGCAACCAAGGGAATAGGTTCAGCAATTTGGATATCGGCGGTTGCTGGAACTTCAAAGTTATAGCCATGCTTTTTGGTGGCTGTATTATTTGGTGCAGGAATCGTCAGCGTCTCTTCGCAACTAATCCAAGAATCCCAAGGAGTCGGCCCGCCAGCACAGTTACGAATAGTCCCTGCTAAAGATACAAAATGCTTTTTCACTCGGCGCTTTCTCGAATCAATCACTAGCGTCGTCGTCCCGCCCCCAATTTGGTCATATCGTGGTGACCCAACTAGTCCAGTAGAATTATTAGCATTTAGTTCGTGATTTCGCACCAAAATAATCGTATTTCTAGGGCCATCAAAAGCAGCCATCCCATCATGACCACCTCGTACTAATGCCCCATCATCCATAGTTTGGCCTGTATAGGATATTGCGGTGTATTTAAAACCTTGAGGAAGTTGCAGTAGGGGTTGGCTTCCTATGTCAATACCATTAAAAATAACGCCCACTAGTTCATCCGCATTTTCGGGCATCTTTGGCTCTAACGGGCCATAACCAATTCCTCTAGGAACTTTACCACCATTTGCAGTTTTGGCATAAAAAGCTTCCAGAGGAGAAAGCATCGTCATACCAACAGCACTCACACCAGCCAATTTAAAAAAGTTACGTCTTGATAAGTTCATACTTGAGAGAACATTCAGCAAAACTCAGAAGTTTCAAAATCCTATGAATCTGCTGTTAATGAATAAGTAAGGCAAAGTTAAGAATGATTTTTCAGTGCACAATATCTATGTTTTCCATAGATAGCAATTATCAACAGTTACTGAGTAAATATTCTTTGATTAAGGAATTTAAAATAAGATTTATTTTTGGTAAAAACTAGCTTAATACCAATTCTATAAAACCCTCAGACTGGAAGCCTAGACGGCAGTTTTTAAATATCTAACCCAGTAACTATTAAATCTGGTGGATATTCAACAGTAAATTGATAATTTATCTCTCTTTTTTCCTCAGCTAGCAGAGTTAAATCCCATTCTAACATCCCCATTTCTCCCAGTTGAATTTGTGGATTAGTGCGGGTGAGACGTATTTTTAATTGCTCATTACGACTAACTGGTAATTGTTCCGTAAGTATCAAACGAGCTTCTTTATCTAGCAAGTTAGTAATTATCAACCGATAACCATAAGTAATTCGCCGTTGACTACTCATCATTTTTTTGTCAACTTGACGAGTAACTAAATCGCGCTCAATTTTTAAACCTTCGTCAATACCTAAATTAATTTTAAATTCTTGTCCTGGTGCAATATGTCCTAAATTGTTTGTACCCACAAACATATTGTCACGAAAAACATTCGCTTTACCAGGTAACAAAGTTGCACCGTTGACACTATTTTTCACCTTAGCTTGGAGATAGGCAAAGGTAACTAATCTGGGTATGGCAATATAATCACAACTACTAGGATAGTCATCATTAAAAATTGTCGTTTTATGTGGTGCGCCATCACTGGGAATGTTACCGTTACCATTAAGTTTAAAGGTGACTACGCTTCCTGCTTGAGATACTTCAGCAGCTACAATTTCTGCTTCTATCGGACTTTCCTGTGTCACTTCTTCCTCTGCTTCTTCAATTCCACGAGTTGCAGCCTGTGCCATCATTGGCATTTGTGTAGCTCTACGACTCATAAATTCTACTGGCGGCAGGGAATGAGCATTTATATACCAGGGTTCAAGTCTGGGTGGCAGTGTACCTAATCCCGGTTTAGCTGTAGAGAGGGTCAGATCAACGCCTAGCCAATCTTCGCCCGTGCTTTGAGTTACTTCAGCCAAGTAAGTAAGATTGACAATATTACTAGTATTGCTCAAGCGTAAGTCATAAAATGGAGTCCAACTAGCGCGATTCACTACATAAGAAACCTCTAGTTCAAAGTCTCCTGCACCAGCTACTTCCACTGCGATAATTAAGCTTGCACTTTCTTGAGGGTGGGGTGTTTGGATTTTTTGCAGTGAAGTGCGGAGAACTTGTAATTGTTTTTTGAGTTCATCCTGTTGGGTTTTGCATTCCCCGGATGCGATCGCATATTCACCATACTGGCTACCCAAAAAATTGATAAAATCTAGAGTTTCGCTGAGGCTGAGATTTTTTCGCGACAAACTCTGAGCAAATGGTTCTTCTATCTTTTCTCTTAAACCTGCAATAAAACTAGATTGCAAAGCTAAGGCATCGATTTGCGCTTGTAGATGACGTTGTTCAGTTTCTAACTGCTGAATTTGTCTGGTGAGTTGAGCTATCCGTTCTCCCACGGGTTTAGTCGTGTAGATGCGATCGCTACTAACGCCCAACAACCGCACCCCTACTGTACCTTTACCGCTAACTCTCACAGAATCAGTTTCTAGAGTTACTGGTAGGGAAGTCAGGACTAATTCTTTTTCCTCTCCGGTTAAGGAAACTCTAGCCTGTCTTGTGACTAAGGCGCGATCGCTATAAACTGTCACAGCTAGAATCTGGCTTTCTACAGTTTGACGTAAAGAACTTGTTTGTGGATTGTCAATTGTCATGGTTCAGTAATATTGGGCATTGGGCATGGGGCATTGGGCAATTCAATTTTGGATTTTGGATTTCCGATAGCGCAGCGTTAGCGAGTCCGCGAGCGTCTTTTGGATTAGGTTTAAATCTAAAATCCAAAATCTAAAATTCCCACTCCCTAGCCCCTAACCCCTAACCCCTAGCCTCTAACTCCTTTTCATTCTGGAATTGTTCAAAGGTACCCCAAGCAAAAGACGTATTTTGCTCGATAAAGTTCTTGGCTGCATTAATCAAGTAATCATAATAGGTACGAGCGACAATTGATAACTGCTTACCAGAAGGGTAAACCATGTACCAAGTACGCTTAATCGGAAAGTGCTGTACATCCAAAATACTGAATTCAGAAGATTCAGCAATTAAAGTATGACGAGATAATACAGAAATTCCTAAACCGCCTGCGATCGCTTGTTTAATTGCCTCATTACTCCCCAATTCCAATTTCACATTTACTGCTACTTCATGTTCGTCAAAAAGGCTTTGGACAGCCCGACGAGTACCTGAACCGGGTTCTCGCATAATAAAAGGTTCTTGCGCCAGACGCTGGATGGGAATATTTTTCTCCTTTGCCAGTGGATGATTAACTGGTGCAAATACAACCAAAGGATTATCTAAAAATGGCTGACAATTCACATCAATATTTTCTGGGACTTGGCTCATAATATACAAGTCATCCAGATTATTCACCATTCGTTCTAAAATCCGTTCGTGGTTTGTTACTTGCAGGGAAATATCTATGCCTGGATAAAGTTGGCAAAATGGCCCCAATAAACGCGGCACAAAATATTTTGCGGTTGTAATTACTGCCAATTTTAATTGACCTTGTTTTAGCCCTTTTAAATCAGCTACTTTCATTTCAAATTGGGCTATAGTGTCAAAAATCTGCCGACAAGTAGTAAACAACTCGCGTCCTGCTTCTGTCAAATATAGGCGCTTACCAACTTGCTCAAATAAAGGCAAACCAACCGATTTTGTTAATTGCTTGATCTGCATGGAAACGGTAGGCTGTGTGAGGAACAATTCCTCAGCAGCACGAGTAAAGCTACCGTGACGTGCTGCCGCCTCGAACACCTTCAACTGGTGTAGCGTCGCTTGGTTCAAGGGTGATTCTCCTCTAAGAGCGATACTTTAGACATAAATCTAGTATCACTGAACACTTGCATTCGCGATAGCATTGGTCATACAAAAGTTATGATTCATAAGTATAGATATTAATCTATGAATCCTATTACGACTTAGATCTTTTCCTTATAGAGGGGAACAGTTATTATCAAAACAACAAAGCAAAGCGTAAGATGCCTTCCAGCTCCAGATGAATGCTGAATATTGAATCCTGAATGCGGATTGCCTACGATCCATAATTCCTAATTCATCATTCACCATTCATCATTCTTCCAAAACTTTGACGGGTAACTGTGCTAAATCTGGTAACTCAAGCGTTTCAAGTTCCGCAACTTGCTCTCTAATATTTACAGGTATGTTGATGGGTTGACGTTGTTCTATCCAGCAACTTGCCAGTGGTAGCGTCTGTTCCAATTCATCTAATGGTCGAGGAATCACCATTACAGCGTTCAATTCCCCAATCCGTTCAGCTTCATACATTCCTGCTTCCACTGCTACGGCAACATTGGCTACAGATCCACGAATAATGGCTGTACACAACCCAGCACCGATTTTTTCATAAGCTGCCAAATGCACATCAGCTGATTTTAGCATGGCATCACAGGCTCCTACCATTGCCGGAAATCCCCGCGTTTCCACCAACCCAACGGCTTGGTTACTCAAACGACTATAACTGCCATCTTCCATAATTTTACTGAGCGTAGTGGTAATTGGGAGTACTATCTCTAAATTAGGGTAAGGACGGGGAATCACTAAGCTAGACACCAATTGACCAAACTGTTCGGCAGTTTGCACGCCAGCTTCTACAGCCAAACGCACATCAGCGATACCACCACGAACAATAGCTGTACAATGACCACCACCAATTTTTTCATAGCCAACTAAATGTACCCCGGCTGATTTCAGCATCATATCCGCTGTCCCGACAATTGCGGGAAAACTCAGAGTAGATACCATACCCAAAGCAGTGTCCTTGAGGAGATCTCGCCGACGCGAAGCCTGAACAGTGCTAATAGCTCTTTGATTAGATGTTTCCATGTGAAGTCTCCGGATACTCACAGAAAGGATAAAGGTGCAAGGATAAAAATATATGAAAATTAAAGTTCTGAATTAGCAGGAATTTCATCCTTCATAATTCATAATTCATCATCCATCCTCATCCTTCATACATCAGATGACATCTTACAATTAACACTTATTCAGACTGATCGTCAGAGATGGGTTCATTTAGAGATTGCCTATGGGGAAATAATGTCACTAATAGTCTTTGAATGCTACTTGTACCATAAATTTGCGTCCCAAAACTGTTGGGTGATTCGGTAGCAGGTTCATTAGATTCTTTTGATTCTACTGCTGCTGCTTCTAAATTAGAAGCACCCAAAGTAGGGTTTTCTTCTACATCTGGAGATTCATTTGCCTCTGGAGTAGCGGGTGGAGATTCAGAACTAGATTGATGTTGTAATTCTAAGAAAAATCCCGCAGAGACGCTAGTGGAGGAAGTAGTTTTTTTCCCATGACTACTTTTACTTTTGTCTCTTTGCCTACCAATCAAAGTCTTTTGCTCTCTTGTCCCTTGGGTATTGCTAGAAGCATTAATTGCTGCTGGTTCCGTTTTTTTTGCTTCAATCTGCCGACTGGAGTCTCCCAAAATTGAACCAGGGGGAATTACTTGTCCGGGTGCAACTGAACAGTGAAACACTGTAGTTGCAGAACCAATACAAGCATTTGTGCCGATTGTACCTTGACCAACCATGAGAAAACCGGCTCCCAAATTTGCTCCTGCTTCTACTTCTAGGGTTCCTTCATGAATTTGCAGAATCGAACCCATCCCAATACAGACTCCTGGGCCAATGATGATTTTGCTGTTTGTAGCCGCTTGGAGTATCACCCCTGGTGCGAGTACTGCACTAGGATGAATAGTCACCTCGCCACTAATATAAGAGTCAAAGTTATTGCTGAGGCGCAGTGGCGGCACAGACATGGAAATTGTCACCTCGGAAGCCGGAAAAATGAGAAATTGAGGAATATATAAAGGATGTAGTCACTGAAAATGTGGCTTGCCGCAGGCTAGGATGAAAAATCACATTTTATACTTCATCCTTTATACTTTCTACTTCAATGTTATGGGCGTTGAATAATACTCTCCAGCACCCGACGCTTAGCTTTAGGATCGATACCAATTAGACGCACGTATTCACCTTGGTATTCTGCCAAGTTCGCTTCTATCGCTGCGATCGCTTCTCTCTCCGAATTAGCTTGAATTGTACCAGTACTTGTCCAAGAACCAGTGCGGAAACGTCTTTGGTCTACATGTTCAATGCTGATTTTATTCCCAGATGCGAGCAATTGCCGCAACTGTTCTACTACTTCGCCACTTAAACGGGTGCTAGTTGCAGGTGCTGTTGCTGTTGCTGTTGCTCCACTGCTAAAGGAGGACTTCTGGCTGCTAGATGGTTGAGCAGGGCCGTTGGGACGTTGGATAATACTTTCTAATACCCGACGCTTGGCTTTAGTATCAATACCAATTAAACGTACATACTCACCTTGATGATTGTTGATGCAGTCTTCTAGAGCCGCAATAACTTCATTGGTGGAGTTAGAGTTAATCGGTTGACAGCTTTGCCAAGAACCAGTACGGAAGCGACGCTCATCTACGTGTTCTGTACCAATTTTGTAACCACCTGCCAACAATTGGCTGATTTGTTCTACGGTTTCTGCACTGATGCGTCCGTTACCTGCTCCGTTCCCGTTAGTATTAGCTCTGTAGCTACCGTTAGATTGAGCAGCTGGTGCTTTAAAGGTGGCTGGTGTAGCAACTGTGCCATCGGGACGTTGGATGATGGTTTCTAACACGCGCCGTCTACCATTGTCGATACCGAACAAACGCACATACTCGCCTGCGTGATCTGCTACACAACCTTCTAAAGCAGCGATCGCTTCACCCAAAGATCTCGCATCAATCGGCCGACAACTAGTCCAAGAACCAGTGCGGAACCGTCTTTGGTCTACGTGTTCCGTGCCAATCTTATACCCTTGCTGTAACAAATAGCGTAATTGCTCTATTGTTTCTGCACTCAAACTACCGCTTGCCACTTCACTACTCCTTTCCAGCTCTAAAACAGTAATGCCATTTCTTGTAGAAGATTTTTTTATTTCATCCCGAATGGGTGTAATACATTTACTATCTGCCATACACAGATAGCCAGCGCGTAGTGCCTGATTAATTCCCACTACGTGATGGGTGAATTCCTGATCTCGCGCTTGCACATCTGGTAAGCGATCGGCTTGCTGCTGATTAGTAATAATCGCTCCCGAAGGTACATATTTACCAGGGGGAATTTCGACATCCTGAATTAAAGCGTGCATCATCACAATGCAACCTGCACCCACCCTGGCATTAAATACCGTAGAGCGAAAGCCAATAAATGAATTATCCCCAACATAAGCTGGCCCGTGAATCAAGGCCATATGGGTAATAGAAGCATTTTTTCCAATCCAGACCGAGTATTCTTTTTGGTCATCACCAATTACTCGGCCTTGCTCTAACCCATGAATTACTACACCATCTTGAATATTAGTATTTTCACCAATGAAAAAAGGTGTACCTTCATCCGCTCTAATCGAAGTCCCCGGAGCAACGATGACATTTGCACCTATGCGTACGTCTCCAATCACTTTGGAAAACGAATGTACAAATGAGCTGTCATGGATTGTTGGCTCAGCTAAGTTCCTCGACCACGGGGTTGGGGGTGCCACCGTGCTGCTGACTGCCATCGCGAGATTCCTCCTAAAATTGTCAATTGTCAGTTGTCAGTTGTCAGTTGTCAGTTGTCAATTGTCATTTGTCCTTTGTTGTTTGTCATTTGTTTGTTGACTAATGACCAATGACTAATGACTAATGACCAATGACCAATGACTCATGACTCATGACTATCTATATTGGTCTTTTTTGCTGTAAATGAGACGATCTTCGACATGAATAGTATCAATTATCGCCACTACCGCTGCATCTAACGGACGATTTTCGTTGCCAGGAACTTGACGAGCAGCACTACCACGACTGAAAAGTACCCACTCATCTACTCCTGCGCCAACAATATCTGCTGCTACTTCGTACTTTTGCAGAAGGTTCCCTTCTTCATCTACTAATTGCAACAACAGTAGTTTCACACCTCGAAGACTTGGCTCTTTTTGCGTGCTAACTACTGTCCCACGAACTTTAGCAATTTGCATTACAAGTTATGGTCTTCTGCCGAAAGGACGAATGGCGTTTACATTTTCCCGGAATTGTTCTACATCTTCTGTATAACGAATTGGCAGCACGTATTCCAAGTTTTCGTGAGGACGAGCAATGATGTGGGTAGACAAAACTTGTCCGCCGTTAACTCGCTTCACTGATTCCACCCCAGCGGCAACTGAGGCTTGCACTTCTGATACGTCTCCGCGAACAATGACTGTAACTCGACCGCTACCGATTTTTTCATAGCCTACTAAGGTGACGCGAGCTGCTTTCACCATCGCGTCTGCTGCTTCTACTACTGCTGGAAAGCCTAGCGTTTCTACCATTCCTACTGCAATCGACATTAGTTCTCATCCTTAATGACAGTTTTGATCTCTGGACAACACAAAGCACTCAAGAAGGCAACCCCGTTAATCAATTATCGTTTAATGGGTTTTTTACGTGCGGAACTGTTCTACAGCTTCTGTATACCGAATCGGTAAGACGTATTCGAGGTTTTCGTGGGGACGGGCAATGATGTGAGTTGATACTACTTCACCACCGTTGACTCTTCTGGCTGCTTCCACCCCAGCGGCAACTGAGGCTTGCACTTCCGATACATCTCCCCGCACAATTACTGTGACTCGTGCGCTACCAATTTTTTCATATCCTACTAATGTTACACGAGCGGCTTTCACCATCGCATCAGCAGCTTCTACTACTGCGGGGAAGCCTTTAGTCTCAATCATTCCAACTGCAATTGGCATCGCAGAACTCCTACAAAATTAATCCAATCAGTACTGTGCTTTGAAATTTTTGACGGGGAAGCTCATCTTGAGCTAAGAAAACACTTCCAAAATAAGCATAGGAAAGCTTGGCGTTCCTGGCAATATAAATCACTATAATAGTTTATAATAAAATTGTTTAAGAAAACTTAACAAAAATTAATGCTGCCATTTGGTTAATGAAATTTCACGGATTGCTAGAGTGGTCAATTCAGCTTTATAATTTTTTAATTACATTTGTCAAACTTAGATTAATAAAGTTTGTAATTTCTAATTAAAAGGGGTAGCAGAAGTCTAGATGGTCGATGTACACTGTCTTTTCTGCTTTTATCTTGCTTATCCAAGCATAGCCTAAAAGTTATATAAGTTTTTATAATATCATCTATAAATTGGCAATGTATAAGTAGGAATTTTCATACTACAACTAAACTGTACTTCAGAAATTAAAGATTTTTATTCTGTTATATTTCAATTTTGCTCCCTGTCTAATGTCAAGCTAATTAGAGAAAATATATTTAAGAAAAGTTGTTTTAAAACGAGGCATTCCATACTGAGTCGTCAAAGGAAATTTAAATGGATCATTTTCTCTACATTACAAGTTGGTTTGTGCCTTTTTATGGTTTAATAGGTGCTATTTTGACATTGCCTTGGGCAATAGGAATTATTCGCCGAACAGGGCCAAGACCAGCAGCATACTTCAACTTGTTGACGACCATTGCGGCATTCGTCCATAGTCTGTTGATATTTCAAAATATCTGGGATAAAGAACCAGAAACTGTCATCTTCAACTGGTTCCAAGTCTTAGATTTAGATTTATCCTTCGCTTTAGATATTTCCCCAGTGAGTATTGGGGCGACGGTTTTAATTACTGGGTTAAGTTGCTTAGCCCAAATTTACGCACTCGGCTACATGGAAAAAGACTGGGCCTTGGCGCGGTTTTTTGGGCTAATTGGATTTTTTGAGGCCGCGCTGAGTGGTTTAGCCATTAGTGATTCATTGTTTCTGAGCTATGCCCTATTGGAAGTCCTGACCCTGTCCACATATTTACTAGTGGGATTCTGGTATGCACAACCGTTGGTGGTGACAGCGGCGCGAGATGCATTTTGGACGAAACGAGTAGGAGATTTATTACTGCTGATGGGGGTAGTAACCCTTTCTTATCTAGCAGGTAGTTTGAACTTTTCCGATTTGTATGAGTGGGCGCAAACAGCTACCTTAGATCCAGTGACTTCGGCTTTGTTAGGATTGGCTTTAATTGCCGGGCCTGCGGGTAAATGTGCCCAATTTCCCTTACATCTGTGGTTAGATGAAGCAATGGAAGGTCCTAACCCTGCTTCTGTGTTACGGAACTCATTAGTGGTAGCGGGGGGCGCTTATGTGCTATATAAAATGCAGCCTTTGTTGGTACTGTCCCCAGTGGCATTAAATGCCTTGGTAATTATGGGTACGGTGACGGCAATTGGGGCAACTCTAGTATCTTTAGCGCAAATTGATATTAAGCGGGCACTATCTCATTCCACCAGTGCATACATGGGCTTGGTGTTTTTGGCAATGGGTTTGCAGCAAGGTGGTGTAGCCTTGATGTTGCTGCTAACTCATGCGATCGCTAAAGCTCTATTATTTATGAGTTCAGGTTCCATCATTTCTACTACCCATACCCAAAATTTAACAGAAATGGGCGGTTTGTGGTCGCGGATGCCAGCTACAACCACTGCCTATGTAGTCGGTTCAGCAGGGATGGTAACCTTACTACCATTGGGTAGCTTTTGGGCAATGCTGGCCTGGGCTGATGGTTTTGTGAATATTAGCCCTTGGGTGATTGGGGTATTAATCATCGTCAATGGACTGACAGCATTAAATTTAACCCGGGTATTTAGATATATCTTTTGGGATAAACCGCAACAAAAAACCCGCCGTGCGCCAGAAGTCGGTTGGCAGATGGCATTCCCAATGGTAACTTTAACCATCCTTACACTGTTACTACCAGTCATGCTTCAGCAATGGTACTTACTACCTGATTGGGAAAGTGTGAATTGGTACGTAGTGGCAATGTTAATCTCTTCAACGCTGCTAGGTGTAGCTATTGGCGCGACGATGTATTTAGACAAAGCATGGTCGAGGTCGAGAATCTTGGCATGGAGATTTATCCAGGACTTGTTAGGTTACGACTTTTACATTGACCAAGTGTATAAAGTGACCATAGTCAGTGCTGTAGCCATACTATCGAAAATTTCCGCTTGGAGCGATCGCTATTTGATCGATGGCGTAGTCAACTTGGTGGGATTTGCTGCCATACTCAGTGGGCAAGGTTTAAAGTACAGCGTTTCTGGACAATCCCAAGGTTATATGTTGACCATTCTCTTCGTCGTCAGCATCCTGGGTTTTTTCATTAGCTGGTCATTAGGACTACTGGATAAGTTGCCTTTTTAGTCAATAGTCAGTGGTCAGTAGTCAAGGGTTAACAGTTAAGACTGATTTTTCTCCCTTGTCTTCTTTGTCTCCCGGTCACTGAGCGCAGTCGTTCGACGAAGTCGTTCCCGCAGGGTAGTGTGTCCCCCTTGTCATTTTTCCCTTCACCATATCCTTAATTAGTTCTGTGTATGCTGAGTGCGTTGATTTTAGTACCATTATTGGGTGCAGCTGTAATCGGGTTTTGGCCTCCAGGGATGAATGCTAAAGTCTCCCGTGGGGTGGCTTTGGTAGTTGCTGGTATCGCCTTTGTTTGGTCGGTAATTTTAGCAACTCAATTTAATCCAGGGCAAATTAGTCAACAGTTTGTAGAATTCCTGCCTTGGGTAGATGCTTTAGGTTTGAATTATAATCTAGGGGTAGATGGTCTATCCTTGCCTTTGCTAGTTTTGAACGGCCTGTTAACTTGCATTGCCATCTACAGCAGTGATGAATCTCTGCAACGACCGAGATTGTATTACTCGTTGATACTGCTATTAAGTGCTGGGGTAACTGGTGCGTTTATCGCTCAGGATTTGTTGCTATTCTTCCTGTTTTACGAAGTCGAACTCATACCCCTGTACCTATTGATTGCAATTTGGGGTGGAGAAAAACGGGGTTATGCAGCTACGAAATTCTTGATTTATACTGCTATCTCAGGGATTTTGATTTTAGCAAGTTTCCTCGGTTTAGTTTGGCTGAGTGGTGCGCCTAATTTTGCTCTCGCTTCTTTGAATGCCACCAATTTACCATTAGCAACGCAACTTTTGTTATTAGGCGGAATTTTAATTGGCTTTGGCATTAAGATTCCTTTAGTTCCCTTCCATACATGGTTACCAGATGCTCACGTAGAAGCTTCTACACCAATTTCGGTGCTATTAGCCGGGGTATTGTTGAAATTGGGAACTTATGGCTTATTGCGATTTGGCATGAACTTGTTACCAGAAGCTTGGAGTTATTTAGCTCCCTGGTTAGCAAGTTGGGCTGTAGTCAGTGTACTATATGGTGCATCTTGCGCGATCGCTCAAAAAGATATGAAAAAAATGGTGGCATATAGTTCCATTGGACACATGGGCTATATCCTCTTAGGAGCGGCGGCGGCTACACAATTAAGCATTTTAGGCACTGTGATGCAGATGGTCAGCCACGGCTTGATTTCTGCGCTACTGTTTTTACTCGTAGGAGTTGTGTATAAAAAAGCAGGTAGTCGCAACCTAGATGTCATCCGGGGACTGCTAAATCCAGAAAAAGGTATGCCCTTAATTGGTAGTTTAATGGTTTTAGGAGTGATGGCTAGTGCGGGGATACCAGGAATGATTGGATTTATTTCCGAATTTGTCATATTTCGCGGTAGTTTCCCACCTTACCCGGTGCAAACCCTGTTATGTATGATTGGGACGGGTTTGACAGCTGTTTACTTCTTAATTTTGGTGAATCAAGCATTTTTTGGGCGCTTATCTGCCCAAGTTATAAATTTACCACGGGTGTATTGGAGCGATCGCCTACCCTCGATCATTTTAGCTGTGGTAATTGTGATTTTTGGTATCCAACCTGCTTGGTTAGCGCGCTGGAGTGAACCAACAATCACTGCAATGGTAAATACACAACATACCGTAGCCACGGTAGCCTTAGAGCGGACTGGCAAAAACTAAAATACAGATATGGGGTTTGTAGTATTACACTCTTCTAACTACAAACCCCATCACCAAGTTGCTGAATAATCACTAATGAACCGTTAATCAAAAATCTTTAATTCAAAATTATTAATAAGAAATCGTTAGTTGACTAAATATCATTTTTACTTTCTTACTTCCTGGGAGAAATCATCATGGTAACTATTCAAAACAAGCCCCATAACAACCCACTGGCTGAATATATAAAACGCCTACAAACAGGAGAAGCACTACTTGCTGATAGTCCAGAAAATGTTTTAGAAGTAGTTGGAATTCTCAAAAGTTATGGCGTAGTTTTAGATGCTTACTCAAAAAATCTGATATATATTGCTGACCACCAATTTCTCGTATTTTTTCCCTTTTTTAAATACTTTAATGGCGAATTTTCTTGGCAAAAATTATTCCGTCATTGGTGGCATGATAGAATTAATTTTGAATATGCCGAATATTGTATGAAGTCCATGATGTGGCATGGTGGTGGTGGACTAGATCAATATTTGGATACTAATGAATTTCAGCAAATAGCCCAAGCTGTAATTGCTGCTAAATTTAAAAATAATCCCTTCGTATTAGGCATCAATCAACTGTTTCCTGAATTCTTAATTGAACAGTTGCGAGTCTCTGCATATTATAGTGGTTTGGGGCAATTTTGGCGAGTAATGGCTGATATCTTCCTAGATTTATCAGACCGCTATGACAGAGGAGAAATTAAAACAATTCCCCAAGTTGTAGAACATATTAAAGCTGGGTTAGTTGCAGATGCAACTCGACCAATTACTTACGCAGTAAAAATTGGTAACAAAGTTTATGAACTTCTGCCAAAGAAACTAGGTTTAACCTTCTTAGCCGATACAGCAATACCTTACGTTGAAGCCGTTTTCTTTCGGGGAACTCCTTTTTCTGGAACAGTGACATACAATGCTCAAGCATATCAAATTCCCCCAGATCAAGCACGCTTTCAATATGGTGCATTATATGCCGATCCTTTACCTATTGGTAGTGCTGGTATTCCTCCCACTTTATTAATGCAAGATATGCGGCATTATCTACCAGAATATTTGCATGAAGTATATCGCCGCAATCCTCGTGGTGAAGATGATTTGCGAGTACAAATTTGTATTACCTTCCAAAAATCGATGTTCTGCGTCACTACAGCCGCGATTTTAGGATTGATGCCTTATCCTTTAGATAGTGAAGATCCATCAGAACAAAAAGCGAATCAAGTTTATTTAGAAAAGTGGATGGAACGGTTCCAAGCTTCTCGTTTGTTGGAGGTTAATCAATAAAACAACGCATCATTAAAGGGTAGGGAAACCCCACCCTTAGAGGAAAAATCTGGTATAATCATTGAGATTTATTTGCTTGAGCGCAAGGAAAATCTCAGATGCTTTTTAAGCGCTACAAAAATCTCCATCTGATTCAAACACTCGATCCTCTCAGAGATCATTGCCAGATTTATAATCTCATGATTGGTTACGAATTTCCTTGGGAGATGACAAGAGCGCTGGAAGTGGCGTTAATGCGAACTTATTGTATTCCCAGCATTTCTAAATTATTGGATAAGACAGGGGAATTTTATCGCCGTCCGCAAAAACGCTACGACGATACAGGTATAATTGTTGGGGAAATTGGCAAATGGGGTTACGATAGCGATCGCGGTAAAGCAGCAATGCAACGCATGAATGCGATCCACGGACGCTTTAAAATTGATAATGCTGATTTTCTTTATGTACTCTCTACCTTTATTTACGTTCCAATTTACTGGAATGAGAGTTTTGGTTGGCGCTTAATGTGCGAACAAGAAAAATTAGCAGCTTTTTACTTTTGGCGGGAAGTAGGTAAGCGGATGGATATCCAAAATATCCCGGAAACCTATGAAGAATTTGCACAATATCACCACGACTACGAAAAAGCTAACTTTCGTTATTCACCAACCAATAAACTTATAGGCGAAGCCACCCGCGATTTATTTTTGAGTTGGTTTCCCGGATGGATGAGTTTTACTTTAAAGCCTTTAGTTTATGCCTTACTTGATGAAACTATGCTCGATGCTTTTGGGTTTGAATATCCTACCCCATTTTTGCGATCGCTTTTAGCAAATCTCCTGAAAATCCGGGCGAGATTATTACGTCTCTTCCCACCGCGAAATCAGCCATATTTCTTTATAGATCATCCTATTCGTAGTTATCCCAATGGTTACGATATAGCTAATATAGGCCCGGAAGCAAATAAAAAACGGTAAAGTTTTATCAATCCACAAAAAAACGCCAAAAACTTTTCCTTTCTCCTCGGAGCATCTGCGTGAGGAAAAAAATCTTACAAATTCAAATTTAATAACTTAGATATTGCAGGTAATAATTGATTAGCAGTTCTTACTAAAGTTGCCGAACTAGGTAAACCTGCAAGCGTACCTATCAAAATCTTCAGAGAAGTTCTAGCTATCCGTCGCATTCTTCCTTCCTCTGGATATTTTCCAGCTTCAGCTAATGCAATTACCTGCTCTAAAGCTTCTGCTTTATCTTCTGGTTCTAACTCTCTATTTGTGACGATTTCTGTTTGCAACTGTTGGAGTAAATTCGCCAATCTCATAGCTTCTGGTACATCTAAAGTTTGCAATTGGGCAATACTATTATTCACTAAATAAGTAGCATCAGTAACTGTCACCTCGCCTAAATCAATACCTTGATTAATGTAAATACTTTGCTCGCCAATATTAATGGGATGACTAATAATTATTGCATCACTTACCTTTTCTACATATTTACCATTAGTAATCACAAATCTCTCACCACTGCGAGAAATTTTTGTTTCTTCTTGCGCTGCAACTAAAGCTGCTTGAATCACTATATTATCAGGCTGAAGAATTAACGCTTGACGGAATTGTTCTTTAGCTGCTTCAAATCTATCTTGCTCCATTAATTCTTGTCCATAACTGAGCAAAGCTTGCACAAATCCTTCTTTATTACGGATTGGATCGACTTTATAAGCTCTTGCATAAAGTTCTACAGCGGCGTCAAAATCTTTCACATCTATGCATACTTCCGCCAGTCGAAATAGTGCATCAAAGTGATTGGGGTTAATCTGCAATACTTGTTCGTATAGCTTTAGCGCGTTTTCTATATGATTATTTTGATATAATTTTGTTGCTTGTTGATAAATGCGATCGCTTTGTGAATCAAGTTTAGCTAATTCCCAAATTTCTCTGCGCAATGGATACCGCTTAATTAGCCAACGCCGAACTAACTCAACGGTAACTTTGTAATTATTCAAATAATATAACTCTGGTAGTCCAGACGTTCCTAATTGCTTGAAAAATCCCCATTCTAGCAAGCGTTCCTCTGCTGTATGAAATGGCTCAGTTAACACCACACCACACTGTACCAAATGCGTTAAAGGTTCGCCTTTAACTACCGCATTTGTTTGCTGTTGCGCTTGGGCTGCGGCGGAAAACACCACTCTTTCTGCAATTGGTAAGCCATCGCGGAACCATGCTAAACCAGCTTCGCCAATTTCAATCGCTGAGTCGATAATATTTTCTACATCTTGGCGATTTACCAGCCAGCGTTGCTCATCCCTAGCTTGAGAAAATAGGGCGAAACAAACAACTTGTGTAAAATAAGGATGTCCGGCTGATAGTTGCAAAATTGCATCAATTGCATCAGTTTCATATCTGAGAATTCCCGCAGCAGGTTTCACAATTAGCCTTTCTGCACTGTGTCTATCTAGCAAACCAATTTCACGATGGGGAGCTTGCCTAAATAAACTGAGTAAGTTAGGCATATCATCTAATTGTCTTCCCACGACTGGAATAATATAAAGTTCTTTGTGCCAATAAACAACTGATTGAAGACAAGGAAAAAAGTGAGAAACGGCTGAATCTTCCTCAGAATCACCTAAAACATCAAATTCATCCAGCAAAAGAACTAAATTCTTACCTTTGATTACTTGATAAATTTGCGGTAAGAAATTATTGAAAAATAGTTGCGCATCTTCTGCTAAATCAGTTTTTGTTGGCAGCAAAACTTGGCGTTGAGATAATTCGAGATAATCAATAATATCTCTGCCTAATTCATGAAGAACTTCACTCAAAGGCTTTTGACTTTTACCTTCTAAAGACAAAGGTACAAACAAGAATTGCTCTAACTTAATAAAGTTAGGAATTTGCGACAGTACAGAAGACTTGCCAATTCGGCGCTGACCATGCAGTAAAATTACCTGTGCCCGTTTATTGAGATTATCGTGGATAAAATTAAATAAATCTTCACGGCCAAAAAATAACTCTGGTTCGTAAATTGGGCGACCAATAATGTAAGGATTATCTTCCCAATCGCTTGCAGACACCATTCTCGCCAAACCCTCCCCAGAGGAAGTAGATCAGTCTGTAACTTAAGCATAAGACAGGTGACAATTACTTCTCAAGTAGGATCGCCCCCCAGTTTACGCACAATCCATACTAAAGACTGGACTATATCTTGATGTTGCCATACCCAAGCGATCGCTTTTTTAACTGTATTCGCTTGTTCTCGGCTCATCAAATTGAGAAATACTTTCTCCCTTCCTTCTAGTTGCGCTTCATTGGTATGGTAAATTTCTTGAATCACCCACCATTCCATCATCGATGAATTAAAAACGTAAACGCTTTTACCTTCTTCAAATGTCCGCAGAATTACACCCCTTTCCTCCAAATCAATTAATTCTCGGCTCCTTTGGCTAAAAACTAAATCAATATCCCCTAAAGCATAGCGTGTGTTTCTATTTAAACGCCCTTGCAGTCTTACCAGTGCAATTAACATTAACAAAATCTGCTCTTCTTCTGTAGAAAATCTCCAGGTATCGCGGAAATATTGCTCCGTAGCGCTTTCAAAATCTCGGGTAAAAGTTTGCAGATTAGGAGTTTGTCCAGCTTGGATACTGTCATAGAGTAGATAACCAGCATTTTGCAGTAGTGCTGGATGTCCATCAATGATATCTAAAACACCTGCTCTTAAGTTACTAGGAATGGGTATGTTCAGCCTAGCATTAACTTCATTCAGAGGTAATGGTCTCAGGAGACGGAAAAGATAATGGTTATACCAAGGTGAACCACCAGGGGTAATAGTCGGCCCTAGTTCATTGAGGCGGCGAAAGGTGGTAACAATAGTTGAGAGATATTTACCTTCATTACTGTGAACTGCTAAATCGCGGAACTCGCTCAAGAAAGTGAGCATTTGCGTTTCCGTGTATTGGTCATTGGGGTGAAGGGCTGCATCATAATCATCTAATAACAGTAACAAGAACTTTTCACGCTGCCCAATTTTCCGCAGCATCCGCCGCAAATCGCCTTTTTCTACCTTATCTTCCTTTAATAACTGCTTAATCTCAGTTTGGAGTGCTTCGTCACCTTCAGCTTCATCTTGCAACAAACTAAGGATTTCGCGCCAGAAACCAGAGGGGGTGAAAGGACTTATCCCCGTACAGTTAATAGAAATGATGAATGCTTTAGTTGCATCTCGTCCCCGCGCTTGCCAAACTACAGGTGAAGCTAAGTATCTCAAGAGGGAAGACTTACCCATACCAGGACTACCATAGATAGCCAGGTGAGCGCGGCGAGAAATTTGATCGAAAGCGGTTCTTACTTCAGAATTACGCCCGAAAAAGTAATCTGGAGGTACCGGGCCACCAACATAGAAGGGATTTTGTGACATTAATCTAAATTAGGTCAATAGTTAATAATCAATAGTTAGCTGAATTTTAGCTGTATAGCTGAGAATCTAATTACATTATTAGCTTGTTGACGCGTTGGCGAAGCCCACCGAAGGTATCGCATCTTCCTGTCGCGATAATCAGCAACCCCATAAACTGTCACTGTGGGAAAGCGTAGCTTCGGGCTACTTAGGTGTTAGTTATTGCGATCGCCGAAGTGGCTATTGTCTTGTCCGAAGTGGCTATTGTCTTGTCCGAAGTGGCTATTGTAGTATCCGAAGTGGCTATTGTAGTATCCGAAGCGGCTATTGTCTTGTCCGAAGTGGCTATTGTCTTGTCCAAAGCGGCTATTGTCTTGTCCGAAGTGGCTATTGTCTTGTCCGAAGTGGCTATTGTCTTGTCCGAAGCGGCTATTGTCTTGTCCGAAGCGGCTATTGTAGTATCCGAAGTGGCTATTGTAGTATCCAAAACGGCTATTTTAGTATCCAAAGCGGCTATTGCGAAGCTGAAAACCCTTTCCTGTGGTCATAATACTACCTTTGCAGGGGTAAGGGTTGTTTTTTAGTTTAGCAATTGGGCGAAGAAAAGAGCGATATCTGCTGACAAGCGGCTGTGCGTCTACGGACTTCTGAGAAGAAACTAACTCAAGCTTTCAAGAGTCTGTTATGTGAAAATTAATCTATGTATTTTGGGAGTTTTCACGATGGCTTGGGTAGCTGGCTATCAATTGCAAGGTGGTAAATATACGATTGAAAGGGAATTAGGAAGGGGGCGCTTTGGCATCACTTATTTGGTAAAAAATAAAAATGGCGATCGCTTAGTTATTAAATCCTTAAACGATGACTTGCTCAATTCCCTAAGTCCATCTGAACACGAAAGGTTAAACACGATGTTTTTGCGGGAGGCTTTAAAGCTTCAAAAGTGTAAGCATCAGTATATAAACCTCGTCTAACTTGAAACCCGTAGTTTTTCCTCATCAGGGTCAAGATGATTTTTCACCCACAAGCGATCGCTAATTTCAAAGGAATTGGAATTGATA
>NZ_JACJRE010000076.1 GCF_014697075.1 Tolypothrix sp. FACHB-123 | reverse complement strand
TAACCCTAACCCTAACCCTAACCCTAACCCTAACCCTAACCCTAACCCTAACCCTAACCCTAACCCTAACCCTAACCCTAACCCTAACCCTAACCCTAACCCTAACCCTAACCCTAACCCTAACCCTAACCACTAACCCTAACCCGGTATCTCACCCTATCCTCCGGCCCTAACTGACACCCTAACCACAGCCCCTGACCCAAACCCTATCTTCCGACCCAGACCCTGACCCAGACCCGATGGTCCGGCCCAAAGCCCGAAGGGCTACCCTGTAGGGGGCCGGACCCAGAGGGTCCCTGTATCTATTGCAGCCGTAGGCTGCAACTGTATCTTTTACGGCCGTAGGCCGTAACTGAATCTCTTCCGAAAGGCTGCCTCTGGCAGCCTCGGATTACTATTGTGCCTTCTATAGGAAATTCAAGAAATTCGTGTCTCTATATAGAGACACACTCTTGAGTTAGGGTCTGTAGTTTGGGTTCGGGTCTGGGTCTGGGTCAATTTCAGCTGCTTTTTCTAGCCCTAACTATGACCCTAACTTCTAACCCTAATTTTCCCTCTATAGGAAATTTAACAATTTCGTGTCTCTATATAGAGACACACTTTTGAGTTAGGGTCTGTAGTTTGGGTTCGGGTTTGGGTCTGTAGTTTGGGTTCGGGTCTGGGTCTGGGTCAATTTCAGCTGCTTTTTTTAGCCCTAAGTATGACCCTAACTATGGCCCTAATATCAGCCCCTAATCTATACTTTAGGCTGGAAGTTAGGGTTATGTTAGGGTCAAAGTTAGGTATAGGGTAGCGTAAAGTTAAATATATTTATTGAAGAGGTTTTCCCTTGGGTTATAGTAAAAAGGGTTAGGGTTAAATAATAATCAGCTAATTATAAGCTATTTTATAAGAATATATACTTAATCTAAAAAAAATTACTTGAACAGAAATTGAATCCTAGACCTTTAAAAACCTTAGGGTTAAAAAAGACATAATATAATACTATTGTGCTATAGTATATCTTTACTGATCTTGGGTTCCTTAAGGGTGTTTATTTTAATCTACAATGCCTCTAATATAGCTATTTTTCCCTTCTAAAAAGCAAAGGCCTCTCATTGAACTGAACCCTAACCCTAAGAGTTAAGCTATAAAGGCAATATTAATATCATATAAAACTGCTTTTTTAGAGCTTTAGAATAGTATTCATGTCTTTGGGTTAAGCCTTGTTTGAATACGCTGGGCCTTGTTAAAGTGAACTTATATAAGGTTAGCCAGGGTTCCTGGTCAGGAGTAAAGCTAAGAGTCCTAGTTAGGGGTAGAGTTAGGGTCCCTAGTTAGGGGTTAAGTCAGGGTCCCTAGTCAGGGGCAGAGTTAAGATCGGCAAGTAAGGTCGGTAAGAGAAGCCATTTCCATTTACTTTCATCTATAAATCAAGCCATTTTCCTCTCTCAACCTCTCTTAAACTATCTCTCTTAATACTCTCTTTTATACCTTCAAGGCCTCCAAGGTCTCTCAACACTCTCTTTTCCCTTTATATCTTCAAGGTCTCTCAATACTCTCTTTTATACCTTCAAGGCCTCTAAGGTCTCTCAACACTCTCTTTTCCCTCTATATCTTTAAGGTCTCTGGTTACTCTCTTTTCTCTCTATACCTTCAAGGCCTCTAAGGTCTCTCAACACTCTCTTTTCCCTCTATATCTTCAAGCTCTCTTAATACTCTCTTTTCTCTCTATACCTTCAAAGCCTCCAAGGTCTCTCTTCTCTCTATACCTTCAAGGCCTCCAAGGTCTCTCTTCTCTTTATACCTTCAAGGCCTCCAAGGTCTCTCTTCTCTTTATACCTTCAAGGCCTCCAAGGTTTCTCTTTTCTTTATACCTTCAAGGCCTCCAAGGTCTCTCTTCTCTTTATACCTTCAAGGCCTCTAAACGCAGCATGGCAACACATCAGTGCCCCAGCTGCAAGGCCAGCTACAAAGATATCCTTGACCACATAAGGAAAAAGCACCCAACCACGGCCTTTACAACCTTGCAGCTACAGCCAATTGGCTTGGTTCCCTGCCCAGAGTGCGGCACGGCTTGCCGAAGCGCCCACGGCGCCGCCGCACACATGGCCAAGATACACGGCATCACAGGAGCCCACAGGATCTCTACAGGGCTCCGAATCCGAACACAGCCACCTGGATCAGCCACGCCCGCCCCCCGTGCCAATACCTTCAGCCCGGACCTTCAGGCCATCCAAAAGCTCCCCACACAACCAGAGAGCCCACGGCACACCCTGCACCAATCCCCCCAGGCTGACCAAGACTCTCCCTCTCGATCTCACGGACTGCAGGGTAGCCTTTGGGCTCCATCCGCCCAACGGAAACGCCGTAGATCCATCTCTCCTGATCAGCGTGCCGTACGGGCCCAATTTACAAGCCAGTATTTCGCCCTGGCTGAGGAACAGGCCCCTGAGCCCTCTGAACCAAGACCCCGAAGCAGAGCCTGTACGGAATCTTCAGTGGGCTCAATAGACTCTCTTCCCTCCATCAGAGACCTTATTACGGCTGCAGCTGATTGCCCTGCACCTCTGCCCTCTCCCAGAGGCCTCGGCGCCTTCCAGAGCCTAGAAGAACCGCCGCAGTCTCTTGAGGTCCCCGAAACAGGCTCGGAAGCCTCTGACGAAGCCCCGACGCCCCCATCTGGCCAGGGCCAGCTCCCTGAGAAAACAGGGCCTTTTTTACCCTCTGAGCCCTCCCAATCATCGCTGAGCCCGCCGGATGAGCTTGAATTACAGCACCAAAAAGCCCTGAAACCCCTGCTGGAGAAATCCTCTATCCGGGCCCTGATTGCCTACTCAAAGGTGCCAATACCAGAGGAACGCCTCCACGCAAGGCAGGCTAGGCTGTTTTCAGAGGCTGCAAAACGCGCTGCAGATGCCTTTCTCAGGGCACCTACAGCAAACCACCTTCTACACCTTCTCTTATTACCCCGGGTCCTTGGAATTGCCCTCTTGAAAGGCAACTTCGCCCCTACCCTGCGTGCCTTCCCTCGAACAATACCTCCTCCCCCAGAGGATCAAACCGACCTACCCTACACAGGCCAACAAGATCCCGCAAAACGCGCCGCCCAATTACTCGAGAGAGGATTCCTCGGCAAGGCCTCCCGAACCTTGCTGGATCCGGCACCTACGGCACCCAACACAGCCCGAACCAGGGCAGCCCTCAGGGCAAAACACCCCGTAGGTGCCCCTGAGCCTTTCAAGGCACGCAGCAGGCCCCGGCCTGGCCAACCTGTGACAAAAGAGGCAATTTCAGCTGCAATTACCTCTATAGGCAAGGAAAAAGCCCCTGGCCTCAGTGGCTGGACCAGGGGCCTGCTGGAAATCGCGACCTCGGCTCCCGACGCCTCCATCCTCAGCGCCTTACGCCTACTGGCCGATATGATACGACAGGGCACTGCTCCCGGCGCTGACCTTCTGTGTGCCGCCAGGCTGGTTGGCCTACAGAAGCCTGATGGAGGCGTACGCCCTATAGCCGTAGGGGACATCCTCTATCGCGTCGCCCTGAAGGCTCTGCTGGCAACTAATTTCCAGCCTGGAATGCTACTGCCGAACCAGCTAGGCGTGGGAAATCCAGGCGGCGTCGAGCCTGCTATAACACTGCTCCAGGAGGTGATTTCAGGCCCGAACGCCTCTGAAATACACACCATCGCCTCCCTGGACCTCTCCAACGCCTTCAATACAATGCCTCGAACAGCTGTGGCAGCCGCTATAGCTCGCTACGCTCCGGGCTTTTACAGAGCCGCTGAGTGGGCGTACGGAAGGCCTGGCCTTCTGATTACAGCTGACGGAACCGCCGTAGCCTCTGCTGAAGGCGTGCGGCAGGGAGATCCTCTCGCTGGCTTCCTCTTCTCCCTCGCGATCCGACCTACCCTGGAGGCTCTCCAAGAGACCCTGCCGCAGGCGCTGATTATAGCGTATTTCGACGACATCTACCTGCTGAACAAGGGCCCAGAGAGCCCGTTACAGGCTGCCACAGAGGTCCTTGCCGGCAGCCCAGTTACCCTGAACCTCACCAAGAGCTCTGAATACCCCGTAGCCTCCCTGAAGACGCAGGGCCTCAAAGCCTTGGGCACGCTAATTGGGCCAGTTTCAGCACGCCGGCAATTCCTGCAGGGCAAAATCAACGCCCTGGAGGAGGCCCTGGATGCCCTGAAAGCCCTGCCTAAACAGCATGCCCTCTTACTCCTCAGGGGCTCGATTCAGCTGCTATTACGCCACCTCTTACGCCAACTTGAGCCTGAGGGCCTGGAAGACCTCTGGGAGAAAACGGATGCCCTGATTCACAACGCTATCCAATCCCTAGCCTCCAGGGCACCTACAGGCTACGATAGAGCCCCTGAAGCTATCAACAGCTCGCTGATTGCCCTGCCAGTTCGAGAGGGAGGCCTGGGAGTGCCTCTCCACACAGACCTCGCTATACCTCTCTACACAGCAGCCCAGGCAGAGGCTAGAGTCCAGCTGTACAGAATCTTCAGTACCAACGCCAACTACGCCTCCCCTGACCCCGGGCCCCCTGATCAAACTGCCCAGCAGGCATTCCAATCAGTTACCCTGCAACGCCTCCAATTACTCGATCAGGCCCTGGATCAGCCGCAGCACCGTGCCTGGCAGGAAAACAGCAGTTATCTTGGCCGCAGGTGGCTGAATACGCTGCCTACGGCTAAAGGGATCACATTCACAGACCCCGAGGCAACTGAAGCTCTTCGAGCCAGGCTCCTCTTGCCCGTACGGCCTCCTGAGACTCCCTGCAACTACTGCGCCGCAGAGGCTGCCCTGGGCCACGAGGACCTCTGCAAGGGAGCCTCCAGAAGGTGGCTAGCTCGCCACAACCAGATCACCCGTGCCTTCGAAAAAACACTCACTAGCCGGCCTGATCTGGAATTCGAGCTAGAGCCTCATATACCTGGGCAGGCTCCTGAGGCCCCCGTGCCACAGGCTCCCCCTAGGGCTGATTTTGCCGTTACCCTCGGCAATACACGCTACTTTTACGATGTGCAAATCGTGGCTATAAACAAACAATCAGCCCGAACAGAGGCAGCCGCTACCCTGCAGGAGGCCGCGGCTGAAAAACAGCGGAAATACAAGGGCCTAGGCCATTGTTTCAAACCTCTGATCGTATCAGCCGGCGGCCTGATGGAGAAGGAAACAGCCCAAACCTACAAGGGCCTTCAGCGCCTGATAGGCTCTGTTGCCGCTGCCTGGCTTGATGGCCAGATAAGCTATACCCTTGTGAAAACACGGGCTATTTCAGCTGCCTCGATCGCTCGAGACATTCCCTTACGCAACTAACCTATCTCTTCGTTCTGCCCTTTGATATAGCCTAGATTCCATGTATCTATACACGGAATACCTCTCTTTTCTCGCCTTTTTTATCTCTTCTTATCTCTTTTTACCTCTCTTCATCTCTTAGTATCTCTTTTTATCTCTTTTTACCTCTCTCTATCTCTCTCTATCCCTTTTTTTATCTCTTTTTATCTCTCCTCTTATCTATCTTCTTATCTCTCTTTATCTCTCTTTATCTCTTTTTATCTCTTTTTACCTCTCTCTATCTCTCTCTATCCCTTTTTTTATCTCTTTTTATCTCTCCTCTTATCTATCTTCTTATATCTCCTTAAATCTCTTTATCTCTCTTTATACCTCTATTTACCTCTTAAATTATCTCTTATGTAAAATAGCCTCAGCAAGATAGCTTAGTTAGAACCCAATCCCAATCCCAAACCCAACAGATTGCAGCCGGATACGCCACCACACCCAAAACAATGTCGCTCCCAACCCCAAGTGACGCAGTGTGTCAATGTTCTACTGCGATTTGGTCCTTCGTGAGCAGGGCAGGTCTCAAAACTGTTTTCAGAGCCTGAATACCAATTGGACATGCTCTACGTCAACAATCGTGAAGTAGATGTGCACAGGGATGTCATGCAAGTAGGGCTGGCGAGGTGGCGGCTGCGGGAGGCTTGACCATACCTTCAGCAAGTGAGCAGGCATTATGACGCCACATCTACGCTGCCCTCTGTTGAGCAAATAGTGGTGAGACCTTTAAACGAGTAGGGCGATGGATCTGGAGGGCACTTCCGATTTGGGCGATGCCTTATCGCCGGTCTGCCTTCGCAATACCCACCAGTAGCGCTACAGGAGGTCTACAGCGATGGGTGCTCTGTCTCTGGGAGCAGTTTGCTAGTCAAACACCACTCTAGCATGATAATTGTGGTTGCGCTAAGGAATGTGCGAACTAACGCACCAATGAAGCTGAATTGGAACATTGCGGCAGGCATCACCTGAGACAGACCACACTTCTTTCATCCTAACATAACATCCACGCTGTTCACCTGCTAATTCGAGCAAGCTCTCACATCGCTTCATCTCCCTGTTTTGTGTGCCCACCGCTGGCGCAGAGCTGCGAGTACAGCAATGCTCTGCAGGCGGCCTCATTTCTAGGCCATAACGAGACTGTCAACCTGCTCTTAGAAAGAGGGGCGGAGGTCAACGCGCAGAGCGGCAAGTACGGCAACGCTCTGCAGGCCACAAGGAGACTGTTAACCTTTCTTAGAAAGAGGGGTGGAGGTCCTTGACTCTATGAATGTTCTCGTCACCCAGGCGTGTTTATGCCTTCTTGCTCGCGATCTTTCCCATTCAGAGTCAGAAGTGTATTAGCTTACTGAAAAGTTTTCTCGAGCTCGACTTCAGTAATTCTGATCATTAACTCTTCGGTATTCTCGTCGGACATGACATGCCTGGTTTACCATCCAGGGACGGCCAGTGCGCAGACGCTCCACCAGAACGGCGGCAGCGGTACCATGACTTAAGGTGCACCCAGATACCCGGTTGTCCGCAGCGTTCAAATCAACAAGCTAATATGGTCACATAGGCTTCCGCATGAGCAACATCAGCATAGATACAATTATTTCCAGCCAGATGTGCCACGCCAGCTCTGCGTCCAGCCACAGCTTCATTGGCACTCAGCGACGTTGGAGGTAAGCTTGCCTGTAGTATGCTGACCCGAGGTACTAAGAGGATTGGCGCCAGGAACCTCACGTCCAACAAGGATCGACTATCCACAGTCATCGGCTAATACATGGCAATCAGCATCGTAAGACTCAAGTTCATGCGACAAAGTTACTTATCCAACAGCCCCATAGCAGTACAGGTAGTCGCCAACTTCACAATTGACCATGAGCAGCAGCAGAGCTGGACCTATCGACATGTCAAGTGCCAAGGACAGAAGAAAGCCCTGCTGATTGGCATCAACTATTTTGGTCAGCGCGGCCAATTGCGCGGATGCATCAACGATGTTCGAAACATGGCCGCCTATCTCAATGAACACTTTGGATATAAACGCGAGGATGTGGTTATGCTGACCGACGATCAACAACGGCAGCTGAGCATACCAACAAAAGAGAACATCCTACGAGCGATGCATTGGCTAGTCAAGACTGCCCAGCCGAATGACTCACTTTTCTTTTACTACTCAGGTACATGACATGTACCATCTCCATCACCGTCTTGGAGCTAACGAATGCAGGCCATGCTAGGCAGTCCAAAGATCTTGACGTGGGCAAAGCAGACAGACACGGCAACACCATCTACCCAGTGGACTTTAGACATAAGGGATCTCTTAGTGAGGATGAATTATGTCGAATCATGGTGCAGCCGCTCCAATCTGGGGTCAGGCTAACTGCTGTCCTCGATTCTTTCCACCCTTTCTACTGATCTCACGTGCTTTGTATGAGAAGATTCTTTGCGAACCTAGCGACAGCTCTAAGCGTCTAGGCATATGTCCGCGGTTACACTATGATCGCCAGAAGGTCGACAAGGAGAAATCCTGGCAAGACTGCCGGCATATCTTCTGACTTGAATGCGTGGTCGCTGTCGCTGGGTTCCGTTCGTGCTTTCAGTCTCCGTCGACAGCGAGGCACGGGCGAGAGAACTCGGGCTGCAAAGACCAGGTCGCAAGCCAACCGGAAGCGGCGGTGAGGCTGCCCAAAGCCGGGTCTCTGCTTCTACTTCATCTCCTCCCTTTTTCGCCAGGGAAAAGGAGCAAGGAGCAGGCCTGTGGCCGTTTCCAGCCCTCCCGAAGATAGAACATAACAAAATGGACTTGGTCTTGAGGGCCCACTCGTTTATGCAGAGCTCACAACCTGGCTTCTGCCGGGCTATAGTGCCTGACAGCTTTTTCACTAGCGATTGTAAAGACTGAGAGTCGATCAGCGGGATGCTCGCCTTGCTGGGTCATGGCGCGGCATTGGTGATAATTGCGTAACATCGTACAAGACGATATGCCTCTCGTTGGCGTGTAGCAAGAGAGTAATAGTAACGTTCAAGCTTCCCGAGGGTACCGCGGGAGTAGTATGGAGGTTGAGACCAGGCTCCCCGTTCTTCGGTGCTGTGACCGGCTGACCAGTAGCCATTCCCGTCAGGGAGCTGGTCCCTACGCGGCGCCTAACGACACGGGGCTGCGCTTAACGCCAAGCTTCATGTTGCTACTGCTTCCCAAATCCTGCGAGGAAAGGGCTACTGGTCAGATGTTCTGCACAGAAATTGGGGAGTAGTAGCAAAGCGCAAGATTGGGGAGTGTCGGCAGCGGTAGGGAGGTCAGAGGGAGCCTGGTCCCAACCACGCCCAACCAGCACCGCCTGATGGGTGCTTCATGCATCGTCAGGAGGTTAGTCGCATTCAAAATCCTGCGAAACAGAAAGCAGAAACACACTTATTAGAGTACCTAGCCCATCCTAGCTATCTCGACTACTTACGCTTTTGCCTTTGTTGATGCCCGAATCCTCAACGCCAAGCTCCCCACAGCAAGGGACGTGGGGCAAGCCACGGGATCCGGAAGATGACACCCGCACACAGCATCCTTGTGGTCTATTCTGACGGCATGGATATTTCCCTTGCGCCGTAAATAGCAATTGAAGCTTGTTGTGGGCATCAGCAGCGGGCGGCAGTTATGACATATACGGCATCACCTAGAAGCCAGCCTGCTTTACACAGGCTGCTGCTTTACCCGGGCTGCTGCTTTAATCCAAGCACTTGGAGGATGGAGCGGTAACAGCGACGGGATGGACTGGATGACGGACTGGGCATGGGACGATATGTCGGAGTTTGGATGGCCGGCTGGTGGTGGTCAAACACAGCCATGGAGTCAGGGCATGCCAACAGCGCCGATTGATCCATCAGTGACGATGAGGATGTAAAACATAATCTCGACTCTGGCGTTATTACACAAAGGCACATCTCTCACCTTAGAAAATCGGCAGCAATATCTTTGTCCGCACCCTACAGTAATCACAATTCACGTCTTCTCAAATCATGCTACTTCGCCTAGAAAAGATCGCACAATGCAAAATAAGCCATCGCCGGATCGGCCGAAGCTCGGACCTTTCGCCGTCATTTCCAATTTAGTTCCCGCGTCACAGTTTGTCTGAAGGCTGATTCAAAGGTGGTTGACTCGAAACCCAGATTTTCATAGCTTTTGTCCCAACCGGAACAGCGGATAGTGCACTAGGTCCGATCGGCGATGCCGAAGCCACATTCTGACAGCTGGGGAAAATTTCCCCAAATCTGATAGTTGTTTGGTACAGGTTGCCTTGACATACAATCCATGCAGAATTAAAGCCATCCTGACTCAAGTTTCCGCTTACATCGGTGATCAGGGGGGCTGTCATCATGGTGGCGCGCATTCTGCATTGCATAGGAGATCTTGTGCTCACCTGGGTCTCATAGCCCGGCAGAGCTTGAATTACGACTTCCCCCTAGTGTGTAGTCGGGCCTAAATGATCTTCAAAGCAAGGTACAGGGACGGTAATCCGGTCAAGGCTCTCGGCTCTATCCCGTTTCAATGCATGGGCGCCATGGGAGTTAGCCGACGCAGCGAATCAAAGTCGTTTGCGCTCTTTCGAACTAAACACAACCCCTGCATTTCCTCCAGAGCTGTGATGTCGGACGTGTCTCGCTTAGTCGTTCAGCCACAATTGCCACCATGACCCCATGTCATACCATTTAGCCTGCTCAGTGCAATCTTGTAGTGTCCCCTTCCCAAGCCTCCCCAGAAACCCGAGGCATTTGCTACTAGATGAAATGATTAGGAAATGTCTGCATCGCCAACACGGCAGATGCTCTTGTCAGTATTGTTATCCCATCATCCCTGGTGCTGGGCAACCACAGCCCCCATGGCCACCTTAGCACGGCTAAGTCCGTGGACGAGAAATCCGGCACGCAACCTGATGGAAACATCGCGCCAGGCGTCCATTCCGGAGGAGGTCCAGTTTGCGAGCGCTATCCCTTTATGCAACATTAAACGCACTCCGCCCTGCGTGCTTGTACAGCAATCAACAAGGCAATGAATGTGGCACAAGTAATCCCTGATGATCATGATCCCCCGTTGAGCGGACATGGTCTGTACATGCAGATGCCATCTCCGCGGTCTCCCTTTCCAGTGTCAAGGATGACAAGAGAGCCAACTGCTCCACTTGGCCGACGATCTAACCCAATACTGGCGAGGCGTCCACGCCACACCCAGCCCGGTGGGGCAGGGGGGACCTGTAAGAATGATAAGATGCCAACCAACTCGCAAGAATACATAATCCCCCAATGAGTCAGCTCTGTTGGATACGTCGGTGTCGGTATTGGCCGCTTGTTATGCAAGGCAGATCATCCGCGAGGCCTGGGCAGCTGAAGCTCTGACTGTCAGGGATCCAGGTCTGAGAGATCTTGACCGGTAGTTGAGATGAGTAGATAGAGATGATTGAACAGGGTACATGGTTTCAGCATCTGGTGCTTAGTCTGGTACTACGTGAGGTCAACATCTCAAGCCAAGAACGAGTTCCAGCGATAGTTGAAGGCTTGTTGCTAAGCATTCGCAGCAAATGCCGCTCGATCCGCTAATCTCCGATGCGCTTTTACTAGGACTTACAAGAACGGCTCGAGGGACGCGCTTACAGACTCGCTTTCGAGTTCCGAGGACCGTGGATCCATCTACCAGTACAAAACCGGCCAAGGCAGAACTCGTACCCTGTCACCAGCACTATCTCCTACAACCTTCGACCCTTTGTCCCCACAGACGGACGACGCTCCGGACCTCTACTATCCACCAACTTCTTCACCATTGGCAAGACCTGCCGTTGGTAACGTCGTGGACGACAACATGCATTGCGGTGACTGTAGTGGCTTGCCAGCTCCCCTGTCATAGGTAGAGAATTGGCGGAGCATATTCATCTTGGCAGATCATCTTACGGGGCCGAGGGAAATATGGAAAAAGGTACGGCTCGACAGAGCTGCTGGACGTGTAAGAGTAAGTGCAATTCTTCGTTGACAGATGGTCGCGTTCATCCACGATCTCTGTTGATTCCGAACAATAACATGTGGTGAATCAAGTGCAGCACATGATTCTGTCGAGAGCCAGTAACACCAACGCCGGCCGTTGCTAACCAAGGTGCAAAATCAATAGAAAGAAAGATCGGATGCGACAGATCTCTCCCATCTTGCGCCAACTGCGAACGTTCAGGTCGCGAATGTGAAGGATACAACATTCGCCTCACATGGCCCGACCAGCCAGACGGGCGCCGGAAGCTTGGGGAGCTGGTTCATTCACCTGCTTCTCCATCCGCAGAGGCTGCTTGGCCTCGTCACTACGGAACTCAGTTCTTGAACGTCACGAGCGAAGACATCATTCTGTCGATAGACAACCAGAATCCGAGCCGTCTAGTCTCGAGCCCTATGCTTCCGGCGCCACGAAGAAGCCTGTGTTTGCACCAAGCGATCCTGGGTCAAGAGGCTTCGTTGCTTTCATACTGTAAGTCAAGGACATGAGATCCGGAACATTAGGACACGAACTGACTTGAGGCAGACGAAAGAAGGATATCAGCCATGATATCAACCACCCAGGTTCCAAATGGTTTTCGCTCCGAGCTGCTCCCCATGGCACTTTCAGCCAGAGACCAGGCTTCCATGTCGCTATTCAACGCTATGCTTGCAGTCTCTGCATATCATCACTTCGGAACTCAGGCTGCGTTGCCCTACAAGCTCAACGCCGTCAGAAGCCTCGTCGAGTCCCTCCGCATAGGTGGTGCACCATTGGGCAATGGGCTGTACAACTCCGATCGAAATCAAACCGACATGATAGATACACAAATAGCAGCATCCATGATGCTATGTGTGTATAGCGTGAGTTGGAAGCTGACCTTATTCTGGTGTTCGGACAGCTTTGTTGATATCATAACAAGGTTTTCGATGAGGCAGAAGGGAACTGGCACATGCATCTTAATGGCGCGCGGTTTATGCTTCAACGACTCGCTGCTAGTCACAGTCCGCGGTTTAAATCCAGCTTCTTGCTGACATGGTTCCTTTACCACGAGGTCCTGGCCTGCTTTACGCAGCCTCTGAGAGAGAACCCACAAGAGTTAGATTTGCTCCAGCTCCTGGAAGGAGCTGAAGGGAACAAGACCATCGTGAGTTCGGCGAAACGCAAATACGTCTCTAGAGCGCGATGCACTGACATACCAGATTGTCGGCTCTTTGGGCTGTTCAACTGGAGTGATCGAGATCATCCATCGAGTCAACCGCATGCGAGCTTCGATACTGCGACAGAAAGACACGCGAGAAGGGTTTCACGACCAATTAACCTCACAAAGACTTATTCTTGAACATCAATTAAACTCACTGAGACAGCACATCCATCCCGAAGAGGAGTCTGCAATCACCCCTCTTCGACGCATACAAATTCTCTCCACCGCCGAGCTGTACCGCTTGGCGGCACATTTATACCTTCTTGAAGTCGTGCCATCCCACGATGACAATACGGTCCGACCAGCCATACTCTCCCTCGCTCTAGAGGCACTTGATAGACTGGAGGTGGCCACGTGTCCATGGCCTTTGTTTATCATTGCCTGCGAGGCGATAGATGACAATGTAAGGGTGAGAGTTCTGCGAGTGCTTGACAAGATGGATGTGTCAAGGGGCATTGGGAATGTGAGGGTTATGAGAGGAATTGTGGAAGCTTTCTGGAAGCAGGTCGACCTGAGGGCCGATGCTAGAGGTAACACTGGACGAGACCCTCACGCTCAGCGTTTTTCTCTGTCGTGGGCAGATCTGGTGAACTGTGACACTCCTGTTCCTTGGTTTATTTGAGGAAGGACTCCGTCATTGCAGGTTGACAGGAACTCCACGACAAGCGTGCTGGATCATTACGGCATCAAGCACAGGGATCATGGTACACTAACGTCTTACGTGGCTCCTACCATATCTTACAGGATCGAGATTTACTCAGAAGCCATTGGCAGTGAGAAAATGGTGATAAAAAGTCACAGGCTCTCCTGGGAGCAACACCAATAAGAGCACAAGCTTCAGCTACACTGCTCCGCTCGGAACCTACTTCCAGTGAAACCTTCCAAGTCTGTCAGAATGTTGAGGCCGATTCGACGGTGGCGCTTTCATCACTAGAATACTAATACGCTACCTGCTGAAATAACTTCCCTTGGGCTTTCCTTCCTCCTTCAACTACAATTTCCGAGCTCAATATCAGAGTATTCCCCGTTTCCACCTCTGACCTTCTCAACCCTTCGCCATGAAGCTCACTGTGGCAACGAGCAGCATTGCGCTGCTCTCGCTAGTCGCCAGCACTGATGCCTTGGCTGTCATCAGATGCTCTAGCAGCCGAACTGTGCCTCTGGTTGACGATGATCTCAAGCCCTCTGTGACTGCAGCTGCCAGCCCTCGGGAAGGCATCGAGACGGCCTTTAGCCCCGACAGGCTCACCCGGACCCTGAGGCCGTTCGCCAACCGTCCCCGTCCGACAGAACCTCCGAAGCAGGAACTGTATCTCGCCTACGAGCCTGACGGCGAGGTGAAGACGATGGCCAAGGAGGATTGGATCAGCAAGTTCCCAACGTTTGTTGCCTCTGCGGTTACGGTCCCATTGTTGGGTATTCTCAACCACAAAAAGAATCGGCCTGAGACTCCTTGAATAATAATTAACCAACGTTTTCGACCCGTGCCAAAAGATACTCGGACGACTGGAGGGCTTTCATCACAATCGAGGCAGAAGATAGCTTCAGTGGCAGCCATTGCATCCCGTGATTCTTGATGATCAAGGTCAAGGGCTGGCTGAAAAGTGTGAGGAGGAATTATGGAAAGCCTTTGCATCAGTCTTGTGGACGGAAGGACAAAGATACAGAAGTGGAATGGTCTCCTAGGCCATCCAAGCACGGAGGCCGGATGCCCTGCGTGCGTATCTGTAAACAGCCGTTACATTGCGTGATCTTCGCAACACTTTATTGATGCTTCCGGCTTCTACTATCAGCCGTAACGACATAGCACATTCCCCAACGGAGAAGCTACTTATGCAACCCAGCTGAGAAAACATCAAGCCCCTGTCACTCGAGCCCAAGCGCGAGATGTCGGACCACTCACAGCCCTCGCATCAGCATGCTTCCTGTCAACAGGATGCACCCCACAGAACTCTTAAGTAGGTCAGTCGTCGATGCCACAACAGCGCTGTTATATTAGGACGCCTTAAGAAAACGGACCAGGGTGACATCGTTCGTAGACGTCTTATCATAAGCCGCGAACGCCGGATGCAACATCTTCAAAGAGGTACGCCTCGACGCTCTTCACATATCTTATACCAGTCTAGTCAATTACCCAATTTGCCACCCCGGATCCCACATCATGTTGTTCGTAAAACCTTGCTGTAGGTAGTCCGCTTCATTCACGTCAACCATCGGCCGAGTAGGGAACCCAGTCATTGGAGTTCCGGGCGCCATGTGGCTGAAAGGCATCATCGCAGCCCCCCCCTGATACCCCTCCAGCAGCTGTGCAGGTATTGCACTGTTCCCATCCCCATATCCTTCTTGCCAGGGCGTTGTTACACCCTCCCCTGTTATGCTCGTCATAGGGCTCTGGGCATGTGACGACTCAGCAACCGTGCTAGCAGAGCTTGATCCTGGCCCCTCTGGTGTCGAAGTCGACATCCCTTCCCTAAACCGTTTTTGTCCTGATACTGGAGCTGGCTCTACGCCAGTCATCCTGTCCACGGACCTCTTCGCTTCGTGAGCAATGTATCTCTGGATCAGCACGCAGTTACAGTCGGTATGCTCCAATAGCTTGGTCTTCAAGAGGTAGGCCTCGTTCCTTAGCGCGGAAGCGGTAGCAGATAGATAGCGATGCGTTTCCTCTATCTCTTGCTCGCTTGAAGCCAACATCGAGGCCTCGCTGCGTTTGCGTCTTCGACACTTTGTAGCGGCAACGCGGTTACGTTCGAGCACTAGGTGTCGTTGGGGGTTGAGGGAATAGAGCTCGTCAGTGTCTGCCAGCTCCTCAGAAAAGTCGTCGTCATCCTCAGGTTCTTGAGTGATTGTGGGCGGAGGTGGCTTCTTGGCCACTCTTTTCGTCTGCTTCTTGATTTCAGTCTTCTTAATTGTCTTTTTTTGTTGTGTATTGTCGACATTAATTGCTGTGGCTTTTCCTTTGGCTTGGGTCCGTCGGCGCTGAGTAGGTTTCTTTGTCTTGGTCGACGATGTTGCTGTCTGGGCTGCTGTCTGCACAACCTGGGTAGTCTCGAGAGCCACAATCTCTTTGTCAAAAGTGACCGCTAGTGATGGAGCCGTGAGCTCGAGTAAGGCATCCGAATCAACGGGTGCCATGATCGTAGGGTCTAGTGCATCTTCGAAGAACCCGCCTCCAGAGCCCGGTAGCGGTGCAGGAAGCACCGACATCGCGTTCTGTATCCCTCCTCTACTGGCCGAAGACCGCAAGAAACACGAAGAAAAATACAGATGCGAGCCCGATCGGCCCTCTAAATGCCTGCCCGCGTATGACAGGTTGAGACTAATAATCAGGGTCTCTCGCAGCGGCAAGGCACTCGGCTGCCCCGGTGAATCGATATCGTAGGTCTCTCAAAAGCAAGGACCAAAGCATCTGTGGCGATCAGGCTTGTGTCAACAGATTATCGGAATCCAGGGCCATCCCCTCAGGCTTCGGAGCCAATTCCGGACCTGAGCTCTCCAATAATTGTTCGCTGTTGGGCTGCAATCCCTGCTCCAGATGGTCGATCTGATGGTACCACATGCATAAAGAACAAAAGAAAGCAGAGATACAATATGCAAGCCGCACACACCCCCACGAGGTCCGTGTAGAGAAGGGGGCGGCGACTTCAAGCCACGCAAAACGCAGACAAGAAAAGCAACGGAAGACATCAACGTCAAGCGCAGGCGAGATGGCACTACCATCTGCAAGGGAGAGACTAAAGTAGTCGACACACACCCTTTCTAACGATGCAGGTTTAATGAAGAACAAACGGATGCATTGTGGAGATGGTGGCGGTGGAGTTCTGGGCTTCTTTCCCTTCCGTCGGTTGGAGCATGCCAGCTGGGGGACCCGGGCGGACCATTGAATGGTAGTGGTGCGTTTGCGTTGAAGGGAGAGGAGAGTTTTTGACGAGTTGGAGACACGACGATCGCTTGGCTTAGTGTGGGCTTTCTTTCCTGCTTCGCCTCGCGACTGGGGTTCACCTTTGATGGGGAATGAATCGGGAGCGTGAGCAGGAGGAGGAGGAACAGGAAGATTGAAGATGGGACCCCCAGTCGAGGAGGTGGTGGGGTGACTGGGCCTTCGGCAACTCCAGGCAACTCGACAAGCCCCTAGTCCCTGCCACCTACCCTGCATAGCCCAATCTTCTTCAATCACCAACCTTAGACACCAATCCAGGTACTGTTAGCAGATTGCTAGCAGGGATGGGGAATTGCAGGCAACCGACCATGCTTTGCCCTTTTGGCCTATCTTAGCGCTAACAGCACAGAGGATCACCTTTGGAGAGTTCATAATCCTCTGAAAAGCTGGTCTCGACAAGCACGTCCACTCGGACCTCACGGCCTCCTTCGGAACCGGGGAGCCGTGGGTATTGGAAGCTCTTGATCTTCCAAACAACGGTGGCTGGTCGCGGAGGTTTTTCCCTGAAGGCAAGCAGCCAGACTGCCTCTGATTCCTTCCGAGGGTTTTTCCCTGCCGCCGCCGCTCCGCCATTTCCACCGCTTGGTTACTGGAGCATGGACTACAGCAGCGTGTGTTGCTGGAGGCGTGGCAGAGATGTGCGAGAGAATTCTGACCGGACAAAACCAAGGGTTGACCAAGATCCGCCAGTCGTCCCGCTGACGGGAGGCTGGTTCAGACAACAGAGCCTTGAGCATACGAAATGCTGGATGGACTGCCTCGAGGACCTTCTGCTGGGGGACTGGGGCAGACTTTTTGTATTGATGTCCGCTGGGACGTGCTCTAGCGAATGCCTACGGAGTAGGAGAGTGCCTCGTGGAGGGCTGGGGTTTTGCCTCCGGCGTAGCGACCACGAGGACTTGCGGGAGGACTGTTCAGACTCGAAGCAGTGGTCGCTCTGGGTAGTTTAGCTCAGCACGTCCCGTACCCTACAGGGGGCTTGAGCGGCCTTCAGGCCGCTGGACGGAAAATATACTTACTTACTTACCAATCTTAGACACCTTCCTTTGTCATCATACTTTCTTGGCACGCTGCTGTTAAGAAAGTAGCCTTATCCCACATACATTTGCCTAACAATTGCACCACGAAAAGCCCAATCCACGCTCCGCGCAGCCTCTGGCCGCGGCGATGGCAGCTGCCACGCCCGGCCCTGAAGCATTCCCAAATGGCCTCACGTGGGAAGTCATCACACCTCAAAGGGCGCGTGCGGCCCTACTACGTAGAAGCGTTCCTGCGGTCGAGCGGCCAATCACTGCTCTACCAAGGCGACAGCCACAGCCGGCTCAGACTCCATCATCACCCACCAACCGGATCACCGCTGCCGTAGTCACGGGACCACAGCACGCTACCTTTAATGCTCTTCCGAATCAGGCGCCACAAGGAGAGGGCCAACCAATAAGCATTGCGGACTCAGCAGATCGACTTGTGCAAGCGCATACTGAGACGTGCAACACCAAGCTTACCGTCTTCAGAGCCTTCTGTACAGCCTTTGAGGAGACAGCGAAACAATTCACGTCCAAGCAGGAACGGGACTTTGCCCATCAATTTTCGAACAACTTCCTAGACTACTGGAGCCACGCCCTGAACTCAACTACGCTGGCACCGATACCGACATACAGCAGCGTCGCCGCTGGCTTGCCACCAAGTACCCTTCCGACTGGAACCCCTGAGATCCCCCACCCCCACCACCAACGACAAAATGACGGCTTTCCACATGCTCAGTTACAGGGTCCTGCCACCCCACTCGTCCGCCCCGCTGAAGATCTCCGGGTATTCGTGCGACTTGAGCCCGAAGCACAGGCTAGAACACAAACCAGCTTCGCAATCCGAACGCATGTTGCGCAAAAGACAGGCATAAACCCTCAACTACTTCATGCCATCCCGGTTGCTTCCGGCTGGGCGATTCGCGCAGCTGACGCAGCAACCCGTGACAAATTACTCCGACAGAAAGAAGACTGGTCCCGTGAACTGGGCGCGATCAATGTTGAGGCTAGCCAGAAGTGGTACAAATATATTGTGCCCAACTGCCCTCGTCGACTTACAGACTTACAAGGCAATGAAGTGAACTACGACACAGCCACCTTAGACGAAATCAAATGCCAGACAGGCCTCGAGCCTGTAAGTGTCAAACCATCCCGTCACGACTCCAACGAACTCCCATCCAAGACCCTCATTGTGTCTTTCACGGAACCGACGAAACGTCCCTGGACCCTATTTGGAACGAGCTCTCACGCTATACTCATCAACAAACCACAGCCGCCAAGACAATGCACTGTCTGCTGGGGCTACCACGGCCCGCGAGGTTGCAAACGACTACCGATCTGCAAGACCTGCGGCAAGCCTGCCCATGGGACAGAAAATTGCAGCACGCCGACCCAGTGCATCAACTGCCTCGCACCGCATGAAGCCGATGACACCACCAACTGCCTCGCACGGCCCAAGAGGGTGCATGGAGTGCTACGATACCTGACCAGGGAACAGAAAGTCGCGATCCGAAAGATCGGCAGAGAACTATTCTATCAGAAGAATCCTGAGTCACGGGGCAATCGTGGGCAAGCCCTGCCTGATGGCGGGGAGACCGAGCCGCGGATCGATCAAGAAGCAGTGCCTGGCCAGACCACTCGGCCCGCAAGCCCTGTCGATGAGATGACGGTCTCCTCGCCGTCATGTATCGTAGTGGCAACCACCATAGAGCCCGAGGCAACAGAGCCTGAGGCAATAGCCTCTCGTCTCAAGAGACGCCGACAACATGAACCCGCGCCGAGCTTATGACGAGATGGCCGCGCATGAATAGAGATGGACGAGGAAGCCTTAGGATCTTCCAAGCAAACGTCGGCAAGAGCCCACCCGCGCACGACTGTGCCCTCGCCCTTGCCGACACCGAACAATACGACATCGTTCTTCTCCAAGAGCCTTGGACAGCAATCATAAGGGATAAATGTCTCACCAAGACGCATCCTTCCTACGATACCTTTTCCCCTGTTGATCACTGGATCAACACAGACACTCGACCCAGGGTCATGACATATGTCAGGAGACGGCCCAGCCTCCTGGCAGATCAAGTCCGCCCAGCAATGTCAAGAGACATACTCTGGCTCAAAGTGAACGACATTACACTAGTCAACTTTTACCGGCAACCAGGCTACGACGCCGCTCTTGAGACCCTACTACAATGGCCCGTCCCCCCAAAATGCTTGGTGGCAGGCGACTTCAACGCAAAGCATCCCACTTGGCAGACAGGTCGCCCGCAACACCGAGGCGAGGCAATCGCCTCCTGGGCATCACACAGCGGTCTGGCTCTGCTGAACGAGATCGACGTGCCTACCAACCCACGGGGCAACACGATAGACTTGGCTTTCAGCAATATCGATCTAGCCGAGGCCACCATTGAGGACCACCTGGCTACCAGCTCCGACCACTTCACACTAAGCGTGCTCCTCCCCGAGCTGCGCTTTCCATCAGCACAAACTAATCGAGTCCGACTTTCCTCTGATGAGGAGGTAAAGCGTTTCGTGGAGATTGTCGAAGCTACGGTCAGAAATGTGCCGATCAATACATCTACCCACGAAGAGCTCGACACATTGGCATCTGACCTTGTGACGATCCTCCAAAAGGCTGTCAAGGCTGCGGGACGACCAGCACACAAGAAAGGCAGAAGCGCACCCTGGTGGACAGAGGAATGCGCCTCCGCTGCGGCCAAATACCGAGCGATCAGGAGGGCCTACCCGCTGGGCTTCTGCAAAGATGCCCAGATGGCCAGAAGGGATTTCCAACGCGTTGTTCGAAAAGAAAAGAGAAGGTACTGGCGCGAGCTTATCGACAATCTCTCCGACAGCTCCTCCATCTTCAAGGCGGCAAGGTGGATCAAATCACCTGGTCCCTTCCAGCCTCCACCGCTACAAGTCGGTGACGTGGTATACGAGTCGCAACAGGAGAAGGCCGAGGCACTGAGACGCGCCACCTTGGAGCGACGTACCTCTGAGAACGATATACTGGACCCCTGGGAGTCCATTGACCCGCCCAGGAAAGTTCCCTTCTCTACAGAAGTGACACCTGAAGAAGTGAAGGACGCCATTCTGCGAGCCGGCAACACATCACCAGGAGCAGACAACATCACGGTCAAGCTATTACGTGCGTCCTGGCACGCCATCGCTGAACACGTCTGCACCCTCTTTCGGGAATGCCTATCGGCGGGCTATCACCCAAAAGCATTTCGCGAGGCTGAAGTCGTTATGATCCCCAAACCGGGGCGACGGGATCTCACCTCCCCACGCTCCTGGAGACCTATTTCCCTCCTCTCATGCCTCGGGAAAGGCCTGGAACGCCTCATCGCTGGGAGGCTAGCCTGGGCATCTATACACCACGGCGTCCTGCATCCGCAACAAAGCGGAGCCTTGCCTAAGCGGTCAGCGGTCGACCTTGTCGCTGCCCTCGTACACGACATAGAAGAAGCTTTCGCCAGAGATCAGGTCGTGACGCTTGTCACCATGGATATTCAGGGCGCTTTCGACACTGTGATGCGAAACCGCCTTACAGCAAGACTCCGGGAACAAGGCTGGCCGGAGCACATCGCACGGTGGGTTCACTCGTTCATGAGCGACCGGTCAGCCCGCATCAGATACCAAGACATAACGACACCCTCAACACCTCTGCAATGCGGCCTGCCGCAGGGGTCCCCTACGTCCCCGATCCTCTTCCTGCTCTACACTGAGCCGATCTATCGTTTGGGCAATGCGCAAGGCCGCTTCGGGTATGCCGACGACACGGCGATCCTGTGCATCGGCGACTCACTCGAGGCAACGGCTGCTGAAGCAGCTCAGAGAATCGATGAACTGGCCAGTTGGGGCGCTGCGAACGGCGTCTCCTTCGACCCCGACAAAACGGAAGTCATGCACTTCTCCAGAAAACGCACAGCAAAGGACTCTCCTCCGGTGAGGCACGGCGAGATGGTAAAGCGGCCCCTAGCCGCGATGCGGTGGCTCGGGATCTGGCTCGACAGGACACTATCCTTCAAGACACACGTTGAGAAGTGGACGGCCAAGGCGCAAAATGTGGCCCGCCATCTGCGTGGCCTCACAAACACAAAACATGGGCCTCGCTCGTCACTCGTGAGACAGGCAGTGCGGGCATGCGTCGAGCCGGTCCTCCTCTTCGGAGCTGAAGCCTGGTATCCAGGCCTGACGCGTCCGTCGTGGTCGCAGCCATTAAGAGAGGTGTCGACCAGGGTAAAATCTCTGATCAAGAAGATGAGCAAATGCCTCAAGCAATCCATGCGAGCCGTACTACCGGTGTGGAGAACTACACCGATAGCTGCCCTGCACCGGGAAAGCGGCATCCCACCAGTTGCGCAGCTGCTGGAAGCATCGCGCTTGCGATTCGCAGCTCGTCTCAAGAGCCTCGACGCAGCGCACCCGCTCGCCTCCCGCACTCGCACGGCCATCACGCCACCGATCATCAGGCTAATCAAGCGAAAGTATCAGCAAGCACCTGCGGCCCCTCGGACACGCCTTCGCAGGACCAATGAGCTCTTGCCGAGCTGCAAGAGACCGGTGCTGCTACAGCACTGCCCAAGCAAACAAGAACCTCTTCAGACAGCATCTAAAAAGGACACAGCTGCAGACTTCCGGGACTGGCTCCAAAGCCACCCCCACTTACCTTGGTCGTATATTCTGACGGCTCAAAGACAGACGAAGGTGCCGCTGGCTATGGATTCGCCGTGCACCAGGACGGACAACAAATCGCCCGCGGCTGCGGCCGTCTTGGCCTAGCTGAGGTCTTCGACTCCGAGGCCACCGGCGCCCTTGAAGGGCTCAAAGCAGCCCTCGAACATCAAGGAAGTTCCGCTCCGACACCAATCATCGTATGTCTCGACAACATTGCCGCGGCCAGGTGCCTACGCGGCAAACCCTCCGACTCCTCACAAGACATCTTCATCGAGTTCCAAGACCTCGCTGCCGCACACGGTGCCACAACAGTTCGCTGGGTTCCAGGCCATACAGGGATTCCTGGTAACGATGAAGCTGATGCCTTGGCTAAGGCTGGATGCCTCGAGGCAACCCCAACAGGCGCTCTACCAACATTGGCATACCTACGCCGAGCCGCCAGACAGCGATCGAAGGACGCGTTCGAGGTCTGGTGGGAAGAATCCGCGCCAGAAAACTACAGAGCCCTCAAGCTCGCAGCCACAACACGATGCCCGCCGGAGCTGAACCTCCCACGAGGCACTCTGCACCACCTCGTCGCTGCTAGGTCACAACATGGCGACTTTGCGGACTACCACGAGCGGCTTGAACACGCAGACGCGCAGCTCCTTTGTTCATGCGGACGACGCAAAGCACCGAGTCACATCTTCTACTGCCGGAAAGTGCCGCCGCGATGTCGGATGAGGCTGGCACCCTCACCGACTGCGGCGGTCAACCGTGCAATAGGCAAGAACTTCAATGAGTTCGTCAAGGTAGCGAAAGGCAGCGCTTTCTTCGAGAGGGTCTGCCTCCGCTACTAGAGACAAAGGGTTTCAAACACGCACAGCTGTGTTCATTTCTCTTCTTCACTTCTCTTTCTCTCCCGGACTCAGCCGGCCGTGGGGTGTTGCAGCACCCCTCGACTGACTGGGACCACTCAAGGCCGCTCGCGCAGCCGACGACGAGGGTCTCTGCCGGTCCCCAAACAAAGACCAATGCACGCAGTATGCAATACGCTGCACCTAGATGACCCGCTGACGGGCAATAGGTAAGGAAGGATGAGCCATAGAGCCGACGCCATGCTGGATGGTGGTTTCTGTTTACGTTTAAAACCGGATCAACGAGGTGCTCAAACTTTGGCAAATTGTTGACTAATCTGGTATCCACTTTCCGGCGGCCAATACATGGGCGCCCGGCCGCCCATTTAATATCGCGCGCCGGGCGCCTTTTTCTGACTAAGCACACTCCGAACGCTGGACACCAACTCGGCTTGGAGGAACATGACACACACCTTTGTTGGTGATGCGCTGCCACCGGAAGGTGTGTACGAGTCACGCGAGTCACTGCTTGCTGCCATTAATACCTGGGCAAAGCCTCGTGGTTATGCCTTTACCACTGGCAAGTCAACTAGGACCGCCAATGGCCGGATCAAAGTGGTCTACGCGTGTGACCGCAACAAGCCCCCACCAAATGCATCAGTCGACCGAACGCGCCGTACCTCCAGCCGACGAACTGGCTGCAAATTTTCAGTATTAGCCAAGCAGTCCTTAGATGGACTCACGTGGGTTCTAAGCCATCGGCCTGACAAGGACTGCGCATCGCATAATCACCCACCGAGCGAGGATCCGTGTGCGCATCCGGCGCACCGTCGTCTGCAGGACCGAGATGCCACGACCATTGCTCACCTCGCATCGTCTGGCACAGCGCCAAAGGATATTAGGACCTACCTGCAGAACCACTCGGACACTCTCGCCACTCAACAAGATATATACAACCAGATCGCAGCAGCTAGGAGAGACTTGCGTCAAGGTCAGAGCAGCATCCAGGCTCTGATCGCCCAATTGTCTGCCGAGGGTTTCATATGCCAGACTCAAATAGACACAAATAATCGACTGACGGCCATTTTCTTCGCCCATCCGGACTCCGTAGCGTACCTACAAAGCAACCCCGACGTCTTGTTGCTAGACTGCACCTACAAGACGAACAAGCATGATATGCCCCTTCTTGATATGGTGGGGGTGGACTCATGCCAACGTTCTTTTTGCATTGCATTTGCCTTTCTCTCAGGTGAATCGGAAGAGGACTACTTATGGGCGTTGGAACACCTCAGGTCATTGTACCAATGCGGCCTGCCCTCCGTCGTTTTGACTGACCGGTGTCTAGCTGCCATGAATGCCGCGACGGCTAGTTTCCCCACCTCCAAAACACTTCTGTGCCTCTGGCATGTCAATAAGGCTGTTCTTCAGCATTGTCGGCCGATTTTTGTGGCGAAAAATAGTTCCAAAGACGCGCAAACAGAAGTCCAGCTATGGGAGGCATTCTACGCATCTTGGCACTCGATCGTGGCCTCATCTGACGAGAAGGTGTTTAAGGAACGGCTAACACAGTTCGAAGCTGAGTATGGCGTCAATTACCTTGATGCTGTGGGCTACGTCAAGACATACTGGCTCGAACCATACAAAGAAATGATTGTCAAGGCGTGGGTGAACACTTATCTGCACTTCGACAACGTGGCCACCTCGAGGCAGGTGGGCTACCGACTCGATACTTTGGGACGAAGGCTGAGCTGCATTCTTCAGGGCGGAGGGCATTCATTCATTGATCAAATCGCACATTAAGAAGTCCAACTTCGACCTCTTTGACGTTTGGCAGGCACTAAAGCACGCCATCGCCAACCAGCTGAAGGAACTCAAACATATTCGCGTCTCTCAACAGCTGCGGGCCCCTCTCGATGTCTCAGGCGTGCTGTTTGAGGCAGTACGAGGCTGGGTCTCACACCATGCTCTGCGTAAGGTGCAAGAACAGCGCCAGTTGCTCCAGCGGCCGGAGAGAGCTCCGTGCAGCCAGATCTTTACTGCCTCACAGGGGCTGCCATGCTCTCACGCACTGGAGAGGCTTGGAGAAGAAGGGAAGGCTCTTGCTCTGGAGCATTTCCACCCTCACTGGTACCTCAAGCGAGATGCAGCCCAGCCACGACCGGTCCTAGAACCAAGGCGAGTCCAGAGCCATATCCTCCGGAGACCAGGTCAGCCCAAGACGAGCACGAGACGCGAGCCCTCCGCGTTTGAGCTGGTGGAAATCCGGAAGAGAGTGCCCAGCACATGCAGTGGATGTCACCAAGTTGGCCACATCATGACTTCCAAGAGCTGCCCATTGAGGTTCAAGGATTTGATTGTCCAGACAGCTTCTTCATCGGGCCCGGTTCCGTCACTGCATACGACACACGAGCCGATCCCTGAGATGCTACCGGCAGATGTGGCGAGAGACACCTCGATGAGCCGCCAGGCAGTCCCAGTAGAGCCCATGGTGGGGCTTGCCTCTGAGGCCAGTCAAGCAGTTCCTGAGGAGATAGTCACGTCCGGCGAAGACGCTAGACAGTCATCGCTGAGGTATGACTCGCCCCAGGCAGTGTATCAGAGATATACCACAGCCAGGAGTTCTTGGTATGCAGCACAGCCGGTCGGTGCCCTCAAGACCAACCAACAATATCGCAGAGCCATGGGGCTTCCCCTCAGATATGATAAGAAGAGCTATGAGTGGTGCATTGACTATAAACAGATGGGCAGGCGCTGTGGCAGGGGAGCTAGCAGCAGAGAATGGACCAAAGAAGAGATGATGGCATACTTGGACTGGAATGAGGCGGAAGACGCTCGCATAGAGGCCCGAGTTGCCAAAGAGATGGGTGGTAACCCCCTAGCAAACAGGCGAAAGGGTATGGAAGACATCTGGAGGAGCGCTGAGCAGGACTGCGAGGAGCAACAGGCCTTGTACGCAGACAGTGACTCGATTGAAGATTGTATCATCGTCAGGACTTAGTCTCTTTTCTTTTCTTTTCTTTTCTTTTTTGTGAGTTGCTGTCATTTCTTGCATTTGTCTTTCAATGTTGAATATTTAAGTAATAACCAACAAAGGTGTGTGTCATGTTCCTCCAAGCCGAGTTGGTGTCCAGCGTTCGGAGTGTGCTTAGTCAGAAAAAGGCGCCCGGCGCGCGATATTAAATGGGCGGCCGGGCGCCCATGTATTGGCCGCCCTTCCTCTCTAGCGCTAACCAAATTCGTTCATCTTTCGATTTGCATGTATCGATTGACATGGCAACATGGCATTGATCACCCTCCTACAGCCACCATAGCGCCGTAAATAAGTTCGCACTGCTGGATTAGACGTAAAGCAATTTATGCTATCGATTTATCGTCACTGGGATGGTAAAGAGCTGAGTGGTAGGCCTTTAGGGAAGAGCACGGAAATGCCACACAAATGAGACACCATATATCCTTGGCATTTACGCTACGTAGCTGCAATAAATTTAGTTGAAAGTTATAAAAGGGGTATAGAAGTGATCCAACGATAGATTTTAGGTAGAATCAAGTAATTTTAATTATATGGGTAAAGCTGAGGCTATTTTGAAGGCAAAGTACCTGGATTTTGGCTCGGCACGGAGGGTGGCTCGCGACGCAGGGACGGACGTTACCCCTTTCCCAATTTTCAACTAAATTTATTGCAGCTGCGTAATCGAACGATAACTGCCACGTAATCAAGATCGAGTTCTTCGCGGTACCATCTCGACGAAGCTGTCCACCTTCATAACTCAGGAGTCCGGTCTTCTTCTGATCGCTTGGTTGATAGTCATCGAGGTACTGCTGTATCGAACATCGCGGCCATCTCTGTAAGATGTAAGCCGCTGCCTGGACGATAGCCAGCGGCATCTGCTCCAGCGACGTCACTAACGAAGTCACGAGCTCGACCTCATCGTCAGCTTCGGGCCGCCTTAATTTTCTCTGAAACAATGTTACCGCATCTTCTACATTCATCCGCTCAACCGTAATGATGTCCGCATCTTCGACGAGCTCCAGTGCCGCGCTCCGACTCCGTGATGTGATAAGCACCGATCCATGTTGGCAATGCGGGATGTACGATAGGAGCTGTCGTAAGCTCCCAATCTCTACTTCGGCTGCCTCTGCTTCGCCCTTGACCCTTGGCGACGTCAGGACTTTAGCATCGTCCACATTATCGAGGATCACCACCCATAGCCCCTTCAGCGGATCGTGTAGCCAGTCGTGTACCAGCTGGAGTATGTCGGCTTTCGGATCTTGCCGACCATAGATCTTAGCACAGCCAGCAATGTCTCGAACACTCTGCTCGAACCGTGCAGCGTTGCTGGCGTGGATCCAGAAGACCCATGTCTCAGGGGATCGTTCTCGGATGCGGTAAACGTATTCAATGGCGAGCTGCGATTTACTGAAGTCGTTAGAATTGGGTTTGTTTGTGTGGGGATGACATACCCAACACCGCCGAGTCCGACGAGAGCAGTGCGAGATCCTGGCCGTCTGCACTTTTGATCGATGCGAGCAAGGATTGTTCCTGAATCGACGACGGTCTTAGATCGTGAAGAATTGCCAGAGCCGCCACTGTCGCCACTATCCCCATTGGCACAGGAGCTCGCATCGCCCTGCTTCTTAGCCTCGATAGGCTCTCGGCATAGAGGACAAGTATTGTGCCGCTCAAGCCACATCGTTACACAAGCATCGTGGAACCAATGCTTGCATGGCAAGGCTATAACGGTCTCTGTCTCCTCAAACCTGTCAATACAAATGATACATTCCCCGTTATCACCCTCTTCAAGGAGTTTCTTGGTGAACTTTTCGCGTCGCAGGCTCTGCAGGGCCTGTTCTGAGGCTGGCGGCGCAGCGTTTGACCGTGGGTTTGGCACTATGAGGTTGGTGAAGATACCCTCCAGGGCTTCTTGTGAGTAGTCCGCGTCATCCATGGCATCATACTGATTCCACATTTCGTCATACAGACGATCCAAACACTCCTCAAACTGATGATTCAATATTTCCTCAAGCTGATTCCACATTTCCTGAAGACGTTGGCTAAAGTCCACAGGTGCACCCTGTGCATTGTTTGGTTGGCCGTGAGCTGCAGGGGGTGGTCTATCGCGCATAGAGCTATTGAAGGAGTTCTCATGTTAGGATTTGCTCACGATACGGTGCTCCTGCGATACTTTTACGTACTTTTCGAAAACGTCATCCCGAGGTGGGCGGCCGCAATGGGCTGGTGGTCCAGTGGACATAGTCACAGAAGCAACGCCACTTCCCATCGGCCTAGAACCGGGAGTGGCTCGCTGGATAGTCATGCGGTCGCTAGAATTCATCTGCCCTCCACGCCTGCTGTGGTGGCCGCGTAGACCGGGATGCTCTCCTACATCAACCTCCTCTAGACTGGAATCACCTTCCTGGTGACGTTCAGGCGAGGGCGAAGCGGAAAGTGACAAGTCATCAGGGTTAGGTCCAGGTCGCGAGAGATCACAAGGGTCTTCTAAAGGGTCAACCTAAGGGTAACAGTCAGTATCCTCCATCGAGTAAAGGCACGCAGCATGTAAAGAGGCTGCAGAAGGAACTTTACCACTTCGCTAATCTCGCTGCGGCAGCGCGTACATTCTAAGCCCTGCTCATCACGGCACCATTCATCTCTGCCGGCACGGCAATACACAACAACCGGTCCGGTGGCATCGGGTTGCTGGCGGTCGCCAGCCTGCAAAGCAGACATCGGCGCCTGATCGGGCTGGTAGACAGTGGTGGCGGCGCTGAGCCCAAGATCAACTGAATGGACGGGAAGTCCAAGAGCGCGGGTGAAGGATTGCTTGGGAGAGAGTAGGAGAAAAGAAAGGAACGGGGATGGAGAGACGACGGTCGAAGGTTTACATAGACCCGACTACGGCGTATGATGAGCTTATTTTAATAAGGAGCTTGAGGCATGTCACGGGATACTTTTGCCCCTGATCACGCCTTCTAGTAGCCTGCAGCATGGCTATCGGCCCTTAGGCGTCACAGGTTTAATCACACCTCCTTTCCGACACTTGAGGTAGCAAGCTTGAACTCGGCCCTATCTACCCCATTTCTTTGCAAAAGACAGAGGAAGGGGCTTTGCGGTGAGCCTGGAATGCCTCTGTTCCGACTGCATAACTAAGATGCCGTTGTATCGCACCGCTAGATGCAAGCCAAAAGGTTGTTTAAGTCTAGCCCTTTATGTAGCTTAATAGATCGTTATAATTCGACCCGTCATTTCCATAAGCTCTCACTGAGATTCAGTTAAAGTAAGGATTAGCATTGACAAAGATCTCTGAACAACCTCACCGACACGGCTCCCCTTCTTACCTCGGGAATCACGACCGTGCCACGAGATATAAAAGTCAAATAAGACAGCCGGAACTTAACCCAGAATGCTATCACTGTACAGCCACTCATTCTGTGATTGAATATGGTATCACACCCTCCTATGGCACCATGACGTTGGTCATTGCAAGTCTAAACGAAAGAAGAGCAAGAAGCATTGCGTACGGCCTGCATGCCGCGTCGGGAAGTGCGTCCTGTTTTCAGCTAACAGGAGGAAATATGAGCAGCTCCTCGTGCTATGACTAGAAGGGGTGTCAACGCAATGCACAAGGGTCCTAAGAGGTTGAGGGGTCAGTCTTGCGCAGTGACTCAAGCATTGAGGGTGAGTACTAAGGTATCGTATGGAGGCTATAGACGCACGATTTGATGATCAGGGGGCCCTCAACGGTAAATTAACCTGCAGCAAGCTACAGTACTTATTATGACAGATAGTCCCGATTGACCACACATGTCCCAATGTTGTCGGAGGTTGACCCCTTGTTTGAAGCCTGCAATCATTGTCACATGCTGGTGGGGCGCGAGTTTTCTGATGAGAAATCCGATGTATCTAGTCAGATGCTGTGTGACTTGGATGGTAGCTATGGCATGAGGCCTCAACTATCATGTCGAAACGAGTCCCTTAGAATCGGGCCAACAATGTCGCTCCGAGATTGTTGCGAAAGTGGCGGGAAATCGGACATCCTCGGCGTGAAGCCCGTGGTTACAATGATATCATAATCATAGGAGCCTGCGTCGTGCTCTGATTCCATAACGGTAACTTCCGAGTACCAACCCCGATGCTCGAGAAGTATGTCATCGCTTGAATAATTGCCAACCAGTCCTTCGCTCTGGAAGGTTAAAAAGTCAAGTATGTCTTGCCGGATCGCTTTTGCCAGCCCTGAAGATTGGTCCATCCATGAGAGACGAAGCATTTGTCGGGGCTCGGATCGCGACAAGATGCCACCCATTCCGCATCGCTCACTAGTGAATGGTAAGCGCAGCTATGCAGTTCAGTCAGTAGACTTGGTACCCTCTACAGGTATATTGCCCGGGGCCAAGTTTTCGTCCAGGATTGACTGGCATCATTTCGGGCAAGTTGCCAACCGAGACTAGGCCCAATTGGGCCCCTCCCCTCAAAACAGTGGCAATGGGCTGCTCAGGCTTTCCCACAGCCGCTGAGATACAGTACAGGACCTTCACGGCAAGCTCGTCTTCTTATGTGCTACGTCGGATAGTGAGCTGGCTGCTGATACCATGTACATACCGTGAACGGCAGGCGAGATCCCGTCGTCCGTTGAAGTGCTTCTAAATCTTCACGGAGGTCTTGCACCGCATAGTAGCGCACCAGTTACCGCGAATCCCACAAACGGAAAGCACAATAGAACAATGGAACATGGGCTTCTCAGTGCGAGCACTATGAATAGAGCTGTACATAATTAGACCGATAATGCATAAGTATGATCTTACCGGCTATCTCGTGGCCCTCCAGTGTCTGCAAGCAGACGCCTGTTGCACGATCCCAGATCTTGACCGTCCGGTCATGTGAACATGATGAAAAGCTAGTGACGCACTCTCTGTGATAGCTCGAGCAACCCAGTCTTGCAGGGTCTGGCTTTGGTGGTTGCCATGATGGTCGAAGACAGGGCAGTTGGCAGCAGCATATGGGACTGCTACTTAGCATCGCCTTGCATGAGGACTTTGGGAGGACAGTCGTAAAGTAGGCAAGCAGGAAAAATTCCTGATTCAGAGCGAGCCTGCAAGACTTTAGAATGGGGTTTGCTCGTCATTGGCCGTGCCAGCGGGTCGGGGCGATGGGGGAAGGGCGTTACTTTTACGCTGATACTCATTCAATAGCTTGCGCCTTCGTCTAGCGTGGACTTGGGCAGGAAGCGCAGGGTTGGTGACTGAGAAGCAACGAAACTTGCAATGCATTCTGTCACTAAGTTAAGAATGAAGGAATTAGAAACAGGGTAAATACCATTCCGCCAAGATCAATCTCATGGCAGTAAGGCAAGCTAGAATAAAGTCTCCGGAGGTGAGCACGCACTTTCTACGACTGCTTGCTTCAGACATCCGGGCAAATCCGTTAAGGTCTCTCCATTGCCGGCTCTGAACCCGTCATGAAGGGCCCCTCTTCCTCTGACACCTCACACCGGTGTGACAGCTGGATGAATGCGCCCAATCCCCTCGAATAAGATAAAGGAAAAAGGTGTTCGGGCATACGTCCCATATAA
>NZ_JACJRE010000075.1 GCF_014697075.1 Tolypothrix sp. FACHB-123 | reverse complement strand
CCTATTTTATTAACCCAGATTTTTGCCAAGCTTACTTCTTTAGGACGTATTCATAACGTTTCCACAGGCGTTGAACCCTCGTAAATTGGCAAAGGTATTGTTTTTATTGACTATTTCCTAGCCAGAGACAGCAACAAAAAGGTAGGTTGCTACTTCTCATAACTATAGGCAGCAGCAACACTTCTGTAAGATACGATATTTGGGTTCTCTTCTGGGACAGGGTAACCGATTGTTTCGAGTTACAAATTATTGTTTTGAATCATAACATTAGTTATATTTCTTTTCGATTATATTTCTCATCGATGATTCCCATAACTGCCAATGTGCTATTTGTTTGCTATACCCGCAGCACATCAAAAAATATATACCACGACACTTAATGGGAGATACTATGAGTAGCGAAAGCGGATGCCCGTTTACGGGCGGAGGTCAGAAACTTACAGCTCGTCATGTGACATCGAACCGAGACTGGTGGCCAAATTATTTGAATCTGAGCATCCTCCACCAGCACTCACCCCAGTCCAATCCTATGGGTGAGGCCTTTAACTACCCTGAGGAGTTTAAGAGCCTCGACTTGGATGCGGTGAGGAAAGATATCTTCGATCTGATGACCACATCACAAGACTGGTGGCCCGCCGACTATGGGCACTATGGGCCGCTCTTTATTCGGATGGCGTGGCACAGCGCAGGCACCTACCGCATTGGTGATGGTCGCGGCGGTGCCTCCTCCGGCTCGCAACGCTTCGCGCCCCTCAACAGTTGGCCAGACAATGCGAACCTTGACAAGGCGCGCATGTTGCTTTGGCCAATTAAGCAGAAATACGGCAAGAAAATCTCATGGGCCGACCTCATGGTCTTCGCAGGCAACTGCGCCCTGGAGTCGATGGGCTTCAAGACCATCGGCTTTGCCGGCGGGCGCGAGGATATCTGGGAATCCGAGGAAGACATTTACTGGGGATCTGAGAAAACCTGGCTCGGCGACGAGCGTTACAACGACGACCGGGTGCTGGTGAATCCCCTGGCTGCCGTTCAGATGGGTCTAATCTACGTCAACCCAGAAGGGCCAAACGGCCAGCCCGATCCGGTTGGCTCAGGGCGCGACATTCGCGAGACCTTTGGTCGGATGGCGATGAACGATGAAGAAACAGTCGCGCTCGTTGCCGGTGGACATACCTTTGGCAAATGTCATGGTGCGGGCGATGCGTCGCTCGTAGGTTCTGAGCCGGAGAGTGCTAGTATCGTGGAGCAGGGGCTTGGCTGGAAGAGCAACTTCAACACTGGCGTCGGCGTGGATGCGATCACCAGCGGTATCGAAGGCGCATGGACTCCTACTCCTACGCAGTGGGACAACAGCTATCTCGAAACCCTGTTTAAATATGATTGGGAGTTGGTAAAAAGTCCTGCGGGTGCCCATCAATGGGCACCTAAAAATGGCGCAGGCGCGGGTACGGTGCCGGATGCGCACGATCCATCGAGACGGCACGCCCCCATGATGACTACGGCGGACATGGCCATGAGGATTGACCCCATCTATGAGCCGATTTCGCGGCGTTACCACGAGCACCCGGATCAGTTCGCTGATGCGTTTGCCAAGGCGTGGTTCAAGCTAACCCATCGCGACATGGGCCCGCGATCGCGCTATCTCGGCCCGGAGGTACCAGCCCAAGAGTTTTTGTGGCAAGATCCCATCCCCCCAGTCACTCATGAATTGATTGATGAGCAAGACATCGCTGCCCTCAAGGGCAAGATTCTCGCCGCAGGATTGTCTGTTTCCCAACTGGTTTCGACTGCCTGGGCATCGGCGGTGACCTTCCGCAATTCCGACAAGCGTGGTGGGGCGAATGGGGCGCGGATTCGTCTCGCGCCGCAGAAGGATTGGGAGGTCAACCAGCCACCCCAGTTGGCAACGGTGTTGCAAAGCCTAGAGGCGATTCAAAGGGAGTTCAACAGCTCCCAGACTGGCACAAAGATGGTTTCCCTTGCCGACTTGATTGTTCTGGGTGGATGCGCGGGTATTGAGCAAGCGGCAAAAAATGCCGGTCACGACGTGACGGTTCCCTTCCAGCCGGGACGCACGGATGCATTACAAGAGCAAACAGATGTGGAATCCTTTGCCCCACTTGAGCCAAAGGCGGACGGGTTCCGCAACTACTTTAAAGGTAAACACAGCGAATCGCCTGAGGAATTGCTGGTCGATCGGGCGCAATTGCTGACCCTGTCAGCCCCCCAGATGACGGTGCTCCTAGGCGGCTTGCGCGTCCTGGGTACCAACTTTGGAGCGTCCAAACACGGTGTTTTCACCAACCGACCAGAGACCTTGACCAATGACTTCTTTGTGAACCTGCTCGACCTGAGCACAGCGTGGAAGGCGGTCTCAGAGGCGGAAGATGTGTTCGAGGGACGCGATCGCCAAACGGGCGAACTCAAGTGGACTGGCACCCGTGTCGATCTCATCTTCGGTTCTAACTCTCAGCTACGAGCAATCGCAGAAGTCTACGGATGTGGGGACTCCCAGCCGAAATTTGTACATGACTTTGTGGCTGTGTGGGACAAGGTGATGAACCTGGATCGCTTTGACCTGGCCTAGTCGAGAGCCAAAAGGTATTCGAGGGGTTCTCAGTGTAACTTCAAGCGATCGTTGGGTAAACAGCGGTCGAGGCTATGCAAACCTGCGGAAATCCTCAACGCGGGTGGAAGCCACAGACCAAAATAAAGGCGGCGTTTCAACTTGTCTGGAAACGCCGCCTTAGCTGACGCGCGAGTTTACTGTAATGCTTGAGTCTTTTTTAACACTATAAATTTATATTTAACTAGTTATTTAAATTAGCATTTATTCTGCCTCACGCCGCCGGGGCACATCATAAACCATGAAGTCATGAGCCATATCGGTATTCGGGAAAATTGCTCTAGCTTCCTGTAGTAAATCCTTCAATTCTATATTGTTACCTGGCGCATAACGAGGGCTGAAATGAGTCATGATTAAGCGATGTGCTTGAGCAGCTAAAGCTGTTTGTGCTGCCATTGTACTAGTGGAATGTAACCGCTGAAACGCCATATCTGCATCTTGATGGGCAAAAGTCGCTTCGTGAATTAACACATCTGCATCCTGTGCTAATTCCACTGCACCGTCGCAAAATACCGTATCTGTACAATAGGCAAGCTTACGGCCAATCTCTGTAGGCCCGCATAATTCTTTACCATTAATAACTCTGCCATCAGTCAGCGTCACAGTTTCACCCCGCTTAAGTTGACCGTAAATGCGACCTGGGGGAATTTCCAACTCCTTAGCTTTTTCTATATCAAAGCGTCCGGCGCGGTCTTTTTCCGCAACTCGGTAGCCAAAAGCTGTAATCCGGTGATGTAATGGCCCGCAAGTGACTGTAAATTCATCATCTTCATAAATTATCCCCGGACGGACAGCGTGAACTTTTACCGGGTAAGAAAAGTGTGTATGGGAGTAACGTAAAGCAGCTTGGATATATTCGTTTAATCCCGGCGGGCCGTAAATATCAATTTTGTCTACATTCCCCGCCAAACCACAACTAGCTAGCAGTCCCATCAACCCAAAGATGTGATCGCCATGCATGTGGGTAATAAAAATTCGGGATAGTTGGCTAATTTTCAGGTCACTCCGCAAAAGTTGGTGCTGAGTACCTTCGCCACAGTCGAATAACCACAGTTCTGCCCTTTGGGGTAATCTTAAGGCAACACTGGAAACATTACGCGCTCTTGTGGGTACACCGGAACTTGTCCCTAAAAATGTGATCTGCACAGCGTTTTTTAGTTTTCCTTTTTATTATGGGTCATGGGGCATGGCAATAAAAAATTCAACGGTGGGACTAGGAAATTTATTCCCAGTCCGAAATAAAATTTACGTGTGAAATATCACAGTTAATAAAGGTAAAAACGCTAACAAAAAGCCATGCCAGCAATGCAATTGTACCGCAGGGATTGGTTCTGGGGGTGCTAAGAGGGCTTCTATTCGTTGTTCTAAGCGATCGCCTGTAGGTGAACCTAAGGCAGCACAACAAATATCTGATAAGACTGGGGTATTACTGACTACCATCAGCAGCGATTCTGCTAACACTAAGGGGTCTATTTTGGTAGCTGCATAACCATCGGCGCGGAGTTCCCGCAATACTAGGAGTTCTTCCCATAATGAGTCGGTATTGGGTAACCAGGCTGTACAAGCACGCACCCAACCCAGCCAGAAAAACCAAAATGTATCTCGGTAATGATAATGGCCTTGTTCGTGCGCCAGTACACTTTCTAAATGTTCTGGGGAAAGAGTTTGTAGTAATCCTTGACTCACTACTAGTTCGGGGTGCCAAAAACCAATTTGACCTGCGAAGAGTGCATCTGTATTTAAAAGGCGGATTTGTTTGTTACCAACATTTACTAAGGGACAGTTCCGCGCCGATTGGACAGACTGCCAGCCTTGAATGGTAACTTTGATGCAGAAAATACTAAACACCCCTAGATAACACAGAGCTAGGAAATAACTACCCCAGCCTGTATACATCCCTGCCATTTTACCTTGGGGCCCCATGCAGAGTACGGCGATCGCTGTCATTAATAGCAGCAAGGGGGGGAAGAGAAATAAAAATAGCGATCGCCGCCAGCGCAGATTCCAATTACCTTGCGCACCATTCCACGAGGATCTTAACCCCCACGCTACTGCCACAGCAGTCAAAATCATGATTAAATGTATCATTTCCCCTCCCTGGCTTGACGTGCAGCTTGAATGCGTTTGGCGATCGCTTCTATTTGTTCGCTGGCTGTTTCATCCAGACTATCTGCAAAAGCAGCCACGACATCGGGATTTCCTACAGCCAAAAATCGCTGCAATTGTTCGTGCGCTCTAATTACTTCTGCTTGCTGTTTGGTCACTAAGGGACGCCAATAAAATGCTTTGCCTTTTTTATCGCAGACTAGCCAACCTTTATCGGTCAGGCGACGCATGACGGTGGTGACAGAGGTATAAGCTAATTCTCGGTTGGGATCGGACAAAATGCGATCGTGTACATCCTTAACTGTAACTGAACCCAATTCCCAGATAATCTGTAAAATTTCTGCTTCTAAAGGGCCTACAGATAGTTGTTTAGGACGGTAGTCGGGTAAAGGAGCCATATAAATTTTCCATTGGAGATTGTGGATAAGTAGATTGAACGCGCAATTCCCTTTTTAATTCGATTGGCTAAGTCTGAGTCTGCCTATTCTTTCAGATTACCTTTATTGAAACTGCTGTTGCACAACCACCGGAGACGATCTTTGCTAAGTGGGATACCCCATTTGGAGAATATCTCCAAACTATTGAAAAAATTTATTATTAGTATTGGGGCAGTCAATACCTAAATTAACTAGCAATCTCAGCCCTTGGTGAGTTGTTAACCTTTATTTAATTAAGCCCGCATTAGCAGAAAATTTTGAGTAAAATTTATAAAGATTCGCAAATACTTGCATTTGTTATTGAGTTCCGCTAGAGTCAAAATAGGTATCTAAAAAAGCGCCTGATGTCAATTTCAGGAGATTAAATCGATAAAAGGCTAGATTTCAGAACTAAAAACTGAGTCTTAGTAGGGAAATAGCAGTATTTTTGCCAAAGGCTTTCCTGCTACTCAAGCTTAAATAGTGATCTGCTCACCTCCACTGGTGATTTTTTTAGCCTTACTTTTTGTTAGTCAAGGCGATAAAATAGCTGACTTCAATTTTAAATATCCTTTTGTTTTTTTCTAACTCTATTGAGAATCTTTTGCAATATGTCTTTAAGATCTTTATGGACTCCCAAAAAATACCTCAAAATCGATTGCCTCAAGGCAATAGTTTCCCAAACTCTTACCAAGAAGCAGCAATTAATGAGCGGAAATTACCGTAATGAGAAATTTTATCGCCAATGCTCGGTTATACAGCCTAGGTGCTGTGCAATATGGCATAACAGCAAAAGTCTAACCCCAGATGTAGATACAGGAATGACAAATGGCTATATGAATAAGTTAATCAAATTTTTAAATAACTACCATAAATTTAGCCAAAACTTAAACTGTAATTTAAGCTACATGAAAAGCTTAAGTAAGTTAAAGTTACAGCACTTTGCTTGTGGCTGTTTAAGCCTTAGCAAACAAGACTTCCTGGGGCAATTGACAGCTTTTTTCAAGTCTATCTATCAGAGATACAAAATTAACTTTGACATTACGCAAGTAGGCTGACAACGTTTCTCTGACTATATGAGAGAAATTTTATTAACCGGAAGAAGGTTGAGTCAAAAGGAATGTTATAAAGTGGCTACTTGGTTGACTTTCATCAATGCTAATTGTTGCTGATAGTAGCCAGGATAACAAATTTACTCTTTTATAAACTTGTCCATAACATTTACCCATGAGTACAGATAGATGAATACTTTTTTTTGTTCAGATTCCTCAAGACAAATAGGAGAAAAACTGATTGGTAGTGCTACCAATTATGAAACTTATATTTTAGTAGAATGTCCTCCACCTTGGACAACAGAAGCTTTTGATTCTAAATGGGTACCAAGTAATTTAAAAACTTTGGTAGAAGAGGTCAAGCGAGCTAAACTACCGATCAGATTTTTGTTAATTGCTAACGACAAATCGCACAAAATAGAACAAACAACTCTTTTAATTTATCAAAAACAAAAGGGATTAAATCATGGATACCAAAAATTTGAGTTTTTCCTACCGAATATTGAGCAGGTAGCGGGAACTGTCAAAAAATTCTTACGGGGTCGTAATACTGATTATGAACAACAAAAAAGTAGTACGAGAGATATTTTAATCTGTACCCACGGCAGTCATGATAAATGCTGTGCTAGATATGGTAATCCTTTTTATTTCTCGGCGCAAAATACTATTTCTTATTTAAATTTAGAAAATTTGCGAATTTGGAGATCTAGTCATTTTGGTGGACATCGATTTGCACCAACAATGATAGATTTACCAGAGGGGCGATATTATGGTGCGTTAGAACAAGACTCATTAAAAGCGATTTTGACTCGTACTGGTGATATTAATTGTTTAAATCAAGTTTATCGCGGCTGGGGTATTCTCCCAACTCCACTTCAGATTTTAGAAAAGGAATTAATTATTCACTATGGATGGGATTGGTTTAACTACAAAGTAGCAGGTAAAATCGTAGAGCAAAGCTTGGATAATAATACAGTATTAGCTGAACTAACTTTTGCTAAAAACACAGGTGCGTTATATACTTGTCAAGCAAAATTAGTGAAGGATGAAAGCAAAGCCTTACAAATCAAGAGTTCTTGCAATGCTCAACACAATTCGGTAGTTGTGCAATATACTGTAGCAAGTCTCTGGCTGGAAGCTCAAAAAATGGTCAGTTTGAGTGCTTAAACAATCTAGGGCTAAAGTCTTGACTAGCAACTTATTCACTCACCAGTGTTGAAAGGTTCATCGTTAACGACTCAAGCCCTAAAATCAGATGCGTTTGAGATACATCATTACTAGCAAAGGGAAGTGCGTACTTACGGAAACGGATATAGTCGATGTCATAGGGAATACACTACAGTAATTTCTCTTGATTTTTAGCAGATTTTTAATATTTTTAAATTAATCCTCTCAAAAAAATTATTTAATTTTTGAAAAATAGATTGATGCTCTTGTGTCCCAAGGTTAAGCTGATAACAATCAAATCAGCAAGCTTTGGGTCTTTAGTACTGGCATGACAAGTAATAGTTTCCACGATAGTCAGGAACATCAAGATTTTGTTAAGTACAAGTCTCAACATAGCAATCACCAAATTGCACAGGAAAGACTCTACAGCTATTTAATTGAAATTGTCCAAAAGTGCCCAGCAGAGGAAGTTTTAAGCGAATTCAAACGATTATTTATAGATTTTCTGGATTCGGTTAAGTTAGCTAAAGTTACAGGAATTTACGGAATTTCTTTTTTGCATAATGAAGATGATTTTTATTATACCCTAAAACGCTGTTTTTATATAATAGTTAATAATTGGGAAGCTCAAAGAAAGTATAAGTACATTCAGCAATTAATTAAATTATTTGAAACCTCTAAAACTTCTTCATATAGCCATCATCCCCAAACGCAAACTTTCCAAAAATGGCTGAAAAAATTTGTTGAGAGTAAAGAATATAAAGACCTTAAGGGTTTAGCTTATAAATATAAAAAGCAGGCCTACAAACATGAAGGTAAAAGTAATTGGTCTAATCGCTATACTGCTTATTTATTAGTAGCACAATCTTTTGATGCGAAAAGACCTAGAGAGCAGCAAGAGGTAGCCAGAAAGCTCTCTAAACAAATGAAAGATAAATTTAAGTTTGACCTGGCAATGTATGTAGCGCGTTCTCAATCGGCTACTTCTAGTACAACACGTTATAAAAATCCCAGTATTTTGGGAGATAATGTTTTAAGACTGATCAAAATGATTGTAGTTAAAAAGGGTGTATTTAGTTATGATAATTTGGCTAATATTTTTATCAAACAAACTGAAAATCAAAGTTTCCTAAGCTTTAAGGAAAGCGTACAAAAATATTTGTTTTTTACGTTAGATAACCAAGAAGTAGTCAATAATTTACTCAAGTATTTATCAGAAAATTTAGATGCCTGGAAACCAGAAGCTAATGAAGAGATTATCAATAATAACTTAATTTTAAGAACCTGTAACCGATTAATTGATTGCTTGACAACCGAAAACAGCAAAGAACCTTCACCATTATTTGTTTTATTACTGGCTGGAGGTAATCCCTTAACTTTAGTAATTATTCTCCTAAAAGTTATTTTAATTTCGAGAAATTCTCGCAGCCATTTAGAAATTAGGATTGCTCATTTGATTAGTTATTATGAAAAGTATCCAGAGAAAGAATGTAAATGGTTTATTAATTTTCTAGAATTTTTTAATATTACTTTTGCAATATATGCAGAGAATATTGAATACAATTTAATTAAAATGAGAAAAGATAAGCCTAGTCGTAAATCTCCAACCTTAGATGATTATCGTGTATTTTCGCAATTAAAAACAGATAAACAACAATAAATTAAGATGCGGTTAGGCGTTCATCCAGCCAAGCTAGGGCAGCAGCAGCTGTTTCCGCGATAATGCTAATAAGACGATAGAGAGCGATCGCACTAATCACCAAAGCTGGGGGAAAATGATGTTGTAAAAGAGCGATCGCAGTGGCTTCAAACACCCCCAACCCTCCAGGTGCGCCGGGAACTACAAAGCCTAACAACCAAGCAAAACTAAAAGCACCCAGCAACAAGGGAATGTCACTAGCCTGTACAGGCCCCAAGGCAAAAACCGTTAAAATAAACCCAGTACCGCGCAATCCTAAAAAGCCCAACTCTCCTAACAATGGACGTAAAGGATAGCGTTCAATATTGAGATTCACGCTTTCTTTACCATCTTTATCCAGTTTTTTGGCTGTAAATTTTTTGAGTAACTGAATAACTGGGTTGAAAAACACGGGATGCAGCGCCGCCAATATCGCGCCTAAACAGAGGAATTGTAATATCCGCCACACAACACCATCAGCAGATGTAAGTTGCGTGCCAAAAATAACAACGAAAATCAAAGCTGCTGTCGCCATCAGCAAAGGTTCCATGACTACGCTTAAGGTTGCTACACTTAGAGAACCAGTAGCGTTTTTAGCAGCTATAATCCGCCCGTAATGGTGCCATACATTACCTGGTAAATACTTAGCGATGTTGGTTTTCAGGTAAACCTGGATAAACTCTACAGATTCTACAGGCTGATTTAGCTCCCGTAACACCCAAGTCCAGATCCAACCTGCCCATGTATGTGCTACTAAGGTGACACCTGTGGCGATCGCTAAAATCGCCCAGGCGATCGCATCAATCTCAATATTGATTACCTCTTGCCAATGATCCTTTAAGGCTTTACCCAAAAAAAACAGCGTTCCGCCTAAAATTATCCAACGTAAAATTTTCTTCCACATTCCAGTAATTTAACGGTTAAATCTTCTAGGACTGAACAGCTCAAATTTTATGGTACATCAGCTATATCAACAAATTTATGACTCAAATATGCTGGTAAATACCAAAAATTCGATGTATTTATTTTGACATTTTTAATGAATTTGACTACAAACCCTAAAATTTTATCATCAAAGAAAAATTTTGTATGAATCCCATTACCGATTGTACATAGTTACTTATCAAAACTTTCTTAATTATTAGGATTTATAATTGCCTTTCTAGTTAATATTATTTAACAAAGTTATTTTATTTAGATATAAACTCAGAACTTAATTTATAAATAAAATTATATTTTACTAAAAATAGCGGAAATGCCTACAATCAGTAGCAGCAGCGAATTCAATTAAATAATATCTCTCTTGGGTTAGATAAAAATATTGTATTAGACACAACATAAATGTGACCTACGCTAGAGGAAAAGCCGATTCACACGCCATATTGTTGATAATTGTTGAACAAAATCAGTCAACTAAAAACAACAACAAATCTTGCTGAACATTATTGATTGTTCGGCGCAAATTACCTTGTTTATAGTTGCGAGGAGGAATGAGTGAATCGTTTGACAGCTTTATTGAAAAAACTACGGTTGCGGCAGATTCTGACTGTATGTTTAGCCAGTCTATTGTTGATATTTAGCACTGCTTGTAGTGGAGCAAATGCTCAAGGTGCAAATCCCCAAAACCCCGCCGTACAAGCTGGTGGTGCCAACAATCCTTATAAAGGTGGTGGGGACAAATATACCGATCCCAAAGTTACTAACTCTAGCAACCAAAATCAGCAGGATCGAGCTAGTTTACTAGAGCTAAATTCACAAATATTGATTGCCACAAGTAACGCCAATCGAGAATCAGAAATACTTTACCCCGGTGCAGAAACACCAGCAGGTAGAGCTAAAAAAGAAGCTGAATTACCTCTAATTACTGAAAAGAATTTCCAACAACCAGAACCAGGTGGTTTGATTCAACGCCAATCAGATGTCGGTAATCGCATTCAAGACCGATTGGAAACCGTCAAAGAAACTTTCAAAGATGCTTCCAGTTTTATCCAAGATAAAGCAGATGAAGCAGCATCTCGACCAGAACTGCAAAAAGACCCAGCAGTCGGTAGATAGAAATTTTGTTTCACCGCTAAATACTGACATGGTAAATACAGCTAAAAACCATCTTGGTTAAAGTTTAAATTTTGCAAAATCATCTAAGGAGTAGCAGAATGAAAAGAGTTATTGCTTGGTTAAAAAACATTCGTCCCGCGAAATTTTTAACAGCTTTTGTAGCCAGCGCATTGCTTATGCTGACACAAGCTTGTAATAATCCCAGCGTAGCTGGACAGCCACCACAACCCCGTGGTCAATCACCTAATGTTGAACGTTACGATCCGACAAAAAGTTACGATCTCAACACTCCTAGTGGTGGGATGAACAACTTTAATGATGTAGATTCCCGATCGGAAGATACTCAACGCGCAGCAGAAAGCAGAAGTAAGGCTCTGCGTGACAATGCTCAAGTAAATATTGATGAAAAGGGCATTGATAGCGTAGACCAATATGTAGACAATTATCGTCAAGGTACACCTTTTGGTCAAAGAGTAAAAAACCTCGGTGATGATATTGGTAGCTCTGCGCAAGAATTAGGCGAAGGTGTTGCGAAGGGAACCAAACGCGGCGTGGAAAATCTCAAAGGTAATACCCAAAATGCTGCTGAAGGTGTGGGCACAAATGTGCAACGTGCTGGTGAAAATGCCACAGATGCAGTCAAAGACACATTGAGATAATTTAACTTAATTACTCATCGGTTATTCATAGGGCGAAGCGAAATGCTTGCCCTATTTTTTATTTTTTTACCTACATCAATTTGACTTTTGCAGATACCAACTTTGCAGCGCTAAGCGATGAATTTCCCGCCAGGGAAGATTGTTTTGACGAGCTAATTCTGCGCAATCTTCGTATTCCGGTTGGACATTATTAATGATATCTGTTCCTTGCCAAGCTACTTTGACCCGTACTGAACCATATTCAGTTTCTACCTGCTGAATTTCTCGTTGTAAAATGGTGCGTTGCTGATTGGTGCGGCGAATTCCTAATGTGGTGGTTTCTCGAAAGAGAACTGCTTCACAGTTAGGTAAATTCTCTGGATGACAAATCACGGTTATCAATATCCCCGGACGGGATTTTTTCATAGCTATAGGTTGGGTAAACACATCGACTGCACCCGCAGCAAATAAGGCGTCAAACACATAGCCAATTGCTTGGGGGTTTAAGTCATCAATTTGCGTTTCCAAAACCGAGATAGTTTCTAAGGTTGGGTTGCTATCTCCATAATTGCTAAAATCTGACTGTAAACTGCTACTTTCGCCCAGCCAGAGCCGTAGTATATTGGGGATGGGCAAATTTGCCGAACCTGCTCCCAATCCTACTTGTTTAATGGTGATTGGTGGTGGTGAACCAAAATCTCTGGTTAGAGTAGTAGCGATCGCGGCTCCTGTAGGTGTTACTAATTCTCGTTCAATCCCGTTGCTATACACTGGACAACCCCGCATTTCCCACAACTTCAAAACTGCGGGTACGGGTACTGTCATTTGTCCGTGTGCAGCGCGGACTGTACCCCCGCCTGTGGGGAACGCTGAACAGTAAAGTAAAGGCCATCCTGCGTCATTACTGGCAATCCCCAACCACTCTAACCCCAAACAAGTGCCAACAATATCCACAATTGCATCCACGGCACCCACCTCGTGAAAATGAACTTTTTCCGGGGAAACGCCGTGTACAGCCCCTTCGGCAATTGCTAGTTGCCGGAATACGGCTAAACTCCAAGCCTCCGCCCTAGAAGGCAGCTTGGCTTGAATAATCATCTGCTCAATTTCTGGCAAGTGGCGGGCATGATGATGGTGATGATGCTCCTGTTCGTGGTGGTGGTGTCCATGCTCATGTGTTAAATCCACATGAACTTTGGTTGCCTGCTGTCCGTGACGTTGGACAAGTTCTGCCCTTAACTGGTATTCCTGGTGAATTCCCAATGAGTTGAGGTGTTCAGTGAGATAATCCAAAGGCACACCCAGACTTACCAAGGCTCCCAGACACATATCACCGGCAATCCCCGATGGGCATTGAAGATAAGCAACTTTGGTCATATATGAATTTCTCATCAGTACATAGTAATCAATTAACAGTACACAGTACACAAGCTGATAACTGATGTTTGATAGCTCAATAACTGATTATTCCTGATTTACAGCCTGAAGATAGTCGTATTTACTTCTGCTTAATCTGGTATTCATTTTTATATTTTTCTGATAATGCAAAGCGCTCAATTTTCCTTCCCAAATTTTTTATGGCAAAAATTTTCACAGTCCATCCTGATAATCCTCAAATTCGCCGTATAGAGGAAATAAAATCGGCACTCTCTAGCGGCGCAGTAATGCTCTACCCTACTGATACGGTCTATGCAATTGGTTGTGATTTGAATGCCAAATCGGCGGTGGAACGAGTACGGCAAATTAAGCAGCTAGCGAATGATAAGCCACTGACATTTTTATGTCCTTCACTTTCAAATGTGGCGACTTATGCCTTCGTAAGTGATACAGCCTATCGAATTATGAAGCGCTTGATCCCAGGCCCGTACACATTTTTATTACCTGCTACTAAATTGGTACCAAGACTAGCACAAAACCCCAAGCGAAAAACTACTGGTATTCGTGTACCCAATCATACTGTATGTTTGGCATTACTGACAGCATTGGGGAATCCGATTATTTCTACTTCGGCTCATCTGCCGCCAGATGAGGTAGATGAGGATCTGGAAGATCATCCAGAATCTAGTTTGTCGCGCATGGAACTGTTTGACCGTTTGGATAACTTGGTAGACGTAATTGTAGATACTGGCGAAGAACCCACATATGAAGTGTCTACAATTTTGGACTTGACCGGAGAAGAACCAATGGTGACAAGACGAGGTTTAGGCTGGGAAGAAGTAGCCGCATGGGTTTAATGAGTCTACTTCATTGACTAATTCCTCAATTTCGGAAAATCTGAGTAAATACGCTCCAGTTTAACAATTGTCCTAATTACAGGTGCCAAGAACAGGTAACAGCGGATAACGAGAAAGTGCGGCACAGTAATCGTTTTGGGCTAATTTTAGTACATGGTAAATTGCCCCTGTGCCACCTGGATGAGGTTGCTTGTGAAAAAACCGACACAATGATAGCCTGTAACTTTTTCAGATTTCTTACAGTCATATATGTGAGCAGTGCTCGCGACAAGTCTTGATGGATAAATAGCCAATTTATTTACCAAGACTAGACTCAGGTGCTGAATGGACATTGTTATAACGGTGCAATACCACTTCTAGTGAAAGTTATGAAAGCTAACCTTGCTAATCTGCCAACCTCTACATCTGCTTTTGACTTCCCAGTTTCTAACAAAGAAGTAACCGCCAGCAATACCAGCAATATTGATACTCTGATGCAATTGCTATTAGAAGAAATCCAAGCTCAAGTAAAAGCCGCACCTGGGTGTGCGCAAGCGGTAGCAAAACGCATAGCTAGAGAAGTGGAACGCATTTGTGATAAAAGCACCCGCATTCAAACTTCTGGAGAAATCCAATCTTGGCAATTGACACTAGCCAGACATCGTTTGCAAAAGTGTCTGCGTTATTACCAACTGGGTTCCCGGCGGGGACGTGTGGAATTACATAGCAATTTGGGTGCTATGGTTTATCGCCACGTAACTGTTTCTGGCTCAGATATGGGATTTCAGGGACGTTACAACCTGATTGAAGATTTTTTACAAGCTTTTTATATTGAGGCGATTAAGGCTTTCCGTCGGGAAAATGAATTAGCTGAAGATTACACACCCCGCACTCAGTTGCAATTAGCCGAATACATGGCGTTTACAGAACAATATGCCAAGCGCCGAATTAATTTACCTGGAAGTGCTAGCCAGCAATTAATTATTTTACGTGCTCAAGGCTTTGCCCGTCGCCAACCCCAAGAAACTACTGTAGATATTGAAATGGCGGTGGAGTCTGCTAAGAGTGAAGAAGGGGAAGCTTACCAACGTAACTCGGCGGTGCAACAGCTCAGATCCCAGATGATCGCCCAAAATAATTTTGATCCCTCAGAAGAATCAGAACGCGATCGCGTAATTGCTGAATTAGTGAATTATTTAGAAGCTCAAGGTCAATCTGATTGTGTAGATTACTTGACATTGAAGCTACAAGACCTATCTGCACCGGAAATTGACCAAATTCTCGGTTTAAGCAGCCGTCAGCGCGACTACTTGCAACAGCGTTTTAAATACCATGTAGAAAAATTCGCCAAGCAACATCATTGGCAATTAGTCCATCAATGGTTAGGTGCAGGTTTAGAGCATAGATTGGGTCTTTCTGGGCAACAGTGGCAAACATTTTTAGGTTTGTTGACAGAGCAACAACAGCAAATTTTACAATTAAAAACTGCAAGACACAGCGATCAAGCGATCGCCAAAACTCTCAAATGCACCCCCAAGCAATTACAAAAGCGCTGGACTCAACTATTAGACCTCGCATGGGCTATCCGCAACGGTAATACTCAAGCACAGACAGGCTGAATCAACAGTCCACTCATCTCCCTTCCCAGATTCAATTGATGAATCTTTCAATGTTGCAGTAAAAGTGAATTAGCATCGGGCTTGCAGCCATCTCGTCTGTCTTTAGCAATTAGTCAGTTAATCTTTTATTAACTTCAGCTTGTGAACACAATCAAATATCTCACTTTACCTCCATCCCTTTTGATTACAAAAGCCAGGAATGGAGGCAAAGTGATTGATTTGCAGTCATAATATTATGACTATAAATATATAGGAAATTAGCAAAAATAATGGTACAAAAGTACTAAATAACTTGAGTTTTGTCTTTCTAATAATTCAGCTTTTTTAATTCAAAATTGAAAATTCATATTAAATAACATACCATCTGTGGCAGCTACTGTGGAATCCTAGAATCAAGGGCGATTTTGGCACAGGGATTCACAATGACTATGACTCAAGGCGCAAGAGCAAATAAGTCAGGAAATATATTAGAAGGCAATATCGAAGCTGTCTTGAACGGACATAATTATTTCCAAGTCGGTAGCCATGTCACAAAAGAATTTCTCTTAACTGCCACTTTATTACCAAAACGTTACGCCAAGCAGGTTTCCATCGGTATAGGAATTTATCAGACTGCTTTAAAAGTAGACTTTTATGTTGTCGGCTTACCAGTTAGCCCTTCAGGGTTAATTATTGAGTGTAAGTGGCAAGAAAGTGGGGGATCGGTTGATGAAAAATTCCCTTATTTAAGTATGAATATTCAACAATCTTATCCAGCACCAACTATTGTTGTGATTGGTGGTGAAGGGATGAGGGAAGGTGCTATTAAATGGCTAAAACAACAAGTTACCTATAATGGTAATTTGTTAGGTGTTTATAACTTGGATAGATTTATAGCGTGGGCGAATAAACATTGTTAATTTAGTTGGTCATTAGTCATTTGTTATTAGTTATAGGCTTTTCCTCATACTTTTATTTTATGTATAATGTGGCAATATCATTTATTGCCAAAAACTTTAAAATCTGTAGGTTGGATTGAGGAACGTAGACCCAACATTTCCGGGTTGTGTTGGGTTTCACTTCGTTCAAACCAACCTACAATTTATCCTTAACTGAATAATTATTAATAGCTGAAAATTTTTGATAAAATTGTATAATATATATTTCAATGGCTTCTTTTAATAAGAAGTAATTAATAGCTCATAAATCATACCGCGTTTTTTTGTATTAGAATTAATTGACCTAGCTGCGACTATAGGATAAATTTTAAAATCTATCTCCTGATATAAGTTTCTAATAAATTCACAATCGGAATTACATACCATTACTTTCACGCCCCGATTGGCTAATTTTGCGCATGTATCGCGTAAACGTTTTTGGTCTTCTTCATCAAAAGAATCACGACTATAACCTGTAAAATAACTTGTACTACTTATCGGATAATAAGGCGGATCGCAGAAGACAAAATCATCACTGCTAGTTGCATAATTTAATAGTTCTATAAAGTCAGCTTGTTTAATTTGCGTATGAGCAAGTGTTGCTGAGGCTGCTCGTAGCAAATCTTCGTCACAAATATTCGGATTTTTATATCTGCCTATAGGTACATTAAACTGCCCTTTAGAATTAACTCGATAAAGACCATTAAAACAAGTTTTATTCAAATAAATTAAGCGAGCAGCTATTTCTAAATCTGTGTTTTTAGGGTTGGCTCTTACAGTATAATAATATTCTCTACTATGACGAATCTTATGTTCTTTCAAAAGGTAAATTAAATCCTCAACACTATCTCGAACACAGCAATATGTAGTAATTAATTCGGCATTGATATCTGTGATAATTGCAACTTGTGGCTGTAAATGAAAAAATACAGCACCGCCACCAATAAATGGCTCATAATAAGTTTTATAGTTTGTCGGTAAATAAGGAAGATATTGTTGAATTAACCGAGTTTTACCACCTGCCCATTTCAAAAAAGGACGTGGGCAAATTTCTTTAGGAATCTGGCTTACCATTTCATTGCAACTTAGTTACTAAATCTAACCACTATAAACTAACGAATCATATTTTATAGGAAATTATTAATTTTCAGACAGTATCGATTACAATTAAATGAAACACGCATATCAAAACAAACTTATAGTCGATAACAAGGCAGTCTAAATAAATGTTTGACGGATTCTGGGATAACGTCTTTCGCTACCCCCGCTACTTGATTACCATCCTCGCCGGGATTTTTTTGAATACATTCGAGCCTTTGTTTCCTCTGTTGAAACGCCCAATTACCTTGATTCCCCTCATTGGTTTATTGTTTGGCGGTTTGGCCTTTGTTACTTTTACGCTGCGCGCCATGCTGGGCTATTAAGTAAAATCTAGGTTGGGGCTATAGGGGGGTTTGCCCTACAGACAGTTGGGCAAGCGCTGTCCTCCCGAATTTCTCTCTATTGTTATGTTGTACAACCTCTGTGAGGAGGCAAAATTTTTATGGCTACAAATCGCCGCGTTTCCCGCGTTGCTGAATTAATCAAACGGGAAGTTAGCCAAATGTTACTCAACGGCATTAAAGATGACCGCGTGGGTACAGGAATGGTAAGTGTAACAGATGTTGATGTCTCTGGGGATCTACAACATGCCAAAATTTACGTCAGTATTTATGGCACAGAAGAAGCCAAGGCAGAAACAATGGCTGGCTTGAAGTCGGCTACAGGGTACGTTCGCAGTGAACTTGGGGCGCGGGTAAGGCTACGTCGCACTCCAGAAGTGATTTTTATTGAAGACCATTCTTTAGAACGCGGTACTAGAGTTTTGACGCTATTGAATCAACTCAAGATTGAACATGAACGTCCATCCGCAAATATGTCAGGAGGGGATGACAACAACGCTGACGATGAGGATGATGAATTCGCGTAATCAGTAATTTAAACAACAAAGTAACTTCTGGAACAATTAACTGCTGAAAATTCGCTCATCAGTTTACAGACGTAACTAGAGAACGTCTGTTTTAATGTGACTATAGGTATCAGGGGATAGGGACTAGGGGTTAGAGGATAGGGAGGATGAGGGAGCATGACCAATGCCCAATGCCCCTTCTTTAAGAAATAATTAACAGATAAAAGGCTGTAAGGTTTCCTGGTGTACTTTAACCTAATACTTTGCAACACTTTATACTCTGATTTCTGCAAGAGATTACTGCCTATGAAGGACTAGGTATGAATAATTTTTATGCTTGGTTATGTGTTTTTTCTATGATTGACTGCCTTGAACATAGGAATTAGAGACACTAGGGAAGAGGAATCTTTATTCTTGACTAATCCCCAATACCTCATACCTATTTGTATACATGACGATGAAATTGTTTCATCGTCATTGCATAACAGGTAATGTTGACTACCCTGGTATGCTTATATGAAGCATATTTAGCCACAATGTCAGAATATGTTGACTTTATTTACATTTCTTAAGATAATTTGAGGATATGTAGCGTCAAAATGAAATAAGTTCCGTATAGCAAACTACAAAACCTTAGCTACGAGTCTATTGTTGTCATGTTTGTTCCATCTAAATATCGGGAACACTATCTACGTGTAATTTGTGAGTAAATATCATGAGTGTGAATACGGTGCCCTCTATCAGTTACTATTCTTTGGATGTAATTCAAGACGAAGCACGCCGACTAGTGGAGAAGGGAATGGTGAGTCGGCAACAGCCAATATATACACTCTGCCAATACATCCCTGCCAGAGAGTGGGTTTGCGTTGAATGTGAATTAGAGAAATGTGACTTTTTGTTACGCGATCGCATTGGCGATCTGATTGGTCGTGAAGAATGGGATAACGACTAATCAATTAGTTTAATTTCTGATGTGGACTCAATTATTGATTTTGGATTGAGAGGCGAATTTGCGGGATAATCTCTGATTTTCACCATGATTACTCCAAATCCAGCATCTTTAATTCCTGTTCAAACAGAAGCGTTAGAGTCTGATTTATACAAGTTTTTTTAGTATCGATCCCATCGGTAATCAATTCTCACTTATATCCGATGTTGCCAGCAGAGTATAATATGTAGTTTCCCTAACCGGGGCAGTTTTTAATTGTAGACTGCTCCGGTAATTTTTCGGAAAAAGCCTTTCCCAGTAAACAAACTTAGCCAACTTGCTCTAAGTATTGGTTAACGTCTTCTATAACGCGAGTGAGTTCCGCCTCTGTGGTTAAACGAATATTCAAATCGCGGATGGTAAGCAATACTTTAGCAGCGAAGGGTGTCGGCCAAATATTTGGATTACAGAAAATTTCTAAAAATACTTCACCAGTGTAGCGATATTCTACGGGAGCCTGGGGGGTGACTTTTCCAGCCCCTGGAGTCGTTTTTGCGGCGACAGTTTTCAGCCGAGATACCAATTGTTCTAAAGCTGCTTTTAATTCCTGTGCTGCTTGGGGTGAAAAACTAAAAGAAATAGAACCTTCTACCAGGTTCAATGTTAGGGGTGTCGAAGACATAAGCTATAAATTCAGCTTGATTAATTATTAATCATGGTACTGGAATTGGGGCATTGGGCATTGGGCATGGGGCATGGGGCATTGGGCATTGGGCATGGGGAAAATATCCTCTTTCGGAAATCTTACATCTTGTATAAAAGTATTTATACTGAATGATTTTATTGTCAATAAATATTAATTTTTATCAATAGAACGAAAAAAACCTTTTTTACTCTACGTATATAAGCTTTATTTGTATAAAAGTATTTTTGTATGGTGTAAGTGCAAGATATCAGAAATTGGATAATTTATTTTCTGCAAGTCTTCTAGGGAAGCAAGATGTGTATGTGCTGCTTGTTTGATTGATTACATAAGTATCTGAGTTAACAATATGGCATGGGCAGAAAAGATGTCATGACAAAACATCTTTTATTATTGCTGTATTCTGCTTGATGACTAAGTTAGGCTGCACGCGGTTAGCGCCTGCATTCTGGCTTTGTTGGCTGAAAAAATCTAAACAAACTCAGTTTTTATACGGATTAACCATGTTTTGATGAGTATATGTGGAATGGAAACGATATGAAAGATTAGTTAGAGAGGTAGCGTGATGAAATATGTTTCTTGGAATACTCTGTCTCGAACTGCTATCAGTGGCTTTTATGGGCACGGAAGAGGTGCAGTTTACTTATCTCACGATGGTAATGTACATTATTGCTGGGAAGGTCAGATATCTTTAGCAGTTTTGTTTTACGATCCTGAGACTGAGTTTGTTTTGGTAAAAGAGTGGCAGAATCCCGACAACCAAACTATTCACTTTGCTACTGCGATCATGCCTTTAGCGTCAAATGTCGTTTTACAGTTTTAACAGGTTGAGAATGATTTTCACCCACTTTTGCTAAATCGTAGATTCTCTTTGTTTCACCTAGAGAAGTTTTAGTAATTAATGTAGAGCTAAAAACTGTCTTTACAAGTTTTAATAGTCTTTGTCTAAAGTCCGAAGTTTTAATTCGTAATTACAATGTTGGCAAATTTGAGAGGATAAGAAAGTATAAGCAATGTAAATTTTTGTAAAGCGATCGCTCTTTTTTATTGCGTCAGAGAACTATAGAGCGATCGCCTGAGGTAAGTTAGATTTTCATGCTGGGAACATCTTCTTGATCGCCATGATATTCTAAATCGTTAGGTGCGCCACAAGCAGAAATTTCGCTCACATCGTTAGGTGCGCCACAAGCGGAAATTTCGCCGATATTGCCAGTAAAATTCACATCGGCTGATAATTCTGGATGTTGTTGTTTGCGTTTAGCGATTTCTTCAACAGTGAGAATTTTGGACTTGTCAAAACCTAACTCGATTTCGGTATGTAGTCCTTTATATTTCACCCGTTTGAGGTTGTAGAAACGTTTGTTAAGGGTAGTTTGAGCAAAAGCCTTTAAGCAGCCTAACAGATATTTGCGCTTGAAGGGATCTTTGACAAACCAATATTCAAGGGTTTTGCGCATATAAAACCGCGCGTAGTTCCGCAACACGCCTTTGAGAACTTCTTCCCGTTCCATTGCGGTGGGCTTCATGATGGGCGTGACAAAGTTATATTGAGAATAATCTCTAACTTCGACGCGATCGCCTAATTCCTGAAACAATTCCGAAAATGGCCAAGGTGTGAACATATTCCAGTTCACCATGTCTGGTTCCCAATCCAGCGCCATTTTATAAGTTTGCTCAATTGTCTCCGGGGTTTCGTTTTCTAAACCCATAATAAATTGAGCTTCTGCAACCATCCCATTTTGTTTTAATAGTTGAATCGCCCGTTTATTCTGTTCGATTGTGGTTTCTTTACGGAACAAATTCAACTTTAATTGGGCGGCTGCTTCTGTACCTAAAGAAACGTGAACTAATCCAGCTTTGCGGTACAGGGGTAATTCTTTTTCATCGCGCAAAATATCTGTAACGCGGGTGTTAATTCCCCAATGTACGCCTAAATTGCGTTCGATTAATTCGTTACATAACGCAATAAATTTGGGTTTGTTGATGGTGGGTTCTTCGTCAGCCAGAATGAAAAAGCCTACCTTATGCTTTTTCACCAAAATTTCGATTTCATCAACAAAGCGCTTGGGTGAACCGGAACGGTATTTACGCCAGAATTTCCACTGCGAACAAAAACGACAAGTAAATGGACATCCTCTCGCATAGTTGGGTACAGCTACGCGCACATTCAGAGGAGTGTAAATATATTTCTTCCAGTCTAAAAGATCCCAATCTGGGGTAAGGGTATCCAAGTCAGCAATGGGGGGATGGGCTGGTGTAGCCACGACTTTACCATCTTCCAGAAAGGCTATACCTAAAATATTACGGCGATCGCTCTCATCTGTACCATTTGCGATCGCGCGTAGTAAATTAACTGTAATCTCTTCACCTTCACCGCGAATAATATAATCTACCCAAGGTGCTTCATGCAGCACTTCATTATACATATAGGTAGGGTGAACCCCGCCCATAATTGTCTTCGCATTGGGGCAAACTTGCTTAACTATTTGTAGGGTGATTTGTGATTGATAAATCATCGGCGTAATCGCCGTTGCTAACACCACATCTGGTTGATGTTGAGCGATAATTCCTGCTAACACATCATCAGGAATATAGTCTGTCATCGCATCAACAAACCGGATATCGGTAAAGCCAGCTTGCTTTAAAGCTCCACCAACATAAGGAACCCAACTAGGTGGCCAATTTCCAGCAATTTCCGCACCACCTGAATGATAGTTGGGCTGAATCATCATGATACGCATAGTTTTTTCCTGCTGCTTGAAGAAGAGTAAGGAATTATGAATTATGAATGATGAATTATAAATTGAAGAATTTAATCCGATATTGGCTGAAGAATACTTAATTTTTTTTCACTAACCGCAGAGGCGCGGAGAACACAGAGTAAGAAAAAAATAAGTAATCTTTCGCTGCTAAGGGATACCGAGACAGTAAATTCTCTATCTTTTCTTCAATTCATAATTCAGAATTAATAATTCATAATTCCGAAGAATTAAATTGCTTTAGAAAAAGCTGCATTTTTTCGCTGTCTGGTATGAGCGTCAAAGATGGAGGCAATATTTCTAATCAGTAATCTGCCGCTCGGAGTTACCTCAATACCATTGGGAATCATCCGAATTAACCCATCAGCTTCTAGCAATCGCAACTCAGATAATTCTCTAGCAAAATATTCATTAAAATCCGTATCAAAAGCTATATGATATTTTTCTTCCACATCATCAATTGACAAGCGGAACTGACACATCAATTCCATAATTACAGTCCGCCGCAAAATATCATCGCGATTGAGGCTGACGCCTTTTTCAATTGGCATAATGCCTGTATCAATTGCTTGATAATAGCTTTTTAGCTGCTTAATATTTTGAATGTAAACATCATGCAGCATACTAATCGAAGTAATCCCAAAACCAAATAAATCAGATTCGGGTTTTGTGGTATATCCCTGGAAATTTCTGTGCAGTTTACCTTCTTGTTGAGCAAGAGTTAATTCGTCATTGGGTTTAGCAAAGTGATCCATCCCAATAAACCAATAACCATTGTCAGTTAATTCTTCAATAGTCATCTTCAGAATATCTAATTTTTCTGAAGCTGGAGGTAATGCTGACTGAGGAATCTTTCTTTGTACAGGCTTCATCCAGGGGACATAAGCAAAGTTAAATACAGCCACTCTATCGGGATCTAGTTTGATAGTTTTAGCAATTGTATTTTTAAAAGTAGCTAGGCTTTGATAAGGTAAACCATAAATTAAATCCACATTCACACTTTCAAATCCTGCATCGCGAATCCAATCCATGACATTGAAGAGCATAGATTCTGGTTGGACGCGATTAATAGCCTCTTGAACTTGGGTATTAAAGTCTTGAATGCCAAAGCTAATTCTATTAAAGCCTAAGCTCTTGAGGAAGAATATATAATTTTTATCAACATATCTAGGGTTGATTTCAATGGAGATTTCCGCATTGTCATCTAGGCGGAAGTTTTGATTAATATTGTTCCAGAGAAATTCTACCTGCTGTTGATTTAAATAATTTGGCGTTCCTCCTCCCCAATGTAGTTGATGAACTTGGCGTTTATCAGAAATTAAGTCAGAAAACTGGCGAATATTCCGCGCTACATAATTGAGATATGGATCGACGATTTCCTTACGTTGAGTAATAATTGTGTTGCAACCGCAAAAGTAGCAAGCAGTTTCACAAAAAGGAATATGAAAATAGAGAGATAAAGGCGTATTTTTATAATTACCAACTGCAATAGCTGTCCGTAAATCCAACTCGCCAAAATTCTCTTTTAACTCTGTTGCTGGTGGATAACTTGTATATCTAGGTAAAGCTTGGTCGTATTTTCTGAGTAACTCCGAGTTGAATTCTACTGTTTGCGTCGCCAATTTCATGATGCTAGTAACCTTGAATGATTTTGGGCATGGGGCATGGGGCATTGGGCATTGGGATTAATTATTATTGATATCCCTTATCCTTTTGATATGCCTTTTTTTCTATTATTAGTTGTGTCGAATAGCTAGTAATTTTAGCTATTGGATTGTATTTACAGGCAAATTTTGTCATATTTTATGAGTGCAGTTATCTCATATGTAGAGTCAAGATAGCCACACCAGAAAGATTTACAAAATTCAGACAAAATCAAGGCGTTGCTGCGAATAAGTATGAATTAGGACTATTTGCTAGACGCAGAGCTAGTACAACAGGGCGTAAATCAAGCTAATATTTCAAACAGTCATAAGCCTTAATGTATTCACCTTTTGACTTTTGACTTTTGACTTTCGCGTAGCAGTACTAGAGAGAATAAGAGTTTGAAATATTTAATTTTTGCATTTCATACTCATATTCAGCAACGCCAAATCTGGAGTTTAACTAAATGGTAATTTTCATGGTTGCTGCTTATTCAGCCGCTACGAGTCTGATTGCATTATTACCAGGTGAACGTTCTGTGCTACCGGGTAAATCTTGGCGGGTAATCAAATCAAAAACATGATCCCCAATAGCAGCTTTGACATCTGCTTCTAATTCATGAACAACATCACGATTGAGTGCAAATGCATAGTTAGCTTCGGCGATAATTTTCTCCGCTAAAGCATCATCTACAGGTAATGCATTCAAAGCATCGCGATATTGTCCTTTAAATGCTCTGATAGCTTCAACTGAAGGTAATTGCTCAAATTCATGAAGTCCAGTTCCTTCATTTGCTGGTAAATCTAGAGCAGAACGAATAATTTTTTTCAAACTTTGTCCGCCAGATAAATCTCCCATGTAGCGCACATAAGCATGAGCAACTAATAATCCAGGTTCGGTGTTGGCGACTTCATTAATTCGCTCTACATAAACTTTACCTGCTTCTAGTGCTGAAATTTGCTCGCGCCAGTTTTCACCGTAGTAAAAAACCAAGTCTTTCTCTAAATTGGCTTTACGGTTCAATATGGGAAAATAAATCAAACTGACTACAGGATGAGTACAATAACGCTGAAGCTGTTCTTCTAGGGCACTATAAACTAAATACAAGTTCGCAATCAGTTTCCGAAAGGGTTCTCTTTCTACAATCCCTTTGAGGAAACATTTCATAAACGCTGTATTTTCCGCCATTGTATGGGAATGTTTGGTTCCTTCCCGTAACTTGCTTGCTAGATCGGTACTCATAGTCAATTCCTAACTTCTCAATTATCTATATAACTTTATGGCTATATAGATAATCAAATAAACTAAACTTTTCAAAAATTAACCTGAGGTTGGTAACACTTACCAAGAAACTCAGAATTTAACGGTAGTCAGGATTACGCCAGATTATTAGCAGATGGAAATTTCGCCCTACGAGGTGACTTACCTTTGCGATAAAACTTTCTTGGCTGGCTTTGAGGATTTCAGCCGAGATTAGCTTTATAACTTTAACCGAGACAATGATTTGTGGAGAACACTGCGCTGTTGCTTTGACAAGCTTGGCGCGTCATTGATTTTCGGTTAGCATTGGCAATTTATCTTGCGAGGGCTTTACAGAGATTAACCTAATGTTAGATTGCTTAACAGAGAAAATGCATAACTAAGTTTAGCATAGCTTAAATCTAGAGAATTTAGACTAGCTTTGTTGATATCTATTCCAACTATACTATGGGCGATCGCTCCCAACTACGGCAGAAAAATCCACCTTTTCTGCTAATTTCTATTTTTTATACATTACCCTAATAACATAGTGAAGCCTGCTGTTCCTGTAGAGAAAGAAATAGCAGGCATTACACTTATAAACAGAAGAAAAGATTCAAGTATAATTTTCAACAAATTACTCTCGTCTATCTGTATAATCTTCAGAAGACATGGGGTCTAATTCCCAACGGCGATCGTCACGCTCTTCTAGGATATCGTTAGTGCGTAAGAAAGCGCGATCGTCCATTTCTAACCCAACGGCTGCTTCTAATTCTTCAGTCACATTTTGATCGGGAGTTGGCGCAGTACCACCCACAGCTTCATCACCAACTGCATCAGCATCTTCCCAATAAGCATCAACATCCCCACCGGTGAATTCGGGACTAGTTTCTGTATATTCGCGCCGTTCTGCTTGCATGGAACGCCCACCGATATTGTATCCTGGTAGGTCTTTGACACCAGTGCCGTAAGATTCAGTAATGGCTTGGGGTAAATCTTCTGTGTTGATTTGTTGTTGATTATTGTCTGACATAATTCTCAAATTTAGGGCATCTTCACCATAACCTTTTCTGTAAAAAAGCTAGTCTAACTAGAGATGTATTACTTTAGAAAGAAAACAATCTATCCCCTGAGAACGACGATAATTTAGTATTTGAACAATAATCTTGTAAATATGAATTCATGGTCAAACCCCGTGTAGTTGAAATTATTAGTTATGGGCAATAAGTTAATAAACAAACTATTTTGCTTAACGATTTATTGTTCATAACTGATATTTTATTCAAGAAAATTAACAGTCTGTGCAATGAAGATTTTTTAATATGATGATTGCTTTCAACTACCTAAATGCTAATTACAGCATTTATTGGGAAACCTCGGAGGTAGAAAGTGGAATACAGCGAGTTTATTACCCACGTACAAAGCCTAGCCCAATCAACTTCGCGTGCAGAGGCGGAACGTGCTACCCTGGCTACGATAGAAACAATTGAAGAAAGGATTGGCTCTGCTGAAGCCCAAGAATTAGTTGCACAGTTACCTGATGAACTACGTAACTATCTCAAAACAGGTAAGCAAGAGTCTGCTAAATCCTTTAATCTCCAAGAGTTTATAGCTCGTACAAGTCAAAAAGAAAATATCGATCCAGTAATGGCGGTTAATCATGTGCGGGCTGTGTTTGCAGTTTTGCAAAATGCAGTTACACCAGAAATATTTAAGGCTTTTCACAGCCATTTCTCTCACGATTACGAAGAACTGTTTACTACCGCACCTACGACATAGTAAACAATTTTTCGCTGCATGGGAGTAAGAATTATGCCGCCATTTTTTAGGAAATGAATTACCAAATTAGTTGACTATTTTAACTAGGAAAAATCAGATGGTACATCATAACAGTCATTCAGGTAAAAAGAAAGTTGCGATCCTCATTGAAAATAACGTTGAAGATGCAGAATTTACTGTGCCTTATAACGGCTTAAAACAAGCGGGAATGGAGGTAGTAATCCTTGGTTCCCGGATGAATGAGAAATATAAGGGTAAGCAAGGTAAACTTAGCACTCAAGCTGATGCTACCACTACAGAAGCGATCGCAGCTGAATATGACGCAGTGATCATTCCTGGCGGTATGGCTCCCGATAAAATGCGCCGTAACCCAAATACAGTCAGGTTTGTACAAGAAGCTGTACAACAAGGAAAATTAGTAGCTGCTGTCTGTCACGGGCCGCAACTTTTGATTGAAGGCGATTTACTCAAAGGTAAACGCATCACTGGTTTTAGTGCAATTCGCAAAGATATTATCAATGCTGGTGCAAACTATATAGATGAAGCGCTAGTAGTTGATGGTAATTTGATTACTTCCCGCGAACCTGGGGATTTAGCAATCTTCACCACAGCTATCCTCAGCCGTTTGGGTTACGGTGGAAAAGACGCCGCTTTACCCAAAGAAACCGATACAGCTGCTGAATGGTGGAAACTCGCTGATGCTTGGGGTGGCTCCACTAAAGGCGATATCGTTAAAGGCTTGAATACTGCTTTAGCTGGTGAGCGTTATTCTTTAGAAGCATTAGAAAAATATCTCGAAAAAGAATCAAATACAGACGCGAGATCCATTTTTCAAGAACTAATTGCAACTAAACAGCACCATATCCAAAAACTAGAAACCTACCTCGATAGACTAGGAGAAAAACCCTCCTTAGCTGCAAATATCGCCGAACAATACGCCAAGGTAAAAACCAGCTTTACTGGTAGCGATGACGTATATCAAATACGTTCCGCTTTGGGCGATTTGCAAACAGGAATTGGCGATATTGGTAATTTGTGCGCCCAATTTACCGATCCTGTAGCTACAGCGATTTTCAAACAAATTTATCAAGATTTACTGACATGCGAACAACGATTATTAACATTGTATCGCCGACTTGTCACCGCCGAAGTGAAACCACCTAAGCCAACCACCGGGGCGGCTACAGCTATGTAATTTGTTTGACAACCTTAGAAGAGGACACTTCCATGCTGGAATTTTCCCAAATAGGGAAGTGTCCGTAGCGCAAAGAACACAGAGAGAGAAGAAGAGAGTCTTTGCGCCTTCACTGGTCATTGTACTGTAATCGGGAGAAAAAAAAGTGACTGCGACACCAGGAGATAGAACAAACACTAGTCAAGGTGAAGCCAGTGAAACTGAACGTTGGGCTTCTTTAATTGGTGGCGGCGCTATGGTGCTGATGGGTTTGAAACAAGGCTCGTTACGCGGCGCACTCACAGCTTTGGCTGGTGGGGGTCTGATATATCAAGGTGTTACTAAACAAAGCACGATTCAGCAAGCACAGGAAGCCGTAGGGATGAATAAACCTATCAAAGTTGAAAAGACGGTAACTATTAATAAACCTGTAGAGGAACTGTACCGTTTTTGGCACAACTTTGAGAATCTGCCGACATTTATGAAGCATCTCAAATCGGTTACGGTGTATAACCAGACACGTTCTCATTGGATTGCCAATGCACCCTTGGGTAACAGTGTGGAATGGGATGCAGACATTTTAGAAGACCGAGAAAATCAATTAATTTCTTGGGCTTCGGTGGAAGGTGCAGATGTAGATAATTCTGGTTTTGTCCGCTTTCAACCAGCACCCGGTAACAGAGGTACAGAAGTCAAGGTAGTCCTAGAATATAACATTCCTGGCGGGCAGTTCAGTGCTGCTATTGCTAAACTCTTCGGTGAAGAACCAGAACAACAAATCGGCGATGATTTACGCCGCTTCAAAATGCTCATGGAAGCCGGAGAAATCGCCACCACAGAAGGTCAACCTACAGGACGCCAATAGTCGGGTTTGTCATTTGTCCTTTGTCATTTGTAAGAAACACCAATGACCACTGTAGGGGCGGGTTTATTGAGATCATCGTTGATCTGTGAGGATATTTGTGAACTCGCCCCTACTGACCAATGACCAATAACTATTGACCATTGACCATTGACTATGGACTAATAACTATGAAAGCAGTTTGCTGGCATGGAGCCAACGATGTCCGGGTAGAGACGGTTTCCGATCCGAAAATTCTCAACCCTCGCGACGCTATTATCAAAATTACTTCCACAGCTATCTGTGGTTCAGATTTACATATCTACGGTGGCTATATTCCCACAATGCAAAAAGGTGACATTATCGGTCACGAATTTATGGGGGAAGTGGTAGATGTAGGTAGGGGAGTCCATAATTTAAAAATAGGCGATCGCGTCGTTGTTCCTTCAACAATTGGTTGTGGTTATTGCAATTATTGTCAGCGTGATATGTGGTCGCTGTGCGATAATTCCAATCCTAAAGGTTGGATGGAAGAGAAATTATATGGCAATATCACTTCAGCAATTTACGGCTATTCTCATCTGTTAGGTGGTTATGCAGGCGCACAAGCAGAATATGTGCGCGTACCTTTTGCGGATGTGGGTGTTGTGAAAGTTCCTCCCGAATTACCGGACGAGATGCTGCTATTTATCTCCGACGCCATCCCCACCGGTTATATGGGAGCGGAATTTTGTGATATTCAACCCGGCGATACCGTAGCTGTATGGGGTTGCGGTGCTGTCGGACAGTTTGCCATGATTAGCGCCTACATGATGGGTGCAGAAAGAGTGATCGCGATCGATCGCTTTCCCGAACGTCTAGAAATGGCGAGAAAGTTTGCCAAAGCAGAAACAATCAACTACGAAGATGTTGATGCTGGCGAAGCGTTGAAAGAGATGACTGGTGGCCGTGGCCCTGATGCTTGCATTGATGCAGTGGGTTTAGAAGCGCATGGTGTCGGTTTAGAAGACTTCTACGATCAGACAAAACAAAAGCTGAAATTAGAAACCGACCGTCCCCATGTACTACGACAAATGATGGTAGCTGCACGTAAAGGTGGCACTCTTTCTGTTATGGGTGTTTACGGTGGATTCGTAGACAAAATGCCCTTCGGTGCTGCTATCAACAAGGGTTTAACCTTCAGAATGGGACAAATGCATGGACAGAAATATATGCATTTGTTACTCAAGATGATTCTGGATGGAAAACTCGATCCCTCGTTTGTTGTTACCCACAAATTACCTCTAGAGCAAGCACCCTACGGTTACGAGATTTTTCAACAGAAAAAGGACAACTGCATCAAAGTTGTTCTCAAACCCTGATTTCAATTTTAATCTTACGGAGGATATCTATGGTACGTGTATTTTCTTGGGTACAAAAGGTAATTGTGCGCCGGATAATGGTAGTTTTAATGCTCAGTTTGGCGTTTTTAGGAATGCAAAGTTTCGGCTACGGTAATGGAATGCTAGCTCAAGCTGAAACTGTGAGAACACCAGAGGGTATTTATTATAAAGGTACTCCTGATAACGTTGGTAATAACAGCAGTGGTAAGAATGTGTTGGATAAAGCTATAGATACATTAAAACCAAATTCTGGTGATAATGTTAGAGGTAATTATAATAGCGATCGCGGTTATTATGGCGATACTAACTCTGGCTATGGCTCCAATAGCAGCAATAGTAATATTGGTGAAACAGTAAGAACCCCCGAAGGTATCTACTATAAAGGTACTCCTGACAATAGCCAAATTGAAAATAGCCGCAATAAACTCAGCAATGCTGCTGATAATATTCGCGAAAAGCTCAACTTAAATGAAGAAACCCCTCGTGCAACAAAAGACTTTTTACATTCCGTAAAAAGCAAAGTAGGAGAAGCAGTTAATTCCGGTTCTCGGAATAATTAAAATCTTTGTAGGGTGGGCCTTGCCCACCTGAAAATATTCAAAATATATTGTCAGCAATGTCCTCACTAATAAGACTGATACCAATTCTCTGAAAACTTGCATTTAATAATTGAATCTTTTTTCTTGGCGCTCTTGGCGTCTTGGCGGTTCATAAAATAAATCTTAAGTGCATCATCATAGCGAATTGGTGTTACACAAACACTCGCTGAAACTCTCATTTCTCTGTGTCCTCTGTGTACTCTGCGGTTAATTTATTTATAAAAATTGAACCGCCAAGAACGCCAAGACGCCAAGGAAGAAGAGAGTTTAGCGTAGCGTTACAAATAATTGGTAGCAATTGCAGTAAATCAAGATATTAATTGTGCCAAAGCCGAAAAAAATTGGTTCTTCAGTAGCTATTATGCCAAATTATTAGTTATAGCACTCATATAAACACAAAAAAAGCATCTTTATTTTGCCAAAAGCCTTATATGTATTGAC
>NZ_JACJRE010000074.1 GCF_014697075.1 Tolypothrix sp. FACHB-123 | reverse complement strand
TTTGAGTCAAAGTCTGTGAGTTCCTACCTCGCAGACTTTTTGGCATTTATTAGCTCAAATTTCAGGGATTAAAGACCATAAATAGAAGTTTCATGACGTAAAAGCTATGTGGGTTTGTGGGTTTTATTTGACACATTATAGCTCTATTTGCCCACAAACCCACAGACGTACTATTTTTTTTCAGACTCCGCTTCCTTGTGCTTAACCCAGTCTTCAATCAGTTTGTTGACCACAGATTCCATAGTTACGTCTTCATCCACACACAGTTTTTTAAATCGCTTGTGTATTAACGCATCAATCCTAGTACGAAAAAAAATCTTATCTTTGCTCTCATTCGCCATAAATTAAAATCTAAGCACACAAATAGATTTACCCATTAACTCACTTTATAAAGCTAGTTCCAAGGTTTCGTAAAGTTTTATTGATTCGCAATGTGGGTTTGTGGGTTTGTGGGTTAAGCTGAAATACAGCAAGCGGGACAGAACCGGACGTAGGGTAAAACCAAGGGAATGAAGAGTGATTGCACCTGCAAGACCCGCTAAAACTCCAAAAGCAAGGGAGCGAAATAATGGCAGAAAATTCCAGAGTTCGTATACCTGCAAGTTTAGAACAGTACTTAAAATCTCAAGCTCCAAGGGTACTTGGGGTTTCTGAGAATGCTGTCTCTAGTGTTCATCTTTCCGAATTGATGGACAAAATCTGTTACGAACACAGACAGATCTTTGCAGGTGTTTTAATGCCTGCTAATGGAATGCAAATGGTAGCTGTGGCTGTGCCTAAAGAACGAGATACAGAAAGTATTAACAGCAATATCTAGCTTAATAGGAGAATGCAAGTGTACAACATTTACTTTGCAGATATTGGCAACTTCACCAGCATTACTGCCAAAAAAGGTGAAAAGCCTCGCGTGATGCGCTCAGTCTTTCAAGATGTGACCTACACCAGTGCTAGGGACATAGATACCGATGATTCCCCCAGCGTCAAACTAGACAACAAAGTATTAGTTTTGGGAGAACGCGCCACCAAGCAGAAAAACCCACAAACCGCAGCCGAGCGAGGCAAACAGTTACCAGAATTTGTTAAACCTTTCACCCTGGCAGGCTTGCGGCAAGATTTTGAGGGTACTGTCCGCTTCTTAGTGCCAGAGCGCAATCACTGGGATGAAGATGCAATTCGTCAAACTTTGATTGCAGATCATCAAGTCACAGTTAATGGCAGAACTTATAAACACCGCATCAGGAATGTAGAGTTTTACCTAGAAACAGACGTGGCTGTGGTTAACGGTTACAAAAAAGGCTTACTCGACCTAGAAGGCGACACACTCGGCATCGACATCGGCGGTGGCACTACTAACTATGTTGTAATGACTCCCGGTGGTGAAGTTCTGACCCGTCGTTCAATCCCCAAGGTGGGCGGTGTCTCTTTGGCTAACGACATCATCAACTCTGACCTAATGCAGAGTTATGCCAAGCGCGATAACGTTGCATTCAAAGTGGCCAAGATGATGGATGCTATAGCTGACGGCTCCATCACATACGGGCGAAAGTATGATTTTTCCTCAGTCTTCCCTGGCTTGTTAGAAAACTGGTTTAACGGGCTGATGGACGGCATTACCACAGCTGCTAATGATTACTTGGCAGATGTAACCAATATCATGCTGATTGGTGGATGTGCGAATCTGGTACGCCATAAGCTGAGTGCAAAACCTGGATTTTATATTCCTGTTGACCCTCATCTATCAAACATTACTGCACTATTGGCTATGTGAAATGCAAGTACGTTTAGCGGCTATTGTTGCCGCCAAAGTGGAGGGAATCAGACTAAGATTCGACTATTTAAAGTTGAGTGATACCGTAAATCTGCTGTTGGATGCAATCAAACATAAATGGGACTTGAAATTAACTAATTTGTCACAGATTGAGACAAAAGAAGCAAGAGTCAGGCTAGATAAACGCCATTATGAATGGTTGTCACAATATGGGTTATCTAGAGGGATAAATATAGCCTCTGCCACAAATTTATTAATTTCGGAATACTTGGCAGGTAATACAACAAGTATTCAAACACCTCTAACAAAACCTGTGAATCAACAGCCAGAAATTCAGACAGAAGTCACATCAATTGAACAAATTCAACCAATAGAGAAGCCGAAAGGCCAAACATTGATGAGGAGTCTGAAGTTATGAGTCAAAAGCGTATAGTCCTGGATCAGAAGTACATCCCGAAAGCCGAAGAAATTATTAGCCAGGAATCATTGCAGTTATCAATTTTCTGAGGTGAATTATGAATACTCAACCACTGCCAGAATTGATTGCACTTGCCCAACAATTATTAATTCAAATAAGGCAGCACCCACAGTTCCAAGGCTTGCAAATGAATTGTGATGTAACTCTTGGTGATGTCAGTCAATTTTTCAATACTCTGCAATGGGAAGCTTCTGCTTGCACTGTGGACACATCGAGAGAAGGATTTTTTCAGTGATGGGGAGAGCGATCGCACAGCCTGAGAAACTACTGCGTTCGCCCCCCTTGCATCTACGCATCATAGACACAATAAGGATATTAGCAATGAACAAACCGTTAGGCTATTACTGCGCCGTTACTCCCGGAGATGGCAGTTATCTTGACTGGCTTCAAGATACCTATGGCAGCCAACTTGAAGGCATACCAAGACTAGAAAAACTCCATCTTCTCCAAGCTATCACCGTCAACCTGCTCAACGCCCAAATAGCCACTGAAGGACGTTACATAAAAGAAATCGCCGCAGACAACATTCAAAAATTGCAGGCTGACATTTATCAACACCTACCCATTGGTGAACACCTGGGACTGGCAGAAGCAATTATCAATCAATTGAAGCATCAGCAATGAAACATCAAAAGCAAGCCTCGTTAGGATTAGCGGGGCTGGCTTTAATCGCCAGTCCCATGCTCATGAAACTACCAGCGCAATTCAACGCTTATAACGCTGCTACCACCATCAGAGCATCAGAAGATATTGAACGCACAAAAGCAACTGAAAGAGCGAATACAGCCAATTTAGTCAACGAATTAGGTGTTTTACCTGCTTACCGAAAATTACGAATGCGCGGGTATTTAGACAGTCCAAAACGTAACCCCAGACCGGATGTTACAGGCTATCTAGAAGATGAAACAGTCTACGTTTACGACTCAGTTGGTAAGTGCATAGGGCGCATTGAAGCGCGGCAATGGCAATGGAAATATCGCTTCCTTAATGCTTGTAATAACTCGCCCCCGTTAACAGTCAAGCAGGAGTAAAAAAGATGGAGACTTATAAAGGTTTTTCGGAGCCACCTAAACAAGAGAATCAGCAGAGAAAATTAGGTGATTACGCCGAACTGTTAGCGCGGTGGATTGTCGATTTAGTATCACTTCCTGTGAGTTTCGTTGCTCATTTAGTCGCCCAATTTATCACACCAGGAGCAAGCGGCACAAAGATTGTAGGCGCAATTGGTTTCTTTATCGGCACGCTGTTATCAACAGATGGCATCTGGCAAGTAATGTTTCAAGGAGTCCCCATCTTTCCCTGGTTTGAAAATACTTGGATTGGTTGGATTGGCTGGCTCCAATTGCCGTTTAACCCGCTATTTTGGATAAGTTTTGGCATCAGTGCATTAGTGCAAATTATGGAGGCGAAAACCCTACGTGGTAAAGACCCAAATCAAGCCAAATCTGAATTTGAATCGAGCAAACAATTCACTTTGGGAAGTAAGCCAAGTGGGAGTATTGATTTAACAGTTGCACTATGGGGTGATTATAAAAGAGCGGGCATGAAAGAACGCCATACTTCAGGAGCAATTGCACTCTTCTTTTGGGTATTTGATGTTACTACAACTTTTGTAGGGCGCAACCCTTGGCGCTATACAAACCCATCCCAAATTATGGCTTGTTTGGTCTACAACTTTGTCTCAATGATGGCGGGTGAGATTGGTTATTCAATTTGGAAGTTGACCAAGAAATAAAAAATTAACACCTCAGAAAATTTTAATTTCTGAGGTGACGTATAGCTTGTTTAAGAGGAAAAATCATGGATTTAATCTTACCTATTCTCTCCACGAAAGAAACAGTAAAATTACGGTCAGATTACCCAAATATTGAACATCTTGAAGCAGGGAATACTGCGGCTTGGCTACAGGAAAGGCTTGACCAATTATTAATTCGTGCCAAAGAAGAAAGAGCAGGGATGAATCTTGCTAAATTCTTAACACTTGGTACTGCTGCAACCGGAGCAATTTGTTACGCTACTTCGCCATTAGCCCCGATTGGGGCGTTGGTGGCTTTTGCTGGTTATGTTTGGTCGCTAGCCCAGGATATTAATGACACCCACCAATTTGCACCCATCCCATTTATCAGGGGCAATCTAATTGAATTCCTCTCAGCAATGGGTGACAGTGAGGCTAGAGTTGATTGGTTTAATAACCAGAACGCTTTAGTTGATTTGATGTGTCACCTTGAGCCAATGGAAAGATTTGAGTTTGCTATGCTCAAGCAGTCGGCGCATATTTTGACTGACTATTTAGCACAGGTCTCTTCAGGCAAGAGATTTTATGCTTACCGATGGATTTTGGATTGGTTTATTCAATTAAAAGGTAATTTTCCATCTCCTGAGCAGCTGCATGGGCATTTGGCGACTGTGACTGTTGACCCACGCATCAATGAAGAGCAGGTGATGGCTATCCAAGAAAGTATAACTAAGACTTCTATTGGAATTCCTGCTGCCAAGTTTGCGTCATTGCCAGTGCCAAAATTTGTTGACCTACCAACTCCAGGAGGTGCCTTCGCTATAGCTGGCGGTAATTTTGATTTAATTACCGCTATGAGCGCTCGTATTCAGAACCACTTGATTATTGGGCAGCAAGGTAGTGGTAAGGGTTTGATAATTTCTAATGTGTTAGATGGGATCAAACAGCGACATACTGACACAACTATCTTTTACATTGACCCGAAAGGAGATGAGAAGGAAACGGGTTATTTCACTGGGAAAGTAGATGTTTTGAAGCGTGCCAAGGTGTTGGAATGGAATCCCAGTAAAACTGTTGAGTGGTTCAAAGCGACTATTAAGGAGTTTCAAGCTATCCCAGGTCAGAAATTGCTGATTTTAGATGAAGCCACTTACCTGTCAAGTTTGATGAAGAATGAGGGGGAAGGCAATTGGTTTAAGACGGTAATTATGGGGCTAGTTTCTGTGGGTGATAGTGCTGGGTGGAATATTTGGATTGTTGCGCTTAACCCTAATACTGATGATATTGGTGTCAGTGGTGGAGTCCGTTCACAGTTTATCCCGTTGGCGTTAATTACTAGTGAGAATTTAGCGCCATATACTGCACTGATTTCTACTCAATGGTTGCCTAAAGATAAGAAGCTGCCGACGGAAGATATTCAACAATTATGTGGTCAATCTGCTGTTAAACGCTGTTACTACTATGGGAAGTTTAATGAATGGTTGCCATTACCAAAAATGCCCAATTTTTCTGGTTATGATCGTGATTCCAGGCGACTGTTAGCGGATGGCAATGAAGTAAATCAATCAATTCAAGATACAGTTCATCCCAATTCACTCTATGAACTATCTGAACCAATCGCTGAACCGTTGAACCAACTGCCGGATAAGGGTTATGGCGATTTGAGTCAGAGTTCGCTCTTACGGTTCACGCCTTTGAACTTAACTAGAGAGCAGGTTTTGGGGATGATTGAGATTTTGCGAACTGAACTGAATCAGACTGAGATGATTGAGAGGCTCTGGCAGTGTAAGAAGGGCGGTTCAGCTGCTTGGAAGGAAGCTTACGCACAGTTCAAAGAGTTGATGGGGGAGCGTTAGTAGTACAATAGTTCTAGTAAGATTTTTACACCTATTTCCTCCAAAAGCCCTCAGAGAAAACCTCTGAGGGCTTTTTGTCGTACCAAGTTACTGGCTTAAGTCCTGACGGGAGCTTAGCGATCAAAATTTCTCCACTGCTATCAGGCTGCTATCAGTAGACAGGACGTAGTGTCTCAATCCCACCAAATGTAAATAGAGTTGTATTTAGCTTGCTATCTCACCATTTCCCTCATGTTTCACCTGTAGATGTGGAGCTGTTGTCTATATTTGATATCGCTCTCTTGCAAAGATTTTCTATCAAGGGTATAGAAGAGAGTGTAGACAATTCGGCCGCAACCAGAGCAAAACCGCAACACTCTGACCCCCGTTGCTAGATAATGGGTTGTGGTATTGGAAACGTCCATTCTAAATACCGCAGCCGGGGGAGTCATGAGCGAAGATACCGAATCCGTTGAGTTAGTTGTAGTCCAGAAATTAGAAAATGCCCTCAGTGCCAAAATTGAGGCGTACTTTGCTGGTGTAATTGACTCTGACCCCGATGTATTGGAGGAATTGCTGAAATCCAAGAACAGCGAGGGAACCCGTAAAGCTTACCGCAAAGATATCACGGATTTTTTTACTCGCATGACGGGCCAGCGCCCTAATCGGGATTCTATTCTGGAGTTTTTACACCTGGAGGGTCACAAAGCCACCCTGGTAGTGACTAAGTACAGAGCCATACTTGCTGAAGCTGGACTAGCACCCAACACGATTAACCGCCGACTGGCTGCAATTAAATCTCTGGTTGCCTACGGGCGAAAGCTGGGTGTGTGCAACTATGCGGTAGATGTGGACAGTATTCCTGTGCAGGCTTACCGCGATACTAGCGGTGTGACTGAAGAGGAATTTTTGACTGTCATTAAAGAGTGCGAGCGCACGACGTTGGCAGGCAAGCGGGACTATGCTTTGTTGCTGCTGCTGTGGGGCAATGCTTTGAGGCGAAATGAGATTAGCACCTTAGACTTGAGACATTTTGACGCTTCTAAGGGAACGCTATCAATTTTGGCTAAGGGCAAGCTTGTACGAGTGACGATGAATCTGCCAAAAGCCACTGTGACAGCTATTACTGATTGGGTGATTGCCCGTGGTGGCGATATGTCCTCGTCCCGCCCGTTGTTTACCTCGGTTGATTTTCAAAATGCTGGCCACAGGTTAACCGGGGATGGCATATATAAAATAGTCAAGCGGTTATTTAAACGGGCTGGGGTTGAAAAAACTATGTCCCCGCACCGTTGTCGCCACAGTGCCATCACTGCTGTACTTGAAAAAACCGATGGCAACGTCCGCAAAGCCCAAAAACTCAGCAGACACGCCAAACTAAATACGCTCCAGATTTACGACGATAACCGCAACCGTGATCAATTGGAGATGTCTGAGCTATTGATGGATGGGTTGGATTAAATTGGGGTAGTGTGAAGGTAGCTGCTACGTTTGAAGATATTTTGTGTGTTGCTTCAAAAAAAGAAATACAGTTATGGAAAAACATAGATTTAGAAACTATAGTCGAGAATGGTGGCATTACACCTTTAAAGATGAACCTTTTGCAAATACATATTTTGATTTTCCCATTAGTTGATGCTCACATCGGGGCAAAAGCGCTAAGAGTAAAGACGCTAAAATTTAATTCTGTTGATAAGGGTTAGGTTGATGAGTCCGTCACTTGAAAAAATTTTAAGCGAAATTGAGCAACTAACTCCAGAGGAGCAATTGACGGTGATGGGACATTTGGTGGAGCGTGTGAAGAAACATATTACTCAAGCGCAACCAAAACGCAAGTGGAGCGATTTGAAGGGTATGGCTCCCTATCCACTATTGGGTGAAGATGCTCAAGAGTGGGTTTCGCGGACTCGACGGGAAGGGGATGAGTATCGAGAACAGTTGTTGCGAGGAGATGAATGAGGATTAGTGATGCCTTAGCTGGAGTTTCACGCTTATTTCTCGATACAGCACCCGTAATTTATTTTGTAGAACGCAATCCGCAGTTTGTGGATTTAGTCGATCCAATTTTTCATCGGTTAGAAGCTGACATTACAGCAGTAGCATCTGGCATAACGTTATCAGAGTGTTTGGTGGGTGCTATCCGTCTGGGGTTAGTGGATTTAGAGCAGGCTTTTGTCGATGTGTTGCAACAAGAGCAAGTAGTTTTCGTGGAAATTAATGCTGCTATTGCGCGAGAAGCTGCTTTTATTCGAGTGCGTTATAACCTTCAGTTACCCGATGCGTTGCAGGTGGCAGCGGCAATAATTGCTGGTTGTGAGGCGTTTTTGACCAATGATGCAGCTTTTAAACGGGTGACCGAGTTGAGAGTTTTAGTGGTGGGTGAGTTGTCGGTGGAGTGAGCAGACTATTTGCAATTTTAGAAAAGATTAATTGGCGGGAAATATGGATATGACGACATTCCTGTAAAGAAGGAAGCAGCCAAAAATTAGCGTTCGCGGTCTTTGGCGGAAAAGGGGATTATGACGACGTTTATCTAATGTGTTCTGCAATACTTCTCAATACTTTTCTCACCTGATTTCAGAAAATCTAAAAAACTGATACCTCTATATCTACAGGTCTGATAAATACTTAGTAATACAAGATAATCTTTAATTCCATTTTCAGTAGCCATTCCACTTGAAGCCACTCTATATTTAGCAAACGGTTTAATAGCACTTTCCGCATTGTTGTTATTCCAAGGAACATTGTCATAATTCAAAAAAGTAAATAATTTATCTCTATACTTTTGGAATCTTTTTTTATACTTAACTGCCAATTCCGTCTTATACTCAGTATCAATAAACGCTAAATAAAATTCATCAACATCTTCTCGATATGGATTCAAAAATGTTTTTTTTAATCCGTACTGATTAATGGTTGTTACTATTTTTTTCAATAAAATTCCAAAATTAGTAACTATGCCTTTTAGCTCTAAATTAAATTGATTTTTGAGTAAATCTTCATTCAAGTCTCTGATTAAATGTACCAAACATTTTTGTTGTACACACTTGATTGAGTCATAACCTGAGTAAAAATCAGAAACAATAACTCCTTGAAAATTTTTAAAAAGCTCGTGTAAAAAGTCGGTTTCACGATTAGGCTTGAGTAAATAAAATACTGAATCCATACAGGCAAATACCCAAACATATCCTGATGACATATCTCTTGCAGATGCTTGAGTTTCATCTGCATGAACCAAAGTCCCTTGCATGACAAGATTTATTATCTCATTATATGTTTCCTGATATTTAGCAGCTAATTTACCTTTAAATTCCTGCATTTCAGTTAGAGATATACGAATATTAAATGAATCCAATAAAATATCGATAATTTGATTAAAACTCAGTCTATACTGAACATATTGATTCATAGACCAGATAACCAAATTATCACCCCACCCAGAAACTTTATTAAGATGACGCGGAGCAAAAACCTTTTTACAGTCGTGGCATCTAAAGCCTCCAGACTCTAATTTTACAATCCATTTCTTTATGCCATTTTTCATGAATTTTAAATCGATTATTGTTCTACTACTGCTTCGTCGTGTCTTTTCAAATTGCTTACCGTTACAATATGGGCAGATCTCTGGAGATAGTTCGACAAACTTATCTATTTTATTAGTAGATTTATAATTTTTTATTCTCCTTTTTACCGCTTTTTTAATATTTTCATTTGTCTTCAAATATATTTTATTTTGTTGATAATCAAAGTAAGCATATTGATTTATCTGTTCAAAATCAGGAATTACATATCTTTTCTTCCCATATTTAAGTCCATAACCGTCTTCAGGCTTTATATTATCCCATTGGATAAAAGCTTCACAATTTTCATTCGCTATTTCTTCCTTAATAGTACCCAGCCAATTCCTAATCATCATTAAACTAAGACAATCGTCTTTGTTATATTGGATAATTTTACTTTTGTAGACACTATCATTAGATAACTCCCATTTTTTTCTCCAGACTATACTTTGAAGACCGGAAGCTTTATTATCTGTCCATTTAAAACCAAGAAATTCAGCTATATTTTTTAGCTCATTCGTATATGTTGGCGGATAAATATTAGATGTAAAAAGAGAAAGAATATTAACTGAATTTGTAATTATCTGTGTAATTAATGGTTCAGAGATTTTATTCAACTTCACGTTAATTCTTTTTAAGGCTCGAATTTCATAACTACCATAGTGATAAATTATATATTCATCAAACTCTGCTATCTTCTGAAAAAGATGTTTAAAAATCTCCTCTTCATCTGATGATGAATCAGCCCAAAAATAAAACCATTTCTCTTGTTTGCCCTCTCTCACGAGCATTCCTATTAAATAGATAAAATTTTCATCTGGAAGCCCCTCGAAATCTAAATATATTTCTGTTTTTATGTCTTTAAACACTGGGACTTCTCGAACATAAGTTCTTTTTTCTCTTAATGCCAAAGCTTTTAGTTCCCATAAAAATTGTTGGTTATTCTGGATAACTCCCTTTTTCTTTTTTTCTTTTCTTGGCCTAAATGTGTAGGAAAGTTGATAAATAGAAAATATTCCACGATTATTTCTTTTTAAAATTTCTTTCTTGCTGATTCGTCCTAGTAAGCTTAAATCATCAGTCTCGACTAATTTGGCTTGACAAGGAGCTTGAAATTCACAAGTTTTGCAAAAATTATTTTGATAAAATCGAGGTGCTTTGGAATTTTTAATAGTTTCTAGTAATTCATTTAATTTCTTCTTTGCTTCTTCTAAATAAGTTGCTATATTAACCTTAGTTGACTTTAAGTGATATCCATAAACTATTTTTCCAAATTCAGGTAAAATGCCTTGGACATGTTGTAAAATCAAACACCTGATTGCTAAAGATAGCTTTTCCAATTGAGATATTTTTTCATTCGGTGAAATTATTATAGGAGTATAGGAAAGTTCACATGAAGATATTTTTTGAGGAAAAATTTCCAGAGCTTCAAAGCTTATGAGAAACTGATTAGATTGAAAAACTGGTTCAATTACAACTATGAGATTTTTCATATTAATCATTTTGGATAAATCAAAGACTTTATGTATTTGATTTTCGGAATTTGCTTGAATTCTGTCAGAGAATTTATTTTTATATAAATTCAATATCTCTATTTCTAAACTTTCATATTCTGTTTGACAGCCTGCTTCATTATGAAATTTTTGATAAGCCTTATAATCACATCTTAAAAAGGATTCAATTATTTCATTTGTGATCATGAAAGCACCTTGATAAATTCAATTTAGTTAGCCAACCCTGGCTGTCAGTAGGGTTAATTCGTGAGAACCAATTACCGATAATAGAATTTATCGGCGATGGCTCCCTAGTAAGTTTCCCATATAACCAGGGGGCGATCACCGTTTTGGTCGGGAAAGTAGAAAAAGGCGATTGCATTATGAGCTACTACTATAGTCAATAAAATCCTTACTCAATAGGGCTTTTAAGTTTTCCGCTGTTTTTTGTTCTAATGATTCCCATATCCTAATACTGGATTGAGCGTGTCCTCTCTTGTAAAGCCATGTCCTAAAATAGCTATTAATGGACAAGTTTGAAGGACTAAATAGTGTCAAAAGTTGATTTTATTTTGTGCAAAAAAATGAATATCAATTTTATCATTTTTTTGAGTGAATTAGTAAATAAAAATCCGTTATTATAATATTTATGTATAAATTGTTTGAATTTTAACGGATCTCGTCTAGCTCCCTTTTTCCGGAAACTATAGAACTGATTTTGAAGTAGAAACTGACTTTTTACAGAAGGTAAAATATTTATGTTTGATGATCTTTTGAAGGCTATGGGTTCTGTTAGTGCAGCTGGAGGCTCTATTTATGGATATTCTGAAGAATATAAAAAATTTCTTTCTTCAGGTTACAAATGCTTTAAATGTAATAAGACTTTATTAAATAGGCTAGGTTTTATTAATGCTAAATTCTACTCTAAAGATGGGACTGAAATCGCTCTAGCTACTGTAGGATTTCGCCGCGATGTAGTATTAGAATGTCCTGATTGTAATCATCGCTGGAATATGTATGGTAAGTCTAATCCTATCAGACCTAATAAATTAGAAGTTGTGAGTATTATAGAAACACATAGATCTGAGGAGATTTTGGGTATAGACCAAAGAATAATTGATAACTCCAAAAGTACAAGCAAAACAACGCGAAAATTCACAGTTAGTAAAGAATGGTCAAAAAGTTATTCTATACAATACGAAAACACACAAGTTAATGGTACAGAATTGAATTTAGGAGTAAAATTACCAGAAATTGAAATTGCTAATATAAAATTAACCTCTCAAGAAACGCTTAAGTCTCAATATTCTATTTCTGAAGGAAAAAAAGAAACCTATACAGAAGAAGTTCAGGTTGAAGTATCAGGGTATAAAAAGCTAAAAGTGTTTTTTACCTGGAAACGTATTTGGCAACATGGAGTTATCAAATTCCGTCATCAAGATAATACGGAGTTTGATGTCCCATTTCAAGTAGCTGTAGAAGTAACATTTGACCAATCCCAAATTGATGAATGAAATCTAAGCTCGACTTTATCCAATTTTCAGTCGCGGAATTCGGTTTTACAAAGCTTACAAAGTCACCAAGAGCAAACACAACGACTTTGCAATAAAGCTGGGCAGCCGAAGCTCTCAAATACCTTGATATCTGTAGGCTTTGACAATACTAGGTAAGAAATTAACTACTAGATTTTCTTAGTTTGGTTTTTGAACGACCAGAGGTGAACAATGGTTTACAAGTTAAATTAGAGGAATAACCCGTAAGTAAGTTTTACGAGCCAAAAATTTTAATACAGCACACTGTTTAACCCACGATTCTTTACCAAGTGCAGTAGCTTAAGAGATGCTCCACTAGGCCGCTTTTGTCCTATTTCCCATTTTTGAACTGTTGAAGGACTTATATTCAAAATACGTGCGAAAACAGCTTGACTTACTTGAGATGATTCCCGTATTTCTTTAATTTGTAATGGTTCTAGAGGCTCAATAGGAGGTAGACATAGGTGTTCAAATTCGCGCAATGTAGTTTGATTCATTAGCCCAGCTTTGTGTAGGTCTGACGCTGTTTCATGAACTGCTTCAAGAATCGCTGATTTTTTCTGACGCATTACAAATCACCTCTATTAACGCATTACTATTTTTCGCCTGCTCAAGCTCTTCTGGTGTATAAGCAAGTAATTGCTTGGATAACATTTTCAGAGCTTCTTCTTCATCTTTGTCAATGTTACTGCGTTCGTTTTTTGAAAAGCCAAAAATAAAAAACCAACGATCTTCATTATTAGTAGCTATTAGTGTCCGAAATCCACCACTCTTACCTTTCCCTGGTTTTGCTATGCGTTTTTTAAACAGTCCACCTCCCAGGTCAGCATCATAAAGCCCTGCTGCCATTTCGTTTACAGCGTTACAGAGACTAAGATTGTTTAAGCCTTCCTTTCGCGCCCAACGGTCAAAAGTACGGTTTTTGTAAATTTTCATTTTCTAGTCTCTTTGGTTAAAGTATAGCACCTAGTCATATACTTTAGGCGAAAAATAGCTTCGGCACAGCTGAGGAATAATAATTGCTCTTTCTCAATCTCGCCAAAACTCGCCAATCACTGATAGGATTTTGGCGAGGTTCTTAATTTGGCGAGATTTATGAACAAGCAGGAAGCAGCAGATTATTTAGGTGTCAGCGTTCGCGCCCTTGAGCGTTACGTCCAGCAAGGGCGAATTAGTGTTAAGTACGAGAAGGGTAAAACTCGCCCAACTGCCAACTTTGACCCAACTGAACTAGAAGCTTTTAAAGCAGAACTAGATCAACCAACTATAAAACCTGCCTTTGAATCTCGCCAAATAACGACAGAGCAACAGCCAGGCACAGGCAAACTTACACATAACTCTGGCGAGATTGCGAGATTTGACGAGGTTTCGGGATTTGGCGAGATTGGCGTAATTGAAAAGCTATCTGGAATCATTGAAACATTACTAGGTAAGGCTGACACTCAGCCATCAGTACCAATAGCTGATAAGTTACTGCTGACCATCGCTGAGGCACAGGCGTTAACTGGATTATCTAGAGAATTTCTCAGGGATGCGATTACATCAGGTGAGTTGAAAGCTAAAGTCATTGGTAAAAGCTGGCGAGTTAAGCGTGCTGACCTGGAAGAGTATGTTGAGAAGCTGTTTTGAATCTCGCTCCTCTGCGACCTCCCAACAGCCAGACACAGGTAAACTCACTTCTGACTCTGGCGAGATTGCGGGATTTGGCGAGATTGGTGTAGCTGTTTTCAATTCCGCCAAACTACGACAGTGTAAAACTCGCCTTCTTCATATAGCAGGTATAACCCTTTGAAACGGTGGCGACATTTGACGAGATTCAATACTAATATTCGGTTAGGCGATCAGCTTCGCTGGTGCTGAAAGCAATCGCCTCCAGGCGCAGCAAGAAGCACTGTGTCATGGCGGCTTGTGTAACAAATAATTACAAATGTAGGATGATTTACTAAGTATGTCCTAGCTATATCTGACTTTTTTAGGGTTAAAAGATATCAGCATCAAATATAGATTTTCATCAATGGTTTTGTTGATTTGTTAGTAATTTACTGATGATTTTGCTGACAAGTAAGAAAAAAGTAAGAAATTAATCTAATAGCTCTGTTAAAAGCTTTGCTAGATAAGGCTTTGAGATAGGTACGACTGAGCAAGGCTGTTGCTCAACATTGGCTTTTTCAGAAAATGCGATCGCTTTTTTAGGCGCGATCGCTAAAATGGATATGCATTTTATGGCACTTTTAGGATGCCCTAAAATCGGCTTGAAATCACTGGGTAATAGGGGTAGTGTGTAGCTGCAACCACGGGCAAGATGAATGAAGCCATTCGAGTTTTCGCTACCAATTACACGTTATGGCTCATACGAGGAATGCGATCGCTAACTAAAGCTCAAAACTATTGATTTACCCTTGTTATCCCTATTTCTCACTCCACGCAAAGTGTTTCTTCAGAGAGGGTTATCCCTGTAGTTTTGATGTTCTCTGAATGTATCCCTGCTGAACACCACAAACGGATGAGTTGTTAGTTTCTAGCGTGGTAAAACTTACTAGAGAGAGCGGAAATCCTGTAATCTTGACCTTGTAGCGAAATAATGGCGCAAAAACTTGGCAAGAAAAAGTTTAAAACCAGAGGCAACATCTTTTGAAGTACTTGATTGTGTTCAAAAAAAATGCCCTTCGTGCAGTCAAGCAATGTGGAATGAATACAATAATCCTCGACATATAAGAACGTTAAATGGGGTAGTAGAACTACAGCTAAAAATTCGTCGATGTCAAAATAAGTCATGTATGCGGTATAAAAAAGCATATCGACCAGAGCTTGAAGGGTCACTCGCTCTACCACAAAACGAATTTGGTTTACCTCTTCATACTCTTATTTTGGCAATGGTATTGTAACAATAAAATCGATATTTGTGGTTTTAATTTGGCACCGCAGCACAAGTTAATAATCCTTGCACCTGAGTAGGAGATGGCCCTGCAACTAACTCAATTTTGCCATCAGTACGGCGATGCCAAGAAGTTGCTTGAACAAGAACCTCTGGCCATTTGGGAATTTGGGCTTGCACTGCCTGGGCTTGGTGGAATGCAGAGAGATCGCGCATGTCAACCCAAGAGCGATCGCTCCTCATTTCTTGTGTCGGATTTTGCGGTATCCCACCCCTTCCCGTTGCCACAAAACTACTACTATTCGCATGAGAACAACCTGTAGCTATTTGCTGAGATGGATCAGTTACATTTGTAGGCAGTGTTAGTAACCCAGAATTGGGATCAACGCCAATATTATTGATTTGCACCGTACCGTTGACATTAAACTCAGAACTGGCTGTGATGTCATTTGTTTGATCTGTACTGGGAGTGAGGGTATTACGGAATTCTAAACCAATAATCCCTTGGGTAGCAATGTCAATATTGCCGCCACGCCCTTGCACGGCATTGGCCACAATATCACTATTACCTAACCCGACAATGACATCCGATCCGATGTTGATATTGCCACCATTCACGTTGCTACCGGAATTCGTTGTAATACTTGAGCCCGATCTGAGGATTAAGGCATCACTGGAAATTGTGATATTGCCCTCTCCACCCAAATTTGTATTGGCTTGCAGGGTGCCTTGGTTTTTGAGCAAGATTTGTTTGGCATCAATATTGATATTGCCTGCATCACCTAAGCCTGTGCTGCTCACCGAAACTCGCCCGGAGTTGTCTACGGTTAAGCTATCTACCTTCATGTTTATCGATCCTGCGGCAACTTGTCCGTTAGAGGTTGCTGTGATTTCACTGCGTAGATTGGGGCTAAAGCTGCCTGAAATCTTCACATCCCGAGCCTGGATTTCTAACTTACCAGCATTCCCGGTAGCCTGCACAGCATCAATAGAGGTAGAAATTTGGGCACCACCGATGATCGAAAGCCGATCGGTGTTAATCCGAATATTTCCACCCCGTCCCTTGGCATCACTAAAGACAGAGGCATCTAGCGTACTTGGGGAGATTACTCCGGTTGACGCAATGCCGACCCCTGATACCTCAATTGAATCTCGGACATTGATCTCGAGATTTCCAGCCCCAGCAGTACTGGTCGCATTTTCGCCTTGAACAGAACTGCCAAAACTAGACCGCGAAGAGACGGAGATGCTCCCACCATTGAGGACGCGTAACCGTCCAGCATTCACCACCACATCGCCACCTTGGCCTGAAGCACCATTGGTCATCCAACCCGAAATGCCACTTGCAAAGTTCGCTAGTTTACTAACTCCAACAATGTCAATGGTGTCCGCTTGAAGCACCGCTTTACCGCCTGTGCCGGAGGCCCCTGTGCCCCGTGCGCCAAGCACTACCTGTCCCCCATCTAGCATCTGAATATTCGGGGCAGTTATGACAACTGTGCCTGCATTCCCCTGACCTTGGGTTGTATTTGAGATTAAACTACCACAAATTTGAACGGTGCAACCTGAGCCTGGAAAGGCAAATAGACCCTGAAGAACAATGGACTGACTGCCCTGAATCTTAATATCATCGCGCGCATTTTGAGTGCTTCCCGGCAGATTACGAGCCATCAGTCTGCCACCCTCTTGGATGAGAATATTGCGCCCTATGACATAAATACCGCCTGCTCCATTCCCATTCACATCAATCATCGATCTCTGCACGGTGATGTCATTAAATCCTGTCACCTGTCCGTAATCAAAAGACCATCGATTGCCGCTAGAGTTGAGGCCGACATAACTGTTTCCGGCAACACTCCCCAATTCAATATGTCCTTCGGTGGCCCGTAGGTTACCCTGATCGAGCAAGATTTCTCCGCCGAGGAATGCAAGGCTTTTTTGATCAGGAACTCGTAGTCCGATCGGATAACCTTGATAGCCAGCAGACCCTTGGGCATGGTTGACGATCGCTCCCGGATTTTGCCCCATTTGGAAGCCGATCGGCACACTCATCGTCAGCAATGGCTTTGCTGTTGGATTGACTGCACTAAATTCAGTCCCATCAGCAAACTTAATACTATTCGCTGTCGTCCCCACAAACGACCCGCCAATATCTAACTTGGCATTTGGTCCAAATACAATCCCGTTGGGATTCATCAAAAACAAACTCACTGGGTTACTACTATTCAGCGTGCGAATCAACCCATCAATATTGGAAACATTTCCACCTGTAACCCGACTAAATATAGTTGTAATATTTGGTGTGTTTGTTAAATCAAAAGTGGCTGAACTACCAGTAGGGATAGAAAAATTACTAAAGCTGTGAAATAAATTATTACCTTTTCCTATACCATTGAGAATATTAAAATCATTGCTGTTAAGGTTAACAGTAGTGTTAGTAGTACCATCAGATGTAACTTGTGCTATGGCAGGTAATACAAACCCCACAGTCAATAACGTAGTGGTGAAGGTTGCGAGATAAGCGTAGAAGCTTCGCAGCTTCTCGTTAGACATCGCTTTCATAGTAACAATACTCTCCTAAATTCATTATTGTGAGTATTCCCGCTATATCCGTATAAGTAACATTAATTTCCCAGCCATCATTAATTAGGGCTTGAACAACGGTATCATGATACAAATCCTTAGCAGGCATATTCAGGTGGCAATGATTATTTCCCTTGATGATTAATGCCCCTAAATCTAACTCATGAAAACGGCAAATTTATTGCCTATTAGATGGATGGCATGGCTGTACTTATTTACCATATTTTAATAATCGAGTGGCAGCATAACAGTAATTTTAGTACCTATCGCTATTCCGCTCTCTATCATAATCTTACCTTGATGTAAATCAACACCTTTTTTTACAATTGATAATCCTAACCCTAATCCTATATCAGATAAACTACTTATATTACTTACCCCCTGAAAAAAATTAAAGAATTGCGCTTTTTCTGTCACTCGAATGCCAATACCTTCATATTGAATCTGAAAGATTACTATGCTATTTTCCTGAAATAAGTTAAGATAAATATTTGTTTCTTTCAGAGAATATTTAATAGCATTTGAAAGTAAATTATACAGAATTTGTTCTAGAATTGTTAAGTCTAAATTAGCCAGGATTAATTGCTGCTGATTATTGAAATGAATATTGTGATTATCGTTACTCAGACGAAATTTTTCCAATAGCTGAATACAAAATTCCACAACTTCAACTATTTCAGGTGAAAATTTTAATCTCTGTTCTTCATATTCTTCTAAAAATAAAATATCATCTAATATTTGTAACATATTGTGAACTGTAGCTTCAATTCGTAGTAAATGTTTATTTTTATTTTCATCACTTAATTGATTAGTATATTGTTTGAGAATTTCTGTGGAAGATAAGATAATAGTTAAAGGAGTTCTAAATTCGTGAGAAACTATGGTAATGAGACGGGATATAATATCCACAAATTCATGTTCTTTATCTAACATTGTTTGAATCCTCAGATTGTTTCAGTTCATTCACATCTTCAACAGTAATTTTATTTACTATTGAAGATGTGAATTTTAGCTCTACCGCTCCCCTGGTGCCGAAAACCAGATTTAACTGGCTATAACTAAGAAACAGTAAGCTTTTTGGCTCTTCCGTAAGTGTTATGCTGAACTTGAAACGATAAATCGGTATTTGTATTTAATAGTAGGGTTTTGGGGCAGTTTTAAGATTAATTTTGTTCCAAAGACTAAAAATTTAAGTTCAAAAGCTATTTTTCTTGCCCATTAAGGAATTTGAGCTATTTTATAAGCGTTGTTAGCATAACAAGTAATGAAGAACCAGCTTTTTTATGTAATGCGATCTGGCTGCCTGACAGAACTCTCTAAATGCTTGCTAAATAAGGATTTGGTACTTGCGCTTAGTCTGGTCATTTGGACTAGGTTTATTGATTGAAAGCCTTATTATGCCGTATCAAGCTTATCAAGCTTGGAACGTAAAACCAATGCTTTGATGAAATGTGTCAGGCAGTCAGTAATGCGATTTTTGCAGTTCCATCTGTCGTGATTAGATTGGTATTAAACAACCTTGCCTGCGATAATGCTGAATTAATACCAAATTGTAGTAAAACATATTGCCCGGAATTCAATTAGATTGCTTCCTGGTACATAGCACTCAGTAGACTCGAAAATATCACTGCTTGACTAGCAACAGCTAGTAATTGCGATACCATATCTACAAAGGTAATTGAATTTTAAAAACTATGGCTACCGAAGAACCAAAAAATAGTTACCTATGGGAAAAGCTAGACCAAGCCCGGAAAGCAAAAGCTGCTAGCGGTGGTTATGCAGGCTATGGATCACCTGCTTTTGGACAACAATCTGTCAATGGCGAACTAGTAGATAATCCAGACGAACAACAGATTATTGAATTCATTCGTCGCCATCACAAATCAGGGAAATCACTGCCACAAATTGCAACTTGGCTAAATCAGCAAGGATATAAAACAAAGCGTGGAAATCAGTGGCAACCTGTTTCAGTTAAGAGGGTTTTAGATAGGCTTTATGGTAAAACGCAAAGAATATCAGGTATGGACGAAGACTGAATATAAAGATTGGCTGTAAATAGAGCAAAATGTATCTTTTTTTCCTTTTCAATCCACCTGACAATTTGGGCTACCGATCCCCTTATGGCGAAAAACAGATTTAACTAGCGATAACCAAGAAACAGTAAGATTTTGGCTCTTGCGCTCCTTTTATGGTAATTGAGGATTTATCATAACAAAACCCTTACGGGGCAAGGATTATAAAGAATCATGCTCTTGTTTTAAATGAAATACCCACAGGATAAGGCTTTCAATGATTTTGACCTCGGTTTTCCATAAAAATAACCGAAGAACCAAGATTTTTAGCTTTTTAGTTCTAACTTTTTGAATTTTTATTCATATTTACCTATTTTGCATTCAAACCGTTGCATTAAGAGCTTTTGATGATTTATTATTTTACATCCCTCGAATTATATCTTACTATGTTTATATTGCAATATAATTTTATTTGCAAAAATTAATAATAAATTCATGTCTATATGCTACTTAGACACTGTCAACTATGCAAATAGATCCCCAACTCATTGGTTTTCCCGACTTAGAAGATGCGATAGATCGGAATCCTTTGGTGGTTACACCAGATGCTTTGCTAATTGATGTTGTCAATTTAATGCATCAGACACGAGGTAAGAGTTGCTTTATACCTGATTTTGATGCAAAAATTGCTTCCAGTTTCATGACATCTATACGCTCAGGTTGTGTTTTAATCATGCAAGGAACAGAATTACTGGGCATTTTTACAGAGCGAGATATTGTCAGACTTGTGGCGATGGGTAAAGATTTTGCTAACGTGAAAATAGTTGATGTCATGACATCTCCAGTGATTACGCTGTCGGAAACTCTATTTGAGGATATTTTTGCCACACTTTTTTTATTTCGACGGTATCGGATTCGGCACTTGGTGATAGTTAATAAACACAAACAAGTAGCGGGAATTGCCTCTCCAGGAAGCATAAGGCAAGTTTTACGTCCCACCAATTTGTTGAAAGTGCGGTGTGTATCAGAAGTTATGACAACTCAGGTTATTCATGCACCAACAACAACTTCTGTACTCACCTTGGCGCAGATGATGGTGAAACATCAAGTTAGTTGCATAGTTATTACTAAAAATAATTTCTGGCATAATATTGAGTACTCCTTCAAGCCTGTGGGAATTGTTACAGAAAACGATATTATGCAATTTCAGGCTTTGCAACTAAATTTGGCTCAAATTGAAGCAAAAGAAGTGATGAGTACACCATTATTTTTGCTCAGTCCAGAAGATTCCCTATGGTCTGCTCATCAAGAAATGCAAAAGCACCGAGTACAAAGATTAGTGGTATCTTGGAATTGGGGATTACAGTTAGGTATCGTGACTCAAACTAGCTTGTTACGAATATTTGACCCACTAGAAATGTATAGAGTCATAGAAAGTTTGCAGTTAACTTTAGCTCAAATAGAAGTAGAGAGAGTGGGAGATGTCAGTAAACAAACTCACTCCACAGAACCACCTCGACAAACATATTCAAAGGAGATAAAGAGACAACATATAGTTTACAAAGATAATTTAGAATGGTTGCTTTCTAGTCTTGAAAACAGGATAGAACATTTGAGAAATAACCCTGATTTATCGACAGAATTAAGACAAATATACTTAAGTTCAGCAAAAAGTGAGATTCAAGCAATTCGCAATTTTAGTATAGATATAATCGGTTCTACCGATCCCTTGATGGATAATAAAGGCTAATTAGGGGTACAACCGGGATACGGATACCGTTGGCGAAATATTGCTTAACATAAAAACGGCGGCTCTACCGTGTATTACTTGGAAAAGATAGATACCCCCTTTCCGTGTAATACACGGAAAGAAAAAAATTAAGTTAGCTGCCTCAATTATCAATAAACTAGAAGAAATACCTAGTGTGGTAAAACTTACTAGAGAAGACGACTCTCTAAATTAGCCAAGTAACCCTTGGGGTCTCTGCGAAATCGATATTGTTCAATTCTTGCTTTGTGGTGTTTTTGCAATTGAGAGCGTAATTCGAGCCAAGTATGAATATCAACTTGTGCTAAATCAGATGCGGTAAAAGAATGAAGTTTAGTAGCGATTGCACAGGCAAGTTTGACAGAGCCACGAATAACGAGGGATGATGGGGTGAAATGAGCAGGCGAACAGAAACTTACGCTAAGGAATTGATTAGCCGTTTTGAACCCAAGCGATCGCCTTTTATAAACCTGTACCAATTGATCTGTCTGAAATTTAAAAGCCTCAAATCCTTGCTGTGCCGTACAAAAAAGCTGTACTAAATAACCTATAGGTTAATTGGTACTTTAAGAATTGCCAAAAATATCGATTGACAGAATGCTTACACAGGAAGGGTTACAGCCTTAGCGTAAGTTTCTGCATGGATGCTGATGCTGTTGGCGAAAGTGTTACAAACTCACAAACAAATGTGTTAGGGGTTAAGCCGAGATATGTGTAATTTTAAGCAAGATGGTCTGGAAACTCCTACTATATATATGTTTCAGCAATTTTTAAGTGAAATTGACACAAGGGTACAAATCTTGGGTATCTATCGCTACAAAAACCGGAGTATCTATTAACTTTATTTACAGGTTTTACAACTTAGACAATAAGCATCTTTCGCGGTGAATTGCCTGAAACTCCTACAGGACAAGGGTTATATTCATTTCAAGCACACAGTTTTTATAATTCTCTGTGGTAGACAAAAAGCAATTATTGACCCTTACACTGCAAGTATGTTCTCTCAAAATACTACATAAGCCTCAAAAACGCTCAAACTTATATATAGCAGGGCTTTTCAGACCATCTTGCAGCTTTTTACACGTATCTCGGCTTCACGTCAGTTTTATCCCATAAGGCTTCGCCTACCTTTTCGCCCGTTTTTTCCAAAGCTTTAGTCGCAATCACAGTCCCAACAGCGATCGCACCAGCAGTTAATGGCTCCATCTACTACCTCTTCAGCGTGGCATCATATTTTACTATTACCACATGGTTTCTGTGCTAAATTACGCAATTAATGAAGAAAATCTTGATTTAGCTTATTGTTAAGGCTCATAATTCATGCAGGATTACACCAAAGGGCTAATTCGTGTAATCCAAGCCTCAAAGTCTTCTCGATCCATTCATACAAGAGCGCGATCGCTGACCACTACCGCTATCTACTCTCAATTGTTTTATTTCGTATTATTGTACGCTCGTGTCTCTTAGCTACGCTAGATTAGCGATGAAAAATGAAGCTGGGTTTTCATCATTAATTTTGGGGATAGGAGCATAAGTCAGGATAGGAAAGCATCTAATTGAAGATTGTTGCGCTGTTTCTCTGACTAAGTTAGCAATCCAGCTACCCACATGATTTCCGAGAGCGAACTTGAGTTGATGCTCACATTCTGCGGTTTCGACAAAGAAAAAGGTACTTAGATCTGACTGTTCGTAATCATGGTAGATAAACAGCACACCAGGTTGCTTTTCAATACAGTTTTTTGCCTGCTCTATGATCTCTTTACTCCTGAGCATTGGGTTTAAGTAGTATCGTCTGCCATAAGCTTGGTATTGAGGGCAAAATCCCATTACTTCGTCTAGCAGAATTTCTGAGTTGCATTCTATTAACTCTGGATCTATACCTTTAAAATCGCACTTAGTGATAATTAAGTCATGAGATTCTAGCGACTCAAATGTAAGAGGCAGCTTCACCAGAGTAATGCTTTCGGTTAAAGTCTTACGGTAGTTAGGGTCTAGTTTTTTTCTCCGCTTTGCTTTTCCCATCACCTATGCCTCTTTCTTCACCTAAAATTAGAGCGAAAAATACAAGTAAACTGCCTCCAATTTCATGGATAGTAACTGACTTTCTATGGAAGCAATGTACCTCTTTGATTCTGGCATATTTTATTTTATATCTTGGGTAAGATTTGGTTTATCAGGCAATTAATTTCCTGCTCAATCCCCAGAAAAACGGACAAATAATTCCTAAAATTCTGAGAATAAATAGGTCGTAACTAACTGTTTAAACTCGAATTACCACAATCCAAGCAACTCTTAACTTCTAGGCGGCGCAGCGGAGTGTCTGCCGCTGCCTGCTACCATCTGGGTAGCTCAACGAGTTTCTTTGTGGCAGTGGCAGACACCGCCTAGAAGAGCGAAGCGGTTAAGAGTTGCGCCCCGAGGGGGGGGGGAGAAACAGTTTAAAATTTTAGAAATTTAGAGTTATTGTTCCATTGTTATTTTTTCATAATTATATTAGTTAAAGAGTTTTCCTTGCAGGAATAACCTTTTATTTGGGTTTCTTTTGTGGTGTCGTTTATTTTTTATTCTCTCCCCCAGCCTTCTCAGCCTCCCCAGCTTTCTTCACCGGGATAATCCTCTATTTCGAGTGATTGACTCCTGTCGTTCTTGCTCTATATATTCAAGCAATACCTGCTTAGCTTTTTCCCAAGTCTCAATATCTGACTGCCTAACTTCAGCTATATTCACTAGGGAATACTCCAGATCACCTTGCTGGTTACGATTGACGTTGACACGAAAAACCTCACCACGTTCATCATGAGTAAACACTAATTCTCTACCCTGTTTTGACAGAGTAGAGTGTTTAAATCTCAGGCTATCTTTACCAGTGCCTTTGAGTAAGTGATTGATTAACTCAACACCAACAGGAACGGCTATAGCTAATAATTCCTGCCTTAACTGCTGTTGTTGTGGTCGTTGTGCTTCAAGCTCTCGTTGCTGTTTGATGAACTGAGATTCAGCAATCAATACCAATGCTCTTGCTTCTTCTTGACTCCAGAAGGCAGGGCTGGCTTTTAGGATTTCTTCCACTTCTGGGGCAGTTTTTCCATCTTGTAGCGCTCTAACAGCAACTCTTTTATCTCGGTCTGTAACTAATTCATTTTCTAGTTTTACACTGTAATATCTGTATAGCTCTAATGATTGCGTCTGAGTTATTGGAGTTTTAGTTTCAGCTATAGCTGAAGATATTTTGGCGTTTATTTGGGTATTATCTGTAGCTTTAGGAGATAATGACTGTTCTATTAGTTGCTGATTATTTTTAGTACTGGGGGCTGATTCTAACCAAGTATTGAGGCGTTTAATTTCAGCATTGTCCCGTTCTGGCTTATAGTTTACGCCTAATTCTGTCTGAAGTTTGGTAAATGAGCATTTGTATTTATTGAGATTACCTCCCTGTTTCCAGAGCAGTCTAGGGGAGCCATCCTCATTAACAGAACCAACATCAATACCAAATTTAATGCCTCTGACTGCCCCGTGACTGTAATAGCTAACAATGGCTTGGACTTGATGTTCTGACCATAATCGCTCAATAAATTCTGGCATTGTAGGTTTATTAACTGCGACTTGTTCAATCGCTCTTCGCATTATTTCTTCGCCTGGAAGTCCATCACGCTCTACTCGTTCTAGTTGATTGCGAGTCATGGCTTTACGTTTACTTTCCCAACTACTTTGCACGGGTGTTAGGTTAAATTCTCGCTCTAGGAGTCGAGCTGAATGTTCTGAGTAGGCGTAATTGTTCCAGGTGCGGATTGATTTACCGTCTAGGTTATTAACTCTGGATGCAACGATATGGGTGTGGTCATGTTTTTTGTCTGAGTGTCGAGCTATGAAGAAGTCATAAGCGGGTAGCTCGGTTTCGATAAATTCATCAACTAGCTGGTTTAGCTTGGTGTCAGATATTCTTTTATCTGGTTGTTTAACTTGGGCTTCTTCACCTTTAAGACGGGATAGGACAATGACGTTAGCGAAGTGGCGTTGGGAGAGATTCGCTAATTCGTCATCGTTTAGGCTTCTGTCAGTTTTTGGGACTGACAGCATTAGATGGTAGCAGGGGTCTTTTAATTGAGGGTTAAGGTGGGCTGATAAGGTGAACTGTTCAACTAGTTTATCGGTGGTAGAGCCGTACATATTACCGCCAATAATCTGGGCTTGCTCTTTCTCTAGTACGTATTTGGTAGTACCGCGAAATGATTTATTAGCTTGAACTTTGGTAATCATTTCGCTACTCCTCGTCTGAGATGGGTTGAGATAAGCTGGCGTGAGTTTGTTCTAATAGGGCAGCTAATTCTTTAATAGTTTGCAGATATTCTTGCACATCGCTGGTTAGGGGTTGGCTACCAATTTTTACGGCTTCGTTGATGGCTCTGGTTTGCTGGTTGAGGTTATTACCAATTTTCTTTAGTTCGTAGATGGCTTGTCGGTTAACTTCGGGAATAGTCAGCTTGGCTTGTGGCAGGACGTAATCAAATAACCTCGCTCTTATATAGTCACTTTGCACCACTCCGCTACAGCGTTGTTCAAGCCTGGATTTTTCGGCATAGCTGACTCTAAAGGTGATGGTTATTTCTCGCTTTTCTTCAGGTTGTACTGAATGATTATTTAGTGCATCTGCTAGTTGATCACTTAATGCTATGCGGGGGTCTGATTGTGTCATAAACAATTTATTTAATGAAGTAGGAAATAGGAAGTCGGAGGTCGGAAGTGACAAATTTCTTTTGTCAAATAAATGAGTTAAAATCCCCTTTGATTAACCATACTTCCGACTTCTAACTTCCGACTTCCTACTTCGTTTCATGGGGGTTTGGGGGAGACCCCCAACAAGCAAACACGCCTCTTTTGCGAAGCAAAAGGAGCGCCGCAGGCGCGTTAAGGCGTATTGCTTGCCTCTCCCACAGCGCGGGGCATAGGGGGAACGTGAACCGGGGGCTACACGCGGAATTGGGGGAGTACGTGACTTTGGGGCACTGCGGGTAAAGTGAATGCAATAGCCCGGTGTAACCGGGGTCATGGTCTGTTATACAATCCGGTGAGTGGTGGGGTTCCGCTCTTATTTGATGACCTGTTACTGCTTTTTTACACTAGTCTACTGTACTTACCGAATAACCTCTTTTTGTTTCTCTGAGTCACATGAGGACAAGAATCTTAAAGTTTTTTGTGCCTTAGTTTTTTTACAATGGGATAATTTGTTACTACCAAAACTAGGGTGTAGGGTGTCGGGGGTGGGGTATAGGGTATAGAGAAAAGAGCAGAGAATCATCTTTTTGTACACCCTGTTTCGTTACCTACTTGCTTCAATTACCAAAAATTCATTGAAAGGAATTCCCCTATACCCTACACTCAATACCCCACACCCTCATTAACCTAACTATGCCCCGTAAACCTAAAACTGTTCCTTTATCCAAAGTAGAAGAGATCCAGGCTAGTCTTAAACAAAAAGCGGCTACTCCTAAAACCATTAGCCTCCAGGAGTTGGTCAAAAGTTTAGCTAAACCTATTCAGGATATGTTGGATGCTGGCTACTCTTATGAGGACGTTGCTCTTGTATTCCAGGGACATGGGGTGGAACTAGCACCCAGTGGGATTAAGAGTTTTCACAAGAGAGCTTTGACAACGGATGCTAATACATCTAGTGATAATTCTCTTGTTACAGGAGAGGAATTAAACTCTTCTTCATCTGAGCAATCAACCTCAAAAGAGATTTCTCATAGTGATGAGTCATCTAGTGATGGGTCGTCTAGTTCATTACCGGATACAAATAAACAATCTTCTAATTCCACAACTAAAACTACTAAGCGAAAGAAAGCGGCTGCTAAGGAGCCAGAGGATAAATCAGAATTAACTAGCCAATCAAACAGTTTAGCTTTTGTGCCAAAAATTTACAGTGATGATGAAATATAAACGGCTCACTATTTCAGACAATAAGTAGGTGTAATTAATGATTAACAGAGAAGAGGCACTAGAAAAGACAAAAACAATTTTTAACACCGCATCTGATTATTTTGACGCTCCGGCTTTATCTTTCTGGAATCGTTTTGGTCAAAAAACTATTGAGCATCTCTCACTGCGTCAGGGTGATTTAGTTTTAGATGTTTGTTGTGGAACTGGTGCTTCTGCGATTAAGGCAGCAGTACGTGTAGGCTCTAATGGTCGAGTTTTAGGGATAGATATTGCCTCATCTTTGCTAGAACTGGCGCGTCAGAAATCACAACTTCAAGGTCTAGAAAATATTGAATTTCGATACGGTGATTTTGAAAATTTAGGTTTGAAATCCGAAAGTTTTGATGCGGTTGTTTGTGTTTTCGGGATTTTCTTTGTTCCTGATATGGTGGGAGCAGTAAAAGAACTTTGGCGTATGGTTCGCCCTGGCGGAAAACTAGCGATTACCTCTTGGGGAAAGAAGGTTTTTGAACCAGGTAATCAAATATTCTGGGATGCGATTAAGACTGAACGCCCGGATTTATATCGAAGTTTTACACCGTGGGATAGGATTGCAGAACCGGTTTCACTGCAAGCACTACTAGAAGCAGGTGGTGCGACACAGGTTGAGGTTTTTGCAGAACTAGGCACTCATGAACTGGCTTCTCCTGAAGATTGGTGGATAATGGTTTTGGGTGGAGGATTCAGAGGTACAATCGACCAACTTGAACCTACGGCAAGAGAACGTGTTAAACAAGCAAATTTAGAATATTTGCGGACTAATAACGTTCATACACTCTTAGTAGAAGTCTTGTATGCCATAGCGCACAAATTATAGTAACCAGGGATTGAGCCAAATCAAAGACGACAATAAACAGCACTGCAATTAAATCTTGAGTGCAAATATTAATTCAACAATTTATTTAGTTTATTTCACATTCCATCCACTGGTATAAGTTCCGGGATGGGTCGGAAAACGACAGTATTATTGGTTAAGTTATGACATCTAGCTCTATTGTCCAGTGTCAAGCTAATAACCTGAAATTGGTCGGGATTTTCTGTCACCGTCACAATACACCCAATTAGTTTATCTGCAATAGATTCGGGTCGTTGTAGATTTGGATCTCCCACCTGATTTTTAGTATTAAAAGGTATACCAGATCCAGAAGATTCAGAAGATTCAGTCAGCTTTTCGCGTCGTGTGGCGCGTCGATGTAAAGTAGACATCAGGCTATGCCAAACCTCAGTATCCAGTCGGTAGACCTTAATTTTTTGCCTCTCAAAGCCTGGCTCAAACCTCGACCAACGAAATGCCATTTTGATGCCTAACTGGGAGAGCAGCTGATGTACAACCTGCGTATCACTCATTTTGTCGCTGATGGTACGGTTGAGATACAGGTTAATTTCTGGAGCGTATTGTCGGATTTTATCGGCGTAGGGTTTAAGGTCAGCTTTTGTCCATTCTTTATTGGTGTCTAAAAAATCGTTTAACCCTAACGCTTCTCGAATCTGTCGCCGCAGGGCTGTACCGGAAATATCCCAGGGGCAAACACCTTGATTCCAAGAAGCTTGTTTTTCTAATGATTTGGCTGTTCTATCGAGTGATAATTCCGGGTTTAGTTGCGCTTCTAAGTTGAGCAGTTCTCCGCGTCGTTGACCGCTTTTATCCCAAAGTACATCTTCTATTGTGAGATGGTCTAGACAGTAAAAATCTTTGAGATAGAATTTGGTTACTGCTAGTGCATCTTCTGGGGAAACAGCTTCAAGCGATTCTAAAAGTGCCACTTCTGCATAAGTTAAATCGGCGGCGGCTACTATATTTTGAGCCTCCAGCAATTGAATTTCTTCTTTGGCTGACTTTAATAATACGTTGACTGCCAACTGGGATTGTTGGTAATGAATTTTGATATGATGTCCTTCGTGTTTGAGGCGAATTAGTAGTGCATCAGCAAGATTCATCATGGAATAATTCTGCTCGGCACTAATGCGGGCATAGAGATTAACATGGGGGTTATCTTGCCAGTTAAACTTGGCAATTTCTCCAACAATATCAGGTCTGAGGTTGGAACGAATTAAGCTAACGGTGGCATCGGTTCTTTGTTGTAATTGGTTTTTAATTTCGAGATAATTGCTGGAGTGAGAAACTTTACAGTAGTTTGTACCGCGTTTGGCACACCAAACTACACGGTCTACTGTGTCACGGACACGAATTAAAGATTGGGACATATCCGCGTCGGTGGATGATGCACCTGTGAAAATTCCATAGACTCTGGTAATGAAATCTTTGAGTTCAATGCTGACTCCTGTGGCCATTGTGGGAGTGCAAATAATTACGTCATATAATCCTTGGGCAATGACAGCATCGGGTGTTTTCATAAACCGTTTTTCAACGGTATTGCCGCTGGTTTCGGAGTTAATTAACAGGATTCTAATTCCTGGAATGGCTTTAAGTAGCAGTCGCGCTGTGGTCTTGCTGGTGGCTTTGCTATCGGTGGTGACATACAGTGTTTTACCTGGTTGTAGTTGACGGGCATCAGCAATTAAATTGTTAATAATTGCTGATTTATCTTTGGCTTGAATAAAGGTGACATTGTAGGGTTCGGGTTGGTAGTCGTTACGAATTAAGAAAATGGGGGTGTCATCTCCCCGCAGTTCTTTAATGTAGTGTAGGGTCTGGTTGTTTAAATCAGCGTCAGCGGCAATTATCCTTCTGGAGACTCTAATTAATTCGCCAAATCTGGCAAGTAATGCGGGGCGTTTGCCGTTGCGGTCGCAGGTGCTAGAGGTGAGTAAGTGACGAACTACTTGGACAATTTCATCAATGATTAAGTCACAGCCTGCAAATTTTTTGGGGTCGATGGCTAAGAGCGAATCAACACAAAAACCCACTCTTAGGGTGTAAGCTGAACCTTTAATAAAATTGCCGTTGAATTTATCTAGGTCGCCACGGTAATCTAAGTTAGCTCTGGCGCATAAATTTTGGACTAGGGAAATTCTGTGGCTGGCGGCTAAGACTTTCTGAGAAGCAGCTGTGGTTTTGGCGATAAATTTAGTTTTACCTGTGCCTTTGCTGGAGTCGATGCCAATAATTCCGATTTGGGGTAAGTCTTGGATTTCTAGGGTGGATAAGTCAGCTGTGGTCAGTTGTAATGAGGGTGAGTAAGTTAAGCGATTTTCTAAGCGTTGCCACAGTTGCCAATGGGCTAGCGGTAGGGCTTGGTTTAAGGCTGTCTCCCAGGCTGTATTCCCGGAGTTGACGATTAAATCATCTACGCCTTTACACAGCCCTTTTTGACCGTTCCAGATGGCGATATCTGTCTTGCTGCCAGATGCAATCAGTAAGCGGCTAAAGCGGTATATGGCAGCGTTAACTCGTTTTTGGGTGGCTGTGTCTGTGTCCTGGTCAAAGGCTAGGTTAATATGTCTACCTTTTACAGCAAATCGGGCTATGTCTGGTATTAGGTAAGGCTTGATGGGGTTGCCAAGTTTATCTTTGCTGCGGTAGCCGCCGTTAATTCCGTAAAGGGCAATGGCGACGTATCCTTGGGATAACAGGCATAGGGATTTTTTACCACCTTCTGTAATGATGATCGGGATTTCTGGGTGGAGTTCTAGCCAGTCCCAGAAACTTTCGCCAGCTGGTGGGACTTCTACGCTGTAGCGTTGGGCAATTAAGCGTCTGGTTTCTCGGTTAATGGTGGGGAGATAGGCGCGTGAGCCGTTGCCAATTGGGGTTTCGTATTTTTGAAATTTGTCTTTTTTCGGGTCAGTCCTGGGTTGACTTAGTTTGGCTTGCCAGGGGGTGCCGTCTTCGTTAATAAATATTGCGGCGTGAAGTGTGGGTTTGGCTTGATGTCCAAATCGGGTATATTTCCAGTTCAGTGCATCATGTATGGGGGTGGCGACCTCCCCGCCGGCATTGATTTCTAAGTCGCTGATGATGCGGATGTTTTCTGTGTAGAGACCAGGGGCGATCGCGCTCTTGGTAATGAATTCTCTCTCAATTCGGCTGGTAAACTCGCCTAAGCTCTCTACTGGCAGTAGGTTTTGAGCAGATGGTAAAACACTTGATAGGTTTTTCAATTTCTTTCTCCAAGCTGGGGTGACGTTGCCCTCGCCCAGAAAAGACAGAATTTCAACTTTTATCTACGGAACAGTTGGCGTAACTTGTGCTGTAGATGGTTAAGAATCAAGTAGTTTTGCCCTTTGTTTTCATGCCTATTTTTTCATCTCAATCTATTGGAAATAAAGTGATAGACACTTATAATCAAATAAAGGCTCCACTTGATTCAACTCTTGTGGGGGTTTTACACTCTGTCTTTCCTAGCGGGGTGTGCGTGTGGTAGGTGTTGCAAGCACCGAATCCACAAAATACGAGCAAAATCAAATGAAAAATTTGAGTCAAAGTCTGTGAGTTCCTACCTCGCAGACTTTTTGGCATTTATTAGCTCAAATTTCAGGGATTAAAGACCATAAATAGAAGTTTCATGACGTAA
>NZ_JACJRE010000073.1 GCF_014697075.1 Tolypothrix sp. FACHB-123 | reverse complement strand
AAATCGTGGAGTTCTGCATCTAAACAATCCCACACCGGAGCAAGTGAAGAAGTTGGTGGCGCAACTGAAATCTCATCAAGCACGTCCCAAATCGTTAATTGACGGTATGTAGTCATTTTTATGATTCTGGATGTAACGGACAAGGACGCACTGGACAGTGGCTAGAGCCAATCTCAAACATATCCTTATATTGATACAGCGAAACACCATATTCTTTGGCGAATGCTTGTAATACCTTATCTGTATAGGTGCGAATCTTGCCAGCAGTCAGCCCAAAACAGTGAATAGGTTCGAGTCGACAAATCGGTTTTTGCCCCAACCACAATTCAGCACCCAAGGCATGTAATGGTTTATCTCCCGGCTCTTTGTATAAATACAGCACAGCAAAATACGTAGCAGGTGGTTCGACTGTTATCGAATCAATTTTGGAATTATTTTCCGTTCGGCGGCGGTAGAACGAACGGCGATTATGGCAAATGCGCGGATTCCAACATCCATCCCCATCCGTTCCATGCAGTACTTTAGCTTGAGATGTTGGCAACTTAGCACATAACTGGCACTTGGGGTCTAATGGTTTGGGCATATCTGTTTTCAACAAGTCGGAAGTAAGAAGTCGCAAGTCGGAAGTCGGAAGTTGGAAGCCGCAAGTCGGAAGTACAGTTTTGTAACCGGGATTTAGAAAGAGCCACAAAACTTGCGGCTTTTTAGAAGCCACGGACTTAAACCCGCCGTACAGCCCTTTGGGCATGACAATGGCGCAGCCGACGCACCAGAAGTTTGTTAATTACTTCCGACTTCCGAATTATTTTAATTGCTCAGTATGCCAACCAAAATTTCCATTAATCCTGGTAATTCTTCAGGCACCCGATATAATTTCAAGTCTTCAGTTATCTGTTTTTCTTGACGAATATATTTAGCAAATCGCCAATCTTCACCAGTAGTTACTGCTCCATAAAGAATAGGTGTATCTGAGTTTATCCATTGGTCAAGAGCAATTAATTCCACTGCTAGTTGGATAAATCCTCTACTTAAATCTGCTTGCTTGGCTTCAATTACTAATAAACCTCGACCTCGATCAATGTAATAATCTAAACTACCTTTTAGTTGGTCACTCACATTAATTGGATATTCAATATTCAATTGAGTTTGTGTAATTTCACATACTTCTAATAATATAGGTGCAATAATTGCTTGCTTGCGTGCATCTTCACTTAGTAGCTTGACTCGCCTGAGATTACGCTCAATCAATTGCTGTAATTCTTCTGTTCTCTTAAGTCCAGATTCTAATTTTGGTAATTGTAACCGTTCACGTTCATAAACATAACCCAAGTCAGCCAATATATCTTCTGGAGAAAATGGTAGCTCAAAATATTTACTAAATGTATAACTTTGTCCTGGTTGAATTATTCGTGGGCGACTCATAATTTTTTAGTGTAAAAATAACCAATTATCGAAACAAAATTCAGGAGCCAGAAGCCAGAATAAGCGCATGAATTTTGTGCGACTGGTGAGGTAGTCCGTTGGCGGGGTTCCCCCACTTAAAGGAACTGCCGTTAGCGCAGCGTAAAGCCTTCGGCATAGCTTCGCTTAGAGCGACGCAGGAGCGTCATCCGTAGGGTGAATGAATAAACGGCGTTTTTGCACCCCCTTCAAATCTTAGATTTGGAGGTTTTCTCCCAAGGGGAGTCGCACTCGCGTTCAATCAGTCGCAGGTCTGAATCCCCGACTGATTAATTCTGAGTTCTGAATTGTGACAAATGTATTCTTCAATATTTTTCTTGCTCCTCTCCAATAGCACGATAATAAGCAGCGATCGCCGCTTCTTGCTCACTGCGGAGTGTATAGCGTCGAAAAGCCTTCTCGCTTTGGTGTCCTGTCAGCTTTCGCGCATGAGTTGGGTCTACACCTAACAGCAATAAGTCAGTAGCATAAGTGTGACGGAATTGATGTGGATGCAAGTCTTCAATTCCTGCGAGTTCCCCAATTTTCTCGACAGCAAAGTAAATACCGTGATAAGAAAGGCGATCGCCTTTATATGAAGCATGGTGTGAAATCATTAGTGGGCTTTGGCTATTTAATTCTTCACTCTGCTGGGAGCGCGATCGCAAATAATCTGCTAATACTTCGCGGCTTTGGGAGCGCAGTGGTACTAAACGTGGTTCATTCGTTTTTGTATCCGGTAAGAAAAGGAGTTTACCATCGAAGGAACCAACATTTAACTGTACAATTTCCCCAGCACGAAGTCCGTGGCTGAGGATGTGGACGAGTGCTGTGTCCCGTTGTTTTGTTTCTCCAAGAAATTCTAAAGCAGACCAAACCCTTTCCATCTGCTCAGGAGTCAAACTTTGGGCGGGTGGGAGCGGAACCTTTTCTAGCTTTACCCCTTGTGTGGGATTGGTAGTAATGATTTCTGGATAAGTGAAGCACATCCATTTGAAGAAACTTTTGATAGCAGCCAGCCCCGCATTGATACTACTTTTTGAGAGTGATTTACCTGTATCAGTCTTAACTTCATCTCTTAAATATTCCTTGTACAACCCAAAGTGTCGTGGACGTAGCTCATGATAATGCAGCTGTGTCCATCCCAAAAACCGCTTGAGTTCGCGAGAGTAGAGCTTACGGCTGTTGGGTGCGAGATTGTTGCTGCGTAAAAATTCCAATACTTTCACCCACCGAATATCAGTTGGCGGGGTTTTTAAAGTATGCCTTTTACTACCTCCTGACTCTCTATTAACTGTGGTATCTTCAATGGAAATTAATTTAATTGGTGGTAAAGAATCTGCACTGTAATTCATGAATTATTATCTCCTCTGTTCAAGTAGCTAGTACAAGTCGGCGTAAATCAACAGACCATTCATAATCAACACAACGCTTACTCTGTCTTAATTTTGAATTTTGAATTTTGAATTTTGAATTTTGAATTCCGCCCTGCGGTACTAGAAGCTTTTGGTTACCCGAATTAATGTATATCTGTACCCATTCAAAATTACATGCCAGCAGCAGTAAATGCTTGACTCAAAACATCAACCAAATTCAAACTTTCTGCCCATTGTGTCAGGTATGTGTAATCCAAACCCTCTGCCTGCAACTTTAATATCCCTAACACATCACGCCACTGTTTTTCAGATTGACTCCCTTGACCCCAGCGCAATTTTTGTAGAATTGTATCTTCTGCCGAGGCTACCCAAAACTTAGGTATTCCTTCTAAGTTAATTAGCTGGCGACGTACCATTTGTGATACTGCAAATGCTGAATCGTCTGTAATATAAATGTCAGCATTTGCAATAGTTTCAGTATGTGTAATATTCAGGATGCGCTCACGTCCTTGCTTTAAACCCTCAACCGCACCGGCAGGACAATAGTATCCTGCTTCTTCAAGTGTTGCAACCAACAAATTGATTTGCTCCGGTTGGACTGCAATTACTAAATCTAAATCACGAGTTGAACGCGGTTCTCCATGTAGCGAAGCTGCAACACCACCAGTTACATAGTAAGGAATATTAGTTGACTCAAAAATTTCGTGTAACTCTGCTGCTAACGAGATAGAATCCTGAATCCACATACTTTCATCATGACCTTTGGGGTGAAAATCAATCCGATATTTTTCTGCTAGTACAGCACGGGTAAATACATGACGTATTTGTTCGTTAGATGCTCCATGATGTCGAGATTTAATTCCTGCAAGGCAAAGTTTCTTCACTCCTCGCTCATGAGCCATGAACATTTCTAAGCGTTGGGAAAGTGAAAGTTGCCGTAGACGAGCAAACAGATACATATCTGCCTCAATGTTTGTATCAGTTGCTTGCGGCTGGTAAATCCCAACATTTTTATCCACAACAGCACCTATTCCACTTCCATATTCTTACTTCCGACCTCCGACATCAACCATCATACACAATCACGCCCGCAATCACAAAATAAGATACCCTTATCTTATATACGATAAAATCTCCGATTAATACCTTCTACTGTAGATGTAGAGGGATAAAAAAGTTGAACAATTGTGGGTTCGCAGACTAAGTGAAATCTGTGCGGACTAAATGAAATTTGTGCAGACTAAGTGAAATTTTATTTCGGAGTAAGTGAAATAAACTTGAGATCCCATAGGCTTTAAGAATACCGGGCTTCAAGCAGCTAACTGTCCGGGAAGGACAGGTGCTCCCGTGGTCAAGTCGGTAAGAAAAATAACTAACTCCCACAGCAAGAAAAATATCGGTCTGTTTTCCAGCTTCAAAATGCAGACCGGGATTTGGTATGAGTCTCTAATTGAGCGGGACTATATGTACCTGCTGGAAACTGACCCAGATGTTCTGTCATACGAAAGTCAGCCACTGAGCATTTTTTACAATTTTGCTCATCGTCAGCGACGCTATACTCCTGATTTTTTGGTTGAACGAAGGAGTAGAAAGCTGTTAATTGAGGTCAAACCAGCAAGCAAAGTAGATTCCCTTAAGAATCTGAAGTTATTCCGAATTATTGCTCCTATCTGCCAAGAGCAAGGTTGGGAATTTGTAGTAGTTACAGATGAAATGATTCGAGTTCAACCGCAGTTGAATAATCTCAAGCTCCTCTACAAGTATATCTGTGAGCCATTAAGTATTAAAAACTACCTGGACTGTTACCAATACTTTCGAGTGGAAGTCACAACATCTATAAAAAAAGCACTTTTGGATTTAGCTAGCAAGCAAATTACTATAAAAACTTTGTACAAGTTAATTTTTTTGGGATTCCTAAAAATCGATCTTAGACAACCTATTAGTTTAGAAAGCTCAATTTGTATGAGTCAAATGGCGCTTTTTGGGGTTAGAGCGATCGCTTAACTGGAGGAGAAAATAGAGATACGTATAATCCCTTATTGGTCTATGTATTATTTAAAGTTGAGTAGGTGTGGCTTGAAAAAACTCCTCGGCAATGAATTGCGATCGCTTGCAGCTATATTAAACCTAGTGCCTAGAGAATTTGGACTCAACAATTGATTCCGAAACAAATCAGCTACAATCCTTATATAACAATCAATTCAGCCCTTGCTTTTGATTTTGGCGGCAAATTTCATCTAGTCTGCGAATTTGGTAGGTAAACTTCACTTAGTCTGCGAATTAATTTCACTTAGTCCGAAACAAAATCAGCCAAAATCCCTATTATTGCGTTCGGAAAATTTCATTAAGTCTGCGAACCCACACTGCGATCGCCATTTTTGGTTCGTGACCAAATTTGCGTTCATCCTATACTGCGTAAGGCTTTAGTACACTTTTCACATTTTTGGAGAGTGTAGATTTAGCGTAAAGCTAGTCAGGCTATAGGTTCGGCAAGCTTTTACTTTAAAAAACGGCAATCTTTTCCTTTAAGTCACAATTTTTTCAATCGGTAATCATTGATTGTGTTTCTATATACTTCTTATAAGTTTTCCAAGCAGCCTTACTTTGATATTTATCGAAAACAGTTGCTCTTTCTGGATCAAATTCCACCACCATCGGATCGTTATCAGGGATAGGTTCTGTTCGTGAGTTAGCGTCAAGTATTAACCCTTTTTTGGCATACCATTCTATGGTTATCTTCTTGCAATGAAACTTTCCTTTACCTCCCATTTCTATTTTCCACGCAACGTTTAAAGGATGATCACTATTAGCCAAGGTTGACAAAGCTTTGATTTGCCCTTCAAATGGGATCATATGCGAGTTTGCACTATATGTACCTGCTACCAAGTTAGTAGATGCTGTTTCGCCGCCCAGTCCAGCTCCCTGGATATGCAACCATTCCCAGTTTTTCTCCAATGCTCCTGTTATTTCTTTACCATAAGCATATGCTGCGGCATTAGTCTTATTCATGGCTTGAATTTGACCGCCACCTCTATCTTTCCGTCTTGCTTGAGCCGTATATACTTTTGTTTGCCTTTCAGGAGGGGAAAGATCCTTGTCTAACTTATCCGCAATTTTTTTAAAGTCTTCTTTCTTCTTCGGATCTGCTTTTTCCGAAACCTTGTCTACGTTTAGCTTCTCATTATCCTTCTGCCCTGTTAGTATTCCTTCCGGTGTCTCAATTTGCTTCGGATAGTAAACTGCATTATCCACTCCAAAAGTGCTAGCTTTGATATATGTTAGCCGGTAATATCCTGGGTTAGCTCCTAAGAACAGTTTGAAATGTGTCTTATGCTGCAATTTTTTCTTTTCGATATGTCTGAATTCATCATCTGACGGTACTTGGAAATCCCCATAATACACGATCATGCCTCGAGCATCAGGGTGTTTCCTCATATGGCTGCCGCCACCGGATGTAAATTCTCCATAATGTTTTTGGAGTTCGGCTAAGAAATTCATTACCTCTTTACGGAATTTTTCAGCATCCCTTGCTGCTTTTGGATTTCGTTTTTTCTGAGATATGTACTTCGTTTTTTCTCTTTCTTCATTTTTCAGTTTAGAGTAACGGTTGGTGAATTTCTCAAGTGTCTTTTCATCATTCAATTCAACTTTTATATCCCCTTGTGTTTTTAGTTCATTTAGCTCCTTCTTTTCTCTAGCCAGATATGAATCACACTCATTTAGGAGTTCACGTATACGCTTTGCCACATCTGAAACTTCACCTGGAACTATAGTTATTGTCCTCTTCCCCGCACCTCCCGACTTGGGCTTGAGAATAGGTATTTTCCTTTCCGCTTTTTTCTCTCCATACTTCTTCTTTGGTGGGCTTGCAACATAGTTATAATCCCATGTTGTGCCTCCATCAATTACTATTAGTTTCTTGAAAATTGGGTGCTGTCTCTTCACTGTTGCGACAACTTTCTCAGATCCTTCTCTAGTTATCTTCCCTTGCTTTAGATATTTTGTTTCTTCTCGATCAATCGCTGCCAGACCAGCTTTCACCTTACGGTCATGTTCAGCTTTCTGGCTCTCTTGTTTTTTCTTGTTATCTTTTCGGTTGATCGCTGCTGACCCAGATTTTGCCTTCTGAGCATACTTTTGTTTATCACTAATACCTCGATGTTTCTTATCTTTCCGCTCCCATATTCCGGGCTTCTTAGTAAACTCGTTCTTTATTGCATCTATTTTCTTATTCGCTGCATCCCGCTTCTTCTTCAAAGCATCTAACTGTTTCTTGCCAGCCTTACTCTTGAGAAGCTTGTTTTTCTCCCGCTCATACCGTTTGTCTACAGCTTCCTTCTTATTCTTAATCCACTTCTCGGCAGCTTCTTTCTTCTTCCGCGCTGTCGCTTTAGTTGCTTTGATCTTCTTGCCTAACTTGCTCTGCTTAAACTTATTACTGACTTTCTTGTAAGCCTTCACACCCTGGTCAATCACCCAATCGATCGCCTTATCAATCGGCTGCCGCATCTTCTGAATAATCGCCTGTACCTTGCCGCTAATGTTACCCAAGCCCAAAATTCTAGCCAAGAAGTCGATCGCCACCGGTATTGCTTTAGCCAGGGAATCCTCAACCGCCTGCGCTGCCTTATCGATTGCACCACTAGCAACTAAAGACACCGCATCCAGGATGGAGTTAATCAAATCGGCAATCTGTTGGGCGTGTTCGATGAAAAACTTGATGATATCGTAGATCGCCTTACAAGCTTTAATGAATGCCGAAGCCGGACTCATCAGCCCAATAATCCACTGCACCCCAGCCACGATCACATTCTCAATCAGGAATTGCATGATGGGGTCTAGCACCATCGACTTGATGTCGCCCAGGCGTTCCTTGATCACCTGCCACACACCAGCTACACCTTGGGTTGCCAGAATGCGGAACATCTCGAAGCTTTTTTCCAGATGGCTGACCTTTGACTCACCGTCTTTACCCATCCGTTTCACTGCCTTAGCCCGAATCGCATCATATCCCACCCCTAGCACCTGGATCACCAGACTAAAGATGCCTTGGGAATCTAAGCTGGTGGGCATTTGAATATTTGCCCCAGCTAAAGCACCAGTCAGCCAACTCAGCAACCCCTGCATCAGATACTTGCCGATGTTTTTGACAAAATTGTTAAAGCCAAGCTTGAGGGCATTAAACAGATTGCTCAAGAAACCAATCGGGTCTTTGAGGATGCCGCCAATCACACTGGCAACTCGCGCCAACACCTCCAGCAGCATTTTCGCCAGTTCAATGATCGTCTTGATCACACCGACGATGAAGTCGATCGCTTTCTGAATTAAGCCCTTATTTTCCTCTTGCATTTCCTTAATACGGGTATCGATCGCATCAAGGTTTTCTTTGTACTTCTGCGCCAGGGTGTCAATCAGTTCGTCCTGCTTGTTATCGATTTCCTGTTCCAACCCGTCAAACTGGGTTTGGATGTTTTCTGCTGCTTCAACACCAATTTCTTTCAAGTCTTCCGGCAGTTTAGCAACATACTCCTTGACCTGCTTTCTGCCATCCGCAACGTCATTTTTCGCCTCAGTTAACCCTGTCCCGACAATGGCAACTACTTTATCGATTACGCCATCCATGTATTTAAGGTACAGGTCTCGCCCTTCTTCGTAAAACCTATTAACTTCGTCAGGCATCCCCCATAGTTTGTCGTGTATCCATTTTGCTGGACCCAATAAATTGTTCCACCTCAAGCCATAACGGTCTTCCTTATAATCATCCATCCGTTTGCCAACATATTCCTCAAATACCTTCCTAGCCTCCGCCGCACCTGCATCAAACGCATCGGATACGTCAGTCGTCAATTTCGCTAGTTTGGTATCAACCTTGGTTTTTGTCGTTTGATAAATCTTGTCAATGTCTCCTGCAATTTTGGCGCGGGATTGCTCGTCCTTGCTTTTGCCTTCCTCCTGCTTTCCGGTCACTTGCTCCAGCGATTGACTGCGTTCCCCATGCATTCCCTGAAGTTTCTCTTGGGTTGTCGCAGCAGCAGTAGATTCGGCCTGGGAGAGTTGACTTTGCTCACCCTGGCGATAGGTTTGGGGTGCTGTTTGGGAATGAGTCTGGGCAGTTTTCTTGCTATCCAGTGCCGCTTGAAACTGCGGCTCGTTCGATTTCGCCAACTGCTCCTCAGTAATATCCGCTTCCGCCAACTGCTGGTCTAGTGACTGGCTTCTGGCTTGCGCTGGTGCTTCAACTTCACTTTGCCCCTTCGACTTGGGTGCTGCTTTCTCGGCTCCATTTATCGATGGCGTTTCTCCGGGTTGATTCGGTGGTAGGGGCGTAACAGGCTTGGGTGTAATACCACTGGCGTCAGGCGGTGCTTTTGTTTTTTCCTCTAACGGGCCTTGGGAATCTTTCTGCTCCTCACCCACCTTCCCCGTCACATCGTTCTTGACGGATTCCAGTTTGTTACTATTCTTAAACTGATCTGCCTCTTCCAGGTTCTTAGGCGTGATGTCAGCGATGCGCTTCATCAGTGCTTCTTTAAAGGCTTTAGCATCAAACGGCGGTGTGGGAGCCGCCTCCATCTCATCGACTTGCTTGTCTTGCGCCTTGCTCTCTACCTCATTACTGGGCGGTTCAGCCGCAGCCTGCGCTTCCTGAGATTTTTCCTCAGCCGGTTGGTGTTCCTTTTCCTTAGTCCCTACCTCTTGGGCTTGGCTGACCACTTCCTGATACGCCTGATCTGCCTCTGGGGAATCTGGAGCCGCATCACCTGCCGCTTCCTGCCGTTGAACTTGAAATTCCGCTATTCCTGCTTCTGCCACTAATGGTTGTTGCTGGACATCACTAAATCCTGAAGTATCTGCTGATGCTGCTGTTGGTGCTAGGTGGTTAGAGCGTCCCTGAACCTTTTGTTCTGTTATTACTGCTGGCTCGGCAGATTCATTATGTTTGGTTTTTGACTGTAGTTTATTTTTCTTATTATTTTCCTGCTTGGGGAGGGATTTCGGCTGTACTGCATTCCCATTTTGCTGAACAACGTGAGTTAATTCATGTGCCAGCAGTTCCTGTCCGCGCTTACTCCCAAGGGCAAATTCGCCATGTCTAAAGAAAACATCTTGCCCTGTGGTAAAAGCACGAGCTTGAATGGAACGGTTTAGCTTGTCTGCATGGGTATCTGCGTGAATTTTTACACCGCTAAAATCTGCCCCGAAGGCATTTTCCATAGAACTGCGAACAGGATCTGGCAGAGGTTTTCCCTTGCCCCGTGCGTGCTTAATTGCAGATTCTACGTCTGTCGTGGCATCTGTGCCACCCTCACCAGACCGACGCTGCACCAACGGCTGCATCTGCGCCATTTTATCTTCTTCATCCTTATCCTGATGCCCAGCACTAACTTCTGACTTAGCCTGCATCAGATGTTTATCATCATCTTCTGGTTGCTTATGTGGGTCAGCACCGGGATGAGATTTTTTCTGGACGGATAGCTTATCCTCATCTTCTTCCTTTTGCCCATGCTCTACATGAGTGTCAGATTTTTTCTGAAGGTGGTTTAACTTATCTTCCTCTTCCGGTTTTTTAGTGGAGCCAGCGTCAGGATGAAATTTTTTCTGGATGGGTAGCTTATCCTCATCTTCTTCCTTTTGCCCATGTTCAGCATGAGTGTCCGATTTTTTTTGCAGGTGCTTCAGCTTTTCGTCTTCCTCTTCCTTCTTAGATTTGGAGTGATTACTGGCTGCTTTCTTGCGAAGGAGTTTCTTCTTGTCTTCTTCCTTAATCTTTTTGGGTTGAGGTGGGGCAGCCAGGGCTGTTTTTTTCGCAGCCTGCTTTTGCTTGTCTTCCTCATCAGGCTTCTTCGTTTGCACCAGTTCCACTGCTGGTTTCATCTGAGCCTGTTGCTCGTCCTCTCCGGGCATTACCTCTCGTTGAATCGCCGTTATCTGTGGCTTTTTCTGCACTTCCTCTTCAGGCATCTTCTCTCGCTGAATTGCCTCACTTCCAGCCGACTGCACAGCACTAGGGGAATTAATTCGCTGCACTACTGCGGCGGCTGTCCGGTCAGCTTCCCGTTCATACTTATCACCAACTGGGCCAATTGTCAATTTCGTTTGCAGGGGTGGCTGTTGACTTGAGGTACCACCGTTTTGCCGTGCCTGTGTAACTACTTGGTTAACATAACTATTCCCATACTGGCGTTGCAAGTGCAGCAGTAAATTTTTGTTGGCGGGTTGTTGAGAACCTGGGGCACGATTGAGTAGGGCAGCATGATTACCAGCATTAGCAGCATTACCCACGCGAGACAGCGTTTGTACCAATTGACTCTGCTGGTAACTTTTTCCCGGTCGGCGACTTCCCCCCACAACTGAATACTGTGGCACTTGTTTGGAACTGGCGTTATGCTTCTGTTTGGGTACGCGCATAATGGAAGCCTTTGTGCATTGGTTTTGGGGAGGTCTTAGCAATCAATTGAGATATTAATTGGGCAACTAATCCTAATGCCTTGTCAAATCATATCTATTAACAAATCGCAAAGATCATAAAAAAACAAACAAATTAATAAGTAATGTTACAGGTAAAGAACTAAAAGCTGAAATCTTGTTTTGTGTCACTTCCAGCAGTCAGAGTTACTCGTTCGAGCTTTGTCGTAGCGAACCCCATAGCAGAAACTTGAACTGTCACATTCCCTTCTGGGAGTCCAGATAGAGTATAGTTGCCATTCTCATTAGTTTCAGTTGAAGCCTCTAGTTCGTTGTTGTACCATATATTAACGATCGCATTTTTAATCGGATCTTTAGGATCGCTGCGAGTGACTTGTCCCTTAAGAATTGGCGTAGGTTTAACATTAAAATCAAGACTTTGTTGTTTCCCAGGTTCCAGAGTTACTTGTTGGGAGGTTGTAGCAATTTCCGTGGCTGAAACTTGGATAGTTACAGGCGATCGCAAACCAGATAAAAAATATTGACCCTTATCGTCAGTTAAAGTTTGTATTTCACTGCCACGCAATTTAATGATCGCCTTTGGGACATTATTCTGATTGTCACTGCGTTTGACCGACCCAACCAGTCTGGTTGGATACAATGCCACATTGGCTTTTAAATCAAACACTGGCTTACCATCGCTCTCAACAGCGATCCCTTGGATCGTAGTAGTAGGCTCGTCGTCGCTTCCTCCATAGATTCTATGACTTTCTTTGGAAACTAAAATATTCAAGTCATACTGTCCTTTTTCCAGATCGACGAAATAGAAAAAACCATCTTTATTAGTTAAGGTACTCAGATTTTTGCCTACCACTTTAACGGCAACACCCGAAATTCCCTTGCCAGTTATGGCATCAGTTACATAACCAGCGATCGCAGCTCGGTGTTTAATATAGATAATTTCTTCTGACACTGAATTAGTCATAAAAAGTACACAAGGGTTACTGCGAATTTATTTGCTGCTTGAGCTGCAACCGAATCTCAGTTTCGGTGACTAAACCAACCTCAACTGGTTCTGGCTGAATGTGTAGCGTTACCCGATAGCTAATTCCCGCTTTCAATCGCCATTCATTGCCACCCCAAAACTCCCAAGTTTTAGGAGTATCTTCTGGCTGTGCGATCCATGTGCGTGGGGGTTGGGGCTGATTGGCAATTTCTGGTGCAAGCACTTCTGCCGGAAGTGTTGGATACCTGAGTAAAATTTTGAGTACCTGCCCTAAAACATTGTGTTCTTCCTTACCTACTTCTATTTTGGAGTCAGTAGCTTTCTGCCGCCAAACACTTATTAGATAGGTAAAATCTATTCGAGTTGGTGCGTAACTTTCAGTACCCATTGCTCCATTCCGGACAAGCGAGCGATCGTTACTGCGTAATTGTAAATTTTCACGAATGTCGTAGAGAAAACAATTGAGCCGAATCAATTTATCACTGGTCTTTTCTTCCCATGCTTTATCGGGTCGATCGAAGTCAATTTCAATATTGTTAATATTAATATCTTGCGATGTTACTGGTACAGGATATTTTGTATTCAGTAATGTTCTTATCGTTTCGTCAAGATCGGCAATCATCGAACTCTATCTCTCTAACTAAATCTCTCTAAACTAATCGCTAAAATAAATCAACGTCATTGACTAATCGTCCCATTTTTTGAAGCTCTCGCCTGATTGCTTGTGATAAATGCTTCATGCTCACGGATTCACCGTCTACAGCAGCGAAAAAAGCTGCTGCTAAGGTAATATTCCGAATATTGCCGCCCGCAAGCTCAAATTTCTGAGCGATGATCTGGAAATCTAAATCTGTGCCCAGGGGTGTTTCCTTTGGCCACATACATTTCCATATTTGGCAACGATGTTCTTCACTAGGAAACGGAAATCCCACAATAAATCGCAGCCGTCGGGTAAAAGCTTGGTCGAGATTTTGACGTAAATTAGTTGTTAAAATAGTCATCCCTTCATACTCTTCCATCTTTTGCAGCAAATAGGCAACTTCCAAGTTGGCATAACGATCGTGGGCATCTTTCACCTCAGAACGCTTCCCAAACAAAGCATCTGCTTCATCAAATAACAGGATGGCGTTGGCATTATCGGCAGCAGCAAAGATGCGGTTGAGATTTTTCTCAGTCTCACCGATATACTTGCTCACAATTTGCGAAAGGTCAATCTTATATAGGTCGAGTTGCAATTCGCGGGCGATCGCCTCTGCTGCCATTGTTTTGCCTGTACCGGGAGAACCGTGGAATAGTACATTCAGTCCTTTACCCAAAGATAACTTGCTGTCAAATCCCCACTCTCGATGTACAAGATGCCGATATTTCGTATGATTGCAGATTTCCCTTAACTGAGCTTGTGGGTCTGGAGGCAACACGATATCATCTAAACTGTACTTTGGCTTGATTTTCTGTGCCATTGCCGTTAGTTCATGCCCAGATTGAGTGCGGGCGGCAGCATACAGATATTCTAATTTCTGGTTTTGGATGTTCAATTCTAGTGCTTCTAACTCCCCAAAATCCACCGCAGTCTGCCACTGTAGACGATTACAGGCAGTGGCAACTACATCAGCAATTTGGTCTGGAGTCAGGAGGAAGCGATCAACTAAAGCATCCAGAACGCTTTCCTCAAGAGAAACACCTGCTTCTGTTAGTTGAGTTTGCCAACACAAGCGACGCAAAGCAAAATCAGGAATGGTAAAGGGTACAGTTACTATGCCTTTTAAGCTTGTTACCGCAGGTATCCAAGGTTCTACACCTGCCAAAATAGTCATTCCTGGGTGTGCGGCGATCGCTTCTAGTACATATTGGTAATAAATACCACGCTCTTTTTCTTTCCAGCCATCCAGGTTATCTATATATAGTAGAGCATTCTGAAAACTGGCTTCCCGCATCAGTAATTGCAAAGTCGGCTCAATGTCACGGGTATCCACAATCCTGGCTAAATCTACCACCAGTAACGGCGCTTTTATTTCCTTTGCTAAAGCTTCAGCTGTGCGACGTTTACTAGCCCCATCTGCGCCTTCAAAATAAAAGCGCAATGGCTTTTGTCTTTGCCAACTTTGGATAGAAGTTACAGAAAGCGCTTGTTTGACATCTATCTTTAGAGGTATTTCTTCGAGGCAGAGAGTCGGTTCAAGCAGTTGGCAAAAAGCTGCAAGGCGCGAATCCAGCCCCTTTTGTCCCAATAACAGGCGGATTACTTGCTCATCCAATACCAGATAGTGACCCAGCAACGTAGATTTGACTTGATTGGGATCGGGGAGCAAGTGCAATAAACCATACTGAATTAGCGGTGCATCGAGGGCGAAGCGATCGCGCTGGATGAGTTTAGCGGTTCCAGAAGAACAAAGCAGATTCAATGCCAAATCTACGCTGGGTAGGGTGTAGGTGACATTTTCTTGGAGGTAAGCGTAGATTCGCTCATAGCGGCGATCTAGTTCTGGGGCTAGAGCGATCGCCACCACTTCGAGATCGAAAGCAGACAAGCCGTAAGTTTGCTGAAGCCAGAAAAGGGGCGAATTTTTACTAACTAGGTTAGATAAGGACTCGTCGCCTGTTTCTGCATCAATTTGCAAGGTCGGGACACCAGGTTCGCGGTTGAGCAACTGTTCCATTTCTTCCAGGGTTACGTGCAATCCGCGATAGGGATCGGCTGCTGCTTCTGACCCGTAGGCAATTTGGGCTGCTGCGATCGCGCTTTCCAGTAGTTTATCCAACCACTGCAAGATTGGCAGTAGTTCTTTGAATCGGGAATTGATGGCGATCGGGCTGGCTCTGGAAGGCATTGTTTTTGCTGGCTAGGTCAGCTATTTTTTACGTGTTGAAGGTACAACCACTATATCTTGGTGTTCTGCTAATTAAGCCTTGAGAAATTGCTGTTCCTTCTGCTGTTCTCTCAACTGCTTTAATTCAGTTTTGAGAAAATCAATTTCAGCTTGTTGAGTTTGCATTGCCCGCATTAAGGCTTCAACAGGTGAATAACTTGAATTCAGCCCAATGACAGCATTTACTCGCTTAACACCTTCCTCTTCTGAAGATTCCCAAGCTGTACCAACAATTTGAGCATAGGTAGCAAGAGACATCTCATGACGTGACAATGCTACACCTGTACCATCGTTCAAACCGGATGGGATAATGCAGTCTCCTGCGCTCACTTTGCCTCGAACCTTAATCGGAACTTGTCCTAAAAAACTAACCTTCTCATACAGATGCTTCTCACTCTTCTCAGGTGCATTTCCTAGAACAATAGGGCGATCGGTGATGACCATAACATGATGAGCATTTTCAGTTACCTTAGTAACTCTACCGTCTAACACACCAACAATATCGCCTGCTCCTATTGCCTCATTTTCTTTAAGGCGAGGGAGACATTCTGCATAATCAGCAAATACGCTTTGAAACGAAATCCCTTGTGTGTGATAATGACTACCATCATTCTTATCTACTCTCACTCTGGGATTACCTTCAATAGAACCTATAGCTTTGTCATTAGCATAGAATGTGATGAAGTTATTATATAGGTCTGGATTGTCATACCCTACTTTGAGAGCTAGAACATCTGCTCCTCTTCCACTCGTATTTTCAATGAGGGCAACATGAGTTTCTACCTCGGGAGCGTTCTCGCCAACCACAGTATTAGTGTCTTTTACATGCAAAGTAGTACTTGGATTAGTTGTCCCAATACCGACGTTGCCGGAGGGCATTAAGGCAATATGATCATCTGCATCGTTGGATGTACCAATTTCCAGAGTTGTGGCTTCACCTGATCGTGCGTAATACCGTATCCAAGCGGCATCACCACTGCCTCCAAACGCATCTTTTGGAAAAATAATCCCCGCAGTTTCTGAGTTGCCAGCACTCGGCATAATAGCTCCATTGGCAACTTGTAGCTTTGCTTGCGGAGTGCTTGTTGTACCAATACCGACGTTGCCGGAGTAAAAAATAGGTTCCCCATCCTTACCTTTCCATTGACTGCTTCCTGGGGAGATCGAGAAATTTAGTTTAGCTGCTGTGATCGATTTGTCTGCAATTTTGTCAGTTGTGATCGCACTATTGGCCAACTTCGCTGTGCCGACACTACCATCTGTAATTGGAAGAGAGATTGAAGCAGCTAATTTTTCTTGAGTGATCGCTCCATTTTGAATCTTGGCAGTAGTAATGGAATTATCTGCGATTTTAGATGTGGTAACTGCACCATCTGCTGGATCGAATGAGATTGAAGGATCTAATTTCTCTCGTGCGATCGCTCCATTCTGAATTTTGGAGGCAGCAATAGAATTATTAGCAATTTTGTCAGTTGTGACTGCGTTGTTGGCAATCTTGCGATCAGTCACACTCCCATCGGGTAACTCTGGACTAGCTTTGCTGTCAACATAAGTTTTGACAGCTTTTGCTGTAGGAACAACTTGGTCGCTGTTGGTGATATCGCCAGAAAACTGATTTACGGATAGTCCTGTTTCTAACTTTAGGCTACCTGCAATTTCCAATTTGTCGGTAGGTTGGCGTGTTCCAGTTCCAATGCCAACGTTGCCATTAGCAAAGATTTTTAGTGCAGGTACAGTTGGATTTCCTGCTGTGAGGAAACTGAGATCGCCAACTGCGCTGATTTGACCGTTGCCACCAAAGATAATATTGCGGTTAGGTTCAAGGTTAAAATTAGCATTTGTCAGAGACAACTCATTAGGGATATTAGCCTTAAGTTCAGGCCAATCCTGATTATTGACTCCGAATTCTATCTGAATAGACTTAAAAGTGGTCATGATTTTCTCCTATTAAGGGTGTTTAGAGTTAAAAGTAATTGGTTTGAGTCAGAAAATATCAATGACTAATTAGGAAGAACAGCGTAAATTTCGTAGGTTATAGTAATTTTGAGACCTGGTTTGTTGGAATCTGGACGTGTGTTGTTACTAAAGACTACATATTGAGTTTGCATCAACTTTTCTTCTCCATTTGATATTCTTCTTCGCTCAGTTGTATATTCTTGTCTCCATGAAAAATTTGCATTCTCAGTAGGAGAAAAGGCATAAACTAAAATAAAAGCTCCTATATTTGGTGTTGCCAACGAAGGTGAAGAAACGGGACTTTCAAAAACAGGGACGCGTAACTTGTCGCTACCATATTCTACATCCACGGTTGCTTTAGCTTTCGATTCGGTTTTTAGTTGTTGTATAGAAATGGAAAAAGTAGGTAATTTGGCAGCCGCTTCTTCACGAAAATCTTTATTTAAAAACTGGTCTTTATCTGGCACATCAACCTTTTGATCTGGTACATTGCCATTTGTATCGAATTTAAGTCGCCCTATCCTGACAATTTGTTTCTTTCCAATATCTGGTTCTGTCGTTTCAACATTAATCGCTGCATTTTCAAAAAAACGAGTGCTTTGCTTTTCATCTGTACTGGTTTCTGGTTGCGGTTTCTCTTTTTTTTCTTTATATTCTGCAAAAACATAAATAGTAGAGTCTTTGCGATATTTTTCTGTGTCTGCTAAAGAAATTGGTAAATCTTTCAATAAAATTATTTCATTCCCATTTTCATCAATAGCAAAACCAGATGTAACAGTAATTTGTTTCTCATTTGTTTTTATTATTCGTAATCCTTCAGCAACACCTTTTGTATGAAGCCCGCGATTATGGCGACGGCGCATTTCTAAATGATATTCCTGCTCAGTTGTAAAATCTTCAGCTTTCAAAAATTGATTGTCGAAGTAACGCAACCGTTGAATTTGCTCATCCTGGGTAGACATAATATGTATCTCTCCTAATATATCTATATCAATTAACTGTAACCTAATGTGTAAATATGACTAATGATGATTAACTTTGATCTGTTCCTAAAAAAGTATTTACTCCAATTTGTAATTGCTTATTGATTTGCATAGTCTTAGCTAAAAATTTGACTTCGTAATAAGTATGTGCTGGCTTTTGCAAATCAATCAAGGAGTTAATAATCAAATTTTGTCTTTGCAGATCTTCAGGATTGTTAGGACGGTTGATTCTGATCTCAACCTCGAAATAACAAGGATTTCCCTCACCGACTTGAGCTTTACCCACATATGAAGAGACTCCTACTTGAAAAGGATTATCATCTGGTTCTTTGATAACTGGTTTTAAGCCCGTGTAGATTGCCAGAAATTTTTCCAGATTACTCTTAGTACCGCGACTACGATAAAAGTATACTATTTGGGAAAGAAACTCCTTTTGCTGTTTTGGCGACCAATCGGCTCTTAAACTTAAAGCAGTCCAACTTGCTAACCATTGCAAAAAATCCTTGGTTGTTTGTTGATGATCTAGTTGACTATTGGGAACAAAAAAAGATTCTACATCATTGGGGTCAAAAAGCTGATAAATATTGTGGATAATTTGCTCTAAGCCTTGTTTTGGCTTCAATTCAGTTTTGTCCAAACCAGTTAGTATTTGTTCAAAAGCTAGTAAATACTCTCCCAATACATCATCTTCACTAAAGATAGCTGGCAGGAATTTTAAATAGCTACTTTTGGTATTTGTATTAGTCATTACAAAAAATAAAAATACATCAATAATTTTGCTTTTTTCGTCTGCTAGTAATTAGATAAAATTACATTCAAACCTTTTTAGGTTTAAACTCAAGCTCACTTTTAGAATTACTCCAAATAGCTAGTTCATCTTGATATATATTAATCCCTATCAAGTGGGAACTATTTTCTTTCAACAAACGACGTTCTCCAAGCATAGAATCAACAGTTAACTCATCTTTATTTGTAGTCGGTTCAATGAAATCTACTCCTGGTATTTTGTCGAGTAGCTGATAAATATCGGAAAGATAAACATTCCGTCCAAATCCCCACCCTTTTGCTTTGAACCCATCTTCATCAATTGTTAAAGGATATAAAAACTCCTTGAGTGCTTTTTCTGCAAAGGGGCGAACATTTTGTTCTGTAAAATCAGGTTTAAGGTTTATTGTAAGATTGACTTCAATGCTAACTAAATTTGTTTTATATATTTTAATTTTTGTAGTAAGTAATCGTCTATTTTCTAGAAAAGCTTTAACATTATTCTCCAATTCTTCCGTTAAAGTCATGTCTAAAAGTTGGCTATCATAAGATTTCGGGACAATTACCAAATTAATATATCCTGGTCTTTGAACAATATTATTGTATGTTTGTAATTCTTTGTTCCGTCGGGAAATGCAATAAACGCGAGAAATTTCCGCACTAAACTTTTCTAAAACTAAATTTTCGTAATCTTGACTAGTGACAGCGCGATCGCTTTCTCGTAATTGTTTAACTGCTGCAAGGATTCTTGTATTTAATTCTACTTCATTTAATGGCGTGGGAAATTTCTTGTTTCCGGTATCATCGCTATCAATTAAATTTAAAAATGCTTGTCTATTTGCATTGGTAACGCGATTTAGCCGATAAAGCAACATTTCCGTGATATAAGCAAACACTTCAATCAGCATAATTCCTGGGTCAGAGGGATTATGATTTGTCCACTCTGGTGCATAGATGGGAATCATACTCAGGGCTTCTTGCACTAAATCGTCGTAGGTGCGGTCATCTAGGTTCGGAATTTCGATGGGCATAACTAAAATTAAATTGTTGTTAGTTGTTCGTCGAATCGAAGTTGTTTGGAATCACTATTTATTTGCAACTTTCAAACTGATATTGTGTTTGCCTGAGTAGACAATAAATCTTTCTGTTTTGAGTTTTTTAAGCAAGGTGTTACTTTTTTCTGGACTGTTATTGGGGATATCTTTGGGAATTTCTTTTGGTAGTTCATTTTCATATTCTTCATCTGAATATATATCTACACTGCTAATATAATCAATACCAGGAATTGCTATCAGTAAGGCATATAAATCTGATTGGTGAGGTAAGCGACCAAAATCCCAGCCATTTCTATCAACACCACCAGTCAGAGGATGTAAGAAACTAGCTAATTTTTGCTCTACTTCTCGTTCAATAGTGCTTGCTGACTCTAGAGAATTCAGAAAAATTTCTGTTTTGACATTGATGCTCACATATAAAGGACCTACTACGTATATATTTATTGTTGGGTCTGCACAGGCTTCGAGGTATTCTTGAACTTTATTCATGAGTTCCAAACTGGGCAAGGGTTTGTTATCAGTGGAATGGGGTACAATAATCACACTAACCGCCCCTGGTACTTTGTTTTCATTGAAAGGGTTGGCTACTAAATTCCGCAATGGTACACATTTTGCCCTTGCGACTTCGAGAGATGATTCCTTAGCTAGGTCTTCAAAATCTTCCGATGTCACTGCACGACCACGATGACGAATGCGACGCGGAACTCTTTCAATGAGGGATTCACGGGTTTCTGCTTCTGCACCACCAACTGCTGCTTCATAGTTAGTTACTTTATTGACATAAGGCACTGTGGTTTTAAGTTGGACAATTGTACCCGCAGGCTTGTTACCAACAATACCACCACCAGTTTGGTAATAAGCCATGCGAATATTACTTTTAGCAAGAGGTGGAATGAGTCCATTTAACCCATTGCCAAATTGAATTTCACCTGTGAGATGATTGATGACATAATGGCGATCGCGCGCGGTTGAACCATAAAAATCTGGAACTTCATGCCATCGTACCCAAATTTCCTTGGGTCTTCCTGTGGAGTCGAAGACAGTTGTTACGGGATTGTCACCCTCTTCTTTTTTAAGAGTAGCCAGTTCTTCTGCTGAAGCTAATTCCGGCTCTCGCACTTCCAATTGCTGACTCCCCAATACTGACAGTTGACTCCGCAAAATTGGCGATCGCACTGTGCGAAATTTTTGATTTTCGCTACTATCACTAGAACCAAGTATTTCGTTGCGAATTGTTACACTGTGTACAGCCATTACTGTATTCAGTAACACCCGCCTTAATTTTGGTTCAATTTGATAATTCCCAGGGTTCTTTTGCACCCGCAACCAGTATCGAAAAAGTAATCCAAAGTCTTGTCTGGCAGTAAAATCTTTTGGTGGCAGAAATGTAATTACACCGGAACAAGTAAAGTTTTTTGTACCATCTGAAACCGTGAATTTTACCCAATCTTTTCCGTTCCAATATTGCCAAAAAAGTTGAATCGGCTCATTTTTTGCAATCTCTGTAACACTACCCTCCTTGGATTTTTCATCATAATCATATTTAGGTTCAACTAAATCAATAAACATACTTATAGGTCGATTCGGAAATTCTTTGACCTCTGATGGTAAAGAAAAGCCAAAATAGAGAGATGGAGGGTCGTTTTTTTCTTCTTTAGGAGTTAACGTGTAGCTGACAGTGATATAACTAATTAATGGTGCAGCATAATCGCCATAATTACGTGAAATTATTCTGACGCGAATCCAAAAATTTTCTAGATTATTAACTTTTGTTTTTACTGGTTGCTCGTCAAATTTGAACTCTATTTGTCCCTCGGTTGTCAAACCATTTGTGGTATCTTTAAAACCATTTTTTAATTCTTCCCAGTTATTTCCATTCCAATATTCCCACTTCAATTTCAAGTTATGAGATGGTTCTGCTTCCGGTGTTGTGCTATCATCTTCTAGCGGGACTAATTTAATATCGATAATTATTTTAATGTCTTTTTGAGCAAAGATTTGACTATGTGCTAAATATAAAATGTTGCCAAATTTGGGATTTTCCCCAAAAGGAAAAAAATCATTAATTAAGTCAACGCGCAAATTATTTGAAAATGCAGTTTCTATTTGCAAATCAGGTGAATTTAATAGTTTTTCAATGGGTTGACTACCACTAAAAACAAATAAATCATCAGTTGATGCAGGTGCAGTGATAATGCTGCCGTAATCTGCATATTTTTTCTTATCATCACGTACAAAAACTGACTCTAGCTTTGCTGCTGTCACCACTAGCTCGTTTTCAGTTTCAAAAATCACTGGTTGCTTTTCGCCTGCGGCTAATTGTGCAGCGACTTGTGTTCCTTTAGGGACTACAGCATCTACAGTAGATTTATCGCTTAAAGAAAATGTCAACGGTACTCGCGCAGATTGTGGAGGTAAGCGCGAAGCACCCAATAAATCCAAAAACGCCAGGAAATTTTTTTCCGGTACCTTGTTGAGTCGTTCAATAATAATCTCACAATACCGGGCAAAGATTTTTATGAGCGCTATATTTATTCCTTTTTTCTGAGACTTAGCAGCATCTGAGCTTGGTTCTTGCCAGCCCATTGATTTATATAATAAGTCTTTAACCTGTTTTTCAATATCAGCAGATGTTCGCTTGTCAATTTTGGGAATCTTGTCAACCATTAACCGGGACTCCTTTCTAAATAGAATGGATAAACCAGGTTAAAAGCGTTATTTGTTGCCCTTACTTGATAATCGATACTGATAAATATTTTCTCTCCCTCATCATCTGATTTCGGTGTCACTTGAATATCAATAACATCAATGCGGGGTTCAAATCTTAGCAAAGCTTCGCGTACAGCTTGAGAAATTTTCCCGGCTGTGGAAGCGGTAGTCATTTCAAATACCAAATCGTAAATTCCACAACCAAAATCAGGACGCATGACTCGTTCGCCCTTCGCAGTGCCAAGGATAATCCTAATTGATTGACGGATGCTTTCTTCATCTTTCGCATCCTTAATATCACCATTATCAAGTTGTATTGGAAATGCAACACCACGACCCAAAAAAGGTTTATCCATTTTCTACTCCTTTCGTGCGGGTGGTAAAACAACACCAAGGATGTAGGGAAAACGGACATCCCCATGTTCAAAAGCAACCAAGACTTCAGAACCCACTTCTGGCAGATCGTAATTATTCTGCTTTGCCTCTGTCACTGATATACAAATCCGCGCCCAGTAGCTTTCATCATTCTCACTCAACCAGGGAAATTTTACCTTTACCCGATTTAATTCCTCTGGGTCTTGATTATTTGTAACAATACCAATTACCACGCCTTGAATGCGATTGGCGATCGCAAGTCTAGTTTCCATATCAAAAAATACGTCAAATCCCTTCATAAAGCATTCCTTTGCACAGATAAATGTGTAGTATAATTACCACTGCTTTTATAGCGATGGCTAGTGGCTGTGACGTAATATTGACCGCTAAATTGCTTACCTACACCATTAATTTCAATTACCTTGCCAGAACGTAAATCGGTACGCCCTCGACAAACTCCTTCGCCAATAATTAACGACAAGGCTATATGATTAAAGCGTGCTTTTGCTAATTGTTCGGCTTCAGCCAAAGTCATCACTGGCTGATTGCTAATAGTTTCCACTGCTGTACCAAAGGCATTTTCACTTAAGCTAGCGGCACTATTGTTACCACCCATTTTGGTTATTTCATCTCCAGTTTTTGTCTGCCATTCAAACTTCTGATTCTCTTGATTTGTAGGATTCCAACTTGTAACTGTAACTGCACTTACCTGACCCATTGAGGAAAGACGGGGAGAAAATTCCAACAAGTCATCTTCAAGAGAGAGGATGAAAATTGGACTTTCGGTATTAGCTACAGGTTGGAAAAATAGAGTTTTATCTTTTACTATTACTTCATATTGGATACATCTGGCTCGCTCCTGCAAAAAGTCCAGATCGGTTTGATTAGCTTGGAGGATGTAAGGGTGGATAACTCTGCTATCTTCTGTTTTGGGAGTTAGTCCCGCATCACGAGCAATTATATCTGCAATATCACTATCTTTTTGTTGCACAAAGGTGCGTGTATTACGCCCTCGTTGTAAGCGATGGCGACGGTCATAACCCCGTACTGTTAACCTGGGTAGGCGATTAAAATTAAATTCTGGTTCTAATCCAGTAATTTCACCAGTCATAATAGTTTCTAAATTGTCGCCGTAACCTAATTTAATTTCGACTGTATTGCCAATCGTAAACAGTTCCTGTTGCTCGTCAATCCACTGTAAATCCTTAGTGTGCCATTCCGAGTTCACCAGTTCAAATGAAAACATACTTGGCAATTCTGTGTCATCATCCACAATAATGCTAATAACATGGGTTTCTGGTTCAACAGATATTAACGAACCATTAATGAGGATATTAAAGTTTGGTACTAACGGATTTTTGGGGTCAGAAATCGGCATAAATAATTTCCCCCACTACAATTTTGGAATTGTTAATCTTTGCCCTATTTTGCTTTGGAGGTTACGCGGGTCATCCAAGCGATTTGCTTCGGCGATAATGCGCCAACGTCTGGGATCGCGATAAACTTCAGCCGCAATACTGCTGAGAGTATCACCAGGTTTAAGAATACGGGTTGTTAGTTCTGGGTCAGTTTGGCGTTTATCGTCCTGCGGGTCAAGAAATTCTGTGAAGGTAACTGCTAAATTAGCCCGCACAGGTTGACCGTTGCTTTTGAACAAGGTGAAGTTTTGTGTCAGACTGCTCACCACACCCTTGAAGGGAAAATCAGAATTGGGAGGTGAATTCCCCCAGAAAATTAGACAAGTTGGTGGTCGAGGCGGTTCAAGTCGCTCGATTCGGGTAAGTGCCAAAATTTTGTTCGTCTCTTGGCGGACATCATCGATTATTCTCCCATTAATCGCTTCTGTGACATCGAACATTAGTTCTAAGGTGAGTTGACGGCTGTCGCCACCACCAAAAGTCAAAATAGGCGCATTTAATGCCCTTTGAGTTTTACTCTGCTCTCCGCCATTGGAATTTTCTGGTGGATTCCAGGTAACTGACTTACTTATAGAGTAAGCAGTGGGGTTGAAAAGGACTTCTATTTCCCCTAAGCGTGAAGGTGGTTGTGGGACAATTTTTAATTTTTCTAACGTCATTTTCTCATTCCCCTCCGCTCCCGTTCCACTGTTAATTGACGGCAAAGAAGACGGCTAACTTGTTCAGCTATTTCTGCCACATTAATTTCAGGGACTGGCATTGCTGCTTGTCTGGGCATTGACATGGTAGGGTTAGACATAGGTATAGTCCTAGACATTGGGGCTGTTTGGCGGGCGATCGCGTTGTGATGCACTGGAGTAATTGCTAATGGGAAGGAGTTGTTTGTTCCACCGTTGCTTGCATCTGAAAAATTATTTCCTGGTGTTGCAAACTGGGAGCTTTTACGCCAAACCATTGTTGACTGTGGTAAAGATGCCATATTGCCTGGAATTTCCCTTGAGACTGCAACCTGTTCTGGCTGTCGTTGGATTTCCTCCTCTAAGTTTTCATTTGTTGCCTTTCGCAACACCAAAGGGCTATTGGCTTCATCTGGTGCTGAACTGAATATCTGAGTTGGGCTTTGGATGTTGTTTGCTAAGGGTTTAGCCCTGAGTATGGGCTGTCGTTGGATTTCTTCCTCTAAGTTTTCATTTGTTGCCTTTCGTAACACCAAAGGGCTATTGGCTTCATCTGGTGCTGAACTGAATATCTGAGTTGGGCTTTGGATGTTGTTTGCTAAGGGTTTAGCCCTGAGTATGGGCTGTCGTTGGATTTCTTCCTCTAAGTTTTCATTTGTTGCCTTTCGTAACACCAAAGGGCTATTGGCTTCAGCTGGTGCTGAACTGAATATCTGAGTTGGGCTTTGGATGTTGTTTGCTAAGGGTTTAGCCCTGAGTATGGGCTGTCGTTGGATTTCTTCCTCTAAGTTTTCATTTGTTGCCTTTCGCATTACCAAAGACGAGTTACCCAGAGCTTTGGGACTAGTTGAAGCATCTACCTGGAGAGGTATTTCACGGGCTGTTAGTAAATCTTGAGAATTGCTAGGAATTTCAGAATTTATTGCTGAAGTTTTGGTATCGTTATTACTAATTCGTTTAAGTGGAATCATCGAAGAATCAGACGGAAACGTTTCTTCATTGCTAGGTTGTGTTGATGAGGATAACGGCTCAGAAGCTCCCTTGGATGGAAAAGACTCATATTCCAAAGGTACAGCCTTACGACTAATGCGAAATTTTGCTGTAGGCGCTTGGTTGCTAGTAGAGCTAAGTGTTGATGTTCCTGGTTGTGTATTCGCCGAGCCTTTGGGAGACAAACTCGCCGCCTCACTAGTAAAGGTATTGACCTGTTCTCCCGTTGTTTTTGGCAATGGAGAGATAAACATCAATTCTGTACCAGTCCCGGAACTGTTATTAGACACACCGTAACGAGTTTGTATTTGTTCTAGCAGAGCAAAACGCTGTACCATTGTTGCCGGCAGCCGTGGCGAACTTCTTTGAGATTGACTTGTATTAATTAAGCCGCTTGGTTGAGTACGCCGTCTGTCAAGGCGTTGGATCAAGGCACTAGACTGTAAGATTTCATTTGTTTGAGTAGTATGCTTGGGTTCGTCTGACATAGAAAACTCAAAGTAAGGGATTTTATGCGGGGACTTGGTTCAGACCCCGATGAACTAATTCCACACTTGCAAAAGCGACTTCGCTAGAATCTGCCCGCAGTTCTGGTCCAGTCCATTTATAGGGAAAGGCTTGTTTGAAATTCCACACCTTTGCCATGTTTCTCTGTTGATCTAACAGATAAATCGTGCCATTACGACGCTTAATTCCCTGGTTTAAACCCTGACTGACTATTTCCTGATGCCATTTCCACAGTCCATCATTTGATGTGAGACCGTGTTTCAGGACTAGGGGTGTATATTTTGTTGATCCAACAAAGTTATGCATATATTCATTCAGCCCCCCTTCACGATATTCAAAAAGTTCGGTTTCCACTTGCAAGCCACTGCACTCAGAAAAACCGCCAATCACAAGCCCCTCAATTTCAATGAGAAAGTTAAATACTTGATAGGGGTCAGATGAAGCCATAGTTACATAAATCTCCTAGATGTTAATTAACCTTGTTCGTTAAAACGTTTATTAATCTTGGCGATTTGGGCTACCCATTGCAGGCGATCTGGATGTTCCAAAGCCAACACCTGTTCGGGAGACCAATGAAAGTGGTAAGCAATATATGCTACCTCCTCGTACAGCCTTTCAAGGGGGTAGCAAGTTACTCCCCCATGCTATTGAGTTCCAATTCAAACTCTTGCTCACAGTGGGGACATTGGGTTCGCACCAGATTGTGTCCATTTTGATTGATGCGGCAATAAAGGTCTTGTAAATACGCCAAATCCGCAGCGTACAAGCCTTCTATCACCTTGGGATTGATATATTCCAGCGTTCCTAGCTTGGTAATCACCCGCGATAGCAGAATGATTAGCAGGTATCCTTGGTTACTGCGGACACGGGTATCTTTAAGGGGTGCAATTTCATCCAAGGCTGTTGCCAGACGCATCACGCCCTCTTTATGCATATTGCCTTCGGTATCTACATAACCTAGTGGCAAGGTGAACAGAAATTCAGTCTGGAGCATAAGGCTTGTACAAGATAGCAATTGTTACCACATTGTTGGCTCTGGCTTTTTGTGAAGAAGTAGTGGTTTTAACCAGGATTTCCTAAGCTTTAACTATTTCCTCATGAGTAATTTCTAGAGTTTCCACCGCTACATCATTACTGGTGGCATTGAATGTAGGTGCGGTATACTTCGAGGGCCAAGCTCGCCGAAGATTCCAGCGCCATTTCTCTTGGCGAGCTTCGTTCAGTAAAACAATCGAGATATTTTTCCGTGTTTCAGTGTCAGACCTCCCATCAACCACCTTCTGCCGCCAATTCCAGAGAGCATCAGAATCTGTGATGCCACGCTTCAGGGTGATGGGGGAAAATTTGTTTAATCCTGTCAGCTTGCGTACATGATTGGGGTCGCTTCCTACCCGATAGTCTACTGCATCAGTGCTGCTATCCAATCCACTACACTCTTGAAAACCAGCTTCAGTAATACCATCAATTTCAACTAGAAAATTGTAACCACGGTATGGATCGGGCATGATGATTCTCCTTGTTAACTAATTCAGTTTGGCAGGGAAATTTTTTACAGTAATTAAACGTGAATCAACTTATCTCAGTAGTATTTGCGCGGTGAGTAATACGCACAAAGATAAATTCGGCGGGTGAACTGGGTGCAAAACCAATTTCAGTGAACACATTTCCTATCTCACGACTTGCTGGTGGGTTGATTTCGGCATCGCATTTTACGTAAAAAGCCTGTTCGGGAGTTTCTCCCTTGAGGGCACCGGCTCGCCAAAGTTGAGTTAAATAGCCACTCAATTCTCGCTGAATACGTACCCATAATTGGGGAGTATTAGGCTCAAAGGCAGCCCAAAGCATATTCAAGTCAATCCAGCGTTTGATGGTGATAAAAAGGCGACGGACATTGATATAGCGCCAGTTGCTGTCGCTGCTGAGAGTGCGTGCGCCCCAAACTCGAATACCTCGACCTGGAAAAGCCAGCAAGCAATTGATGCCTTGTGCATTCAAGCCCCCTTGATCTGAATTGTCAATCAGGACTTGGAGATTGACAGCATCACGAATTTCTTCATTGGCTGGAGCTTTGAACACACCACGAGCGCGATCGCTACGTGCAAAAATCCCAGCAATGTGACCGCAGGGTGGTACCCATCGACCTTGGGCGTTTTGCAGCCAAGGATAATAAAGCGACCCGTTCACTGGTTTTTGTTGGCTTTGGTTTTCTTTAATAGCGTTGCATTGGGTTAATACTGACTCAGATGTTTTGCCAGGAAGAGAGTCTAAAATTGCAAAGCGATCGCCTTGGTCGGTACAGTCTTGAATCAGACTCCGTTGCATGTCAAGAACTGCTTTCTCGTCAAGAACTGCATCCTTCGTCAAGGGCTTCATAGCATCGGGAAATGCCATTAGGTCGATGTCAGTTATCGGTGCCAAGGCTTTGATTGCATTCTTCAAAGCTTCCTGTTTAGCAATATTTGGGTCAGCAAAAGCAATATAGCAGCGAGTTCCACCATTATCAAAGAAACCGATGACTGATGCTTTGAGGTAACCATCCTCTGGAAAGTTTAATTTATCATCTAACTCTTGTTTTCGGTACAACTGTACGACACCATCTTTTTGATTTTCAGGTTTATTTGCAGTTGCAAACCCAACAAATCCCGGAACACCAGTTGGCAAAATGATTTCTGGCTTGAGAAATATCTCCTCTAGATAGACACCAGGAGCTTTCATAAATCAACTCCAACAATTAGCTTGGTAAAGTAGTTTGACTGATGCGGAAGATAACAAATTCTGCCGGACGGACGATGGAAACGCCGACTTCTGCAATTACCTTGCCTAAAGCGACTTCTGTTGGAGGGTTAGTTTCAGCATCACACTTTACGTAAAATGCCTCCCGCTCTGTATTCCCAAACAATGCCCCTGCACGCCATTGAACAAGCAGGAAGTCAGAAACATTGCGCTTAATTTTTTGCCAGAGTGCAGGATTATTTGGTTCAAAAACAGCCCATTGTGTACCTTCGTCGATAGATTCGCGCAGAAATAGTAATGTACGGCGTACATTAATGTACCGCAATTCATTGCTTTTACTGAGGGTACGCGCTCCCCAGACTTTTATGGTGCTGTTGAACACCCTAATACAGTTAATTCCTTTGGAATTTAGTCCATCCTGCTGATTTTTACTAATCGCTTTTTCCACTCCCACTGCTCCAGACACAACTTCATTTGCAGGTGCTTTGTGAATACCTCGCTGAGCATCGACGCGAGCATAAATTCCGGCAATGTGACCGCTTGGTGGGACAAAAATTAAACCGTTTCCGTTAGGGTTTTTTGCTTTAGTTGCGGGGTCAAAGACTTGAATCCAGGGGAAATACAAAGCGGCGTAATCAGACTCAACAAGATTAAAACTAGCCGCATTATTTGCATCAGCATTTTCCTCACTGTCAAAGATAGCGAAGCGATCTCCTGTTTTCTCCTTGCAGTGATCGATGATGTTATTGCGAGCAGACGGGTCAGTAATTCCAGGGGCTACGACGAGGGATATCTCATCAATTACCTCAAGCTCAGTTAACACATCCTTAATATCTTTCTTATCCTTTACTCGCGTCACATAGCAGCGAGTCCCGCCGTTATTAAAGAAGCCATAAACGGCATGAGCAAGTTGTTGTTGCCCCGGATCTATAGAAAAGTCTCCGAAGAATTTCTTGAATTCGGTAAAGCTAGTACATAATTTCACCTCTTTCTCTGTTACAGATATAAAATCAGGAAATTGAATCGCATAGTCCCCTGTTACTGTCTGTCCCTTCGGTGGGGCTGTTTTAAATTTAACGAGCGCCAATTTCTTTTGATCATCGTTTTTCAGTGTTACATCTTCATTTTTAATTGGAACACCATCGACCTTAAAAGAGAAATGATCTTGATCTCTGACTGGATATCCTTTTAGTTGGAATTCCGTAATCACCCCATCACCTTGGCCAATTAACTCATTTGACACCTTGGTGGCATATAAAAAGTATGTGATGCTAATCTTTGCCCCCTCCTGTGGAACTGCGCTGAGTGTTACAGAAGAGTCACTACCGTTATTGGATAACTTCGCCCCTTGGTCAATCTGATCGTTGACCTTAATCTCAAATGAACTCTGAGCGACTGGGAAATATTTCAGCTTGTAAGTTTTAGTGTCTTTTCCCCCAGTGATTTCCTCATTTTCTATATTAATTAGAGGTATCGTAGGAATCTTAAAGGTATCGGGGAAAACTCCGATGAAGGCAGCAGTAGTCGTTCCCACTCCTGCGATCGGTTGAATCAACGACGGGATTTCTTCGACATAAATACCAGGTGAACTATAGGGCATGGTTATTTCCTTTCAAAGCATTAGTAGATTTGGTTTTTAGTTTGATAGGAATGACTTCGCATATTTGGCTCTCATCTGAAATTGGCAGTTGTTTTCTTCCTAGCGGTTAGAGTCACTTTTGGGTTGCTATAGGAATCCTAATTGACAAAAATTAGGATTGTTCCTTTTCTTGCCTGGAAGTCAGACAAAAAATAGTTACCCTCCGTATCAGTGAAAGTTTGTATTTTGCTGCCTCGCACTTGCACTATTGCCTTAGCGATCGCTAAAGTAATAATTTTTATTTTCTGTGACTCTAATTTAGGTGGGACTGAATATTCATCTTTGAGACCAGACAGAGGGAAGAAGGTTTTAGGTAACTTTACTTTTCGTTAAATACTTCATTGTTTTGCACCTTGTTACTTAACTTGCTATCTTCGTTGGAGACAGTTCCACATTAACGTTCAGGTAACAATCGATCTGCTAATAGCTTCTTTCTTACAAGCGAAACCTTATCCCATAGCAATTGCTCGCAGATTTTGCCCCGTCACTTCTATTTCAGTACTGACAATTGTTCGCTTAGTTTTGGCATTAGTTATATACGTCACAATTCTGCTTAATGATGGATGTTTGTGATGACTGGAGTTGGCTCTATAGAAGAATTTGACATATTGAACATAGTGATTCAGTTCGCTGTTTAGTGGAAGTATTCCTCACTAAATTATGGGTGTTCTGCAAGAGTAAAAAGTACTGAATCTATGTTATATATAATACTTATCAATTATTACCTTTGATATCCTAATACTATTGATAGTATAAATTTTCAATAAATATATAAAACTTCATTTAAATCAAAGAATTTTCAGCGTTTTTCTGATATTTTAACCATTTAAAGCGAACTTTTGTACTATATAAGACTGACGCAACGCCGATAATGTCATTGCGACCGAAACGAAGTTTAGGGAAGCAATCCCAGCTTCAGGGGAGATTACTTCTCTGCGAGACGCTACGCGAACGCTATAGCCTATCTTCCGCACCCAGAACTGTCACACCCAAAAAATCGGATATATATAGTACATAAGAACTAGCTTCTAGTAGAGCTTATTCCAGCTAAATAAGAATAACTTCTATTAAGTTCAGATATCTGTGTCACAAAAGAATAATAATCATTCTCATATGGGGGGGGGTAGGAAAGGAGAGGCTGCCATTGGCAGCCTCTCCTTTCCTCATGTTTTTTAATTCAATAATGATTCAATTTTCGGGTGGATAGAGGTATTTGTATAAGCAACTGAAATTTATCGCACAAAGGCTGTCCAAAAATGTGAAAATTTTAACTGATATGGTTTTAGTTACTTTCCAATCATGTTGAATATCAAAGATATTGAAATCAAGAATATTGACCATTTGGGTATAGTGGCAGGAATAGTAGACTCAATTGGTTTGGTGTCAATAATTAATAATTTAATCGGGTCAGAAGCCGGAGAAAAAGTTAGTGCTGGACATGTAGTAAAAGCAATGATTTTAAATGGATTGGGGATGGTTTCAAAACCATTGTATATGTTTCCCAAGTTTTTTGAATCGATAGCTTGCGAGCATTTAATTGGAGCCGGAGTCAAACCAGAATATCTGAACGACGATAAACTCGGCAGAGTGATGGATAAATTATTTATAAAAGGTCTAGATACAATATTTTTAGCAATTAGTTTAAATGTGGTGAAAAAATTTGAAATATCTTTAGCATCATCGCATTTAAACCTCGTCTAACTTGAAACCCGTAGTTTTTCCTCATCAGGGTCAAGATGATTTTTCACCCACAAGCGATCGCTAATTTCAAAGGAATTGGAATTGATA
>NZ_JACJRE010000072.1 GCF_014697075.1 Tolypothrix sp. FACHB-123 | reverse complement strand
TTTTAGCGATCGCTCTCTTCACCAGTTATATATAGTTCTCTTGTACTACTCAAAACACACCTCTACTTAGCACTTTTCTCTATTTAGATGCGTTTGCCCTGACCTTGCAGCACTTGTGTAGGATAAGTTTTAACATGAGACCTTAAACTATTACAAGCAATTTCTTTGGCATTACCTGTTAACATGGGTACATTTGTGCATTTCCCTTCATTATTAAAAGTCCATCCATGATGTCTACACATTAAGGTACCATCTTCATTAATTCTTCCTAGGGATAGCTGCGCTAGTTTGTGAGGACAGTAATCATCCATAACTATCCATTGTTGATGATTATCTTGCCAAATAACTAGTTTTTTACCCAGTAGGGTGACGGGATTGGGATTATTACTATCGAGATAACTTAATGGACTAATAGGATACCATTGTTTAGTCCAAGAAAATTGCGTTTCCATAAGTGAAATCAAAAAAATATTGATTAATTAACAACTCTAGACATTTTCAATTTAGCGTAGAGTGTTTATTTATGGGGATTTAGGAATTATGAACCGCCAAGGACGCCAAGGACGCCAAGGAAGAGGGAGGTATTCTTGAGAGAAGGTCAAGCCTTAATAATTTGTTATAGATTGGAGAAAGTACGCAGCTTGCAAAACTAACCAATGGATAGGGATATGAAAAGCAAACATCCAGCCTACTACGCTTTAGTTTTACAGAGCGTTTTTATCTTTTCGCCCTTACTGCTGTCTCCTGGTAAAATCAATGGGCAAACTGTACCTGCTGCATCGTCTAGGGTGGCTCCTGCTCAGGTATTATCAAATCAGGAACGGGAAGAATTGGCTGGATTGCTGGCGCAACAGCGGATTCAAGATGCAACCCAATCTGATGTTCAGCGTAATTTTAATCAGACAACCATGTCCTTGAATATCTGGATAGTATTATTAACCTTGTTTCCAGTCGCCATAATTGCTTTATTGTGGTTTTTGCGTGGATTAATCATCCACGAAATTGTCAATAAAGCAATGTCGCAGATAGAAGGTGTGGAAAGTTTGCAAACTCAGCTAAATGTTGTGAAGCAAGAAGCTGAAAATGCAATTCAAGAGGTGAAAAACATTACTCAGGAATTGGGGCAAGAGGTTGAGAGTCTGCAAGCTAAAATTAAAAGCGAACAAGAAAATTTATCTTTGATTAATTCTGATTTTACAGCGAAGCAAGAAAGTCTTTTAAATGAGTTAGATGCGGAAATTAAAGTCATTCAAAATAAATTAGAAAATATAGATAGGGAATTTGCTACTCAAATAGGGCAGTTATTATCAAATGCTCAAAATCAAAGTAATTTGACCTTTGAAAGTTTAGGCAAGATAGAATCTGATTTATCGCAGCAATTATCAGAACTGCTATTAAGGACAGAACAACAAAGAGATAGCACTATTGAGAGTTTAGATAAATCTAATTCGGAATTTGTAGGACATTTAGCGGCGTTACAGGCTGATACGCAAAAAGAAAAAGATATAGCTGTTGATCAAATTACGAGTTTAGCAGCAAATGCAGCGAATAAAATATCAGAATCACAAGCAGAGGTTGGACAGCGAAAAGATGCAAGTTTGGTTAATATCGCTGAATTAGAAAATGCTTTGAAAACAGAAGCGATAAATAAAATATCAGAGTTACAAGCAGAAGTTGGACAGCGGAAAGATGCGGTTCTGGTTAATATCGCTGAATTAGAAAATAGCTTGAGAACGCAACTGGCAGAATTACAAGCGAATAGCCAACAACAAAAAGAACAGATTATTGCAGATTTACGTAAACTGCAAGGGGAATTTATTAGTAACTTAGCCCAGTTACAGGGAGATGTGCAAATACAAAAAGATTTAATTATCGAAAATTTAGAAAAATCTGGTTCGGAATTTACTTCGCAATTTTCGGAATTACAAATAAATGCACAACAGCAGAAAATTCTCATTTTAGAAAAGCTGGAAAGATTAGAAACGGATTTTGTATCGCAGCTTTCGGAATTGCAATTAGATGCGCAACAACGCAAGGATTCTATTTTAGAAGAACTCACGGAAATTAAACAGCCAGCGGTAATTGAAATTGAGGCGAAAAAACCAGAACCGCCATTATCCCCCAAGCCAAAAACCTCGTCTAGCAAAGAAGAGATACAGGTTAGCGTTGCTGGTGATGAATATCTGACACGAGGAGATGTATTGTTTGGGGAAAAACGGTATTTAGAGGCGATCGCACTTTACAATCAAGCAGTCGAAACTCAGCCAGATAACCCCGTGGCTTGGTTTAAACAAGGTTTAACTCTCGCCAGGTTGAAACGCTACCAAGAAGCGATCGCCTCCTATGATAAAGCTTTAAAAATTAATCCCAACGATCATCAAGCCTGGTGCGATCGCGGTGTGGCTTTGGGGTATTTACGCAAACATCAACAGGCTTTTGTATCATTTAATCAAGCAACGAAAGTTAAACCCGATGACGCCGTAGCTTGGATGAATCGCGGTTTAGCCTTGATTGAGTTGGAAGAATACGAGGAAGCGATCGCATCTTTTGACAAAGCGATAGAAATTAAACCATCCCCCAAAGCTTGGGATAAACGCGGCTATAGCTTGGTAAGGTTGGGAAGAGATGACGAAGCGATCGCCTCTTTTGATAATGCATTAGTATTGAAGCCAGATTATGCTGTTGCTTTTTACAATAAAGCCGCCTGTTATGCACTACAAAAACAACTGGAATTAGCTTTAGAAAATCTCCAGCAAGCGATGAAATTGAATCCCCGATATCAGGAAGAAGCAGCGACAGATATTGATTTTGATGATATTGCGGATGAGCCAGCTTTTAGGGAATTGATGGGCGTCAGTGGATCAGATAAATAATATAAGGCAAAAGGCAGAAAGCAGTCATATAAAAAGCCTCATTTCTCGTAGTCCGTGTAGGCAAACTAGGTAGAGTTAGCCGCACCCTTGTAGGGTGACGGCGACTTTGAAAACACGCCCTAGGGATTATGCAAATTTAATGCTGATTAGCTTAATTTATTCTGCCTTCTACCCTCTGCCTTTGTTGAGAAATTTTTTACTATTAAACGCGCATAGCCACCATTTTCTGTACGGCTTCTACAATTTGTTCTGGTTGAACAATTGTCAGACGTTCTAGATTGCCGTTATATGGTGTGGGAATATCTTGAGATGAAAGACGTAATACAGGCGCATCTAACTCATCAAATAAGCGGTCATTAATGGAAGCGATAACTTCTGCGCCAATACCTGCTGTACGCATAGCCTCTTCCACAACAATGACACGATGAGTTTTGCGAATCGAAGCACCGATGGTATCAAAATCTAAAGGCTTCAGTGATATTAAATCAATGACTTCAGGGTCGTAACCTTGTTTTTCTAAAGTTTTCACAGCTTGCATCACATGATGACGCATCCGTGAATAAGTAAGAATTGTGACATCCTTACCGCGACGCACAACTTCCGCTTTATCTAAAGGTAGTACGTATTCTTCTTCTGGCAGGTCTTCTTTTAAGTTGTAAAGCAGAACATGTTCAAAGAACAATACGGGGTTGTCATCGCGGATTGCCGCTTTCAATAAACCTTTAGCGTTGTAAGGTGTAGAACAAGCCACAATTTTTAACCCTGGAACCGCTTGGAAGTAAGTTTCTAAGCGTTGGGAATGTTCTGCACCTAGCTGTCTACCTACACCACCAGGCCCCCGAATCACCATAGGGATTTTAAAATTCCCGCCGGAAGTATAACGCAGCATCCCCGCGTTGTTGGAAATTTGGTTAAATGCCAACAGTAAGAAACCCATGTTCATACCTTCGATGATTGGTCTTAAACCAGTCATCGCTGCACCCACAGCCAAGCCTGTAAAACTATTTTCGGCAATGGGGGTATCCAGAACTCTTAGGTCACCATACTTTTTGTACAGGTCTTTGGTGACTTTGTAGGAACCGCCATAGTGTCCTACGTCTTCACCAAGTACGAAAACACTAGAATCACGGGCCATTTCTTCATCAATGGCTTCACGGAGGGCGTTAAAGAAAAGAGTCTCTGCCATTTAAATCTTGAATACAACTGTTGCTTTAGAATCTTATCGCGCCGCCGTGGCAAATACCGTCAGCGATCGCACTAGTTGAAAAAGTCATTGGTCATTGGGCATTTGTCATTGGGCATTGGGCATTGGGCATTGGGCATTTGCCTTGCTTGTCCCTTCTAGCCCCTAGCCCCTAAGTACAAACTGGCGAATCAGCTACTTGTGTTACAACTTCTGGGAAGCGTTTGGGTCTACCTGGTTTGCGTTTATGGCGTTGGTTAATTGATTTTTCGCTAGCTGCTGCTAATTCTTCTGGCGTGCATTTAAATAGACGCAACGCATCTAAATATTTTTTCGGTGTCATTGTCGGTTCAGTACGCCCAGCTTCCCAGTTGCGCACACTAGTTTCACTGATTGCAAGCCTGAAGGCAACCTCTGCACGGCTAAGCCCAGCGCGTTCTCTCAGGACTTGCATATCCATAACTCATGCTCCCTAGAAAAAACTTAGATTGTATTTATTAAATCGGCTGACATTAAATGTCGATTACGGAAATTTTATTAACTATATTCTTTTATAAGCGATCGCCTACACCTCTGGCAAATGAAACCACCCCATATTTATGTACTATCGCGGAAATAATTGACTTGTTTTTATGTGCTGTATTGCCCATCTCCGTAAATATTCTAATTGGGGTAAATGTTCTGTACGTAAGGATTTCAGTCAGTAAATTTCTAATAACTGATCGACAGTCATTACCTAACTATTTTAATTGTTGAGATTTATTGCTTAATGTATCTGGAATCAGTTATGTAAGTTTGGTAGTTAAATGTTGCCAGTAAAAGTTTTACTAGCCCCTCAAGCTGTATAGTTAATGGGGCTTTTTTAGTTTTTTCAGCCTGACGTAATTTTGACCAAGAATTTAAGTTGATTTTTCAACAAAAACTTTGAGAGATTCCAACAATAATCTCACGCTTAGATACCAAGATACTCAATCTAATTAGCACCTTTGTACCCATGCGTGAGATTAGTTAAGAAAAGAGCGATCGCTCTATTGAATTATCTACTAGACTCTAACCAACGGGCGGCATCTTTGGCGTGGTAAGTCAAAATTAAATCTGCACCAGCACGTTTAAAGCCAGTTAAAGTTTCCATGACTATGCGCTGTTCGTCAACCCAACCGTTGAGGGCAGCAGCTTTCACCATAGAATATTCGCCAGAAACGTTATAAGCAGCCACCGGTAGGTTGCTAGCTTCTTTCACCCGCCAAATCACATCCATGTAGGCTAAAGCTGGCTTCACCATCAGCATATCAGCGCCTTCAGCGATATCCAATTCAATTTCTTTAATCGCTTCGCGGGCGTTACCTGGATCCATTTGGTAAGTTCGGCGATCGCCAAATTGTGGTGTAGATTCCGCCGCATCTCTAAATGGGCCATAATAAGCTGAAGCATATTTAGCCGCATAAGATAAAATCGGCGTATCTTGAAAACCAGCTTCATCTAAACCAGCACGAATTGCTTGCACAAAACCATCCATCATTCCCGAAGGTGCAATAATATCCGCGCCAGCTTTCGCTTGAGAAACTGCTGTTTTCTTGAGTAATTCTAAAGTTGGATCGTTTAATACTCTGCCTGTTAAATCACCTACTTCTAAGTAGCCGCAGTGACCGTGACTAGTATATTCACACAGACAAGTATCAGCCACCACAATTAAATCTGGTACTGCTTCCTTCACCGCAGTAGCTGCTTTTTGCACAATCCCGCAATCATGCCAAGCACCAGTAGCATCTACATCTTTATCGGCGGGAATACCAAATAGAATGATCGCTGGAATTCCTAAGTCATAAACTTCCTTCGCCTCTTCGACAATTTTATCTACCGAAAGTTGATAAACTCCAGGCATTGATTTGACTTCATTAGCAATTCCCTCACCAGGTACTGCAAATAAGGGGTAAATTAAATCACTTGTCGATAAACTGTTTTCTCGTACCATCCGGCGCAGTTGGGGATGGGTACGCAGACGGCGGGGGCGGTGAGTTGGAAACATAAAGTTTTATGAAGAATTACAACGCAAATGGACACAAAATAAAGCGTCACAAAAGCAAGGAAAAACCTTACTCAGCTAGGACAGACTACGAGCAGTGCTTAACTGTCCTTTGCCCTACTGTTGATGAAGCTGTGGGGCAATTTCGTATTGTACAGCGTGGCAGACATCTGTTAGACAAGCTACAAAAAAAAGATTACAAATCTCCTGAAATATTTGCCACGAACATGACTGATTTTTTCATTAGTCATTTGTCATTGATCGAGATTCATGACTAACTAAATGAAAAAGAGGGATAAACAAGAATTATTTGCTCTACAGATAAGCAAACAATTGTCAATTACTAGACGAAAATTAATCATTTCTAATTACCACTATTGACGTTAAAAGATTCCGACACAAAACGTAATAATGGTATGGTTCATTTAGTGATTCAGTTTGTAGTCAGAACTTCAAGCAATCAATTTTGCAGCTTTGAAGTACTTACTAGGGCTAATTACCACAGAAATGAGCCAAATAGTCAGCCTTTAGTTGAGTAGATACCTGGTGAAGTACCACAGGTAACGCTTACGCTGCACCTGTAGCTTCCTGTCCTGAACCAGTAACCCGGTTCATTCCTAGTCTTTCAACTAGCTGATCAGGCGTAGATTTCCCTTCTTCCAAGGGTATTTTTGATTCAGAGAACAGCATCAGGTTGAGGGCAGCATTCACATCTCTGTCCCACAAACTTTTACACTCTGGGCACTTCCACTCACGAATGGATAATGTTAGGTCTTGCTTGATGTATCCGCAGTTGGAACATCTCTTAGAGCTAGGGAAAAATCTATCTACATAGTGAACTTCACAGCCATAGATATCCCCTTTGTATTCCAACATCGTGAGGAAGTTACCCCAAGCCACATCACTGATTTGTCTGGCTAACTTCCGGTTCTTTACCATCCCTTTGATATTGAGACTTTCGACTGATATTCTTTGGTTCTCAGATACCAGCTTCAGACTAATTTTGTGTTGGTAATCTTGCCGTTGATTAGCAACTTTTTCGTGAATTTTAGCAACAGCGAGTCTCGCTTTGCTGCGGTTGTTAGAACCTTTGGCTTTCCTGCTCAACCTCCTTTGTCTAATCTTGAGTCGGCGTAAAGATGCGCGAAAATATCTAGGGTTCTCAAACTTCTCACCCTTTGATGTAATCGCAAACTCCTTTATTCCTAAATCTAAACCAATCTTGTCACCATTCAAAGGCGCATGAGGAATATCCTGTTCAGTAACTATTGATGCGTAGTATTTCCCCGATGGGGTCTTAGATATGGTGACATTCTTTGGTGTCCCTAGTATCTTTCGATGAATCACTATCTTAATCAGAAGTGTAGCTCAAGCAATGCTGCCATATATTCTTCCATAAACCTCTACATTTAACTGTAAGTTAATAGATTCTTTAGGTCATGGGCATGGGGCATTGGGCATGAGGCATTGGGCATTGGATAATATTTTTGTCTCCCCTGCTCCCTTGCCTCCCCAATCGACCCGATCGCGTCCGTCCTTGTTCTAAGATTAAAAGACTCACCAAGCTAAAGAAAAATTACATTAAGTTAACAGGAAGCAGACAAATACAAATATGTCAACTGAACTACAGGTAGATTTGCAACAAGCAGTTGAACTTCGCCGCAACTTTGCAATTATTTCTCACCCGGACGCAGGGAAAACGACGCTGACAGAAAAATTACTATTATACGGAGGAGCTATTCACGAAGCTGGGGCGGTGAAGGCTCGACGGGCGCAGCGTAAAGCTACCTCTGACTGGATGGCAATGGAACAGCAACGGGGTATTTCCATTACATCCACAGTACTGCAATTTGCATACCGTAACTGTCAGGTAAATTTATTAGATACCCCCGGACACCAAGATTTTAGTGAAGATACTTATCGCACACTCGCCGCCGCCGATAATGCGGTGATGCTGATTGATGCGGCAAAAGGTTTGGAACCACAAACTCGCAAGTTATTTGAAGTTTGTAAGTTACGCGGTATTCCTATTTTTACCTTTGTGAATAAACTCGACCGTCCGGGGCGAGAACCTTTAGAATTATTGGACGAAATCGAGCAGGAATTGGGATTACAGACCTATGCGGTAAATTGGCCGATAGGAATGGGCGATCGCTTTAAAGGTGTATTTGACCGCGACAAACAACAAATTCACTTGTTTGAACGTAGCGCCCACGGTAGCCGCGAAGCTAGAGATACCATAGTCGATTTAGGCGATGCGAGAATTGAAGAACTCCTAGAACAGGATCTTTACTTCCAACTGAAAAACGACTTAGAACTGTTAGAAGGTGTCGGGCCGGAACTTGATTTAGATTTGGTACATCAAGGCAAAATGACACCAGTGTTCTTTGGTAGTGCTATGACTAACTTCGGGGTGGAGCTATTCTTAAATTCCTTCTTAGAATATGCTCTCAAACCAGGTAGTCACAATAGCAGCGTCGGTGAAGTTCCCCCTACCTACCCAGAGTTTTCTGGCTTTGTCTTCAAACTCCAAGCCAATATGGACCCGAAACACCGCGATCGCGTGGCGTTTATTCGCGTCTGTACGGGTCGGTTTGAAAAAGATATGACGGTGACTCACGCCCGCACTGGTAAAGTTGTCCGCCTGTCTCGCCCGCAAAAATTATTTGCCCAAGAACGGGAATCTATTGATGAAGCTTATCCTGGGGATGTGATCGGTTTAAATAATCCTGGTGTTTTTGCGATCGGGGATACAATTTACACCGGACAAAAGCTGGAATATGAAGGCATTCCCTACTTCTCCCCAGAATTGTTTGCTACCCTGAGAAACCCCAACCCTTCTAAATTTAAGCAATTTCAAAAAGGGATTTCGGAATTGCGGGAAGAAGGTGCAGTACAAATTATGTACTCCATCGATGAAGCCAAGCGCGACCCCATTTTAGCCGCTGTCGGTCAGTTGCAGTTTGAAGTTGTACAGTTTCGCTTACAAAATGAGTATGGGGTAGAAACCATCCTCGATTTGCTGCCCTACAGCGTCGCTCGTTGGGTAGAAGGTGGCTGGGAAGCTTTAAATAAGGTGGGACGTATATTTAATACCACCACCGTTAAAGACAGCATGGGACGCCCGGTATTGCTATTCCGCAACGAATGGAATTGTCAACAATTACAGGGAGACCATCCCGAATTGGCATTAAGTGCGATCGCTCCAGTTTACTCTGGTCAACAAGAGGAAAAGGGGCAGGGAGCAGGGTGACAAGGGGAAGATCAAGACTGAAGCTCAGACTCCGCCCCAGTCAAGCGCCCTGGCAAGGCGGGGCTTTTACGCAAAGGAAAGGGTTTGCTCCCTTCCCCCTACCTCTTCCGGTCAACAACCTGTAGAAAGTTAACACTGGATAATTCCGGATGTGATTTGCCACAGAGGGTATCTAAATTTAGGCGCTAAAGCGCTACCTTGGATTAATTAGAACAGATGGGAGTGCCAGAATTTCTATGCCTTCACATGCCGAATTGTCTTTGGAGGCTGGTTTAGTTGCTCTCAAGCAGGGGAATTATCAAACTGCGATCGCCCAGTTAGAGCCTGTTGCTAGTAGTCAAAAAAATACTACTGCTGGCTTGCAGGCTCAAGTTGGTTTAGTCATGGCTTATGCGCGCATGGGTCAAGTCTCCAAAGCGATCGCTCTTTGTCAAAATCTGCTTGATAGTCCTAATACCCAAGTGCAAGAGTGGGCAGAACGCGCTCTTGGACATTTAAAAAAACGCCAAAAACGTCAAAATACAGTTAAAAATTCTGCCAATGGACATGTTGCTGCCGATCGTGCCAATGTTAATGCAACTGGCGCATCACAGCAGACAGTTACAAAAGCCAATACTTCCTCTAGTAGCTCATCCGCCATTCCCGCAGGGAGTCTGAGAAATTCTCATATAGAAACTATCGGCGTCAATGGTTTAATTAACTCTGATTATCGCTCGCCAACTAAATCGTTCCAAATTTATTGGCGACATGCTCCGAGGGCAAAAGTTTGGCAACCCCTGCATAAACTGAATTTATTACCTTTAAAATTACTGGCAGCAGGTACCTTTATAGCCCTATTTTGGGTGATTAGGGAAATGCTCAAGCTGGCAATGGGTTTAACCAATCAAATCTTCATCAAGCTACCTTACTTACAGCCATTATCACTGTTCGACCGCAACCCGACTGTGCTTGTGCTTGCAGTGTTAGCGATCGCAATGGCATTGTCACCTTGGTTATTAGATTGGCTTTTAGGAAAATTTTATCAGCAGCGAGAGTTATCTAAAGAAGTTTTAAATGGCCATAGTCGCGAAACCATTCGCGTACTCCAGCGTGCTTGTCAACAACGCCGTTGGCAGTTTCCCAAACTGCGAATTTTGCCCATAGCCGCCCCCATTGCTTTCACTTACGGTAATCTCGCCCGTAATGCCAGAATTGTCGTCAGTCAAGGACTATTAGAGCAATTAGCAGATGATGAAATTGCCGTCATCTACGCCGCTCAGCTAGGGCAGATGATCCAGAAAGATTATGTTGTCATGTCTTTGATACTGCTGGTAACTCTGCCTGTTTACAGGTTATATCAGCTTTTCTGTGAGTGGGGCAATAAATTTTCTGGCTTCGGTCGCTGGCCAGCGATAATTTTAGCAAGTTTTACCTATGGCATTTGGTGTTTGCTCACGGGCCCAGCTTTGTGGTTATCCAAGTTGCGGGTTTATTATAGCGATCGCACAGCTTCCGAAATTACTGGCAATCCTAACGCCCTAATTCGCGCCTTACTCAAAATTACCATTGGTGTCGCTGGTGATATTGGCAAGCAAGAACAAACCAGTTGGCAGTTAGAAAGCTTGAATCTCTTAGCACCTGTGAGCTATCAACAAAGTATATCTTTGGGTAGTTTAGCAGGGCATATTCCTTTTACATCCCTGTTGATGTGGGATAATTTTAACCCCTATCGTCGTTGGTTTACTTTTAATAATAGTCACCCGTTAATTGGCGATCGCATTCAGCGCCTTTGCAAAATCGCCCGCCACTGGCATTTAGAAACCGAACTGCATCTGATCAGCGAACAAGCCTTACGTGGTAACTATCAACCTTTCCTATTACAAATAGCTCCTTGGCTGGGTATTCCTTTAGGTTTGTTGTTTGCTGGTTTAATTTGGCTGTTGTGGCAAATAGCATTTGCCATGAAGATTTTAAACCTGAAATGGATTTATGAAGATTGGTCATTCGTTACAGGTTGTTTACTCATCGGCTTTAGCATCGGCATAATTTTGCGGATGAACTCTTTGTTTCCCGACATCAAACCTGCTAATTTGCAAACCGACGATCGCCTACCTAACCTCTTAGCCAATCCATCTGCTATCCCCATCGATAGCATGAATGTGTGCCTTGCAGGTAAGCTGATCGGTCGTCCTGGTGTGGGTAACAGCCTCGGACAAGACTTAATGCTGCAATCTCACATTGGGTTAGTGAAATTGCATCATATTCCCGCCCTAGGACAATCAATCAATCCCCAAGATTTCATCGGCCGACAAATTACCGTTGTTGGTTGGTTCCGGCGCGGCGCAACCCCCTGGATTGATATCCAAACCTTACAAACCCAAAATGGCCAAATCATCAACAGCGCTCATCCAGTTTGGTCTACTGTCCTCGCAGTTGCAGCCCAAGCCTGGGGAGCTTTTATTTTTCTCAAGGGGTGAAGCAGACAAACAATTCAAAATTCAAAATCCAAAATTAAGAATTCTATTTGACTTTTGCCCCATACCCAATTTTGTAAAGAAACATTGCAAAATATTTCTGCAAGTGTTACATTTATTTACACAATCCTCCCTAATGACAATAACTCAGCAATCTAGCTTAGTTGTTCATCACTAACCCTTGCGCCAATATATCTATCTTTGTTATTCTCCCAACACAGCAGTAACCTAACCAGCCACTGGCTGGTTTTTGTTTCCAAATATCACCATGTTGAGAAATAAATGTAGTTTATGTTACAATTTGCTTGTGCAGTATGCCAGAAATGTCTGCGCTGAACTAGCTACGTAGAAAATACCATGATAATGTAAGGAATGGTGTTTTATTCTGCGAACAGGGGCACAGCAAAACAAGTTTACTAGATCGGGTAGTAAGCTATTAGATTTATAATTCTTAGAATTAAGGTGGTATGTAAGATTAGCGTTGTGCACGCTTTTGTATTAAGCAAGCTTGATCCCAACGAAAAATTGTATTGTATAGGTTGACAGTTTTGAGTAAAAAAATGGGTTATGGCACTTTTGCTAAATAGCATGTATTTTCAAGCCACAGCCAATTGATTGTTTTATCACCTTGCCATTTTCATTCAACTCTGGAGGTATAGTTCATGTCCGTTCGCCTATATATAGGCAATTTGCCAAAAGAAGAAATAGATCGTCAAGAACTACAAGCAGTTTTTGCAGCTGAAGGTGATGCAGTCACCACCAAACTCATCAAAGACCGCAAGACAGGCAAATGTCGTGGCTTCGGTTTTCTCACGGTGAATAATGACGAACAAGCCGATCAAATTATTGAAAAATATAACGGTCAGTTGTTCAAGGAAACTCCCATTAAGTTAGAGAAAGCATTACCTCGTAATAAGGGAGAAGAAGGTGACGAGCCAGCACCCAAGCCAGTACAAAATGCTGGTGGCGGTAACGCGGCTCCTGTTTCTCAAAAAGAAAACAACCGCCGTGATAAAGGTTCTAAAAAATCTCGGCGTGGTGGTAGCAGCAGCGGTGGACGTGAAACTACTACAACATCTGACTCTGATGCAATTCGTCCAGATCCCCGTTGGGCTTCTGAATTAGAAAAGCTCAAGCAGATGCTAGCTGCACAAACAACAAATTAATCTCTCAAATAGTGTAATTAAAAATTAAAAATCCCTATTTTTGTGATTTTTAATTTTTAATTGTCTATATGCAAGTTAAATTTGCATTAGCTTATCTGATGAGTTTTAAAGCGTTTACGTTTATTGCTTGTGTATGCATTGTTCTCTGGAGTCCACTTTTTGTTGAGACAGAGATAAGTTTTCTCGCAAAACTTGTTTCCCCGATTAACTAAAAAATGGATTCCTGGAAGCAATGTAAACTATTACCGCAGGGCGAAATTCAAAATTCAAAATTAAGACAGAGTAAGCGTTTTGTTGATGATGAATGGTCGGTTTATTGACGCCGTGCTGTACTAGGGGTGTTATTTAGCCCAATTCAGCAATAAATTAGGAAGGATTTTAGTAAGATTTACAATTAGCTAATAAATTGCTATAATATAAAGTTTTTAAAATTGCCATAGTACTAAAGTTATAAATCTTATAAATGCCCATAACTGACTGCAAGGTTGTTGATTATTAGCCACATATTCTGGTACAGAACCGAAAATCTTTAACCTTCACTATATTTTTTTTCTCTGTCCAGAGTAATAATGTTAAAATTTTCAGATACAAATATGTCCTTGGTTGGGCATATCCCTCAATAGAAGATTGTGAGGTAGGGGTTCGGAGTTAGCGATCGCCTTTTTGCTGTATTTTTAATTTTGATCAATCATCATCGACATGGCTGCGGTGCAGACAAGCTGACGAGCAGAATATATACTTAATTTCTCTAATTCTCCTGTTTCCTAGTTAAAATTAGTACTTATAAAATTTAATACCTGTTTCAGGGAAAATTTTGTGAAAATTCTTTTAATAGAAGATGACAAACAGATAACTTCATTGCTGGTTGAAGCATTTTCAACTCTCAATTACCAGATTGAGACCACCAACGATGGTCAGACTGGGTTAGAGTTGGTCAAAGCCTATGAATATGACCTGCTAATCTTGGATGTGATCCTCCCCAGACTCGACGGAATTAATCTCTGTCGGCAAATCAGGGTTGCAGGGTATGAAATGCCTATTCTCATGCTAACTGCCAACAAAGATATCAGCGCCCGCGTGATTGGATTAGAAGCGGGTGCTGATGATTATATTGTGAAGCCATTTGAGTTACCAGAGTTAATTGCCAGAATTCGCGCGTTAATGCGGCGTGGTAGGACAACGGTAGCCAAATTTTTAGTTTGGGAGAACTTACAGCTAGATCCGAATATTAAAGAAGTTACCTATGGGGGAAAACGGCTACACCTTACCCCGAAAGAATATGGTTTATTAGAACTTTTCCTGGAAAATCCCCGGCGGATATTTAGCAGAAGCGTTCTATTAGATAGAATTTGGTCGGCTGATGAATTTCCCGGCGAAGAAGCGGTGACAACCCATATTAAGGGTTTGCGCCAGAAGCTCAAAGCTGTAGGAATGAAGGTAGATTTAATCGAAACAGTTTATGGATTGGGTTATCGTCTTAAAGAAGAACAAAAAAAATCTGAGGTACAAACAAATGTAACTTCCGAAGCGCTACAGGATAATAGCCAAGCAGAAGCGAAGATTATGGCTGTAGTCGCCAAAATGCGGGAAGAGTTTCAAAAGAGTTTCTCAGAAAAGTATGAGTTATTGCAGCAAGCGATCGCTCAATTATCAACTAAAAGCCCAGATAAACGTATAATTAAACAAGCACAAGCAGAGGCGCATCGCCTAGCAGGTTCTTTGGGTTGTTATGGGTATGTAGAGGGTTCTAAGGTAGCGCGAGAAATTGAACAGTTGTTAGAAAACCACACCGATAAACCTCAAAGTACAGCTTTGCAGTTAACAGAGTTAGTTAAATTGCTGAAACAGACATTGCAGCAGCAGCCATCATCACCAGCTAGTGCTAGCAAAACCTCAATCACCTCAGCACGACTGTTGATTGTGGACGACGATACTACCCTAACTGAAAGAATTAAATTAGAAGCGGTATTTTGGGGTTTTCAAGTAGAGGTAGCAGCAGAGCCAAAAACAGCCAGGGCAAAGATAGCCTTAGATACCCCCGAAGTCATCTTACTAGATTTATCATTTCCTGACCAAGAGGAAAATGGTTTTACCCTACTGGCAGAAATCACCGAAAATCATCCAGAAATTCCCATTCTTGTCTTAACTAGCAGCAATCAACTACCTAACAGAGTAGAAGCTGCACGTTTAGGCGCACATAGCTTTTTAAACAAAACTATGTCTGCTGTTGAAGTACTCACCGCAGTCAACGTAGCGCTCAATCAACAAACTAGCACTGATGCCAAAGTTTTAGTAGTGGATGACGATCCTGTAATTCTACATCAAGTTACTACTTTGCTTGCGCCTTGGGGGCTACAGGTTACACCATTACAAGAATCGCAAAGATTTTGGGAAATTTTAGAATCGACTAAACCCGATTTACTGGTTTTGGATATTGAGATGCCAGATTTTAATGGTATAGACTTATGCCAAGTAATTCGGAATGACAGCTATTGGAACCATTTACCAATCTTATTTCTTTCCGCCCATTTTGAATCAGAAATATTATATAAAGTATACGCGGTGGGAGCCGATGACTATGTAAGAAAACCAATTGTTGAACCAGAATTAGTTGCCCGGATATTGAATCGGTTAGAAAGGACACATTTGTCTAAAAAATTATTACATCAATAATCAGCCTTAGTCTGTTTGATACTATGCCAGCAAAACGCATCTTAGTAATTGATGATGAAAAAAACCTCTGTACAGTAATTAAAGCTTGTTTAGAAAATATCGGGCGTTGGCAAGTACTTGTAGCGGAATCTGGTAGTGAAGGCTTAAATTTAGCCCAAACAGGAAATCCTGATGCCATTCTCTTAGATGTAATGATGCCAGATATAGATGGCTTAGCACTGTTTGATAAACTACAAGCTAATTTAGCTACTCAAAAAATTCCTGTGATTTTGTTAACAGCTAAAGTACAGACGGTAGATTTAAATAAATTTTCGCGGTTGGGAGTTGCAGGGGTGATTTCCAAACCATTTGACCCCTTGCGTTTATCAGATTTGGTTGCTACAACTCTGGGTTGGCAATTATCAACTTAGTCATTTTCATCTTTTGCTGCGTTGTAATTCTGACTGGGGTCTAAATTGCATAACTACTAATAAGGGCTGTTGAGTGTCAACAGCCCTGACGATGGATTGTGCAACTCTAGATATACTCAGGAATTTTTAGTTTCTAGCTGAGCAAAGCGGGTTTCTTGGTGGATTCAACCGCAGGCGCTACCGCAGGTTGTTCTAAACTTTGCTCTAAAGCCTCTACTAAAGACTTTGAGACGGACTTTTCTAAGATTTGGGCGTATAGTTCGCACAGCTGAGAAGCGACACCATCCCAACTAAACTTGTTAATCACCCGTTTTCTAGCTGCTTGACCTAATTCATCGCGCCACTGTGGATTCACGAGAATTCGGTCAATAGCATTTGTAAAGCCAGGTACATCCTGCGGTGGTGCTAATAAACCTGTTTTTTCCGGGACTACAGTAAACTGAAGTCCGCCAACATCGCTGGCTACTACTGGTGTACCGCTAGCCATTGCTTCAATTGCTACTAGTCCAAAGGGTTCATAGTGGCTGGGAACAACGCAAACATCAGCAGCGGCGTAGTAAGTGGGTAGAACTGTCTGGCACAGGCGACCGGGTAAGATGGTCATGTCATTCATACCTAGTTCGTTAATTATGCCTTCGATGCGATCGCGTTCGATACCGTCGCTGTTACCTGGAGTACTACCGCCACCGATAATCAACTGAAGTTTTTGCGACTCGCGCAACTGTGATGCACCTACAGCACGTACTACTGTTTCTATACCTTTGCGCGGGTCAAATCTGCCGACATACAAGACAACTTTCGCTGCGGGGTCGATACCTAATTTAGCCCGTGCTGCTTCCCTATCTACAGAGCCAAACTTTTGAATATCAGTACCACAGGGAATAATGTCAATATTACCTTTAGCAGAAACAAGCGATCGCATATGTTGCTTTTCTTGGGGACTCGTCGCCACAATTGTTTCGGCTGTCTCCAACACTTCTTTTTCTACGGCTAAGCGTTTAGTAGCAATTGCCGGAATTTTTTCTATGGTGTTGTATTTGACTGCTCCTAAAGAATGATAGGTATGAACTTGTTTGCTTCCTTGGATTTTCTTCAATTGCATTCCTACCCAACTTGATAGCCAGTAGTTGGTATGAATCAATTGATAGGTAATGTTATTTTCTTTTTGAAATTGCAAAAATCTTTCTATAAATTCTGGTAAATACTCAAACAGATTATCTCTGGGGACAAACTCTAAAGGCCCTGCGGGGAACCGAATGGTACGACAATTTTCACTATGCTGAACAATCTGCTGTTGATCTGCGCTTATTTGGCGGGTAAACATATCAACTTGCCAGCCCAAACGCCCCAGTGCTTCACCTACTTGACGAACGTAAACATTTTGTCCTCCAGCTTCTTCCTTACCAATTTCAATTGCTGGGTCACCGTGAACTGAAATTAAAGCAATGCGTTTTTCAAAGGTAGCGTTCATAGTTTGTTGTTGCTGATTGTAAAAAAGTTTCAGGCAAATTAAGCGAAAATTTGTGCCTAGCCCTTTTAGAGGAATCATTTAAGAACTTTAATTAAACTTTATTTTAATTTAATAGGTCAAATATATTTATGTATCTACTGCGGGGAATAAACTTTTTTCTAACTATTTACATTTGATTTGTTTATATATCTACCACTATGTTTTGATCTAATGCTTACGATAGATCGCCTGCGATTAAATATAAAATTTGAGAATATGCAGTTTGATAGATATTTTTATGCATCAATCATCAATATTTAATTATTGTTATTATCTAAGCGTATTTATGTACCTATGCATAAATACGTAATTACTCTGTCGCGATATCTATAAATAATTGTTAACAAAAGACAGGTTTGGAGTTAATTTTGTCACCAAAATGTTTGATGGATTGTAGTTACTTATACTTAATTTTTTTGCAAATTATTCTGTTACATTAGATACAGATTTTAGCGAAATCCGTGCTTAGTAACGAAGATTCATAGTTTACTTTGCTAATTATTAAGCAAATAGGAAAATCTAATACAATGCATAAAGTTAACTAATAAATTGCTATGAATAGAGAAAAGCTACAGTTTAAAGTTGAGTGAGAATGAAAAATTGACCATCTCTAGATTTGTGTCGTAATTTACTAGTAGTCTGTCCTAACAGTTCTCAGCGGTAGTTAGTCAGCACTGAGCTTGTTTACCACTCCCAGACTTAAGTCCTGACGAAAAAGTGCTTAAATGTGTTTGTAAGTTTTTAAATGTGGAGTTTAAATTTAAAGATCCGTCTTCTGTATTGCTCTGACAGTTAGCTGTAAGAAACATATTCTCGAAAGTCTTTATTTCAAGTATGATGCTGCCATTTTCCCAAACTCAATTTATCCAAAAGCGTGTCATAACATTAGCACCAGAGACATTAGTTGAGTTGGCAGTGCAAATGATGAGCCAGGAAAGCACAAGCTATGTCTTAGTATTAGAGCAACATCAAATCCTGGGGATTTTTACGGCACAGGAGTTAGTCAAAGCGATCGCATCAGGGATTAACTTGAGTGTGGCTACCCTAGCAGATGTCATGACTCATCAGGTTATCACCATTCAAGAATCAGAGCTAGGTGATATATATAGTGTTATTTACCTGCTACAAGCGCAAAAAATATCCTATCTGCCAGTTTTAGATGCTCAAGGGCAACTTTTAGGCGTAATTACAAATGACAGTATTCAACAAGCATTACCACAAGCAATAGAGCGTTACGAAGAGTTAGCACAAAGACAACAGCACCATCAAACTCAGACAGAAGCAGCTTTACGCGAAAGTGAAGAAAGATTACATCTGGCATTAGCAGCTTCAGGAGATGGACTGTGGGATTGGAATCTCGCCACTGGAGAAGTTTATCTCAGTGATCGCTGGTGTGAAATGCTAGGCTATGCTGCTGATGAGCTAACCCATGATTTAAGTACTTGGGAGAAATTGATTCATCCAGAAGATAAATCTTGGGTAATGAATATTTTGCAATCTCACCTCAAGGATAGTTCTGTTCCCTACACCTTTGAATATCAAATGCAAACCAAATCCGGTGAGTGGAAATGGATTGCTAACCACGGCAAAGTTGTCATGTGGGATAATCATGGTCAGCCATTACGCATCATCGGCATTCACCGAGATATCAGCAATCGCAAACGGGCAGAAAAAACCTTACAAGAGCGAGAAGCTTTTCTGCGCGCCATTGGCGATCGCATTCCCAAGGGCTACATCTACCAGTTTGTTCAAGAACTAGATGGTAGCATTCACTTCCACTATGTCAGCGCTGGCGTGGAGCAGACAAATAAATTGCAACCCGAAGCTATTTTAGCTGATTCAAGTTTGCTGTTTCGCAACATAGTTGCAGATGATGTTCCCTACATGCTCCAAAAGCAACAGGAGTCTGTGGAAACAATGTCAGTATTTGATGTGCAGCTCAGGGAGTATTCACCAGAGGGAGACATTCGTTGGGTGCGTGTCTGCTCAACTCCTCGCCGGATGGATAATGGGCGGATTTGTTGGGATGGTATCCGTTTGGATATTACTGAACTGAAAAATACCGAAGAAACTCTCCGCAAGAGTCAAGCTTTACTGACAGAAGCCCAAAAAGTTGCCCAAATTGGCAATTGGGAATTCGATCTAGTGACGCACAAAATTACTTGGACAGAAGAACTGTTCTATATCATGAATCGCGATCCAGGCAGAGGAGAACCTAGTTATGAGGAGAATTTACAATATTATCATCCAGAATCTGCCGCCAGATTGCATCAAGCCGTGGAACGCTCAATTACCACTGGGGAATCCTACAAACTCATCCTGCGGCGTAACACGCCACCTGATGCGCCTCCCCGCTACATTGAAGGTATTGGACATGCAGAAGTTAACACCAATGGGGAGGTAATTCGTCTTTATGGAACGGCGCAAGATGTTACAGAAAGGTTTCTAGCACAGCAAGCCTTGCAAGAACAAGAAAAGTTTTTACGCAGTATTTATAACGGTGTCGAACAATGTATTTTTGTCGTGGATATTCTCGAAAATGATGACTTTCGCTTTGCAGGGTTGAATCCACTGGCGGAAAAGCTATCAGGAATTAGTTCTGTAGATATCCAAGATAAAACTCCAGAAAATCTTTTTCCTCCAGAAATTGCACACTCAATTCACCAGCATTATCAAGCTTGTGTAGCCGCCAAAAAAACTATTACCTATGAAGAATGTTTGCCATTTCAAGGTAAAAATACTTGGTGGATTACTAGCTTGACTCCTTTGTTTAATGAGCAATCGCTTGTTTATCGCATTATTGGTAGCAGTATAGAAATTAGCGATCGCAAACAATTAGAATTAGCTTTACAAGCTTCCGAAATTCGCTTAAAAAATATACTCACCACCGCCAACGCCTCAATTGTCAGTTTTCGCGTCTTTGCTAATTCTGACTGGGAATATGAGTATCAGTCTATTGGTTGTGAGAGTTTGTTTGGCTATACCCCTGAGGAAATTATCTCTGACAAACACCTTTGGATGTCACAGGTATTTCCAGAGGATCGCGATACAGTGATTTATCCCCTATTTGCGGAAATTTTTGCCGAACGCACAACCACAGTAGAGTATCGGTTTCACCATAAAGACGGCTCTCTGCGTTGGATTTCAGCGACTTACACCTCCCATCGAGATGCAACGGCTGATTGCTGGATTGTTACCGGAGTCAGCATTGATGTTAGCGATCGCAAGCGCTTAGAGCTGGCTTTGCAAACTTCCGAAAAACGATTACAAAATATTCTGTCTACAGCTAGTGCTTCAATTTTTAGTTTTCGCATTTTTAGCAATCAAGAATGGGAATATGAGTATCAATCTCAGGCTTGCGAAGTCATCTTCGGTTATTCTCCAGAAGAACTGCTGGCTAACAAAATGCTGTGGCTTTCGAGGGTATTTCTCGAAGACCGAGAAAAAGTCATGTATTCTCGGTTTCTCCATACTATTATTGAAGGGAGTTGTACTATAGAGTATCGATTCCGCCACAAAGATAATTCTCTACGCTGGATTTCTACCACTTATTCTGCCTATCGTCACGAAGCCGATGATGGCTGGATTGTTATCGGTGTAAGCATTGATATTAGCGATCGCAAACGAGCTGAAGATGCAGTGCGTCAAAACGAAACTCTGCTGCGGACTCTCAGCGATTCTGCACCCATCGGTATTTTTAGAACTGATGCACAAGGAAAAAATATTTATACCAACCCCCGCTTTCAAGCAATTTGCGGATTAAGCTGGGAAGAATCTCTAGGCGATCGCTGGATGCAGTTTATTCACCCAGACGATTTAACCGAATTTTTATCGCAGTTACATGCATTAACTACAGCTAATCAGGAATTATCTACAGAAGTACGTTACATTCTCCGGGATGCAACCTGGCGATTTTTTCAGATTATCATCGTTCCTATTCTCGCTGACACTAATGAGCTAATGGGCTATGTCGGTACCATTGAAGATATTACTGAAAGTAGGGAAATTGAGAAAATCAAAAAAGAATTTATCTCTATTGTCAGCCATGAATTACGCACGCCTTTAGCTTCTATTCGTGGTGCTTTAGGATTGCTATCCTCTGGAGTTCTCAACGCGCAACCAGAAACGGCTCAACAAATGTTAGATATTGCTTACAATGACACGGAACGGTTAGTGCGGTTAGTCAATGATATTTTAGATTTAGAACATTTAGAATCAAACAAATTTAATTTGGTGAAGCAGTGGTGTGATACTGCAACAATTCTGCACCAATCTGTAGCAGCTGTCCAGCCTCTAGCTACAGAAAATCAAATTGCTTTAGTGATGTTACCCAGTTATGTGCAAATTTGGGTGGATTCAGATCGAATCATGCAAACCCTGGTTAACTTAATCGGTAATGCAATTAAATTTTCACCAGCTAATAGCACAGTAACAGCAACTGTAGAAGAGTTGAGCGATCGCGTTTTATTTAAAGTTCAAGACCAAGGTAGAGGTATTCCCGAAAGTATGTTAGAAAGTATTTTTGGGAGATTTCAACAAGTTGATGCCAGTGATTCCCGGCAAAAAGGAGGAACAGGCTTAGGCTTAGCTATCTGTCGCGGTATCGTCCAACAGCATGGGGGCGAAATTTGGGTAGAAAGTGTTTTAGGAAAAGGTAGTATTTTTTATTTTACCATTCCTAAATTTGATGAAAGATAAACTGATACCAATTTGAAAAAAGAATGCGACATCTGGTAGGGGTAAGGCATTGCCTTACCCTCTAGAATATATTGATGTGTCGCAAATATTATTTGAATTGGTATGAGAATTATTGATTAATTCCACAAATTTACTTCTTCTTCTGAATATAAGGCGACATCAATTGACTGAATTAAATAAAACCGCTGTTTAGATTCAAAGCAATTTAGCTTGCTTTGATATTTCAGTTTATTTTGGATATTTTTTAACCTCTGCCAAGCTGCACTAATTCTTTCTACAGCCTGTAATTCACTGATTTTACCTGTATTATATTGTTTACAAATATAAGCCTGGTGTCGAAAAAAGGCTTGTAAATAAGCCTGAAAAATTGCATTTTTTATATTTAAATCCTCATTTTCAGAATTGGAATAAGTTAGAAAATTTTGTGGTTCCATAATTACTATTTTTTTCTTGAAAGCTACTGATTTAAGTGGAGAATATTTAAATATTTATATATTTTGATATATCGCTAGTAAGTTGACATATTTGAACTTATAGACATGGAAAAATGGAAATTTAAGAAAATCAAAAAACAGATGTTTACATCAAAATTTTATGAGTGATTTATAAGAAGATTTTTGATTTTCTAAAAAGACGATTTAACTTATTTTCAAGTCACACCTGTGGCAGAGTTTCCTCGCTTTTATCAAGTTTCGTTAATTGCATAATCAAGCTGAAAAAACTTATTTCCAGCCCAAAATCCCTGCTACCTGTTCCGCAAGTTTTAAGGGGTCAAAAGGTTTATTAATCACACCGACAATTCCTAATTCATCATATTGATGATGCTTGGTCGGTTCGACTTTAGCAGTAATCAACATGACTGGAATACCTTGAGTGATAGGATTTTTTTTTAACTCTTGTAAGACAGTAAATCCATCTACATCTGGCATCATCACATCAAGCAAAATAGCATTCAGCTTTTCAGTTTGGGCTTTGATTAAACCTTCTCTACCAGATTCAGCCTTAACTACTGTCCAATCAGCTAAGTTTTCCAGACAAACCTGAATTACGGTGGCTAGAGATTTTTCATCATCTATTAAGAGAATACGCTTTTTGGACATAGAAGAGTTCCAATGTTGAGTATCTAAATACCATAAATATTTTTCGCTATACAGAAAGGAGGAACAATCGTCAGCCAAACTATGCCTTTATCTAGTGAGTAGGGTTCGGTTAATCACAGTTATTTGTTGAGGGGCAATGGTGGAGCCAAATTTTCTACATCTTCATCATCCTGTTGCCCGCATCTTCAATGTTTTTATCCGAAGCCTATTACTTGCTACCCTGTTTTTTCACTGTTTCCCAACTAACTGATAACTAACAGTAAATAACAATTATGAGGAAAATCTGAAGATTTTATTGAATTTGTGAATTTCCAGGATAAAGAATTTAGTGTCAAAATACTTAGCATCGACGTTTCAACGCCAATGGCTAATCCCAGTGCAACCAGTAGACTTTACCACCCTAACAGCTGCTTGTAGCGAAATCCGCACTCACTGGCTACCATCCCGGATGGAGCAGGTTTTTCAGCGCGATCGCTATACTATTTCTGTGGCATTACGTACCTTAAAACAGCGGGGTTGGCTAGAGATTTCTTGGCACCCCCAAGCCGCACGCATCTGCATTGGCGATCCACCACCGCGGACACCAGATACTTTTACTTTTAGCCAACAACTCATACATCAGTTGGGTGGTTTGGCTTTGATCGCCATTGAAGCGATCGCACCTTGGGAGCGGGTAATTGATTTACAATTTGCCCGTCGTCCGGGAGAAAGCCCTTTATATCACGTTTATGTGGAAGTTATGGGCAAATACAGCAACGTCATCCTCACGGATGCTAGTAATCTGATTATCACCGCCGCCCATCAAGTTAGTCAACAACAATCTAGCGTCCGTCCCATTCTCACGGGACAAGTTTACGAAACACCACCCAAACTTACAGGCCCAGTTCCCAGTGAGAACGAATCGCCACAACGTTGGCAAGAGCGAGTTAGTTTAGTACCAGGAGCGATTAAGCGTCAGTTACTTAAAAGTTATAGTGGCTTGAGTGCATCATTAGTAGATTCAATGGTGCGCTCGGCAAATTTAGCACCAGAAGCCAATACAGACAGCTTAACTGCACAAGATTGGCAAGAATTATTTGCCCAATGGCAAAAGTGGTTACAAGCTTTAAAGCAGGAACAGTTTCACCCCGCTTGGACAATTGATGGTTATACTGTCATCGGTTGGGGTGGAGTTAAACCCGCCAAAAATATCCAAGAATTACTCAACCGCTATTATAGCGATCGCCTCAACGAACAATTATTTGCTCAATTGCGCCATCAACTCAGTCAAAAGCTGAATAATATTTTGGCTAAATTACGGCTCAAAGCTAACACGTTTAGTGAACGCTTACAGCAATCAGATCGCGCTGATGAATATCGCCAAAAAGCAGATTTATTGATGGCGCATCTGCAAAATTGGGAAGCAGGGATGAAAGAAATTATTCTCCCAGATTTTGAGACAGGTGCACCAATTGCGATCGCTCTACAACCAGATAAAAATGCTGTCCAAAATGCTCAAGGCTTATATAAGCAACATCAAAAACTCAAACGGGCGCGGGCGGCGGTAGAACCCCTATTGGCGGAGGTGAATGGCGAAATTGAATATTTAGAACAGGTAGAAGACGCGATCGCCCAAATCGACAAATACCAGATACCAGAAGACTTACAAGCCCTAGAAGAAATCCGCGATGAACTAATTGGACAAAAGTATTTGGAAGATCCAGAATATCGCGATCGCAGTAACAATGAAACCAAGAGCAACTTTCATCGTTACCGCACCCCCAATGGTTTTGAAATTTTAATCGGCCGCAATAATCGCCAGAACGATCAATTAACTTTTCGAGTTGCGGGAGATTATGATTTATGGTTTCACGCTCAAGAAATTCCCGGTAGCCATGTATTGCTGCGCTTAGAACCTGGTACTGTTCCAGAAGAAACTGATTTACAATTTACCGCTAACTTAGCTGCTTACTACAGTCGCGCTCGCCAAAGTGACCAAGTACCAGTAGTCTATACACAGCCCAAGTATGTCTACAAACCTAAAGGAGCTAAACCAGGAATTGCTATTTACAAACAAGAACGCATTATTTGGGGTAAGCCAGGCAATAGTCAATAGTCAGTTGTCAGTTGTCAGAAACGCGATAATCCTTGTCTGTACAGTTGTCAATAAAAATGTACTAAATTCTGCTGACAGATAGAGGTAAGAAATTGGAAGGAGTATCTTTTTTTTGTAAATTTTTACTAAAAAACTGTGTTGACTGCTACAATATTGTTAAGAAAAGTTGCCCGTTATATTTTGGGAACGCGCAACTTGGTTTTAACTCTATTGAGAAGACAACGCGGAAAATATTTTTGAGACCAGCTGTGGGAGGCTGGTCATTTTTTTTAACTGATATTAAGTGTCAATATTTACTTACTGCCGATGATACTATTTTTATTAGTTGCTGTAGCGTCTGCTTACTGGGGTAGCTATCACACAATATTGCTATAACTACCGCATTACAACGGATACGGAATATAATTAACTTCTTAACAAGGCTGACTGCATCATCTACTATCAGTATTTTCCGCAGATTTTATCTAGGATCTCAGTTAAATCCGTTCAAGAGAATATATCGATTTTTCCTAAACGCTTTTCGCCCTACTAGATTTTACTGAAAAATTAGCTAAATGCTCAATAAATAAATACGCTTTATTAATTTATCTGCATATAAATACTGAATAAAATTCAATGCTTATACCTGAAAAACTCTTTTCCACTAAAAGCTTGATTCTATCTTTAGAGTCATTCCTAAAAAATATTTTTTCGGTTAAAAATATTGCTTTGCTCTACACATTTTTTAGCTTTATATGTCATCCTATACTTAAGAAACGGGCGAAATCAAGCTCTGTCTAAACTTTTTAATAGCAACAGACACATGAGGTGAGATGAAGCCTTGAGATTAAAAGATAAACAACGGTAATTTGGGGTAACAAAACAAACCCAGCCACAAAGGCTGGGTTTTACTTTAGAATCTCATTTTTATTTGACAACTGTAGGGGCGGGTTCACTGATATCCTCAAATATCTATGATAATCTCGCATAAACCCGCCCCTACTGACTACTGACTGTGGTTAAAAACTAAATGTAGTTCTTAAAGCACCAATGACAACATTATCATTGTTTTCGTTATGATCTGGTGCTGTCAGCCAAATCACTCCTGGCGTAATACTAATATTGTCGCTCAGCTTATACTGATAGAATGCCTCAATGTGATATGAGGTATTTTGGTCTTTAGGAAGTTGACCAATGCTGGAACTGGTAACTTTCGGTTCCATACCCAAGATAATACCCGCTAAGTTGCCTGGTTTGCCTAAGTCGGGGAAGCCAAGAGTAACAGCATAATTCCAGATATCAACATCGCCAGTATCAATTAATCCTTCAGCGGTGGATAAACTACGAGCGTTAGTGTATCCTACCCAACCACCGACGACAAATTTCTCGCTAATTGCAAAAGATGCTTGGATACCGTAGGAATTACTAGAAGTAGGGATGGGAGAAGCTTCGTCACTTCCGGTTAAACCTTGAACAACCCCACCTAAAAATGAGCTAACGTTGGCTCTGTTACTACCTGTAGCCAATTCCTGATTGTAGGCATTAATGTAAGTAAAGGCAACTTTTAAGCGATCGCTTGGTTTAAAGGTTAACTGCGCTAAAGCACCATACCCACCATTAAATAAACCATTCCCTGCACTAGGATCGTTATTGGAATTAGCCAAATATCCCAAACTCAGTGCCAATTGCTCGCTAAAATCATAATTGACGCCTAAACCTGCGCCATCCATTTGATAATAAATTGGGTTGCGTGTCCCAAAGGTAGATAAAGCACCAGATCCACCATCCCCATCAAACAGGTTGACTGTATCTGTAAGATCATCTGCTGCTCCAGCATTGGCAATAGCAATTACTTGGAGTTTTTCACCAACTGGGAATTGATAATATAATGCATCAACAAATGCTTCATTGGTACCGTCCCCAGCAAAGAATAAGTTACCTTCTGGTGTCCCAATGTTGGGGCTAATGATATTATTCATTTGGATTCTGGTGAATAATGTATCTTTGCCCGTGAAACTGGTGACTAATTCAACCCTTGCCCTTGCCCCAAGAGTAGTATTCTTGTCTGTAATTTCGCCACCGTTAACTTGACTACCAGATAAAACATCGCTGATAACGGTAACAACTTCTCCTTGCAGTTTAGTTGTAGTGGAAAATTGATTAGCTTCTAACTCCGCAGTTCTAGCCTCCAATCCATCCACTCGTCCCCGTAATGTTGCTAATTCTGCGGAGAAATTCTCTTGTAGTCTTTGGAGTGTAGCTAAATCTTCTTTGGTTACTAAGTCAGCTGTTGCAGTAGCAATCAGTTCGTTGACACGATTGAGACAAGCATTCAAACCAGCTGCAAACTCATATCTTGTCATGGCGCGATTACCGCGAAATGTCCCATTGGGATATCCTGCAATACAGCCGTAACGTTCTACCAACGATTGCAATGCTTGGAACGCCCAATCTGTAGGCTGCACATCTGACAGTTGAGATACTGAGGTAACTTGAGACATTACCTGTTGTTGCGTAGTATTCTCAGTTTCTTGTTCGGCATCAGCTGCAACAACTGTGTCACCAATTTCCCCAGCAATTGCTGCTGTGCTGAAAAACAGCATTGCACTACCAACTGCGGAACTAGTCAGCAGAGACTTCCATAATTTACGCATTTTTTTTCCTCACACCTTATTGATGTTAAATCTCTACACTACCCAGCTTTTAAACCGAACTTATTAAAAACTATTCTCAAATATATTATCAGGAGCCAAGCTTATTTTTGAATAAGACTCAGTCAGGAAATTATCATCAATTCAATAACTCACATTTAATGTCATGCCTGACCAGATAATTGCATGAGAATGAGAATTATTATAGTATGGGATTTAGAATCAATCTCATTGTCAAGAAAATTGTCAAAAATTTTTTTGCCGAAGACAGCACCAGACAGATCTGGAGGGGAAAAACTGTGGTTCGCACTTGTATAGAACCGAAACAAGGCAGAAAAAGAAGTAAAATACTGCCTGTAATTGCGCTGCTAATATTATCAATTGCTGGTTGTAACCAATCGCCCACAGAGCAACAAGCAGCATCCCAAGAACAACCATCGGTGAAAAAAACCAAAATAGTAACGACATTTTTACCGATTTATTGGTTTACAAAAGCAGTAGCTGGGGATGTAGCAGAAGTAGAAATTTTAGTACCACCTGGTACCGAGGTACACGAGTATCAAGCCAAACCAGAAAACGTCAGAGCGATCGCTACTGCCAATATACTGGTAAAAAACGGTTTAGGTTTAGAAGAATTTCTGGAAGAAACCGTCAAAAATGCCCAAAATCCCAAACTCACGGAAATCGATACCAGTAAAGGTATTAAACCTGTGAAAGAAATTTCACCAATTGTCAAAACTAGTAAAGAAGAAAAAGACCACGACCACGACCACGAACATGCTGGGGGTAATCCGCACATTTGGCTTGACCCTGTGATGGCTAAACAACAGGTAATAAATATTCGTGATGGATTGATAGCAGCCGATCCGCAAAATAAGGCTACTTATGAAGCTAATAGTGCAGCTTATATTCAACAATTAGACCAATTAAATAGTCAATTTCAGCAAACTTTGCAGAAATATCCTAACTGTACCTTTATTACCTTTCATGATGCCTATCCCTACTTAGCCCAACGTTATAACCTCAAGCAAGTAGCTGTGGTCGAAATTCCTGAGGATCAACTCTCACCCACAGATGTGCAAAATGCAGTCAATGCGGTGAAAAAATATCAAGTAAAAGCTTTGTTGACTGAACCAGGAACAGATAATAAATTGCTCAATAGTCTTTCCCAAGATTTGAAGTTAAATGTGCAAACATTAGATTCTTTGGAAAATGGTGAGCCAGATCCACAACATTATTTCCAGGCTATGAAAGCAAATTTGCAAACTCTGGAAGCAGCATGTAAGTAGTGAGGAATAGTCAATATTTCAGATGTCAGTTATTAATTGTGAAAATTTAATATGCAAAAAATTATAAAAATAATCTAACATAATTTTTATACTTGCTTAGTTGCTATTTAATCCAGACTTATCAAGCAACAACTTATGATGATAAATATCTTAAGGCAAGTCCAATATTTATCAAAATTACCAATAAAAAATAACGAATATAATCGAGTCAAAAATGAGTTTACCTATTTTAAAAGTAGAAGGATTGACCGTATATCAAGGCAGTTATCTAGCGTTGCGTGATGTTTCGTTTGAATTAATGTCAGGAACAGATACAGCTATAGTCGGGCCGAACGGCGCAGGTAAAAGTACCTTAGTCAAAGCTATTTTAGAACTAATTCCTTATAATAGCGGCACAGTAGAAATCTTTGGTCGCCAAATTAAAAGTTTAGGAAATTTACGTCATTTATTGGGTTATATGCCCCAAAATTTTATCTTCGATCGAAGTTTTCCAATTTCGGTCAGTGAATTAGTAGGGCTAGGATGGGAGAAAATTACCCAGAAAAAACGATCTAGAGGTTCTTTCTGGAAAAATTTGTGGAAAAAAGACCGAGAAAAAGCAGCAGCAGTAGAGCAAGCTTTAGTGCGATGTGATGCTTATCATTTAAGAAATCAAGCTATTGGTACTCTCAGCGGTGGTCAACTTAAGCGTGTGTTACTAGCTTACTGTTTGGTCATACCGCGCAAACTTTTGGTATTAGATGAAGCCTTTGCGGGTGTAGATATGCAAGGTGCAGCAGATTTTTATCTGTTATTAAACGAGTTAAAGCAGCAGGAAGGATGGACAATATTGCAGGTTTCCCATGATATTGATATGGTAAGTCACCATTGCGATCGCGTTCTCTGTCTCAACCAAACCGTTGTTTGTACTGGTAAACCAGAAATAGCGCTTTCACCACAGAATCTGTTAGCAACCTATGGGCCTGGTTTTAGTCGCTACCAACATCATCATTAAGCAATTCAAAACTTGTACTGAGAGCTTCGTGAAGTATTCAAAAATAAATTACCTAAATATAGCTAGGAGACTTTAACGGGTTGTAACGTACCTTATGCCAGTGCAAATTTTAATTTATTTTGGTTGTGCTAGTGAATTTAAGAGAAAATTATCTAACAATTTGTGATAAATAAAAGGCTAATCAGTTAAAAAGCTTACAAATGAATTTATTTACTGATTGGCAGATAACTGGGCTAGCTGTCGCCAATATTCAGGACTTTGTGCGGTTGTTACAATTTCCTTTTATGCAGCGTGCGATCGCTGGTGCTGTATTAATGGGAATACTTGGCGGTTTGTTAGGCTGTTTTGTCACCTTACGCCAATTATCTTTTTTTAGCCATGCTGTAGGTCATGCAGCCTTAGTTGGTGTGGCGTTAGGCGTACTACTACAGTTAAATCCTACATGGATGTTGCTGCCATTTAGCTTAGTGTTTGGTGTAATTGTCCTTTACTTGATTGACAAAACAGATTTAGCCAGTGATAGCGTCTTGAGTATAGTACTCTCCGGAGCCTTAGCGATCGGCGTGATTCTTGCCAGCCTCATCAAAGGTTATCGCGGTAACTTGATGGGAGTACTGTTTGGGGATATTCTCGCCATTGACAACACAGATTTAATCTTGACGCTGCTAGTGTTGATAGGTAGTAGTCTATTCTTGCTATCAACCCTAAGACAACAAATTTTATTGACCCTCAATGCAGATGTAGCGCAAGTACAAGGTATTCCCGTCCAGTTGTATCGCTATGGGTTTGTAGTACTGTTGTCACTTGCTGTAGCTGTGGCCATTAAGGCTGTCGGCGTTTTATTAGTCAATGCCTTTTTAGTCATTCCCGCTTCCACTGCCAAATTAATTAGTCACCATTTTACCCGGTTTCTAGTTTTATCAGTGATTATCGGTTCTAGCAGCAGTTTTGTAGGCATGATGGTTTCAGGTATGTTTAACTTAGCCTCTGGCCCCAGTATCGTTTTGGTTCAGTTTCTCGTCTTTGTAGCTGTGTTCATCTGGATCAAGTTGACAATGAAAGCAGCATAAAACTTTTTTCCATCAAGCTCTTGCATAATGGTAATAAGTTTGCTAAATTTATTAATCGTGGCTCAAATAAAAAACAAGCCGGGATAGCTCAGTCGGTAGAGCAGAGGACTGAAAATCCTCGTGTCACCAGTTCAAGTCTGGTTCCTGGCATTATCCTCAAAACCCCTGGTAGTTAACGCTCCCAGGGGTTTACTGTTTCTCCAAAAACCCCATTTCAGCCATTTACGGTGGTGTAAATCTGGTGTAGGAAGATTCTGTGTTGGCTATTTTTGGACATGGTTGGCAAAATTTTGGGGGTAAATTGGGGGTAAATCTGGGCGTGCTAATCCAGGCAATTTTAGGAGTTCCCGATGGCGAACCAAACCCCCAAAAGCAAATCCTCTAAAGGAACTGTCCAAATAAAAACCTCGAACGATCGCCTGCAACTTGTCTTCCGTTACGCAGGCAAACGCTACTATCTCTCAACGGGTTTTACAGATACCAAAGCTAACCGCAAGCTAGCTGAAATGAAGGCTAGGCAAATCGAGTTAGATATTTTATCTGCAAATTTCGACCCAACTTTAGCCAAGTACAAGCCCGAATCCTCACAGCCTTTGGTGAAAACATCTACTAAACCAGTTGTAGCAGCATCCTTAGTAGACTTGTGGGACGGCTATATCAACTTCAAGCGTGGCAGTTTATCCCCCAGTACCTTGGCGAAGGATGTCAAAAGAGTCTCTCGCTGCATCAATATTAATCTCCCTGTGAAGTCGGTTGCGGATGCGATCGCAATTCGGGATTGGTTAATTGCTAATAAAACTCCAAATTCCTGCAAACGGATTTTGACCCAAATATCTGCTTGTTGCGATTGGGCTGTGAAGTCTGGGTTAATCAAAGAAAACCCATTTGAGGATATGGCAGGTGATATCAAGATTCCCAAAGGTGAAAGGGAAGATACGGATATTAATGCATTTACTCAAGAAGAACGCGATCGCATTATTCAAGCATTCAAGGAAAGTCGTTACTACAAATATTACGCCTCATTAATTGAATTTTTGTTTATGACAGGTTGTAGACCATCTGAAGCTGTTGCTTTGGAATGGAAGCACATTTCTTTGGACTTTAGTAGTATCCGTTTTGAACAAGCTGTGGTGGTGTCGGAGTCTGGGTTAGTTTGCAAAAGAGGTTTGAAAACTCAGAAGAAGCGGAGTTTTCCGATCAACACTCGTCTGGCAACCCTACTGAAATCGATTAAACCTGTGACTATTTCTGATGATGCAAAAGTGTTTCCTTCAAAAGAAGGAATGTGGATTGATGTTCACAATTTGACGAATCGAGGTTGGAAAGCAACTCTGACCAAGCTAGATGGAATTGAATACCGCAAGCTTTATCAGACTCGACATACCTTTATTACCCTGGCATTGAAGAGTGGGATGGACGTGAAGGATGTAGCGAAATTAGTGGGTAACTCACCAGAGGTGATTTATCGTCATTATGTGGGGCATAGTCGAGAGATTGTTGTGCCTGATTTTTGAATTGATGGCAATCACTGATTGAAGACCACACTCATCAAATATTTCAGTGGTTGCTCTGTCCCCAACGGAACAATTTTCAATTACGTCCGCAATTGCGAATTGCGAATAGGTTTCATTTCTCACCCCTTCGTTTACTACCTTTTTGATTACTGGCTAAACCAGCATGATATAAATCGATCGCCCGATGGTGAGCGGTGGGATCGTGACGATTATGCAACCAATCTTGGATCAATTCTAGGTTGTAAAGAATACAGCGACTATTCACTCGTACCCAATGGGTGCCCTCAATCCATGTTCCATCAAGTCGATATTTTTTCAGGGTGGCGAAGCTGAGACAAAGACGCTGCGAAGCCAGCTGTTTATTGGCAAACTGAAACATGGTTGAAAATTCCTAAATACTACAGCTAGGTAGTTTGCACCCAATTTGTGAAATGACTATTTCTCATTTTTCAAACAATTTTGAGCGAGATGTTCGTTGGCTCCTGCAAGTCGCGAGGACTTATGCGATCGCTTCCAAACGATACTCTGTGCATCATCCTTTGGGAGCATCGCTAATCCGAACAAAATATCATCTCGCGACAATTTTTACTAGCCTAACTTTCTCTGGTTTTAACACCACAAAAACCAAAGAAATATTGACTCCAAATAAAATAAACTTGCCCCAATTTACCGAGAAAATGACCAAATAAACCTCGTCCATTTTGAGAACTGGAGTTTCCCAAGAAAATATATTACTGTAAATAAATGGGTGTAGTGGAGAATGAAGCAGGGATGCTCAAAGTAGAAT
>NZ_JACJRE010000071.1 GCF_014697075.1 Tolypothrix sp. FACHB-123 | reverse complement strand
CGCTCGGCTTATGGATTTAGAAACTTTGAAAACTTCCGAATTAGATGCTTGTTAAACTGGCATTTTGATTGTTAGTTTAGCATAACAAGTACTAAAGAACCTATTTTTTTAGGATTAGGAATAATTCTGGTTTTCCTCAGCGGTGGAGTTATTTTAAAACCTACTAGCTTGTGGAATTTTTTCGTGGCTTTTACAGCATTGGCTGCTGGCTATAAAATGCTGACTCAGGGCAGAATCAATTTTTAAATTAAACATTGAGTAAGCATGACAAGTAATACAATGTATTATGAGCAAGCTATTCACGAAAAAGTTTCACAAACCTTGCCATAAAAATCTCTTTTCCCAGTCAACAGTCAAAAGCCAACACTATTTTCCAGCCAGAGAATGTAGAGATGAGATCGCTTAATCTTCTCAACTATGGCAAAAATTATGTTAAGCTTTTAGAATTTTGCACGCTCAAGCATTACAAACAACCTAAACCAACGTCAAAAACCACGTTTTTCATAGTTATTTAGGTAGGGGAGTTTTGCTAAGTTAGGGGGTGCTATTACAATAGAAACTGATCGATCATGAGGATACAGCAAGAATGACCCAAGTGGTTTTAGGAGAGAACGAAGGAATAGATTCAGCACTACGTCGCTTTAAGCGCCAGGTTTCCAAAGCTGGTATATTAGCTGACGTAAAGTATCATCGGCACTTTGAAACACCTTTAGAAAAGCGCAAACGTAAAGCAGTGGCAGCTAGACGCAAGAGACGTTTTAAATAAACCTATTTTGGTGGTAGCGCTGTTTGAAGACAAGTTCTTAAACAAGCAACAAGACGTTGCCATGATGCTAACAAAAAATTAACAAAGGTTTATCGCACCCCTGATTAGGGTGTGAGTTAATTCTTTTACCCAGATGTGGGGCGGGTGAAATGCCTGAATTACGGTTAGATGGAGACAGCGACAATCGCTGTCCATCAACCAAAAGAATGTCGAAATAACCGTTGAACAGCCTGTGTTTAAGCTGATTCAGATTCAGGAATTTCAATGCTGCGGCTGTTACAACGGTTCATTGCTTTTTCTACACCTTGTTTGAGGCTGAGTTCTACACACTCAACTACAAACTGAAGTACTAGGGACATGACTTGATTTTCGCTAGCCGAAAAACGTCCTAATACATGGGAAACAGCCCCAGAATCATCATTAACTGAATTTTTTGGTTTACCGATACCAATACGCAACCTGGGGAAATTTTGTGAACTTAAATGTGCGATCGCACTTTTCATTCCATTATGCCCTCCAGCGGAACCAGATAGGCGCAGACGAGTCTTACCTAAAGGTAAATCCATCTCATCATAAATCACTAACACTGACTCTGGCGGTAATTTATACCAGCTAGTCACTGCTTGAATAGATTGTCCGGAGCGATTCATGTAAGTTAAGGGCTTGAGTAAGCGGACTTTACCGCCAACAGGCGCAACACCTTCACCGTACTCGCCTTGAAACTTCTTATTTTCTGCTAAAGGTATTTTCCACGCCCTGGCTATGGCTTCAACAGCCGCAAAGCCAATATTGTGGCGGGTTTGATCGTATTTTGGCTCTGGATTCCCCAACCCGACAATTAGCTGGGGAATTACCAAAGCTGGTTTTGTAACAGCCTCTGTCATTCAATTTTGGATGCGTGGATTTTGGATTTGAGTTTGGCACAAGGCCAGTGATAATTGAAGCTTGAGGATTTGAGATTTAGCAACAATTTAAAATCGGCAATCTAAAATCTAAAATTGCCAACTACTCATTTTAGCTTTTAGTTAGCTTTTAGGCTGTTCTGATGGGGCGGCTTCGATTTGCTTGGGTTCTAGTTCCGCAGTGGTTTTCACAGCTTGTTCTAGTTGTTCGGCTTCCCGCTTGAACTCAGTTTGAAATTCATTAGAAGCTTCTTGGAAGCCGCGAATAGCTTTACCCAAGCTACGTCCAATTTCTGGTAGCTTTTTTGGCCCGAAGACTAATAGTGCTACTACAAAAATTACAGCCATTTCTGGTAAGCCAATACCAAAGATATTCATGGTGTTGTTCCGCTAAATTAACAGTTGAAGTAAACAAGGAGAACCCAGTCTTCCTATATATATGTTGACTTGTTTTTGATTAACTTTTGTTTATCGAATCTACAAAAAAACCCGGATGAGCCGGGTGTCACTATACTTATTCTTTAAGCTATTGAGCTTTGTCTAGATTAACGGCCTAGACTGCGCCAATCAACAAATACATCCTGAATGAGGATGGTCTTGTTATAAACTTGGAGAATAATCAGCAAGAAAACGAAAAATAATAGCATAAAAACAGCCATTACTGGTGTAGTTCCCCAACCAGGAGCAACTTTACCATACTCAGAGTTTAGGGGTCTCAGTATATCTCCCAACCTTGTCCTTTGTGCCATAGTTCACCTAAGATTACTTGCCAAAGCTTTTTTTAATCTTCTGTAATATTCTATAAGAATAGCACTCATAATAAATCTTTCAATTATGGAACCCGCAATAGTTCTTATCATTTCTGTCGCCATTGCTGTTATCGGTATTACTGGCTGGGGAATCTATATATCCTTTGGCCCTCCTAGCAGGGAATTGTCAGATCCCTTTGAAGATCACGAAGACTAAAGCTAAAGCAGGTTACAGACGCGAGGGATTGCGTCTGTAAAATCAAGGGTTCGTTTCTGGTATAATCTGGAAAGTGTTAATTTTCCAAGGGCTAATCGTGAAGATTTGTTGCCCAGATGAGAATTTATGGGCTGGAAAATGGGCATCGGGCATGGGGCATGGGGCATGGGAAAGAGCGATGTTCGTACTCTTAGCTTGAGAATGCTCCAATAAATTTACGGCATCGCCAATAACTAAGCTCATATCGCTTTGCAAACATAACTGGGCGTTATCACCGTGACATTCATAACAACGCAGAATTAATTGCTGTGGGTTGTCTTCAGATTGTTTGAGTGCCATTAATACTAAGTTATCAGCCGATAAATTGAGGAAACTTCTGGTTTCAGGAGTTTTTGAAGCTGAATTATGATGATTGGGCGGATTAACAATTACTGACAACGGCATATTCAACTCATAGCCGCGTTTCACAGTCTGGGCTGACTGCCAACTTCCCGCGTGGGGATATAAAGCATAGGTGAATTCGTGAAAACCTCGGTCAGCTTCAGGATTCGGCCAGTGGGGACTGCGTAATAAAGTTAGGCGTAATTGGTTGGGTTGGGCATCATAACCATATTTACAATCATTCAGTAAACTGGCACCATATAATCCAGGGGTTTCTCTTGTCAAATCAGCCCATCGTAAAGCGGGAACTTCCCACTTAGCTTTTTCAGCAGGGGTTTGCGGTTTAGTGGAACGGCGAATCGCACCGCAAGGTATTTCATAGGTAGCAAAGTCTGCTTCGATGTTGAGAGGAAAAGCAGCTTTCACCAACACATGACTTTCTTGCCAATCAACGGTGGTGGCGATTTTGAGTACAGGTACGCCGACAGATAATATATAGTCTTGGCAGAATTCCGATTTACCTAATTGGCGTATGACTCGCAAACGACTTTGGACTGCGCCTTGTTCTAACCATTGAATTGATTTGAGGATAGTTGGCGGTAAAGGATGTTGAGCATAATTGGGGTCAATATTCCAAGCATCCCAATATTGGCCGCTATCTTGAAAAGCTTGGAGTTGATTACCCGCACCGCTTAATACTTCTCGTTGATGGGTTTTATCGAAGACAGTGGCTAAATCTCCGGTGTGGGGATTCACCTCAACGCGCAGATATTCATTTTCCAGAACCCAGTCTGCGGAAGGTGGGGAAGAAGGGGAGACAACAGAAGTAGGAACGAGCCAGAATAGCCGATAGCCAACGGAGGGAATATCTGTGGCGTAAAATAATAAGTTTGATGAGTCATTTAACTGAGATATTATCTGATTTCCCGAATTATCGTAAACTTGCCATTGTTGGTGAGAAGTTACTGGTGTGGGTAAGTTTACCGCAACTACTTCCGAACGTTGCCAATTGAGGGAATTAAAGACAACAACAGGTACACTATTTGGTTGTGGTGGTTGTGGTAAGTTGATGTGAGATGCGATCGCTAAAAGTGATTCATTTAATATCTTCGTTCCGACTCGCTCTATTTCTTGCCATTCCGGCAAAGCATCCACATACACTTGGGTAATAGCAGAACCTGGTAAAATATCGTGGAATTGTTCAAATAATAGCTGTTTCCAAGCTTTTTCTATCTCTGCTTTCGGGTATTCTCTACCACAACTGACGCTGGCTAAAGTTGCAAATAATTCCGCTTGATACAATAAATTTTCACAACGCCGATTCCAACGCTTTTGGTCGCCGTGAGTAGTATAACAACCGCGATGGAATTCTAGATAAAGTTCATCATCCCACACAGGGTGAGGGGATGGGGGAGAATTGAGGAGGTGTTGGAGATATGTTTCCGCAGTGGTAAATTCTAAATTGGGGAAAAAGGGCGAATTTTGCCAACGTTCGGCAATTTCTAACATATCACGGGTAGGGCCGCCGCCATGATCGCCAATTCCCGGTAACCACAGCGCATCAGGTATACCAGTTTGAGTTTGCCATTCATAGGCGTAACTTGCCATCTGCATGGGGTCGATACCTTGACCGATGAGTGCAGACATATAACTAAATACTTGACTACCATCAGGCGATCGCCACCAAAAAGTCTGATAATCAAATTTAGTAGTATCATTCCATAGCAACTTTTGGGTGACAAAATATTCAATTCCCGCATTCGCGAAAAACTGCGGTAAAGTTGCACAGAAACCAAAACTATCGGGTAACCAAGCTATAGGCGAAATTCTGCCAAATTTTTCCTGGGTATATCTTTGACCATACAATAACTGACGCGCGATCGCTTCTCCCGCAATCAAATTTAAATCCGGTTCTACCCACAAACCGCCAATAACTTCCCATTTTCCAGCAGCTACCGCTGCTTGAATTTGCGCAAATAAATCTGGGCGATGTTCTTCAATCCAAGCATACAAAGCTGGCGTAGAATGACAATAAATTAAATCAGGAAAATCCTTTTGCAACTTCAGCACTGACTCAAAAGTGCGTTGTGCTGCATTCCAAGTTTCACTTACAGGCCATAACCATGCTAAATCCAAATGCGCATGACCCAACAAATATATTTTAGATTTTGGATTTTGGATTTTAGATTTAATTAAGCGATCGCGGATATATAATAACCACTCTTCCCTCTCCTCCTCTGTGTTCTCTGCGCCTCTGCGGTTCGTTATCCCTCCTACCACCTCAGCCAACACAGCCAACTTATCCGGCGCAAACCTTTCTAAATAAAGCTGCACCAAAGCCAACTCATCAGCCACAAAACCCACATCGGGATAATTATAATCAGCAGACTCGTAAATTAAAAGCGATCGCACCAAAGCACCCTGATCATGTCCCGGACTCACCAACCGTAAAGCCACAGTAAACTCATCACCTGGCTGTACCCCCCGACTCAACAGCACTCTCGGCGCACAATCAAATAAATCTCCTTCCAGCACCAACTCCCCATTCACATAAACCTCAGCCCCATCAGCCCACCAAAGCAACGCCAACCGCAAAGCCAACCCAGCTAAAGGATAACCCTGTAAATCTTGAGGAACCACCAACTTTTGCAGCAACCAGACAACTTTTTTCCCTGCATTCCAAGGAATATTGCCTTTTTCATTTAGCTCGACTGGTGCCCATTGCGACAAATCCAACGCCATTACATCAGCAATATTACCGTCAGCTTCGCAGTATAACCATTGAGACTGGACATTGACTTGACAACAAGCACGTAATTGCTCAATTGCCTCAGAGATTAATTTAGTATGAGATTGGTTTACAGAAAGGGTCATATTTTGGCTAAGATTAGGGCACTTACGATAATGAAAAATTTGTCGTTTTGACTGTGCAGTGGGAGTCTCACAGATCAATCAAGTTCTAACTAACAAATCACTACCATGTCTTCCGGTTCCTCTGGTCGTTATCAAAGCAGAATCTTTAACTTCGTCCACCAGCAATCTCGGCGGTTGACAGAACAAGTAGGAAACACCATACGGTATGTGCAAGTCGCCACTAAATGGGGTGCTGAAGCCCTACTGTATCCTGTATATATGTGGTTGCAGTCTAGTCAATCATCACAGAGAACCTTAGATGGTCAACCAACTCAAACCAAACCGCAGTTAGAACCACAGACTCCACCAGCTGCTGATACGCCCATTGTAAATGTACTAGAGACTGTCAAAAATTTACCATTTGCCGATGATACTGCCACCCCCTCAAACGACAGATTATCATTGCCCAATCCTTTAGACTTTCTGGAAGTTATTCAGGAGAAAATTTTTGCAAAAAAATCCCCTGCTGACTCGAAGCAAGTTTCATCCCTAACTATTCCAGAAAACCAGATTCAGGATCTCAACCATGCGCCTATGTATTCAATGGTACGAGGAATTGCCACGAATATAGAAAAGCGCAATTTATTACTCGTGACTACAAATAATGAAATTCTCGATATTTTGACACCGCAACAACAAGTAAAATTAGAAGCAAAAATTATTAATGAAGTATCTCATTACTGGCATTCTGGAAAATTATTAGCAGGAAAAAAACAAGCTAATCCTCTACCAGAAATTGAACGTTTATTAGCCAAACTTACTGGGAACAATCCGCAAGCAATACCTGCATTACCTGAAAGTATAGTTAATGAGTCGTCAGATTTATGCAATTATCAAAAAACCTTAACATTCCTCGATACAGCAGTAGCCAATTTAGAAGCTAAGGCGTTAGTTCCCATCCAGCAACGCAGTCAAGAAATGATTCACATTGCTCAAACTCAGTTGAATATATTTCTTTATGGTAAAGAACAATTAACTGCTAAAGGAGAAATCACAGCCAGCAGTGATGAATTAACCAAACAAAGCTTTAATTTTGAGGCGTTAATTGAAGCTGCGCTCAATTACTTTCTTGGTGTGGGACATTATAAAAAGCTAGATATCAGCGATAGAGAAATTCAAGCAACAGGTAACCGATTAATTAATAGTCGCCTAGGAAATCAAGATGTCAACGCCGATGCTTGGTTAACCTGGAGTGATTTGTATGGTGAGTCTGAAGCGATTGGGAAACCGTCAATTAAATCGGCTGTCAGTTCTTCAGCCATTACTTCTTTACCTCAAAATGTAGTTAAAAATCAGCATAAATCTGCGCAAAACTCCAAATCGAAAGCTGGGATGGGAGAAAAATCCAAAAAATCTCGCTATCATTCCCAAAAACACCAAAAATCTGCTAAAGTTACCTCTAATATTCCCAAGAATTTACCTAGCTCTCAACAAAAAAGCGATCGCCAAGTTTATGCTCAAATAGAAGCCAAGCCTGATTGGATTGAAACTAAAGCGACATTTGTTGGCTATGAAAAACACATCTTACAAAGAATCTTAGAATTTATTGATAGTATTATGGTTTTATTAGAAACCATATTTGTAAATCTGATGATGTTTTTACGAGGTTTCTTAGGCGTTAAGTAATACCTTTTCACTTGAAAATTGATACAAATAGGTAAATTAGGTACGCGCTTCGGGGCATGGCAGTGCCAATGCCCCTACAATCAACGATAATATGTACCTCAGCAACTGGCAATCTGCTGTATATTTCTACGTATGAGCCGCAAACGTGAAAGCGGAGACCACTACAGGGATGACGGAGACCGCTACAAGGCTGACGAAGACCGCTACAAGGCTGACGGAGACCGCTACAAGGCTGACGAAGACCGCTACAAGGCTGACGAAGACCGCTACAGGGGCGACGAAGACCGCTACAAGGCTGACGAAGACCGCTACAGGGGCGACGAAGACCGCTACAGGGGTGACGAAGACCGCTACAGGGGTGACGAAGACCGCTACAGCTAAATTTAATTACCAAAATATATGGTTAAGTAAATGGCGAAATAACTTGATTCCAGTTGGTTCTTGGTAATCTTCAGGTAATAAAGCCAGCATTGCATTCTCTACGGCTATTACAGCTGCATCAACTTCTTGACGCTTGGGTGTGCTGCTGAGAGAAAAGTACAAAGGTTCACCAAAGCGAATCGTTAACTTTTTCCCTAAAAATAAGTCATGAGTACCAATTAATGCAATTGGGACTATGGGTACGCCAGCTTTGAGAGCATAAATTACACTTCCGCGTTTCAAGGGTACATGTAATTTACCTTCAGTATCTCCTAATCGTCCTTCGGGGAAGAGAACTAACCCATCACCACGAGTTAAGATTGTCAGCACAATGTTATCTATTTGTCGTAGTGTTTGAATATCTTTACCTGTGGGTACGTTCTCTTTAATTGCTGTGGCTAATTCTATTAAGTCTTTCCTTCCAGCTTGCGCTTCTGCAATCACAGCAGATTCTTCTTTCCAGATTCTAGCTAAGGGAATGACACCGCCTGCAAAGCTGAGAATGAGGCGTTTCCACCATTTGTTGTAGAGGGTACGGGCATCACCTAGGATGTAGTAGTAAGGGTGGGTAGGAATTTCGCTTAGTAAAACAAAGGGATCAATATGATGGAGATGGTTAACAGCTAAAATCGCTGGTTTTTGGGGTAGCCTTTCTAAATATTCTACCTGGACGCGGAAGAAAGTATGGATGAGCGATCGCAAAACGAAACGCCGCACCCCACCGCTAACTCTCGGTTCTGAATCCTCAACAGTCATGGCTGTTAATTGTTGGAGAGTTTTTGTCATAATTTCTCCCACAGCCGGATCAATAGCCGCCGCTAAACCCTCTCGCACTCGCTGAATTGCAGCTGCTGTTACAGGTGGTAAACTGTGTGATTGTGTTTGATTTTTTCTTCCTAGCAAATTTGGGTCTTCAGGGCAGTTTTTAACCACAAATTCCCGAAAATTATTTTTACTATTGATAAACAAATCATAATTATTAAAACCAAATTATTAACCAATCTCTAGTGAGAAAATTCAAAAAAATTCCTAAAAATTAACAAAATGATTTACCACAGTGAAGATACTTTTAAAGGTGTGGGAGAACTGGCTCTTTATTACCAAGCTTGGTTACCAGAAGGTAAATTAAAGGCAATATTAGTCATTGTGCATGGCTTAGGAGCGCATAGCAGTCGGTTTGGTAATATTATTGAACAACTCTTACCTCAGGAATATGCTATCTACGCTTTTGATATGCGGGGTAATGGGCGATCGCCTGGACAGCGTGGTTATATTAATAGTTGGGCGGAGTTTCGCGAAGACTTAAGAATTTTTATTGAGTTAATTCAAAATCTGCATCCAGCTTGCCCAATATTTATTATGGGTCATAGCTTAGGCGGAGTGGTGGTTTTAGATTATATTTTGCGCCATCCCCAAGCAGCTGCAACATTACAAGGTGCGATCGCTCTAGCACCAGCCATAGGTAAAGTTGGTGTATCCAAATTTCGTCTATTTTTAGGTAAGCTCCTCTCGCGAATTTGGCCGCAGTTTAGCTTAAGTACTGGTATTGATTTATCTGCTGCTTCCCGCGATCAAAAGGTGATATCTGCCTACGCTGCTGATCCACTCAGACATACTTTAGGAACTGCGAGATTAGCCACAGAATACTTTGCCACAGTTGATTGGATTTACGCCCATGCTGGAGAATGGCAATTACCGCTATTAATTCTTCATGGTGCAGCCGATACCGTAGCTTTACCAGAAGGTAGTGAAATATTTTACCAGTTAGTAACTTATCAAGATAAGCTGCGCATTGTGTATCCAGATGCTTATCATGAATTACAAAGTGATATAAATTACCCAGAAGTGATGAAAGATTTAGAAACTTGGTTAGAACAACATTATGCCTGTTAACAGTCAACCGTCAACCGTCAACCATCAACCATTAACAGCTTTGTCATCATCCTAAAAGTAGATTTTCCTCGGACTACGAGTTAGATTTCAAAACTTTATTCCTGTGATTTAATAAATTCAGCCATATAGGTATACGGGCATGACCTAAGTGAAACGCGATCGCACAGGTAAATTCATTCACAGTTGGGGATTAGAATCAAAACAGGCAGTCAACTTATCACTAACCAAGACAGCTTGGCAAAGCCTGAAGGATGAAGCAAATAAACGCGGTATTTCCCGCTCTGAGTTGGTAGAACGCTTTGCACGTAGCTTAGCAACAAGTTCTGAGGATGGCAATTTTGATGGCGGCGAGCCTCCAGCTTCAGTATTACTGCCTAGTCAAAGCAGCAAAATTAATGACAACCAAGAATTAGCAGCAAAACCAGAAACTCAGCGGCAATGGTTAGAAGCTGTATTAAATTTGCTACCTATTCCCCTGGTATTTATTGATCCGGATACTGCTTGCTTTACTTTTGCGAATCAAGCAGCCAAAGACATGGCAGGAGGTGAAATTTATCGCGATCGCCCGGCGGGAATCTACGACACAGATTTTTACTGCACTGATGCTACAGGTAAAGCAATTCCCCCAGAACAACTACCCGCCATGAGAGTGGCGCGAGGTGAAAAAATTCAAGGTGCAGAGTTGAACTGGCACACACCTCAGGGTATTTACCCGTTGTTAGTTCATGCTGATACTTTACCTGCAATGTACGATCGCCCTGCAACCTGTGTCATGGTGTTTCAAGATATTCGCGATCGCAAGCAAACAGAGTTACGATTGCAAGAAAATCAGCGGTTCATCCAACGAGTTGCCGATGCTACCCCTGGGTTATTGTACATCTATGACCTGATTGAGCAGCGGAATGTCTATGTTAATCGGCAAATCGCAGACATCTTAGGTTACACGCCCGCCCAAGTGCAAGACATGGGTAACCAGTTATCGACTCTGCTGATACATCCAGATGATCTTGTCACCCTATCCGCACACTTAGAACGTTTTGCACAAGCCGAAGATGGGGAAATTATTGAGCGAGTGTACCGAATGCGCCACAATAATGGAGAATGGCGCTGGTTGTGGAGCCGGGATTTAATTTTTACTCGCAAAGACAATGGTTCACCACAGCAAATAATTGGGATTGCCCATGATATTACTGAACGTCAGCAAGCCGAAGCAGCTTTACGCTTGAGTCAGGAACGCTATCGTTCTTTAGCAGAATCTCTACCCCAGCTTGTCTGTATGTCTGATGCTGATGGCATCACAAATTACTGCAATCAAAGTTGGATAGATTACACTGGACTGACGCCAGAAATAGCTAGAGCTAGTGGATGGCGAACAGTTTTGCATCCTGACGATCTTCCCTTAGCCCAAAATAAATGGACAGAGGCTTTAGAAACAGGTAATAGCTATACCATTGAGTTTCGCCTCAAAAGATTTGATGGTGTTTATCGCTGGCATTTAACTAGAATTGTGCCCATCAAAGCGGAAAATGGTAGTATCCTGAGTTGGTTAGCCACAGCTACAGATATTGATAACCAGAAACGCAGCGAGCAACGAGAGCGGTTTTTAGCCCAAGCTTCACAAACTTTTGCCGCAGCTAGGTTAAATTTATCAACGATTTTAGACACGATCACTCAACTTATTGGTGAGTTGACTAGTGATGCTTGCGTTTTGAGTTTGTTATCGGCAGATCAGCAGTGGCTAGATACGGTGTCTTACTACCATATCAATCCAGAAATCAAAGAATTAATAGGCAAACTTCTAGAAAAACCCCGTTCTGCTCGTGATGGCATCACTGGACAAGTGATACAAACAGGTGAGACAGTTTTTTTGCCAGTGGTATCACCAGAACAACTGCGTCATGACATTAACCCAGAATATTTGCCTTATTTAGAGCGGTTCGGCGTTTATAGTTTGTTGATCATACCGTTGAAAGTGCAAGACCAAATTATTGGCGCACTCAGCATTTCCCGGGAACGTCCGGGAAATCCCTACAGTCATGATTATCCCAGGTTATTAAAAGATATAGCCGACCGAGCCGCAATGGCGATCGCTAATGCACGTTTGTATGAACAAGCACAACAAATAGCCGATCGCACTGCGCGTTTGCAATCAGTTACCGCCGCTCTTTCCGAATCCCTCACACCAAATCAAGTAGCGGAAGTAATTGTTGAACAGAGTAGATCCGTGCTTCATGCGGCTGCGGCGCTTGTCGCCATTGTCTGTGAAAACCGCAGCGAATTAGAAATCATCCACGCTGTTGGGTTTGAAACAGAGATTATCAATAGATGGCGGAAAATTGCGATCGCCACATCCAGCCCCCTACCAGACGCTATACGCACCGGAAAACCTGTCTGGGAAGAATCAAACCAGCAGCGCATGGCTCGTTATCCCCACCTAGCAGATACCTATGCTAAGTATGATTATGCTGCTTGGATTTCCTTACCTTTAATGGTTGAAGGTCGAGCAGTAGGCGGAATTACCCTAGGATTTAAGGAATTTTCCGCCCTCAATTTCGATGAACGAGCGTTTATTTTAGCTATATGTCAGCAAGCAGCCGGTGCGATCGCTCGTGCCCAACTTTATGAAGCAGAAAAACGCGCTAGAGCCGCCGCAGAAGTCGCCAACCGCACAAAAGACGAATTTCTTGCTGTTCTTTCTCATGAACTGCGCACACCCTTAAATCCAATTTTGGGCTGGACGAAATTACTCCGTCAAGGCAATCTAGATGGGAACAAAAAAGCGATCGCCTTGGAAACTATTGAGCGCAATGCTCATTTACAAGTACAGTTGATTGAAGATTTACTCAATATTTCGCGAATATTACAAGGTAAACTCAGTTTAAATTCGGTTCCTGTTAACTTAAAAGCAACTATTACCGCCGCCATTGAAACAATTAGTTTAGCAGCGGAAGCTAAAGGCATTGAAATTCTGGTTAACTTTACATCTAATGTCGGTCATGTTTTAGGTGACGCGGCAAGGTTACAACAAGTAATGTGGAATTTACTCTCCAATGCCGTGAAATTTACCCCTAGTGGCGGTCAAATCAATATTAAATTAGAGACAACTGGCACAGCAGCGCAAATTCAAGTCACAGATACCGGCAGAGGTATCAACCCAGAATTTTTACCCTACGTCTTCGATTCCTTCCGCCAAGCTGATAGCAGTATTACCAGAACCTTTGGCGGTTTGGGTTTAGGGTTAGCAATTGTACGACACATTGTAGAATTGCATGGGGGAACTGTGAAAGCCCAAAGTCCAGGGGAAGGACAGGGAGCCACCTTCACAGTCAGACTACCACTACTATTAACATCAACTTCCACAACAGAGGTGGAAGCATCAACAACAGAGATGGGAACTTTGCAGGGAATTCAGATACTAGCGGTAGATGATGAAGCAGACAATCTCGAATTAGTCACCTTCATTCTGGAAGAAGCGGGTGCTACTGCGATCGCTGTCTCTTCAGCCAAAGAGGTGTTAGAGGTACTCAATCAAAAAGTACCTGATATTTTATTGGCTGACATTGGTATGCCAGAAATGGACGGTTATACATTACTCCAGAAGATTAGAGCTTTACCGCCACAACAAGGAGGACAATTAAAAGCGATCGCCTTAACTGCCTATGCAGGCGAAATTAATCAACGCCAAGCCTTGGAAGCTGGATTTCAGATGTATCTCTCCAAGCCAGTCGATCCAGACGAATTATTAGTTGCGATCGCCCAAGTTTTGCAAAGCGATTAAAAAATGCAGATGGCAGATGGCAGAAGGAATGTTTTCTTTTGCCTGTGTCTTGATCGATCAGCCAGTGGCAAACTCAGTAAACTTCCGTTTATAAGGCGCATGAAAACCTAAAACAATATCTTGTTTTGGCACTCCCGCCGCAACTAACTCATTAGCCACCCCTACCTCAGTTCCATCGCGTTGAATCCAAATTTTGTCATCCTTAATATCAACATGAATGATACAACCGTAAACTCGCTTTAATCCTTCCCATCCCAAATGCAGAACTTGATAATGATCGCGTTCTAAATCAAAAATTAGCTGTACTTCTGTAACATCATTGGCATTGTGGCTTGAATGACCTTTGAGAATTTTCTGCACTAATTCACGATAGTCTATTCCTTCCATAGCAAAACCTCTTCTGTAATAGGTTCAAAAATGAGAAGCTTCAGTCTATGTTCAGCAATAATCTCTTGAATAAAAGCACGAATAAAAAAATCTCGATAAATATCCTCAGCAATTGCTAAATATAAAAGTCTCTTTGGGTCTTTTTTGCGTAATACTGAGCGATATGTTAGCGTCTGACCAAGAGCCACATAAAAATCACTAATTTCTGATGTACCTAGGAATGATTTAATCTCAACAGCGATTTTTTGCCCAGCTTTTTGAGCACCGATAAGTCGCTCGGCTCCTAAGTCTATATAAAACTCTATTTCATCCACTTTAACTGATAAAGGGTCATCAGTAATTATCCAATTATCTTTCTCTAATGCTGAACGAACAGCATGATGGAAAATATCTCTAGCTGACATAGTTTGATTATAAATATACTTTTTGGTAAGTTGTTTGGCAGCAGCTATTAAAGCTGTGACCAAGTCAGCATATTTCGCACAGTACAAAAATACTATAATTTATCCTACCAAGGCAAGCGGCTACCATCCCATGAAAAAAATTGTCCGCTATCGCCGTCTTGAAGTTGTTCAATGACATTTAGCAATTGGGTAACAGTGCGTTCTACAGAAAATAACTTTTCCGAGGGAACATTTCCTTGAAATGGGCGCGAAAGGCGCGTATCAGTTGTTCCTGGATGTAATGTCACCACCAAAGTTTTTGGACAACTTCTACCATATTCAATTGCGGCTGTACGCATGAACATATTTAATGCAGCTTTAGAAGCACGATAACCATACCAACCGCCTAGTTGGTTATCACCTATACTGCCAATTTTCGCAGAAATACTGGCAAAAATGCTGCGTTCTTGATGCTTAAATAAAGGTAATAAATGTTTGGCTAACAATACAGAGGCAATACTGTTAATTTGAAAGTAGCGCAGTAAGTTTTCGGAATTTATTTGTCTTAAACTTTTCTCTGGTTGTAGATTTCCCTCATGTAATAAACCAACACAATTAACTACCAAATGCAGCTTGTTAACTTGGGTACGGATTTGTTGAATGGCTGCTACAGTTTGTGATTCTTCAGTAATATCTACTGACAAACAAATTAATTTATCAGGATTGTCATCAGCTAGATTAATTAACTCATTCGCTGATTCTACTTGGCGATAAGTTGCATAAATTCGGCTAATTCTCTCATCTTGGAGTAATTTTTTCACAAAACCTAAACCAATACCTTGGCTAGCTCCAACAATTAATGCATTTACTGGCTCAATGTCATCAATAAAAGACATAAAACTTTTCTCAATTTAAACTTAAAATTAGGCAAAAATCATACCGATTAATTTAATTATCATCACATATATAGCCGTAGCCAGATAGATTAAATCCTGAAAATAAAAACCTTTCGAGTCAGTCAACAGTCAACAGTCAACAGCTATACATGGTCTTTCAGAGTAAGTAAACTCCACCCCTAGGAATTTATCTGTCTCATTCTTTTACCACCTACTTACCAATACAAAATTTACTAAAAATCCGATCGAGTACTGATTCTGTGACTTCCTCGCCAGTAATTTCTCCTAATGCGTGAATTGCATCTCGTAAGTCAATTGTCCAAAAATCTAAGGGTAATTGTTGGACAATAGTATGCTGCACTTGTTCTAAAGAGATTTTAGCTTTTGTTAAAGCTGCTGCTTGTCTTTGATTAATTGCTAAATCCATATCAGCAGCTTGAACTTTACCAGCTTGAACTAACTCTAAAATAGCCGTTTCTAAATCTTCAATTCCTTGATTTTGGGCTGCTGCTGTAAAAATTTGCCATTGAAAATTGGGAATTTTGGATAAGAGAATATTTTTGATATCTGCTGAGACTAAATCAATTTTATTAATTACAAGAATTAATGGACGATGTTGTACTTGCTCGTAAATTTCTCCATCCCCTGCCGTCCACCCTGCTGATGCATCAATGGTCAATAGTACTAAATCCGCTGCACTAGCTGCACGGCGCGATCGCTCAACGCCAATTTTTTCCACCTGGTCTGTAGTCTCCCGAATCCCCGCCGTATCCAGGACTTGCACGGGAATACCACCCACTACTAACTGGGATTCCACAACATCGCGGGTAGTTCCAGGTAAATCGGTGACAATGGCGCGATCGCTCCGGCTCCAAGCATTCAGCAAGCTCGATTTGCCTACATTTGGTCTTCCCACAATTGCCACTTTTAAACCAGTGCGCAGCAATTCACCTTTGTCTTTGGTTGCTAATAAATTAGTAATTTCTGCGGCGATGCGATCAATTTCTGATATGATGGCTTTACGATCCAGCGGAGGTAAGTCTTCCTCAAAATCAATCCGCGCTTCGATTTCTGCCAAAATATCCAAACAGTTAGCGCGTAACTGACGGATCGGATGAGCTAATTTACCTTGTAATCCAGCCAAAGCACTTTGCGCAGCTTGAGGCGATCGCGCCCCAACCAAATCGGCAATTCCTTCAGCTTGTGTCAAATCCAAACGCCCATTTAAAAAGGCACGCAGCGTAAATTCTCCCGGTTGCGCGAGCCTAGCCCCATTTTCCAAACATAGCTGTAAGACTTGCTGCACCGCCATAATTCCCCCGTGACAATGAAATTCCACCACATCCTCACGGGTATAAGAACGGGGTGCTTGCATAATCAACAATAAAGCCTCATCCACCAGTGTTTGCGTTTTCGGATGGCGAATGTAGCCGTAAAGAATGCGGTGACTTTCCCAAACTTGACGCCCAGGAGCATGAAACAGAATTTGGGCGATCGCGATCGCTTGGGAACCAGACACCCGCACAATACCCACGCTACCTTGTTGGGGGACAACAGCAGTTGCGATCGCGGCAATGGTTCCAGTAGTGGCAAATATTTCCGACATGAGCGCCCTTTACAGCAAATATAATACGAGCCTAACAGTTACTGTATACCCCGATCCCAAAGTAGCTTCCCAGACTGGAAACTCTATTTTGTCTCCTACTACAGACAGAAGTCTGGGGATCGAGGCCTTCTATACTAAATAATGGTGAGTATTTAAACTAATAGGAGAGCAATTAGCAAGGTAAGATTTACCTGAAGAGTAGATAAACGCTCTGATAGAGAGGGGTTCACTGTGGAGCAAAAAATTAACTGCGCTGTAGATTGCGTAAACGGTTGTGTTTTAGGGGATAAATGTCCCAACCTTGAATTTCGAGAAGCCGCAGCACAATTTATTGAAGATACTTCATTAGATAAAATGCTGGAAATGGCAGAAGAACGACTACGGCGAAAAATTATGGAACCGCCAAAATGGGTTTTGCCTGAAGATTAGTAGTTTTCTGCTCGATTATTGCTGTTTAACTGCTGAGTAATCGCCTGAACTGGATGTTTGTGTTGTGTGTGGACAGCTGATTGTGTTCGTTCAATTAGCTGTCCTTTCATATTGTTTTTTCCCATTGCTAAGTATAGTCGTAGCCATATAGATTAGGACATCAAGCTAAAATATAATCCTGACAATAAAAGCCTTCAATTAACATTGCAAATTTATTAAAGACGCAAGCAATTACAGGTAAACAAGCCACAGAGACAGCAATGGTAAAGAAAATGAACAAAGCCAAAATCATTCACTTTGCTACTCACGGCTTACTCGATGATTTTAAAGGCTTGGGCGTACCAGGAGCCATCGCTCTGGCTCCTAGCGGAAAAGATGACGGTTTATTAACCTCCGGGGAAATTATTGACATGAAACTTAACGCCGATTTAGTTGTACTCAGTGCTTGTAACACCGGAGGTGGTAATATTACAAGCGATGGCGTCATTGGTTGATCGCGCTCCTTAATTACCGCTGGAGTTAAGAGTGTGATTGTTTCTCTTTGGGCTGTACCAGATGAGTCTACCGCATTTTTAATGAGTGAATTTTATCGCCATTTCCAACATAATTCTGATAAAGCAGCAGCCCTAAGACAAGCAATGTTGGCTACCAGACAAAAGTACAAAAATCCTGTAGATTGGGCTGTATTTACGCTTATTGTTGAAGCCAATTGAAGTATCTAGTTGAAGTTTTTTGATAATTTAAAGCACAATTTTCACAACTATTAAATACCAGCAAAATCCCATGAAACGCCTGTTAAAATTAGCAACTTCTGTAATTATAGGGGTTGCTATCTCTATGCAGACTGTATCCGCTCAAATTAATAATAAACCTCCAGCAGACCCCCGTATTAAAGAGACACTCGATAAACTGGGTGTAAAATACGAAATAATTCCCAATGGAGATTTTAAATTATTAGTAGAAACAGAAAATAAAAGAGCGCAAGTAGTCTTTGTCGAATCGAAGACCGAAAAATTAGGAAACTTAGAAATCCGCTATATTTCATCTATTGGTTACGTATCCCCCGGAGCATTTTCGGCGGATATTGCCAATAAGTTATTACAAAATAGCAGTCTAAATAAAGTAGCAGCTTGGCAAGTATTTACTAAAGATAAAACTCACATAGCTGTATTAATCGGAAAAATTGCAGCTAATAGCGATGCGGAAACTATCAAAAATATCATTGTAGCTGTAGGATATGGAGCAGATAATATAGAAAAAGAATTAAGCAACAAAGATGAGCTTTGAAAGTTAATAGGCATTGGGCATGGGGAATTGAAAGATCGTAAATATTTTTCCTCTGTTTACTCTAGCTTGAAAAGTTTGAGCCGAGAAAACCTCCGCTCAAACTTTTCGCTGTGTCCTCTGCGGTTTAGTTAGCTATTGATGCTATAGTGGTGCGTTGCGCTGTGCGACAACACACCCTACATTTTAATTATTTTTAATTTTTTAAAATTATTTAGTAGTTCTCAATGCTTGCGATAGCGGTAGAGGGAGAATTACAGGCGATCGCGTAATTGGCTTATCCAGTTCTTTAATCTCTGCCGATATACCTAAACAATCAAGACTATTTTTAAGACAGCAACACACTTTCCTACCTACTTTCGCTTTTAGCACTTTTTCAAGCTAGCCCCTCATGGGAAAATCCCACAACCAAACTTGAAAATCTCGCTTTCCCATGCCCAATGCCCAATGCTCAATGCCTATTTTCAAGTTAGTTCAGGAAAATTATCACAAAATTGACTTTACTAATGTTAAGTTAGCAAGTAGCTTATACTACAAAAATTGGCTAAACTACTTACTTACAAATTTTGATTCTCTATTTTCGTGCTGAATTCCAGGAGTAACTATCAAGTTACTAAGATGATGATTATCGCAGTAAAATTTTGGTTAACGACGCGATCGCGTTTGGATTTTTGAATTTATGAGCCATATTTCCTGCCTCACCGTCCTGTTAATAGATGATTGCACCGTAGATCGGATGAAATTGCGGCGTCTGTTAAAGGAGGACAGCAGATATACCTACCGAATTCTGGAATTTAGTTGTGCTAGGGAAGCAAAACAATGGTGTCAGCAGGAAACACCAGATGTGATCTTGCTGGACTTTTCCCTACCCGATGACAATGGGTTAGAGTTGCTTCAGGAATTGCGAGTTACCCTGAATAATACTCAATCTGCTGTAATTATGTTGACAGGGCAGGGAGATGAGGTGATCGCTGTTCAAGCGATGAAAAACGGCGCTCAAGACTATATAGTTAAAGATAAGCTGACACCTGAAGTTCTTAACAGTGCCATTCATTACGGATTTGAAAGATTACAGCTTGCTCGACAGTTAGAACAAAGCCGAGAACAACAACAATTAATTGCCGCGATCGCTTTACGCATTCGTCAGTCTCTGAACTTAGAAGAAATTCTCCGCGTTACAGCACAAGAAGTACGCCAGTTTCTGGGAGCCGATAGGGTAATAGTGTATGAATTTCAACCGGATATGAGCGGTACAATAGTTGCCGAGTCGGTGGTTCCGGGATGGACGGTAACTTTAGGTAAGCAAATTCAAGACACCTGGTTTCCACAGCAACAAGTAGCCAGCGCCTACCAGCAAGGAAAAAAACTCGCAATTGACGATATTTATCAAGCAGGTTTAACAAATTGTCATTTGCAACTCCTGGAACAGTTTGAAGTCAAAGCCAATTTGGTAGTCCCGATTGTAGTAGCTGATCGCTTATGGGGCTTATTAGTGGCTCATCAATGTTCCGCATCTCGTCAGTGGCAAACAGTAGAGTTAGATTTATTAGAGCAACTGGCGGTACAAATAGCGATCGCGATTCAGCAAGCAAGCGCCTATGAGCAGTTACAAGCCCAATTGCAAGAACGCCAACGCACAGAAGCAGCATTGCGAGTTAGCGAAGCTAAACTCAAGCTTACCCTGAATTTAACCCACATTGGTTATTGGGAATGGAACCCAAGCTGCAATGAAATATTTCTGAGTGAGAATACAATCAGCTATTTTGACTATACCAGAAGTGACTTCAAGCTCACATTTGAGCAGCACTTGAGCCTAATTTATCCAGACGATCGGCAATTGGTAGCGCGAGAATTTAGTCAAGCGATCGCCACCCAAACTGATTATGCAGTGGAATACCGCGTCATGTGGCAAGATGGCAGTATTCATTGGCTAGGGGAAAAAGGTAAGGGAGTTTACGACGAATCTGGACAACTACTGCGAATGCTCGGCGTGTTGATGGATATTAGCGAGCGTAAACAAGCCGAAGAAAATTTGCGCGCTAGTGAAGAACGTTTCCGTAACACCTTTGAGCAAGCAGCTGTGGGGATGAGCCATGTATCCCTTGCAGGGAAATTTATCCGCGTTAATCAGCGCTTTTGTGAAATTATCGGTTATCAGGCGGCGGAACTGGAGAATTTAACCTTTCAAGAAATTACCCATCCGCAAGATTTGTCTGTGGATTTAGCGCAAACCGAGAAGTTGTTAGCTGGGGAAATTGCTACTTTCTCCTTGGAGAAACGTTATATCCACAAAGATAATTCCCCTATCTGGATTAACTTAACAGTTTCTCTAGTACGCGATCGCTTAGGCAAACCCGACTATTTCATTTCTGTAGTTGAAGATATCACCCAACGGCGGCAAACCGAAGCAGCTTTGCGCCAAAACGAGGAGCGTTTGCATCTAGCTTTAGAATCTGCTGGTATGGGTAATTGGGACTGGAATATTTTAACCGGAGAAGTTCACTGGTCTGCTAACCTAGAAAGAATTTTTGGACTAACTCCCGGTAGCTTCAATGGTAAGTATGAAACCGTTGTCGCCATGATTTACCCAGGCGATCGCTATATGGTATTACAAGCGATTAATCGGGCTGTTTATGAAAAACAAGACTACCACATCGAATTTCGCTTTGTGAAACTCGATGGCAGTTTGCGTTGGGCACTTAGTAAAGGTAAAGTCTTTTACAATGAACATGGTAATCCTACCCGGATGATGGGTATTGATTTAGATATTACCGAACGCAAACAAACAGAAGCTTACCTAGGAGAAAGTGAAGAGCGATTTCGCAACATCGCAGACACTGCACCCGTGCTGATCTGGATTTCTGGACTGAACGCACTCTGTCACTATTTCAATAAAACCTGGCTCAACTTTACAGGACGCACTCTCGAACAAGAGCTAGGTGATGGTTGGTTACAAGGGGTACATCCTGATGATTTTCAACATTGTTTAAATACCTATATTGATGCTTTTAAGGCACGGCAAAATTTCCGAATGGAATATCGCCTGCGACGGTATGATGGTGAATATCGCTGGATTTTAGATACAGGAGTTGCCAGATTTACCCATGATGGTGAATTTTTAGGCTATATGGGTTCATGTATCGATATTACCGAGCGTATCCTAGCAGAACAAGCATTACAACAGCTCAACCACGAACTGGAAGCCAGAGTAGAACAACGCACCGCTGCTTTAAAAGAGAGTGAAGAACGTTGGCATTTAGCAGTCCGGGGGAGTAATGATGGCATTTGGGATTGGAATATTAAAACCAATGAAATCTTTCTTTCCGCTCGTTGGCAAGAAATGCGCGGCTTTGCCGAACATGAGATTCACTACAACATAGAGCAATGGTTAAATCAAATTCATCCCGAAGATCGCGATCGCGTATTAACAGCACTGAGCGATCATCTAGAACATAAATCACCTTTATTTTGCGAAGAATACCGATTTAAATGTAAAGACGGGTCTTATATCTGGGTACTGGATCGGGGACAAGCATTGTGGGATGAAACCGGGAAAGCAATTCGCCTTGCAGGTTCAGGAACAGATATCACCGAACGCAAAGTAGCCGAAGCCCAACTTTTGAGCATCACTAGACTGCAACAAGCTATTTTGGCATGTAGCGATTATGGCATCATTACTTTAAACTTAGAAGGAATTATCCAAACTTTCAATCCGGCTGCCCAAAAGATGTTGGGCTATACAGCAGATGAGGTTGTTGGTCGGTTAACGCCGATGGTATTTCACGACCCGCAAGAACTCCAACAGCGAGCCGCCGCAGTTTCATGGCAACTAGGTAGAGAAATTCCACCCAATTTAGAATTGTTGACAGCAATTAGCCAACAGCAACAAAACTATGAACAGGAGTGGACTTATATTCACAAGGATGGCTCCCGCTTACCTGTGCTGTTGTCAATTACCGATTTGCGTGATGCTAATGGGCAAATCATGGGATTGCTAGGTATTGCCAAAGACATTACCCAGCAAAAACAAATGGCAGCGAAATTACGCCAAAATACCGCTCACCTCAATCTTGCTCAACGAATTGCCCATTTAGGTAGCTGGGAATTTGATTTTACCTCCCAAAACATTACCTGGTCAGAAGAAGTATTTCGCATTTTTAGACGCGATCCGGCCTCTGGCGCACCTAGCTACGAAGAGTTGCGCGAGTTAATCCATCCAGAAGATCGCCCAGTTCACGATCTATTAGTACAGCAAACCTTCAAATACGGACTGTCTTATAAAGACGAATATCGTGCATATCGTACAGATGGGGCGATAATTCATTTATTATCGCGGGGAGAAGTGATATTTGATGAGAATGGCAGACCCAGCCGTTTAATCGGTACTGTAATGGATATTACCGAACGCAAACAAGCGGAAATTGCCCTGCGCGTCAGCCAAGAAAGATTACAGTTAGCCTTGGAAGGGTCTGGTGATGGTTTGTGGGACTGGAATCTCTCCACAGGAGAAGTATATTTAAGTCCTAATTGGGTAAACATGTTGGGCTATGAAGAAAACGAGCTAGATAATGATGTAAGTACTTGGGAGTCATTAATTCATCCAGAAGACAAACCCTGGGTAATGGATCTGCTCAACGCTCATCTACAAAATATCAATGCACCTTATGCTTTTGACTATCGCTTGCTGACAAAATCCGGTGAATGGAAATGGATTGCTAATTATGGTAAGGTTGTGGCTCGCGATCGCAATAATGCTCCAGTACGGATGGTAGGCACTCATAAAGATATTAGCGATCGCAAACACATTGAAGAACAGTTACACAGTCTCTCTAACCGCTTAACCTTAGCACTCCAATCAGGTGCGATCGCTACTTGGGATTGGGATCTGATCCATGACCGCCTCTACTGGGATGAGCGGATGTATGAATTATATGGAATGCAAACATCTCAGCTTCCAGTCAAATATCACCATTGGGTAAATGCAGTCCATCTAGAAGATATAGCTCAAGCCGAAGCTAGCGTTCAAGCTGCTTTGCGGGGAGAAAAGGAATTTGCCACAGAATTTCGCGTAATTCATCCCGATAGCACCATCCACTTTATTAAAGCTGCGGCTATAGTTCAAAGAGACGAGCGGGGCAACCCCACAAGAATGGTGGGTATTAATTACGATATTACCGAGCGCAAACAAATAGAACAAGCCCTGCGAGAAAGCGAACGCCGCTATGCAACTTTAGCCGAAGCTTCACCAGTAGCTATTTTCCGCTTTGATGTTAATGGTAACTGTATCTACGTCAACGATCGCTGGAGCGAAATGACAGGAAGACCAATCGAAGCTGCAATGGGTATGGGATGGTTGAATGCCTTACACCCAGACGATCGCGAGCAAATTATTCATGAAGGTAAAAAAGCAGTTGCCGAAAAGCGTGGGAAAAATAGTGAGGGTAGACACCTACACCCCGATGGCACTATTACTTGGTTTTACAGCCAAATGTTGCCAGAAATAGATGTCAATGGCAACCTCATTGGTTACATCGGTACTTTAACAGATATTACCAGTCGCAAACAAATTGAACAAGCTTTGCAAGAAAGCGAACGCCGCTATGCCACTTTAGCCGAAGCTTCACCAGTAGCTATCTTCCGCTTTGATACTTATGGTAACTGTGTTTATGTTAACGATCGCTGGAGCGAAATGACAGGAAGACCAATCGAAGCTGCAATAGGTATGGGATGGCTAGATACCTTGCACCCAGACGATTGCGATCGCCTAGTCAAAGATTGGTCTTATGCCTGCGAACACAAAGTAATTTACCAGAATGAAGGCAGATGTTTGCGCCCAGATGGTAGCATTATCTGGTTTTACATCCAATCTTTACCAGAAACTGACCCCAACAACCAGACTATTGGCTATATTGGCACGCTGACAGATATTACCAGTCGCAAACTAATCGAAGAAGAACTGGTGCGGCAAAAGGAATTGCAGGAAGTAATTTTTAACGAATCCACCGATGCTTTATTTCTTGTCGATCCGCAAACACTACTAACCTTGGATTGTAATCTGCGGGCGTTAGAGATGTATGAGGTGGCTGAAAAATCTGAATTAATCGGTATCGAAGGACGAACGCTCCAACGTCATCCATTCACCGTGGCAGAGTTGGATGATATTGTCGTCCAAATGCAGTTAAAAGGTTTCTGGAGTCGAGAAATTGAATATGTGACTCGTAAAGGCAAATTTTTCTGGGGAAATATTGCCGCCAAGCAAATTACTGTAGCCGGACGTAACCTCAACTTAGTGCGAGTTACAGATATTAGCGATCGCAAAGAATCGGAACAGGTGCTAGCAATATATACCCGCGAGCTAGCAGATCTCTACAACAATGCTCCTTGTGGCTACCATTCGCTAGATGCTGATGGTCGCTTTGTTAATATCAATCATACAGAATTGCAATGGTTGGGCTACACATATCAAGAAATAATTGGTAAAGAATTTACTGATTTTATTACAGAAACCAGTCGTTCAGTTTTTCGACAGCAATTTCCTAAGTTTAAACAGCGCGGCTGGGTGAAAGATTTAGAGTTTGAGATGGTTTGTCAAGATGGCACGATTTTACCAGTGCTATTAAATGCCACTGCTGTCAAAAGCGAAGATGGTACCTACCTATTTAGCCGTTCTAGCATCTTTGATATACGCGATCGCAAACAGGCTGAACAAGCGATTATGCAATATGCCCGGGAGGTCGAAGATTTATATAACAATGCTCCTTGTGGCTACCATTCTCTTGATAGCGAAGGCTGTTTTATTAAAGTCAACGAAACTGAACTGCAATGGTTAGGCTATAAACGTGAGGAAATTCTAGGGCAACCTTTAGTCAATTTTTTGACAGAAAGTAGCCGTTTAGCCTTTGTGCAAAACTATCCCCTCTTCAAAGAAAGAGGCTGGGTGAAAGATTTAGAATACGACATGATTTGTCAAGACGGCAGCATTTTACCAGTCACAATCAATGCTACTGCCGTCAAGGATGCAGATGGCAACTATTTATACAACCGAGCCACCTTATTTGATATTAGCGATGCCCGTCGGCAAGCTGCGCAACGCAAACAAGCCCAAAAAGAACTCGAAGAATCGCGGTCAATGTTGCGTTTGATACTCGATACAATTCCCCAACGTGTTTTTTGGAAAGACAGAAATTCGCGGTTTCTCGGTTGTAATCCTGGATTTGCCAACGATTATCAACTGAAGCCTGGGGAGATTATCGGAAAAACTGATGCGGAGTTACCTTGGGCACAGTGGGCGCACCTCTACCGTGCAGATGATTTAACAGTTATAGAAAGCAGAACTGCCAAGCTAGGCTATGAAGAACCAACAAACAATGTCAATGGTGAGCAAATATGGTTGCGGACTAGCAAAGTTCCTTTAACTAATAGTGCAGGTGAAATTATAGGTATTCTCGGTTCCTATGAAGATATCACCGATCGCAAACAAGCAGAAGAACAATTACGACGGACAAATGAGCAACTAGCCCGCGCCACTCGCCTCAAAGATGAGTTCCTGGCTAACATGAGCCACGAACTGCGGACGCCGCTGAATGCAATTTTGGGCATGTCGGAAGGCTTTCAAGAAGGTGTTTTTGGTGCAATCAATCAACGCCAAGCCAAAGCGATCGCCACTATTGAGCGTAGCGGTAAACATCTGCTAGAACTAATTAATGACATTTTAGATTTATCCAAAATTGAATCTGGCAAAATGGAGCTGCAATTGAGTGAAGTCTCAGTTAGCAGTCTCTGTGATGCCAGTATGGCTTTTATTAAACAGATGGCGTTGAAGAAAAACATTAGTTTAAATACGAGTATTGCCAACAACATTGCCTCAATTCAGGTAGACGATCGCCGCTTACGTCAGGTGCTGATCAACTTGCTCAGCAACGCCGTTAAATTCACTCCAGATGGGGGTTCAGTAACTTTAGAAGTGAAGTTAGAAACTCTAGGGGAAGAAATAGTAAACCCACTATTTTACAACGCTTCCTGGAAATCGTCACTACCTGAACCCAAATCAAAAGCAGATCCTAATATTTGTTTCCGGATTATTGATACTGGTATTGGGATTGCTCCAGAAAATATCAGCAAGCTATTTCAACCTTTTGTTCAGCTTGATAGCAGCCTGAACCGTCAATATTCTGGTACAGGATTAGGTTTAGCACTAGTAGAGCGGATTGCAACATTGCATGGGGGAACAGTTTCCGTAGATAGTGAAGTTGGCAAGGGAAGCTGTTTTAACATCTGCATTCCCTATAAACCAGGGATAATGTCTCCCATTGCCCAGATTATCGCCCCATTGCCGAGCTGTCGTTTAGCTGTGGCTAATTCTCCAGTGTTAATTATCGAAGATTCAGTGCCCGCAGCTGAACAAATTACTCGCTACCTCACAGAAATGGAGATGCAACCCATTGTCTATGCCCAAGGCGAAGGAGTAATCGATGAAGTGTTGCGAGTTCAGCCTGTTATGATATTTTTAGATATTCAATTGCCAAACATATCGGGTTGGGACGTACTCAATCAGCTTAAAGCCAACCCCAAAACTAAAGATATTCCTGTCATCATTATCTCCGTAGTGGACGAGCGTACCAAAGGAATGGTGAATGGGGCTTGTGAATATTTAGTGAAGCCTGTTACTCGTGCTCAGTTTCAGTCAACCATAGAAAAAGTGCAACATCTGATTCTTCCTAACCTATCTGCGGGGATGAAAGAAAATTTAACAGATGCGACTACTCCTTTAATTTTGCTAGCAGAAGACAATCAGGCAAACATTGATACAATGTCTGGCTACCTTGAAAGCCGAGGCTACCGTCTATTGTTAGCAAAAAATGGTCAACAAGCCATTGATTTTGCCCAATCTCAACGACCCAACTTAATTGTGATGGACATTCAAATGCCTGTGATGGACGGACTGGAAGCGATGCGACGTATTCGAGAACAACCCGAATTGCTGCATGTGCCAATTATTGCCTTGACAGCTCTTGCAATGTCAGGCGATCGCGAACTTTGTTTAGCTGCGGGAGCTAACGAATATTTAACCAAACCCGTAAAACTGAAACAATTAGCGATCGCCATTCAACAATTATTAGCAAAGTAGAGATAATTCTTCATGCAAAATCAACCCTCTATTTTGGTCATTGATGATGAACCGGATAACTTTGATGTTGTTGAGACATTGCTAGATGGAGAAAACTATTGTCTCTACTATGCTCCTAGTGGTAGACAAGCTCTGGAGCGTTTAAGTAGCTTTCAACCTGATGTGATTTTACTCGATATTATGATGCCCGATCTCGATGGCATGGAAGTATGTCGGCGGATTAAAGCCGATCCTCAATGGCGGGTAGTTCCGATTATTGTAGTGACTGCATTAACCACTAAAGAAGATTTAGCTCAATGTTTAGCTACAGGAGCAGACGACTTTATCAGTAAGCCAGTTAACGGTGTGGAATTAAGAGCTAGAGTTAATTCCATGTTGCGGATTAAACAGCAATACGACAACCTGCAAGCCTTGCTGAAACTGCGAGAAGATATGGTAAACATGATTGTCCATGATTTACGCAATCCTCTGGCTAGTATCGTGCTGTCAGCCGAGATTCTCCAACTGACAGGACTAACAGCAGACAAACAACAACGCAAGCTGGAGCAAATTGGCATCGCTGTGCAACAACTCCAATCTTTAATTGATAACTTATTATTGATGGCCAAGTTAGAATCTGACAAAATGATTCTCAACTATACAGAAGTAGATTTGGGTCAAATTTGTTTATCAGCCGTCACAGATCTGGAGGCGATCGCTACTCAAAGACATCTCACTTTGGTAAGTGAATTACCGGAAATTAGCCGCATAATTAAAGTTGACTCTGCCATCTTCCGGCGCGTATTAGATAATTTGCTTTCCAATGCCATTAAATTTTCTCCATCCCATTCACAAATTATTCTCAAAGCCGAGTATTTAGAGCCAGGAATTATTAAAGTTCAAGTGATAGATTACGGACGAGGAGTGCCTATTGAACTTCGTCAACGCATTTTTGAAAAGTATGAAGTTGGCAGTTTAATGCAAGAAGTTTCGCAAATTGGTTTAGGATTAGCTTTCTGTAAAATGGCAATTGAAGCTCATCACGGTACTATTACTGTGGAAGAAAATCATCCCCAAGGTAGTATTTTTACAGTTTTATTCAACAATTTATTTTAAACTCATAAATTAATTATTTATAGTCGGGTGCGCTGTCGCGCAACGCACCATCAACGATCCTAATTAATAATGAGAACCAGTTTTGCGATGGTTAACAGCAGTCAATGCATGAGGCTTGAGTAATTTACCGTTATCTACGGTTGCATAAACTACCCAATGATCGCCACATTCTAAACGCTGACTAACTGAACATTCCAAATAGGCGATCGCATCTGTCAACACAACACAACCATTATCCGCAATCGCCGTACTAAAGTTAGCAAATCTATCTTCCCCAGGCGCAAACGATTTGCGGAAATGTTTCATGTACTCCAAATGATTACCTTCTTCTAAAACATTGAGAGTAAATTTCCCACCAGGATACATCAAAGATTCAATCGCTCTTTCTTTAGCGATCGCCACCGTAATTCCCGGTGGATTAAATGTTGCTTGAGATACCCAAGCCCCTAACATACCTGTAGAAACTTCTCCTTGCTTCGCCGCAATCACGCAAACAGAACCAACGATTCGCCCTACAGCTTGTTCTAAAGGAGTCGCAGCTTGTTGGGGTACGCGGACTTTTTTCGCCTTTTTGATAGTTTGGGCAAAATCTGTACCGAGTTCTTCACAGTATTTGAGAGTCACATCATCTGGTTTAAACTTCACCTTGAGGGTATCAAAACCAAATTTATAGCCAGCATCTTGCAGTTTACCTTCAATTAAATCAAAGGCTTCACCGCTCCAACCATAGGAACCAAATACACCCGCCAGTTTATTGTTATCGCCAACGCTGAGAACAATACCTAAAGCGGTATGAATAGGGGTAGGTGCATGACCCCCAATTGTTGGAGAACCAATAATAAATGCATCGCACTCTTGTAAAGTGGTACGAATTTCATCAGGGTCAGCAAATTCGCAGTTAATTGATTTAACCGCCACTCCGCCTTTAGTTAATCCCAGTGCGATCGCCTGTGCTAAAGTTGCCGTATTGCCATAAGCAGAAGCATACAGTAGCGCTACAGAGATTTCTCTAGTTCTTTGGGCGTGGCTCCATTCGCCATAGGATTTGGTCAGTTCAATTAAGCTGGTACGCACCAAAGGCCCGTGACCAACCCCATACATTCTTACCTGCAAATCAGAGATTTTCTCTAAAGCTGCTTCTACATGCAAAGCATTGGGAGCCATCAAACAGTTGTAATAATAACGCTGGTCTTCCTTGAAGCTTTCCCAATTATCATCAAACACCTCATCTCCACAGATATGAGAGCCAAATAGCTTATCTGTATAGAGAATTTGTGTTTGTTGGTCGTAGGTACAAAGCGCTTCCGGCCAGCGCGGACTCGGAGTCGGGAAGAATTTTAAAACATGACCCTTACCTAAATCTAAAGTCTCTTTCCCCCGCATCACCAAAATATTTAAAGTGTCATCAGGGAAAGCAGCGCGCAAATTAGCAGCACCCGGAAGCGAACAGACAAAAGTAATCTGCGGTGCTAACTCCAACAGAGCTTTATAAGTTACCACTCTGTTAGGATTAAAATGACCCAAAATTACATAATCTAACTTTGTTAAATTCAATGTCTGCTGTAATGCAGGCAAATAAATTTCGGTAAAAGTTTCTCCAGGTGGGTCAATAATTGCAGTTTTATCGCCTTCAATTAAATAGCAATTGGAAGTAGTTCCCCTTTCCAGTGCATATTCAATTTCAAACCGCAAACGTGACCAACTACGCGCTCTAAGAACCTGAGTATTTGTCGCAATCGGCAAAACTTGTACGTCACGGGGTTTGGAATTGCTCATAGATTTCCGGTGATTTTTATCAAAAACTTGGAAAAACCAGGTACTATTTACCCAGTTTTTAGCTAATTCAAAAACGTGAATGAAGGGATTGGCAAATCTCATTTGCTTAATGAAATCCTTCTCTTCTTTGCGCTCTCTGCGTACTCTGCGGTTCAATAAATCTAACCACAGAGGACACAGCGCGAAGAGGTAATAGAGAAATTTATTGGTAATAATTTCTCTGCACCTTGAAAGAGCAGATATTACTGCTCTACTCAGCTTTAGTAGTAGTTACCCACTTTGCGATGACGAACAGCAGTCAATCCATCAGATTTAGATACACGACCTTCTTGGACAGTGCAATATAAAATCCAGTGGTCGCTACATTCAATGCTGCTTTGTACCTCACATTCCATATACGCCAACGCATCTGTCAGAATTGGGGAACCATTCTTCGCTGTTTGCGTTTTCACACCAGCAAATCTGTCAGCACCAGGAGGTAAGCGCTTGAGGAATTGCTTCTTCAATTCCTGATAATTCCCTTCTTCTAAAACATTCAGCACAAAGCGATCGCCTACTTGCATCAAGGAATCAATCGCGCGATCTTTCGCGACAGCAATGGTAAATCCTAAAGGTTGCAAACTTGCTTGACTCACCCAAGAAGCTAGCATCGCACCGCTAACATTACCTTTTTTGGTAGTGACAATATATAGTCCACTACTAATTCGTCCCAACGCTTTTTCCATATTTACGTCGAGGGACTTAATTTGCTTAATATTGCGATCGCGCATTAGCACCTGTCCCAAATCCGTACCAGCTTCTGCACATAGCTGATATGTAGAGGCGCTAGGAGTTTCCTTAATCCGAATCGCTGGGAAAGCTTCCTTCACTCCCAAATCGATAAATTTGCGCCGCAGTGTATCAATGGGTTCATCATCCCCACCGTAACACTCAAATAATCCCACCAGTTGCTTATTATTAGCCACAGCCAACAACGAACTAATTCCAGCTTGAGCAGCAGCATTAGTAGTTGGTGGCATACCAATAATAATACCTGCCGCCCGTCCTGCAAGTTCCTGAATTTCTTGGGCTTCCGCAGAACTGAGATCGATCATTTCGATTCCCACCCCAGTTTTTTGGATTCCCTCACCAATCACTTGAATCAGCTTATCGCCATAGCCATATTCAGAGACATAAAACAAGCCAACAGTGGTTTCTGCTTTTGCTTGTCTTTGGCTCCAACTTTGGTAACACTCGGTCAAAACATCCAAATGATGATAAAGTAAAGGACCGTGACCGTTGGCAATAATTTTAATGTTCCCTAAATCCTTCATCCGCTTCATTGCATTCAGCAACGAACGGGCATTCGGCCCCATCAAGCAATCATAATAAAATCTAAAGTCAGCTTCGATCGCTTCTAAATCTTCATCAAAAGTCCGATCGTCACAGAAATGCATCCCGAAAGCATCGCAGGTGTAGATAACTTCGGTTTTGCGGTCATAGCTAAAGATAGTATCAGGCCAGTGCAGATTTGGCGCACTCACGAATTCGATTTCATGTCCTTTACCAATATTTATGCGATCGCCACTTTTGACAATCCGCTTAGAAAAAGGATCGTGTACCAAACCTTCTAAAAACTGCAATGCAATTTTCGATGCTAAAACAGTCGCTCTCGGAGCCAATTGCAGCACATCTTCCACCAAACCGCTATGATCTGGTTCTGTGTGACTGACAATAATGTAATCAATAGTCTTAGGGTTTACCAGACTTTTGAGCGTCTCTAAATACAGTTCCCGAAACTTCTGGTGAGAAGTATCAATTAAAACTGTTTGCTCACCCCTAATTAGATAGGAATTGTAAGTCGTTCCATTTTGGAGTCCGAATTCGATATCGAAGCGATCGCGATCCCAATCAAGAGAGCGAATCGCCGTTGTGTTAGGGGCAATTTCTACAGTTTGTATAGTTAGCCGATGCTGAACGTTCTCTGCGATCGCTACCATTATTCGTCTCCGAGCGCAAAACAACAGTATTTTTGTCTGCCTCCATTGTCCCTAGAAGTGTGTTTTTAAGTTGTAATCAAGATTAGTTTTGCTAAAAATCACCTTGTAGCAATTGATGCTCTTTTTTAGCATATTTTTTAACTCCAAAAATATACTAAAAATCTCCTATTTTTTTCGGGTATCCAATATTAAATATTGATATTTATTGACTTAATTTAAAATCCCAAATTTATCATACATATCATTTGCAAAATTCAAATCATTTCGTAACAAAAAGCATAAATTATCAAGCAGCTGTATAAATTATTGATTACTAGTAAGTGTCATTACTTGATACTTGTAGTAGATATTATTGCTGGGGATAATATTTTTATTCCACATGAACTTACCCTCGTAAATTAGCAAAGGTATTGTTATTTAAGTGGAATTTTCATACTCAAATCCAACCACTTAGACTGTGTAATCGGTGCGCTACTAGAAATATAGTCTACACCCGTTTGCGCCACAGCCCGAATCGTTGCCAAAGTCACATTACCCGAGGCTTCAATTTTAATGTGGCTATATTCTTGGCGAATCAACTGCACCGCAACAGACATCATATCTAAAGACATATTATCCAACATAATAATGTCAGCTTTAAACTCTAGCGCTTCCTTCACCTGCTCTAAAGTTTCCGTCTCTACCTCTATTGTGAGCGGATAAGGTATCTGCGAACGGATGCGCGTAATTGCTTCGCCAATTCCCCCAGCCGCCGCAATGTGATTATCTTTAATCATCACTGCATCATCCAGCCCCATACGATGATTAATTGCACCTCCCACAGCCGTTGCGTATTTTTCCAACAACCTCAGCCCTGGTATAGTTTTGCGCGTATCCACCAACTGCGCAGGTAAATCCGCAATTTGCTTTACATATTTATTCGTGAGAGTTGCAATTCCACTCAACCGCATAGCTAAATTCAGCGCCACCCTTTCCCCCATCAACAGCGCATCCAACGAACCATGAATTTCCGCCACTACTTGTCCAGGTTCACACCATGCGCCTTCATCTGTCATCGGTGCAAAGCTAACTTTTTCATTCAAAAGCTGAAATACCCTTGCTGCAACAGGTAACCCAGCAATAATTCCTGGAGCTTTCGCTATCCATTTAGCTGTTCCTGGTGTCAAATCCTTAGCTAGTAGGCTGTTCGTTGTGCGATCGCCTCGACCAATATCCTCCAACAACCAGCTATTTAATAGTGGATCTAACACCAGCCAAGGTGGCAATACACCAAACTTGCTCACAAATTTATTGCTTCCTTCTCAACATCCAGGAATACTATAACTTAAAACCCTTGCTGTACATAGATTACAACCACCGACAAAACAATCTCAATTTTTTCTCAAAAAATAGTTGACAAACGAAAGTAGGCTCGATATATTGGATAAGTGCCTGAGAGCGGAGCGAAAAAAGCAACGCTGAAAGGACGCCGAACCTTGAAAATA
>NZ_JACJRE010000070.1 GCF_014697075.1 Tolypothrix sp. FACHB-123 | reverse complement strand
TCTGCTGGGGTGGATACGGCTACTGTGATGAAGTTACAGCCTTCTAAATAAGAAGATGCTAAACCGTGGGTGTACCATGACGTGACGAAGGTTGTGCCTGTTAACCAACCGCCTAGTGCTAGGAAAGCGCAGGGGAATAATAAAATCCCTGACCAACCAACAAACACGAAGCGATCGCGCTTCAACCAGTCGTCTAGAACGTCAAACCACCCTCTACTGGGGGCGCGTCCAACTGCGATGGTCATTAGAGGAAATCTCCAAAAATTTATAAGTACAGGTTTTTACTTCTGTATTATAGATCGCTATTAATCTGTAGCTTTCTATAGACAGAAAGTTTACTGGGTTGTCAATCCAGTTTACAATTTTTTACTGACTCTAATCATATTAAGTGCAAATCTCTAATTTTTCTAGGTCAAATTTAATTTTTTTTAACATTTGTTATAGATGGGCATTGGGCATTGGGCATTGGAGCCAGGGGGATAACTAACAACTAACTGTACAGATAAGGGTTATCGCGTCTCTGACAACTGACAACTGACAACTGACAACTAACCATTGACTATTGACTGTGGACTCTACACCAGTATTCTGACGGCTAGCGCTAGAATGAGTCCTACAGTTAAATTTTTTCATGCTAAATGTTTACCATCGACTTAACCGTCAGAAACACTGCTTATCCATTATCAGTGCAACGTAAGTCAGCAGAGGATGCTGAGGCTGTTTACCAGTTAATTTTGGCAGCAATGCGGTCTGGTAACCCTGACATTGTGGAACTAATATGTGAGGGCAAGACAGAGAAAAAAATTGCTGTTCGTGCTAGTGAAATTTCTGGGGTGCAGATTCTTCAGAAAGATGGTGTCACCACTAGTAGTGGTAGACCACCTGGTTTTGTGGCTCTAACTAGTGAGTGAGCAGGTTAGATAAATGGCGGAAGTGGGCATTGCAGTTCGTGATTTACAGTTCAATTGGCCTAGTGGTGCGAAAGCAATTAAATCTTGCTCTTTAGAAGTGCCTAAGGGCGAATTTTGGATGCTTTTGGGTACTAATGGTAGTGGGAAATCAACATTACTCAGATTGCTAGCAGGACTATTAGCTCCCACATCAGGCGAAATTCGGGTTTTGCATCCCGTTGGCTTTGTATTCCAAAATCCCGATCATCAATTGGTAATGCCAACCGTTGGTGCGGATGTGGCTTTTGGATTAGTGGAAGAAAAATTACCGCTTGCTACAGTCAGAGCCAGAGTAGAGGAGGCTTTAGGCGCAGTTAATTTACAATCGCTGCAACGCCGTCCTATTTATGCTTTGAGTGGGGGACAAAAACAACGGGTAGCAATTGCTGGTGCGATCGCTCGCCAATGTGAAATCCTTTTATTAGATGAACCTACTGCTTTATTAGATCCCGATAGCCAACTGGATTTAGTAGCTAGCGTGCATCGCTTAGTCAAAACGCGGGGAATCACAGCTTTGTGGGTAACCCATCGCCTTGATGAGTTGAATTATTGTGACGGAGCTTTTTTATTAGAAAATGGCTCTTTAGTAGATCAAGGTGAACCACTACGCCTGAAACAACGGCTAATTACAGTGCCTAGCGAGTAGCGTTGACCTAGATATCTTTAATATGACAATTGCACCCATTCTTTAGTTCGTTTGGGTGTTTTTATTGGGTTTGTTACCAAAATTTACACGCCCTTGGCTGTGCCCTTGTCCTGCTTAATCTGGGGAATTACCCCGGTTTTTGTCCAATTTCCGGGAAATCGATAACCCTGGGCTGTGCCCTTGGCTGCGATCGCTTGGCGTAGTGACCGGAAAATCGCCTTGGCTTGGGCTAGTACCATCCACCTTGTAGCCCGGGAATTAACCATAATCCGGCGAATCTTTGAATTATGGCTGCGGTTGTGGACTTTTAACAATCCTGTGATCGCCTAGTATTGTGAAAATCTGAAATGCTAGGTTTTTCCAACTTTTCCCCTTCACGGGGATGGAAACACAGTACTTTCGCCTGTATGAGTCGCGCCAGCAGAAGTTTTCTCATTCTTACCCGCAAGGGGATGTAAACATTCATCGCCAGATAGTATCTAATTTAGGATCTACGCATCAAAATTCTGAGAAAAAATTGGAGGCAAAGTATACAATTAACGCTGCCAATCATACATTAATCGTCCATGACGATCGCGCACAAGTTCCCATTGTCCGTAACGATATGGTTGTCCGCGATAATGTGTAGAGCGATAGCGTCTTCTATGATAATGATGACGATTGCGGTAGCGTTGATAATATTGGCGATGCCGTTGCCGTCTATGATAACGTCTTCGAGTATGTCGATGAGCTAACAACAGCTCTTCACTTTGCTCTCCAGCTAATTGTGTCTGTGCATCAACACCCTGTTCAAGCACATTATTCACAGTATTATCCTTGGCTTCAGCAAAAGCAGGTGGATAAATCAAGGCTAATAGCAGGAATACAATTGACGATAGCTTTTGGAAACGGTTCACGTTGTTGCTGTTCCTAGACTATAGGTAATAATTTCATTTAATACTTAAGTTGAATAACTATAGAGTTCAGAATTTACCAACGTGAATAAGGCAAATGTAATCAGAGTAACTAAATTTGAAACTAGTGTTGACTGTTGACTGTTGACTGTTGTACGGGCGGGTTCACAGATATCCTCACTGATTCATAAAAATCTCCCATAAACCCGCCCCTACTGACTGTTGTTTAACTAGTTATGATGCTCAATCAAAACCAAACACCATTAATCGCCGCATTAACAGCCTGTACCACAAATCCCCACGCGCCTTTTTACACTCCCGGACATAAGCGCGGACGAGGAATTGCTCAACCTTTGGCTGATTTGCTTGGTCAAGCTGTGTTTGGTGCTGATTTAACTGAGTTAGGAAATTTAGATAATTTGTTTGCACCCCAAGGCGCGATTCTGCAAGCGCAACAATTAGCGGCTGAAGCTTTTGGTGCGAAACAAACATGGTTTTTGGTCAATGGTTCTACCTGTGGGATAGAAGCAGCGATTCTCGCTACCTGTGGCACAGGCGATAAAATTATTTTGCCGCGAAATGTCCATTCATCTGCGATCGCCGGTTTAATTCTTTCCGGTGCTATGCCAATTTTCCTCAATCCTGAATATGATGCAGTTTTAGATATTGCCCATAGTATTACACCTGAAGCTGTTCAAGCTGCACTGCAACAGCATCCCGATGCCAAGGCGGTGTTGGTAGTTTACCCAACATATTACGGTGTTTGCGGTGATTTAAAAGCGATCGCCCAAATTACCCATGCATATAATATTCCCTTACTCGTGGATGAAGCCCACGGCGCGCACTTTGCTTTTCATCCCGATTTACCTACCCCAGCCTTAGCCGCAGGTGCAGATTTAACAGTCCAATCCAGCCACAAAACCTTGGCTGCAATGACTCAAGCTTCGATGTTACATCTGCAAGGCAACAGAATAGATAGCGATGGCTCCGCCAACACTTTCAGTGAACGCATAAATAAAGCTTTGCAATTAGTCCAGTCTACCAGCCCCAGTTATATACTCTTAGCTTCTCTAGATGCAGCCCGTCAGCAAATGGCACTGGAAGGCAAACAGCTAATGTCACGCACATTGGAATTAGCAGAGTTAGCCAGAAGCAAAATTAGCCAAATTCCCAGATTATCGGTTGTAGATATGCCCAAAAGCCCCACATCTGGCTTTGTCGCTTTAGATCGAACCCGCCTCACAGTTACCGTTTCCGGCTTAGGTTTAACGGGATTTGCAGCGGAAGAAATCCTAGATGCAGAACTGGGCGTAACAGCAGAATTTGCATCTTTGCAACATCTCACCTTTATTATTAGTCTCGGTAACACCCCAGCCGATATTGAAAAATTAATTCAAGGTTTTATCACCTTAGGGCAGATAAATTTACCCCCAGCTGCAAAAACCAAGTCAATTTTCTGGGATAATATTTTTAGGCTGGGTAATTATGTGCAAATTTCACCCCGCGAAGCTTTTTTCACCCCTACAGAAACTTTACCCCTAGAAAAAACGCGCGATCGCATTTGTGCAGAAATCGTTTGTCCCTATCCCCCAGGCATACCAGTACTAATGCCAGGAGAATTAATTAGTCAAGGTGCTATAGAATACTTACAGCAAATCGTAGCTACAGGTGGATTTATTACAGGCTGTCAAGATTTGAGCCTTTCCAGCCTGAGAGTATTGCGATCGTCTGAGTAACAAATATCAGCGAGCTTCAGAATTTCTCATAGAAAAAAGGCAAGGGAGCAGGGAGTAGGGAGCAGGGGGACAAGGAATTTTAGATTTTAGATTTGCGATTTTGGATTCCAATCTAAAATCCAAAATCCAAAATCCAAAATTGTTTCAATGCCCAATGCCCAATGCCCCATGCCCAACACTTAAAACCGCTGACCAATACCAAAATGTACTCGGCTTTCCCCTTGGTCGTTGATACCGTAGTCAGCACGCAGTACTCCTAAGGGCGAGTCGAGGCGGACTCCTGCACCGTAACCAAAGCCGTTACCGGGTTTATCTCTTGCGCCGGCGGGATCTCCGATGACGGTATTACCAGAACCCAAGTCTGAAGCATAGTCAGCAAATAGCACGCCTCCCACAGCAGAGACGATGGGAAAGCGGTATTCTGCGGAAGCTAAGACATAACTGCGTCCAGTGCCAACCGCCCCAGTGTTATAACCGCGCACTGAATTAGCACCGCCTAAATTAAAGGCTTCATAAGGGGGTAAATTTCCTAGCACTGTACCAGCTTGGACATTGACGGCAAATACTTGCGGTTTTTGGCTGCCAAATAAATTGACTGGTAAATACTGGCTGTAATTCGCTTGCACGCGATTCATGGAAATATTCCCTTGACCAATGGGAACTGATTGTTCTGTACTTAATTTTAAGACAGAGCCTTGAGTCGGATTGATGGGGTTATTCCGTCGGTCTTGGGTAGCGGTGAAAGATACTGTAGTTAGGTCATCAATACCCGTACCGCTGGCGGTGAGGGGATTTCCTTGGGCATCTTTGGCGGCGACATTACCTTGGCGATCGCGAATACTGATGCGATTATAGTTAAATCCTAGGGATGTATCCCAATCATCTATTGGTCTTTGTAAGCTGACGCTACCGCCAATCCGACCTTCTCTAGCTCTGTCGCCGTTTGCTAGGGTAATTTCATCGTCAAATATTTGCGATAGTTCCCGACGACGAAAAGCACTGATAGTATATCCTAAGCGATCGGGGTTAGTTTCCCGATAGGGACTGCTATATTTGGTGTCAAATTGGAAGTCACGCAACCCCACACCAACATTCAAACCTAAAGTATTGTTAACGCCGCCGACATTCTGGTCTTGATAATTTAACGTACCTAAAATACCTTGGTCAGCGTTGTAACTACCACCGACATTAACTGCACGCGCCCCAGTTTCTTTGAGTTCGTAAACTAAATTTACCTTATTTGCATCTCCTTCCAAGGCTACATTTACAGTCTCAAATAAGCCTGTGCGATATAGTTGTTGCACATCTTGGCGGACAGTATTTTCTTGGAAGACTTGACCGGGTTTGAGCTTTAATTGTTGGCGAATAAAATCGGGTTTGGTGCGTCCACTGACTGGATTACCTTTGCTATCAACGGTTTTACCATCGTCGTTGATAAAGCGGAATTTGATATCGCCTACCAAGCCTTCGGCAACATTAATATTCAAAATGCCTTCGCGGTTAGGTTTAATCGATACCACCCTAGCGAGATTATAACCATTATCGGCATACCATTTATTAATATTTTGGACTGCTTGCTGGAGTGTCGCCGGACTAATAACAGTACCGATTTGCGATTGGAAGTAGCTTTGCGCCACTTGATAGGTCAGTACCTTTGCTCCCGAAAGTTGCAGCGATCGCGCTACTACTGGTTGCACTTGATATACTACATTGATGCCAGCAGGGGTAATTCGGCTATTGACATTAGCACTGGTAAATAAACCAGTCTCCAAAATTGCCGCTACATCTTTTTGTAGCTGACTTTGACTGGTATCTCCGCCTTTTTGGGTTTTAATTACTTGGCGAACTATCTGCTGTAATTCTGCACTTGCGCCCAATATTTGCACATCTGTAGCTGTGACAACTAAATTATTGTCAGTAGTCGCCGGAACCGCAGGTTTAGCCGTTGGTGTCACATTCTGAGCTTGAATTTTTGGCACTGTCACCTTAGAATTCCCCTGTGTCCCCTTTACCACAGAAACAGGTAACACCACCTGTACAATCTTTTGTGTCTTATCTTGGTTGGTGAGCGCAGTCGAACCACCCTTATCCCCCATCCCTGAGGAACTATGACCAACACCATTGGGCAAAACTACAGGATTTTGCGAAAATTGTTGAGAAATTACGGTTTCCGGTGCTGAAACTGCTTCTTTGCGTGCTGGGGTTTCTTCAACTACCGGAACTACCAAATTACTCGCTTTATCAGTGGGAATGGCATTTGTAGTCGGTGCAGCCATTGCTTGCTGAGTGGCACTATTCGCCGCCAAAGTCGCTAAAGTAAAAATTGCAGCAGAAGAAACTCGCATAATATTCAGCCTATATAGCCTAATTTACTGGTAATTATTGGTAGTAAGGTAAGTCAGTGGGGATAATAATAACTTTCAGCTGCTTAAGCTATTATCAGCCTTTTTTCTACCTCTTTTCTACATAGACATTTAAATATAATTTTTTGTTTCTCATGAACGATTTATCTCCGTTATCTGTAGCATCTCAGACAAAATCTCCGGATTCACGTTTGCAATTACTTGTTTTAAGCAATGGACATGGTGAAGATATAATTGCAGTCCGGATTTTACAAGCATTATTAGAACAATCAAACCCACCAGATATTTATGTATTACCTCTGGTGGGTGAAGGATATGCTTACCAAAAATTAAATTTACCGATGATAAGTTCAGTGCAGGCTATGCCTTCTGGCGGTTTTGTCTATATGGATAGCCGCCAATTAGTTAAAGATGTTCGTGGTGGTTTATTGCAACTTACCTGGAGTCAAATTAAAGCTGTACGTCGGTGGGTGAGACAGCAAAAAAAATTAGGTAATCAAGCGGGTATTTTAGCTGTAGGAGATATAGTTCCGCTATTATTTGCTACTTTTAGCGGTGCTAATTATGCTTTCGTGGGGACAGCCAAATCAGAATATTATGTCCGCGATGAAGTTGGATTAATCCCACGTAAAAATAAAGGTGCAAAATGGGAAAACTTTTCCGGTTCGATTTATCATCCTTGGGAACGATGGTTAATGAGTCGTCCCCGTTGTCAAGCGGTATTTCCTAGAGATTCATTGACAGCAGAAATCTTACAAAAGTTCCAAGTTCCAGCTTTTGATTTTGGTAATCCGATGATGGATGGCTTGGAACCTTCCTTTCCTACAGGACGGTTTTACACTGCGGATATGCAACAGCAAGAAATCGCTCGCCCTTTAATTGTCACTCTCCTTCCTGGTTCCCGTGCGCCAGAAGCTTACAATAACTGGGAAATGATTATGGTTGCGGTGTCTGCATTAATCGCCAGTTTCCGAGAACGGGATTCTGTTTTTTACGCCAATGGGAAAGTGGTATTTCTAGGCGCGATCGCTCCTAGTTTGGACTATCATAATTTCACCCAAACTCTCTCTCAGCAAGGCTGGCGTCCTCAATCAGAACCGCCAGTGCAACTTGGTGACAGTAATTGCTTGACATTTAAGCAAAAAAATGCATATTTGGTATTGACGCAAAATGCTTATAACGACTGCTTGCATTTGGCAGATTTTGCGATCGCTATGGCCGGGACAGCCACCGAACAATTTGTAGGGTTAGGAAAACCTGCGATCGCTATTCCTGGTTCTGGGCCCCAATATAATCCTGCTTTTGCTGAAGCGCAAAGTCGCCTTTTAGGGCCATCCTTGATATTAGTAGACCAGCCAGGAAAAGTTGCCAAAATAGTGCAATCCATCTTCAAAAATCCTGATAGCTTGCATTTAATTGCCGACAACGGATTACGGCGCATGGGTCAATCAGGTGCAGCGCGACGGATTGCTGATTGTTTACAATCGAAATTGTAAATTGGTCAGTTGTCAGTTGTCAGTTGTCAGTTGTTTTCTCCCCTGCGCACTGAGCGGAGTCGAAGTGCGCGGAGTCGAAGTGCGTCCTCATCCCACCAAACCCGAACGCAAGGCGCGAACCGCAGCTTGGGTACGGTCATCAGCGCAGAGTTTATTAAGGATGTTACGGACGTGGGTTTTAACTGTACCAACTGTGATGTAGAGTTTTTCGGCAATTTGTCCGTTACTGCACCCAGCAACAATTAATTCCAAAATTTCGAGTTCCCGTTGGGTTAAGGGGTAGGTTTCTAAAACTTGCTCGTACTCTGATGCCAAAGCTTCTATTTTCACAGTCTTTGGTTTATCACTGTTAGCAGCTTCTCCTGGCAAACCTTGACGCATTTTCCGTAAAACTACGTTTGCGATCGCAGGATCGATCCAAGAGTTACCAGTATAAGTTGCTTGAATCGCTTCTGTTAATCTAGTGATGCTCGTCTCTTTCATGTAATAAGAGTCCGCTCCAGCCGCAAAAGCAGCAAGTACGGCATCTTCTGTATGATCCATTGTCAGGATGAGAATTTTGGTGGCTTGGCCAGTTTCCGCTTGCTGACGTTTAAATTTGCGGGTAAGTTCAATGCCATCCATATCCGGTAAGCCAATATCTACCACAGCTACATCTGGCTTCGCCGTTTCTAAAAGTTTCAATCCTTGGGTAGCATTTGCCGCTTCCCCAATCACTTTTACTCCTGTCTGAGATTGGAGTGCCGCTCTTAGCCCCATGCGGGTGAGATCGTGATCCTCAATTAAAATAATGCTAATTTCACTCATTGCAACGCTCACGTTTTTTTGGCTCCAGTTTGGAAAATACTAACTTATGTAAGCTCTTTATTTCTTTTTACCAAACCAAAGATAGATGATATTTACACTACGGTGCATCCACCGATAGAAATAATAAATTTACTAATTTCAGTTCTTGGTAGATGTAAAAATCTAGCCAGAGATGTATGGATATTTTAGGAGAAAATTTGAAATATTAAGACATAATCATGCTTTTTGTGTTCTGGTGTCTTGATTCAAAGAGATTATTACTCATCAGGTTGATTCAGTGAAAATACATTAATTTACATATTGGCTCATCAAGCCGGGCCAGCGGAGTCAGCAAGCATGGTAACGCAGTTGGCAATAGGGGGTCTTTCTTGGCAAAGTAACTGCTGTGTATGGTATCTTGGCTTGAGGTGCTTGGGGTTTAAGATTTAATATTTATTCAAGATTCGGGACTTTAGATTGTCTTCACGATAAACTATTCAGTTTTTATAAATGCATTATGAGGGGCTTATTTTTGTTATCAAAACTTTAAACTAAATGGAAAATTTAAAAAATCATAAACATAAAATAGCTAGAGACAAAATTCAACGATGCTCGCAAGGTATTGTCAACCAAAATATTGACCTCCCCACCACAAATGATGATTGCGACATTGTTGTTGAAAAAGCAAATCATAAAATTATTGCATTCTGCCAAACTCTAGCAATTGGCGAGCGTCATTAGCCTTGTGGCAACCGCAGGAGGTACCATTACTGAATAATCAATTCCCTCGCTTTATTGGCTGAGCGCAATCGTTGGCGCAGAAGACGCACCAGAAGCCAAGCAACCTGATGAGCAAAAATACTCAAGCTTATGGTACATAATGGTTAGAATGCAACTCAGACCAATGACTGAGGACAGGATCTCACATGCTTATTTAGAATTGGGTTGTAGCTGGATGCCAGTAGTTGATTTTACTGTGTATCGGCTGCGTTTGCTATGGAGGGTTAATAACTAACTATTTGTTAATTACTAATCATTACGGAGAAATTTAGATGGAGTTTTCGATGATTTCTAGTTTTCCATAAGCTAACTCTACTGTAAATAGGTTGTTAATACTTATATACAAATAAGTTAACTCAATTAGCTAGAAAACACCATGAATTACATCAACTAAATCTCTAATCAAGTAATTAATATAATATGAAATACTCAAGTGAAATAGTTTATCATTGAAATTTTAAAATTTTAAATTACCAGAGTCAACCCTTGCCAACTTAGTAGACACATAATTTTTTAATTGGAGGTTGGGAATTAACAGCAAAGCTGGTGAATAATAACATATTACACATTAGCGAGCATTACCCAGTCTCAAATTAAAAATGAATTAACTGAACATTCTGAAAACGGTAATGCCAAACATCAACCTGTATCTGACAGCGAAAATAAAAGCCGATGGAAGAGACGCTGAAAATATTAATTGTAGACGACGATGAAGTAGACCGCATGATAGTTCGCCGTGCCCTGACTCAAGCAGGTGTACCCTTAGAACTATCAGAAGTAGGCGTCTGCAATGATGCGATCCATACTCTAAGAAATTCTCAATACGATTGCGTATTTTTGGATTATCGCCTACCAGATGCAGATGGCTTAACCTCGATCCGGAAGTTACGGGCATTAGAAATTCAAGTGCCAATAATAGTACTAACTGGACTAGGTGATGAACATATCGCTGTTGAGTTGATGAAAGCAGGTGCTACCGATTATGTAGCTAAAGCTAGAGTATCTCCAGAAAGACTCTCCCAGGTTTTGCGGAATGCAATTCGCATTCACCGCGCTGAAATGCAGACAGTTTTAGCTCATCAACAACTCCAAGAAAGTAACGAGCAATTAACTCGTCAACACCAAGAACTAGAAAGACAACGCCAACAAATTCATCTCCAAAATTTAAGATTATTAGAAGCATCACGGCTCAAATCGCAGTTTTTGGCAACTATATCCCACGAATTGCGTACTCCCATGAATGCCATAATTGGCTTTTCTCAAATATTACTTCGTCCTAAATTTGGTCAACTGACCCATCAGCAAAAGGATATGGTAGAACGTATCCTCAACAATGGCAAACATTTACTGATGTTATTAAATGAAGTCTTAGATTTTTCTAAATTAGAAACAGGACGGTTTGAATTAAAACCAGAATTATTTGATTTACCCAAAATAATTGCAGATACAGTAGCAGAAGTCCGGTCTTTAGCAGAAGCTAAAAGATTGTCTTTATTCGTTGACATCAACTTAGCAAATCCCCTGATTTTTAATGACTCAACTCGCGTCCAACAAATTTTAATTAATTTACTTTCTAATGCGATTAAATTTACTGAATCTGGTAATATTTGGGTTGAGGTCAATGAAATTCCCCACAATAAAATAGCAATTACTGTGCGGGATACAGGTATTGGCATAGCGTCGCGGGACTTCAAAATAATTTTTGAAGCTTTTCGTCAGGTAGATCAAACTATTACTCGGAAATATCCGGGTACGGGTTTGGGTCTGTCAATCATAGATTCATTAGTCAGAATGATGGGTGGTAAAATTATTCTCAAGAGCCAGTTGGGGGTAGGTTCATTGTTTAGAATTGAATTGCCACGTCAAGTAACAGCATCAAATTCAGCATTGGATGATGCAGCATTGAATGGACTAGCAGATTATATTTTTTGTTCGGCGGAAAATCCCCATCCCTCCCAAGCCCAATCTCAACCACAGCCTCATACTTCTCATAATCAACCTAGCCAACACCAACATTCATCTCATCAAAAATCAGGCAAAGTATCAATAAGTTCTGCTAAATTCAATTTATAAAGTTAATTGTAGAAATATTAAGTTATCAATTATGTCTGTTAATGAAAATTCGAGAATTTATCGCATTCTTGCTGTTGACGATACTATAGATAATCTGATTTTGGTGCAAACAATTTTAGAAAGTGAGGGCTATGAGATTGACTTAGTATCCGACGGCATCACAGCTATAGAAAAAGTGGAACAATCGCCACCAGACTTAATTTTATTAGATGTGATGATGCCAGGGATTGATGGTTATGAAGTCACCCGTCGGATTCGGGAACTTTTAGGGACAAAAAACTATATTCCCATTCTATTAATCACAGCTTTTCATGAATCTAGCGTTGTTGAAGGTTTAGATGTAGGTGCTGATGACTTTATTCGCAAACCATTTGATACAGATGAACTACTAGCACGAGTGCGATCGCTGTTGCGTTTAAAGCAGAGTTTGGACGAACAAAAAAAGATGGCGCGTCAACGGGAAGACTTTGTTTCTCGCCTCACTCACGATTTACGCACACCCCTAGTAGCCGCCGATCGAATGCTGAATTTATTTATAGAAGACACCTTCTGTAAAATTTCGCCGGAAATGAAACAAGCTATCGGTGTAATGATTCGCAGTAATCAAAATTTAATGCAAATGGTGAATACCCTGTTAGAAGTTTCTCGATTTGAAGCGGGTAAAAAAACTTTAAGTTGGGAAAGCTGCAATCTTAAAGAAACAGCGCAAGAAGTGATTAGCGAACTCACTCCTTTAGCTATGGAGAAAAATATCATCCTCAAACTAGACACCGATGAATTAGACCCCCAGGCAGAAACAGCAGGTGTAGTTATGGGTGATAACCTAGAATTGCGCAGAGTCTTAAGTAATTTAGTAGGCAATGCCATTAAATTTACAGATACAGGAAGTGTAGAAATTACACTTTCGGAACAACCAAATGAACCCAAACATTCAGGTTATCTTACCATTGAGGTAAAAGATACAGGGTATGGCATTGCGCCAGAAGACCAAGCAAGTATTTTTGAGCGATTTCGTCAAGGTAGAAACAAACGTTCAGGTAGCGGTTTAGGACTGCATTTATCCCAGCGAATTGTTGAAGCGCATGGCGGTAATATTGGAATCAGTTCTGTACTAGGTCAAGGAAGCGTATTTACAGTCACTTTACCCAAAAACTTAGAATAGTCAACAGTGAATAATTAAGCCAAATAAATTTCCAGTTGCGGACAAAGTAGACGATTAATCACTACTTCTAATTCATCAATCATGTAGGGTTTGCTTAAATAAGCGTCAAAACCCGCTTTGAAAATTCTGTCTCGATCATCTTTGCTAGCTAATGCTGTGACTGCTACAACAGGAATGTGGCAAGTTAAAGGTTCTTGTTTCAAATAACGCACCATCTCAATACCGTTGATACTAGGCAACAAAATATCCAACATAATCAAATTTGGTTGATATTCTTTTGCCACTACTAAAGTATTAATACTGTCTGATTGACAAATGAATCTACAGCCAAGGGACTCAAGAGCATAACCCATCAACAACAAATTATCATCATTATCTTCAACTGCTAAAATTAAAGGCTGTTGATAGGGGCGCTGCTTTTTATCGCTTGTTAATGAATGTTTTAAATACATTTCTTCTCCACAGGATATACACGAGATTCATTGTTGTTCATAAATTGCAAAACAATATGCGTTGATAATTTACCCACGTAAAATCCTTTCTCAACCGAGAAAATTTCCTAATACAGTAATAGTTAGAATATACAAAACTTAAGTTTTAGACAATAACACTTACCTCTTAATTATATGTAAAACTAAAGAATGTTTTCAGGTTTATATCATAAAATCTTTAAATATACAAAAAAGTATATATATTGTAATTATCTATTACTAGTGTTTTTATATACCTTATTGGTAATTCCCCACAGACTAGTTTAAAATTAGCTAACTTGTAACTATCTCTAACCCTTGACAACAAAACAGAAACAACTATTTTTAATTTATGGTTGAGGCTGTTAATTATTAATCGCAAATTCCCAAGCTACAATCCTACAGTACGTATAGTTAATCTCAAATAGCTAGTGCTAAAATCCCCAAATGTTTGACACCTGTATTCTCTTATAATACAATATAATACATGAAACGATCGCTCATAACAATTTAGATGCTTGCATTATCTGTCTTGCAGCCAAATCAAGAGCAACACCAAAGCATAACCACAACCTGTATGTCGGGTAATAATTTCCATCTCACCAGGAACTTACCTGTAGTCTAACGCAGCTGACTCCTCCTTTGCGATTGGTCATTTGTCTTGCCCAAGAAAAAAACAAAAAACAAATGACAGTATTAAGCAGTGCTAATTAGACAGACATTAGTCGAGAAATAGCAATTAGAATATAATAGAAAACATTTTCGCAAATTTTTACGTCAACTTAAAGATAGCTTAACTACCGCTACACTGAAAAAAATATGGTTTTTGATGATTTTAGAGGTAACGAAGGTAATTCTGCAAATAACAACCGTCAAAACCTCCTGAGTAGCGGTTGGCGTCCATTACAACGCGACTTTGATTGGGGGTTTTTCTGGCAAGTTCTCTTTCATGATACCCAGGAGTTAACTCAGAAAACTATTAATTTAGCCAGTTATTATGCAGATGCTTTAGGCAGAAGAGATTATAGTTGGTGGGCAAATATCTTAAATGTCGCTTCTGACTATACGCGAGGCGAATTCCAAAAGTTTTGGAGTTATATTACACCAGATCCGTTAACTCCAGATAACCGCTATAAAGAAGTTTTAAGTACAGAAACCCCGATAATGCAATTTGTGAGCCGCAATAGCATTCCTATTGATTATGTGCTGAATCGATTGCAAGAAATTACGGTATTGCGAGTTTTGAACTTATTAGAACGTCCTGATATTATTACCCAATATTATTCAGAGCGAGATTTTTACTTTCCTGTAGATAAATTTGTTAATTGGGAAAGAATAGATGTGATCAATACTGTTTATGCTTATTGGGCTAAACATGATATCTGGTTGCAAATTGACCCCTACGATCGCGGACGCAAACAATATACTTTAATGTCCAAAAATATGGCACCGCTGATTAACAAAGCGACTTACAATTTAGCAGTCATGTTAAGCGGTTATCAAAGTCGTGTAGGTAAGGTTAACAGCCAATTCCCAATTCGTACATTTCCCGCAGATATTCAAAGTTTTACAGATACAGTACAGCAATCAATTCTTAATCAACATCAATTAGCAGTTGTCGTACATGGCGAACCGGGTACAGGTAAAACTGCATGGACACAGGCCGTAGCCCAAGAAATTTTAGTACCTTTAGGCTATGTAATTTTTATTTTAGATCATGATGCCATTACGAATTTTGTCCCACCGAGTTATTTAGAACAAATTTGTATCATTATTAATGAAGCTGATAATCTAGCCCAAAATCGTGCTTATGAAGTAGCCCAATATAATAATAAAACCGAACATATTTTGAGTTTATTAGATGGCACTTTATACCAAAGTATAATTGATGAATCTGGGCTGCAAATAAAGCAGCGTTTAGTAGTATTGATGACTTGTAATACTACAGAAAGATTAGATCCAGCGATGTTACGCAAAGGAAGAGTCGATTTAATTTATGAATTTACCCAGAAATTTGTATAATAAGGCAAAAGGTAAGCCCAATAAATAAAGTATGGTGGGCAATGCCCACCGAATAAGTTATTTAAATAATTAAATAATCAAAAATAAGAATCCGAAATTTCCTTGATACATGGGCAATATTTATCTGCAATTGGGAAATTAATGCGGAATATTTTGTAGTAGCTTGTAAATTTAATTAAAAAGTAATAAATCAGCATGAATATCCAACAACTAATTACAGAATCATTGAGTTTGCCGAATAATGCGATCGCATATCATATTAGTCAAGAATTAGCCGCTATTTATCCCCGGAAATTTCTCTTAGAAGGTAACGATGGTACATTCAATTTAGAAAAATATGCCGAAGCTAATCTCTGCAAAATTCAACATCATGCTTCCATTCATAACCAGATTTTTACTGCTTGGGATGGCATGGAAAATCAGCTATATAAATATACAGAAAATGCTGAATTTACAGTCAAATGGCAAGGACAGCAACTGGATATTTTATTAATGAGTTGGCAAGAAGGCTATTGTAAAACTAGATATTACTGGATTCTGGCTCATAGTCAAGAATTAGCAGAAAAATTTTTTACGGCTGTTTGTGATTGGAATTCGGAAATTCGCGATGAAGTTTTGGTTTTTGAAGATGGCTATTGGCATAAAAACCCTGAACTATTTCAATCGATTAAAACAGCGACTTTTGATAATTTAATTCTACATGGGAATCTCAAACAAGATATTCAAGATGATTTAATTAACTTCTTTGCTTCCCAGGCAACCTATGCGGCTTATGATATACCTTGGAAACGGGGAATTTTATTGATCGGTTCACCAGGAAACGGGAAAACTCATACAGTCAAAGCTTTAATTAATCTCATGCAAAAGCCTTGTCTGTATGTCAAGAGTTTTAAGTCTGAGTATAATACTGATAGTGAAAATATTCGCAAAGTATTTAAACAAGCTAGACAGTCTGCACCCTGTATATTAGTCCTAGAAGATTTAGATTCTCTGTTAACTGACGAAAATCGTTCTTTCTTTCTCAATGAACTAGATGGTTTTGCGGCTAATGAAGGAATTGTCACCATTGCTAGTACCAACCATCCCGAAAGGCTAGATCCCGCAATACGCGATCGCCCCAGCCGTTTCGATCGGAAGTATCACTTTGATTTACCAGATAATTCGGTAAGAGAAGCTTACATTACAATGTGGAACGATCGCTTAAAACCAGAGATGCGTCTGTCACCAAAGGCGGTAACTCAGATAGCAATAATGACAGATAGCTTTTCTTTCGCCTATCTCAAAGAACTGTTTCTTTCAGCGATGATTTATTGGATGGGGAACATATCAACTAATGGTATAGAAGAAATTATGGTAACGCAAATTACAGTTTTACGAGAACAAATGGAGAGTACAAACACTAGCAGCGAACCTAAAAAAGAGTTGGAAGCTGCTAATAAATAAGTTAATAATAATACATAAAAAAGCTGATATAAAGGTGTTCTCAGGAAAAAGTATTGCTCAAAATTTGTTTTAAAAAATCCTCGGAGCAAAGAGTTTGAATAAGTTAATCAATTTTTTTCTTACTTATGCTAACTATCATTGCTAAATAGATTATCAAGCTTCATACGTCATTGATTAATCGAATGCAGGGCACTATTTTAATAGCAATTTGAAAAAAGAATGCGACAGATGGTAGGGGCAAGGCAGTGCCATGCCCTCTAGAATATCTTGATGTGCCGCAAACATTATTTAAATTTGTATAAACACCTTTTATGCTGCAAATTTTCTATTTTCTTCTACTTGGAGTGTGGAAGATCTATATACGCACTTAACTTTAAGAAAAACGCATTTTAACTCATCTGCTAGAGTGGTATATTTTTTTGTATTAGCATCTGGCAGTAAATCATTCATGCTAACCAAATCTAGTAGAGCAAGCCTAGCTTTTATCGGGCTGGAAATTACAGCAGTACTAATCTTAATTAGTATCGGGCTATTATTGAAAGCTAATATGAGCGTGAATGAAGTAGATGTTTTGCCTCTAGCAAGACAGTATGCCGATCCCACATGGATACCTGGAGATTGGTATCTTAATCAACCAGCCGGCTACAGAGAGCTATTCCAAGCTGTGTTTGGCAAATTAATAGTAAGTTGGGGTTTTTTAGCAACTTCTATTTTAGGACGATTAATTTGCTACGGCTTGGTCGCATCAGGATTAGTACTCATAGCCCGCAAATTGGAACTAAATTTGCTGATGCTGCTAGTAGCTGTTAGCTTGTTTCTTTATCCCAATTACTATCGGCAAATTGCTAGCTTAAATATATTACCAGAAGATAGTGTCAAGTGGATTGTTTGCAGTTGTATGGTTATTGTTATTAGACTAACATTGTTCAGGCGCAGCCTAAATTTGAGGCTATCATTACTTTTACTATTAATAGCTATTGGTCTATTTTTCGCTGGAACAAAAGCTTGGTCAGGGCAAGGAAGTATTGCTGGTGAATGGTTAGTAGGAGGACTCGAAGCCAAGGCAGTTGCATATGGTTTAATTTTATTAGCGATTGCACTAATGTTAAGGAAACGCTATCGTGCAATGGCATTGATTTTAGGGATAGCAACCTCTTTCCATATTTTGGTTGGTGTTTACGCCTTTTTGACTTTTTTAGGATGGCTGATTTTAAAACCTTTAACTCGGTTGCCAAATAAACAAGAATTTGGACTTATTATTCTGCTTTACTTAGTAGGCAGTAGTTTTGCCTTCAAGTCGATAGTGGAGCACTTTCTTACAGTTAATTATGTAGGCTCTTTACAGCCTTCTTATATATATGTTTTTGTGCGATTATCTCACCATTTAAATCCTCTGTCCTGGACGTTGTGGAAGTGGATAAATTTAATCACGCATCTTGTCATACTTGCAATTAGTGTTTCCATTATCTGGTTCAAGCAACCTACTGAGAGGCTATCTCAACAGCATATTGCTCAGATGGAACTATGTGAGTTTACACTCATCAGTTTGATCCCATTTCTACTAGGAATTGCCATTGCTCCTTTCGACACTCAAGGGCGCTTTCTCCAATATTACCCTTTCCGATTTGGTGATATAGTCTTGCCTCTAAATACCTGCTTGCTATTTGCTTGTGCTACACAGCAAACTTTGAATCATACAAGATGGCACAGTAGATTGTTACTACTAATATCTTGTTTTTTACTGACTTATATAACAGTAAACCAGATGCCGATCTTCCGTCATCAATTTCAAAGCTTAAGTCAGTTTCCCAGCCAAGAGCAGGGCGTAGATCAGCAGTGGAAAGATTTATGCAATTGGGTACGAAATAACACTCCAAAAAATGCTAACCTTGTGTCTTCACCTGTAGAATTTGACAATATTACTTGGATAACAGAGCGCCCAATAATTGCTAAATGGAAGCTCATGGCTCAGAATAAAGCCGGGATATTAGAATGGTACAACCGTATACGTGAATTGGGTGGTGATTCTTTAATTAATAAATTAAAAGTCTCTAGAGAGCAACTTACTAAAGGGTACAATCGTTTGACAACGGCTCAAGCTAAAGCAATTATGCTCAAATACCAAGCAGACTACCTAGTCACTCGCATTCAGCATCAATTAGATATACCTGTTGCTTACCGCAACCAATCTTACGTTCTTTACAGAAAAGAAAGATAAAGCGGAAATTCTCCACAAGCAAAAAGAGTTAATTATAATCCAGAGCAACTTTTTACAGAAAAATCTTTTTGCAGCTTCCTACCTTGAAGAAAACTCAACTAAAATTTTTTTATTTCACTTATGTAATCCGTCAACGAAGTTTCAAATTCACCCAAAAGTTCCAGATAGTTGCAAGGCGATCGCACTCAAAGAGAAATGGGCGTATAAAAATTTAAATGCAGAGTACTCGTATTTTCTCCTCTGTGCCCTCTGTGCCTCTGCGGTTCAAAAAATAATGATTTCAACCGCAGAGAACGCAGAGGACGCAGAGTAGAGGAGAGTGTCACTGCGTACCTAAAGCTTCAAATTGCTGCCAGCAAAGATACAACGCACGCGGTACGTGGAAACAGCCTTTCCATTTCCCGCCTTTGAGGTTTAATAGCACTTCCCCACGCCGATTGAGATAGCCAAACCATTCACCATGCTGGGGATCTGCAAAATGTGACCAAGCATAGTCATGCACTTTTTGATACCATTCCCAACAAATATCACGCCCCGTTAAGCGATAACCCATTGCTAAAGCAACTAAAGTCTCTAGATGAACCCACCACAACTTTTGATCCCATTCTAGTTGTTGTGGGGGATGTCCCTTAGCATCCATAAAGTAATACAATCCGCCATATTCACTATCCCAAGCAAAATTGAGAATATTAATTACCACATCTACAGCGACTTTGATTGTTTGTGTATCGTTGCGGCGACGGGCAATATCCATAATGAACCACATCGCTTCAATTCCGTGACCTGGGTTAATAACTCTGCCTTCAAAACAATCTATGTGGGAAGCATCAGGAGCAACATTTTCATACATTAAACCTTGTTCCTTGTCAAAAAAATCGTTCATCACTTCTTGAACAGTCATCTCCAAGACTTGCTCTAAGGTTTCGTTGGGTAGTAACCAAGCCATTTCTAGAGTCAGGTTGGCTAAAATCATCGGTACAGCCAGGGATTTCATTGGGCGTGTACCGGGGTAGGTTTTGGTATATTTACCTTTTGGGTTATCCTTGCGGCGTAAAACATTGTTATAAGCTTGCATGGCTACATCCCTAGCCCAATCTTCACCACAAGCGAGGGCGTATTGACTAAAAGCCATTGCGGCAAAGCAATCCGAAAAGATATTGTAAGGCTGGACTAAGGGTTGTCCTTCACGGGTGAGGGAGAAGTACCAGTTACCATCAGGATCTCTGCCATGTTGAGAAAGAAAATTTGCGCCATTGGTGGCAATTTGCAGCCAATTTTCCCGTTTTTCTAGCTGGTTGTACAGCATAGAGAAAGTCCACACCTGACGGTTTTGCAACCAGATAAATTTATCTGTGTCATATACATTACCCGCGCGGTCGAGACAAGTAAAATAGCCGCCTTGTTCCCAATCAATTGAGTGTTGTTCCCAAAAGGGGAGTACATCATTGAGCAGTGCGTTTTTGTAGAGTTGAGCGAGTTCGTGGAATTCCTGTCTCATATAATGTACCTTTCTAACCCCTATTTTGTGTCAAACAGCGTCAATTATCACCTGAGCGTCAGTCAATTGCGAGCTTTTTGCTGCGGCATCAGTGCAGAATGGAAGATAAAGAGCTATCTAAATCCAGAGTGTGTACATGAGCGCTGATGTAACATCTAAGGCTACACCTGATTTTGCGATCGCATTATCTCAAGCTGCGGCTGCTTATCGTGGTGAAGGTGGTAAACTTCCAAATCCGGCTTTGCTGGTGGATGCATTGCTAGCAGCAGAAAAAGCAGCCAAGCAGCAACGCTTAGCTTATAACTTTGAGTCACTTATGGGTCAATGGCGGCTTTGCTTTGCTACAGGAACTCGTAAGGTAAGACAGCGTGGGGGAATTGTCTTAGGTAAGGGTGTCTATATGCCCAAATTTGCAGCCGCGCAGATTTCCTTTGGTGCAACTTCCGAACAGGATTTAGGTAAAGGTGAAATTGGCAATCAGGTACAAGTAGGCCCGGTATTATTGAAACTGACGGGGCCTGCCAAATATTTAGATAAGAAAAATCTCTTGGCATTTGACTTTACGCAAATGCAAATTAACCTGTTTAATCTAACTGTTTACAATGGCAAGATTCGCTCTGGTAAAGTGCAGTCAGAAGATTTTTACACTCAACCCATCGCTAAATTACCATTCTTTGCTTTCTTTTTAATTACAAAAGATTTTATTGCCGCTCGCGGTCGTGGTGGCGGATTAGCTCTGTGGATTCGGGAGAATAGTTAAGCAAGAACAGGAAGCAAAATCTTCCTGTTCTTCTTTAAGTTCACTTCGCCAGTACTTTATTTCCGGCTTGGGGTTGGGCGCGGATTTCATTGTGGCAGGGGCGACCCTGTTCAATGTCGGTAATATTAGAGATAGTTGTATCTGAAATATTACGCAAAGCTTCTTCGGTAAAGAAGGCTTGGTGTCCGGTGATCAGTACGTTGGGAAATGTTGTTAGGTACTGGAAAACATCATCTTGGATGATTTCATCAGATAAATCTTCAAAGAATAATTCTGATTCTTGTTCGTATACATCGACACCAAGATAGCCGATTTGACCAGATTTTAACCCTTCAATTACTGCTTGGGTATTAATCAGCGCACCTCGGCTAGTGTTAATAATCATGATGCCGGGTTTCATCTGGGCGATCGCTTTTTCGTTGATTAAGTGATGAGTTTCCTCTGTTAGGGGACAATGTAGAGAAATGATATCAGAGTTGGCAAATAATTCCGGTAATTCTACATATTTGCCACCGATAGCTGCTAATTCTGGGTTGTGAAACACATCATAGGCCAGGAGGTGACAGCCAAACCCTTTCATGATTTGTCCCAAAATTAACCCGATTTTACCTGTACCAATAATTCCTACGGTACGTCCGTTAAGGTTGAATCCTAGTAATTTATCTAGGGAAAAATTACCGTCCCGGACTCGGTTATAAGCGCGGTGAATTTTGCGATTGAGGCTTAAAATTAATCCTACCGCGTGTTCTGCAACCCCATAGGGTGAGTAAGCAGGTACACGCACAACGGTAATTCCTAAATCCGCTGCGGTTTTTAAGTCTACATTGTTAAACCCTGCACAGCGGAGGGCGATGAGGCGAGTTCCATGTGAAGCGAGAATCTCTAAAGTTGAAGCATCCACCTGGTCATGTACAAATGCACAAACCGCAGGAAATCCGGCGGCTAAGATGGCTGTATCTCGACTTAGTCGGGGTTCAAAGAAGACTAAATCGTGCTGTTGGGGAGAATTTGCAGCTTCTAAAAACTGCCGATCGTAGGCTTTGGTACTGAAGACTGCTACTTTCATGCAAAACTTGAGGTTTGATGCTGCATAGTTGTCGAGTACATCATAGCTTGACTATAAGCAGCGCGATCGCTCCTGTGATGTTGTCAGTTCTAGACTGTCATTGCGATGTCAGCAACTGTGGAAGTAAAGCAAAACTTTAGAATTCGTGATTTGTAATCATCGCAATTATGATGTTTTTTTTCAGAAAGTCTGGGCGCTTTCATTGAATCTATTTTAAGAGGTGACTTGATTGCACTCAAAGGAGAGTGGTAATGAAAAAAGTAGCAGTATTCGGTAATGCTGGAGGCGGTAAATCAACTCTTAGCCAGAGATTATCAGAAATTACTGGGTTGCCACTTTATATTTTAGATAAAATTCTCTATCAATCAGGGGACGCTAAAATTCCTGAGTCAGATTATCAGCGTATCCATCAGGAAATTTTAGTTAGTAATTGCTGGATTATTGATGGCTTTGGTTCAATAGAAACTCTCTGGCCAAGATTAAATGAGGCGGATAGTCTGGTTTTTGTTGATTTACCGCTGTATGTACATTTTTGGTGGGTAACTAAACGATTCATCGGAGGTTATTTTAAACCCCCAGCCGGTTGGCCGGAAAATAGTCCCATCTTGCGTAGTTCGCTTAATAGCTACCGCGTGCTTTGGTTATGTCACAAATATTTGACACCAAAATATCGTCAGTATATCGCAGAAGCTGAAAGCAGCAAAAATGTTTATCATCTTCGCTCGCCTCAAGAAATTGGGCAATTTTTGCAATTAATGGAAAATAAGATTAAGTAGTAATTTACATTTTGGCGATCGCCTTTTCTGGCGATAGTGAGGCAATTTTCGCGTTTTGATGCCACATACAGCCCCTACCTGCGTAGATAATTTACGCGGGTAGGGGCATTGCCCTACAATCGTATTGTCAGGCGATACAATGTTTCCCGATACAATCAATCGCATTTTCCCTCAATGCACTTCAATTGCAGGGCGATGCATTAATAAGTTATTACGTTTATTAAATTGCACGGTCAACCGTCAACCGTCAACCATCAACCATTTCCTGCTTGACAACTGACAACCTTGGTTGAATAATTTCTGTCGTCTATAATGAGCCTTTATTCATAGCTTGCATTTCAGACAAAATAAGACACGCTTGATGCATCTAGCGTGAGATTTAAGATTGTTCAGGGTGATTGTGCAATTTAGTATCTATATAAATTTTATGAATGCTGATGATTTTCTGACTCAGGGATTAAACAAAAACTTTCAAGGAGATTATCAAGGAGCGATCGCTGATTACACTCAAGCTATAGCACTCAATCCCCAGTTTGCGGCAGCTTATTACAATCGGGGTATGCTTGTTAGCAGCGAACTCCAAGATTATCACAGAGCGATCGCAGATTTTAATCGGGCGGTAGAAATTAATCCGGATTTTGCGGAAGCTTATTGCCATCGGGGTAACGTGCGTTTTCTTTTAGAAGATTATGAAAGCGCGATCGCTGACCATCAACAAGCATTAAAAATCAACCCCAATTTAGCCGAATCTTACCACAGCTTAGGTAAGGCTTATTTTGCCTTAGCAGACTACGAAACAGCTTTAGAAAGTTTTCACAAAGCTATCGAAATTAATCCTGTCTTATCTACTTATATAAATGTTGATATTGCCAATGCTTACCATAATCGCGGTGTGGCTCGTTGCGATCGCGGCGATAATGAAGGAGCGATCGCGGATTTTAACCAAGCTTTACAGTTAAATCCTAATTTCGCTGCGGCTTACACTAATCGCGGTAATGTTTACCATCTTCTCGGCGAGTATCTCCAAGCAGTCAGCGATCACAATCAAGCATTACAGTTAGATGGCAACTTAGCGGAAGCTTACCACAATCGCGGTAATGCCCGTTATGCCCTCACAGATTCTCAAAGAGCAATTAAAGATTACAATCGCGCCTTAGAAATTAATCCAAATTTCGCCGGGGCATATTACAATCGCGGTTTGGTGTATGCTCACCTCGAAGATTATCCGCAAGCAATGGCTGACTTGAACCGAGCCATAGAACTCAATCCCGATGATGTGCAAGCATATTATGAACGGGGTTTGGTGCGCAGTGCTTTAGGAGATTATCAAGGAGCCATCAGCGACTATAACCACGCTTTGCAAGAAAATCCCACTTTAGATTTAGTATACGGCTTAAGAGCAAACGTGCGCCGCCGCTTAGGAGATTATCAAGAAGCAATTAAAGATAGTACTAAACTTTTGCAACTTAATCCTTTGATGGCTGAGGGATATTGCGATCGCGCAGCAGCAAGGCGGAGTTTAGGCGATTACCAAGGCGCAATCAAAGATTACGATTGGGCATTGATGTTTAATGCTAACTTAGCCACAGCATACTACGGTCGCGGCATCGTCCGGGAAGCTTTGCAAGATTATCAAGGCGCAATCAACGATAATACCCAAGCCATTGAAATTGCACCAGACTTTTCCCAAGCTTATTGTAACCGGGGTAACGTCCGTCGCCAGATTGGTGACGAACAAGGAGCGATCGCTGATTACGACGAAGCTATCAAACTCAATCCCGAATTAGTGGAAGCTTATTATAATCGCGGTTCTCTGCGCTACGCCATAGAAGATTATGAAGGTGCAATTGCAGATTACAGCCAAGCTTTAAAGCTCAATCCTCATTCCGCTGCATTTTATAGCGATCGCGGTAATGCCCGCTACGCCCTAGAAGATTATGAAGGCGCAATTACAGATTATAATCAAGCAATAGCGATTGAGCCTAGTTTTGCCGAAGATTGGTTTAATCGCGGGCGTAGCCATTCATGGCTAGGAGACTTAGAAAGCGCCCTCAAAGACTTAAACCAAGCCTTACAATTGCAACCCCATTGGACAGAAGCCTACTTAGTCCGCGCTGACGTTTACCGCAATTTGGGAGATTACGAAAAAGCGATCGCTGACTTCCAAGAATCCGCAGATTTATATCACAAAGAAGGTAACTTGCAATACTACCGCGAAATTCTTAACTTAATTGCAGAACTTGATTAGGTTAGGGACTTCCAATGAAAAAAATAACCAATCGCTATGCAGGCAGGGGGCAAACAATTCAAAATTCAAAATTAAGAATTCTATTTGCCCAATGCCCCATGCCCAATACCCAATACCCAATGCCCAATGCCCAAAAACTCGTATGATCAGAATATTAGGAACATAAATAACAGCCAGATTTTCACTGTAAAACATGGGCAGTATTTGGGAACTCGATTTTTACTCCCGTCCGATATTGGACGAAAATCAAAAAAAAGTTTGGGAAGTCTTAGTTTGCGAAAGTCCCTTGGATGTCCGCGCCAAAACAGATTCAATGTTTCGCTATGCTAAATATTGCCCCAGTACTCAGGTAAATTCCGGTTGGTTGCGGACTGCATTGCAGGAGGCGATTGACCAAGCACCAGAAGCGCCGATCAAAATTCGCTTCTTCCGCCGCCAAATGAACAATATGATTACCAAAGCCTGTCAAGATGTGGGGATTCCGGCTCAGGCTAGCCGCCACACTTTGCTGTTGAACCAATGGTTACAACAAAGAATGGAGGAGGTGTATCCTCACCAAGCAGGGTATCAAGCGGTAAATAATCCTTCGGTACGCTTGGAAAGTCCTTTACCGCAAAGGTTACCAGATGCCTTAGAAGGGAATAAATGGGTATTTGTTTCCTTGCAAGCTTCAGATTTAATGGATATGCCAGAGTGGGAAATTGGTTTTGGTGAAGCTTTCCCCCTAGAGTTGGCGCAAGTATCACCCGAAACCCGGATTCCTGGGGTGTTGATTTTTTCACCCAGAGCCTTACCCATTGCAGGCTGGATGTCTGGTTTAGATTTAGCTTATTTAAGATTTGACACGAGTGACGGCTCAAGATTAGTGTTAGAAACTGGAGTCACAGAAAGCTGGATTTTGGCAAATATCAAAAACCCGCAAACTTTAGCAGAAGCCAAAGGTTTTGACGCTGCCAAAAAAGAAGCTAATGGTGTGCATTTTATTGGTGTACAGTCCGATCCACAAGCAGAATCTTTCGCCGGATTTTGGCTGTTGCAGGAGGTTAATCTGCCTTGAAAATCCCTACCTACAAGGATTAGGGATTTTGTCAGCGGTCAGTGATGAGCCAGTGCGCTACAAATAACTGACAACTGGTACCCAAAGCGCTGTAAATTAGTGGCAGATTATGGGGGGAATTGGCATGAGGATCAACATTATGGGTAATGACTGTCTTGACTAAATTACTCAATGAATCATCCAAAATAACAAAGGCTGATATATGTCGATGATTTGGGATAATGATCTGCGTTCATCTGCGATTCAAAATCCACAATCCACAATTTACCAAGGGTCATGGGTTCTGAAAATTTCTCAAAAGATTCCTTAGCAGAACATCTGCTGGAGCTAGCTATGAAATCGGGCGCGGAAGCGGCGGAAGTTTATCAGTCGCGATCGCTTTCTCGACCCATATTTTTTGAGGCCAACCGCCTCAAGCAGCTAGAAACGAGCCAATCTGAAGGTACAGCACTGCGGTTGTGGCGCAATGGTCGCCCCGGCCTAACTGTCGCTTATGGGAATATAGAACCGCAAGCGATGGTAGAACGCTCTCTCGCCTTGAGCCAACTGAATCAGCCAGAACCAGTGGAATTGGTCGCTAACACTGGGTCATCCTATCCAGATTTAGGTCGCAGCGTGCCGATAGAGGTTTTGGTCAACTGGGGTAAAGAAGCGATCGCTTTAGTGCGAGATGCATATCCAGACGTTCTTTGCAACAGTGACTGGGAATGTGATGTAGAAAACACTAGACTTGTGAATACCGCAGGTCTAGATTGTTACTACACAGATACTACCCTGAGTTGCTATATGTCAGCCGAATGGGTGCGGGGCGACGATTTTTTAAGCGTTTCCGACGGTCAAACCCAACGCGACGAACTCGACCCGGAGAAATTAGCTTATCAAATTTTACAAAGGTTAATTTGGGCGAGAAACAACGTCTCCGCCCCTAACGGGCGAGTGCCTGTGTTGTTTACCTCCAAAGCTGCGGATATGCTTTGGGGTACAGTGCAAGCAGCTCTTAATGGCAAACGTGTTCTAGATCAAGCTTCGCCTTGGGCTGAGCGTTTAGGCAAACTCGTAGTTGCACCTAACCTCACACTCTACCAAGATCCCCAAGCCGGGCCTTACAGTTGTCCTTTTGATGATGAAGGTTGCCCGACTAATTCTTTAGTATTTATTCAAGATGGAGTATTGCAGAATTTTTATAGCGATCGCACTACCGGGCGTCAATTAGGTACTGGTAGCACAGGTAATGGTTTTCGCGCCAGCTTGGGTAGTTATCCCTCTCCTGGGTTATTTAATTTCCTGATTCAGCCCGGTTCTGCATCACTGCCAAATTTGATTCAGCAAATGGATGATGGCTTAATTGTCGATCAAATGTTAGGTGGTGGTAGCGGCCTTGCCGGTGACTTTTCGATCAATATTGACTTAGGCTACCGAGTACAAAATGGTCAAGTAATCGGTCGTATTAAAGATACGATGGTTGCCGGCAATATCTACTCAGCTCTAAAACAATTAGTCTCCCTAGGTGGTGATGCTGATTGGAATGGTTCTTGTTATACACCATCTCTCATAGTAGAAGGGCTGTCAATTACTAGTAGAAATAAATAGGGCATTGGGCATGGGGCATGGGGCATTGGGCATTGGGCATTGGGCATGGGGCATTGGGCATGGGGCATTGGGCATGGGGCATTGGGCATTGGGCATTGGGCATGGGGCATTGGGCATTGATAATTATTTATTTTTCCGCGTCACCATGTCTTTCCCAGTCTGATTTTTCCCCCTGCACCCTGCCCCCTGCCCCCCTGCCTCCTACACCCTGCCTCCTACACCCTAAATCCTAGGAATCTCTCCTACTGTTTGGTGAAGCGCGATCGCCATAGTTGCTAAAATACTCTGAAAATTATCTATCATCGTCGCAATGGTATGACGCTCAAATAAATCGCTGTTGTACTCCCAAGTGGTTTTGAGTCCGGTTGCAGTTTCTACAATTGATAAAGTTAAATCAGTCTGGGCTGTTGTTGACTCTCGATTTATGGGAGTTACAGTTAGTTCTGCTAACTGCCAAATTTGAGGTGCAGTTTCCACATTAAACATGATTTGCAATGGATTCTGGCTGAGAGAATTTTCTGGTAGTAAACTATTTAGCAGTTGTTCAAAGGGTAGTTCTTGGTGAGCGTAAGCGGCTGAGACGACTTGCTTTACTTGTTTGAGCAGTTCGCTCAAACTGAGATTTTCTTGAATATGTATCCGCAGCACTAAAATATTGGCAAATAAGCCAATGAGATTTTGTGTATTTTGGTGGCGGTTGGCGACGGGAGAACCAATAAGAATATCTTGGCGATCGCTGTAGCGATATAGTAAAGTCACAAATGCAGTCAGCAAAGTCATAAACATTGTGACATCTGCTTGTTGATTCAGGGTTTTTAATTGGTTCCACAACTGAGTATCAATATCGCACTGCAAACTACTACCTTTGAATCTCGGCAAAGATTTGCGCGGTTTGTCTGTGGGTAGTGGCTGTAATTTGCGCACTCCGGCTAATTGCCGACTCCAGTACTTGATTTGCCGTTGTAATACTTGTGTGCTTAATAATTGCCATTGCCACAGGGTATAGTCTACGTACTGAATGGGTAAATCTGGTAAAAGTGATGTATAACCTGCACATTCAGCTGTATACAAACTCGACAATTCTTGCTGGAGTATTTCTAGGGAAGCGCGATCGCACACAATATAATGGAGCGTTAGTAATAGTACATAATCTTCTGACGACAATTGCAACAACTTAGCGCGGATCAGAGAATCTCCTGCTAAATCGAAGGGTATATGAGCTTCAATTTTTGCTAGTTGGTGTATTTCGTTTTCTGGATCTGAAGCATTCTGCAAATTGACGAGATGTAGGTTCACCGTCGGAGCCGGATTTACTACCTGTACTGTTAATCCTTTAACTACCTGAAAGTTAGTCCGTAAGCTAGCTTGATGTTGGATAATGGCGCGGATGCTGCGCTCTAGGGCATTAATATTTAAATTACCTGTAATGCGCATTGCCAAAGGCATGTTGTAGATGGCATTTTTTCCTACCAATTGGTCAAAAAGCCAAAGTCTAGCTTGGGCAAAAGATAAAGGAAATTCGGTTTGATTGGGCGAAACTGGAGTAATCTTTGGTACTGTTTGCCCTAAATCAGTTTGGCGATAACTGATAATTAACTTTTCTAGTTCGGCTACTGTGGGAGCTTCAAATAAACACCGCCAAGGTAATTTCAACTGATAAGCTTGGCGCAACCGAAAAATAACTTGCATCGCCAACAGAGAAGTACCACCCACAGCAAAGAAGTTGTCATGAATTCCAATCTCTTCTTTACCTAAAATGCTGGCAATAATATCAGCAATCACAGCTTCAGTAGGCGTTCGCGGCGGCGTAAATTTATATTCTTTATGTTCTTTATGCTCTGGTTCTAAATTGAGATGGGGTTCGGTAATTTGAATTTGGTAACCGCGAATTTTTACTTGCTGATCAATTCTTAAAAGTAACTCAATATTGCCATTGGCTAAATAACGTGCCAAATCACCAGTTTTATAGAGAATTGCACCAGGTTGAGAGTTAAATGGATGGGGGATAAAAGCTGTTGCGGTTAACTCTGGATTTTGGAAGTAACCCTTTGCTAGTCCATCGCCACTAATATAAATTTCTCCTGGGATACCCACTGGTACTGGTTGTAATTGAGCATCAAGTAAATATATTTGTGTATTGCCAATGGGACGACCAATAGGTACAGTTGTCTGGATATCAGCTGTATCTGTGATCAGATAACAACAAGTAACAGTTGTATTTTCACTCACAGAATAAACATTAATTAGTTTTAATTCTGGTGCAGCTTGCAGCAGTTTTTTAACATGCGCCACAGATAATATATTTGTAATAAAAATTTGCTTTAACTGTTTTAATTGTGTCAGCTGCTCATCTACCAGCAAGTTAAATAATCCGGCTCTCAGCCACAAGGTTGTTACCTGATGTTGGTGTATAGCTTGGGTTAAATCTGACAAGCTAGGCTGATGACTAGGGAGAATTACTAAACGCGCTCCATTCAGTAAGCTACCCCAAATTTCTAGGGTTGCTTCATCAAAAGTCAGGGGAGCTAGTTGGAGAAAAATTTCTTCTTTTTTGAACTTGGTGTAGTTATTACCTGTGAGCAAATGGACTACACCGCGATGGATGATATTGATACCTTTTGGTTTATCGTTAACGCTAGCTTGATAGATAACAGCAGCCAGATTTGTTGATGTAACTGCTACAGATGGATTTTCCTGGCGGGATTGCTCAATAATATCTGTTTCTGTAACTATGCAAATGAGATTTGCTAGATGTGGGGGTAAGGTTGGGATTAAATGGGTTTGTGTCAGTAAAACTGATAATTGAGTTGCTTCTAAGATTAATTTTAAGTTTTCGGGGTTATCGCTAGGATCTAGAGGGACATAAGCACCCCCCGCTTTAAGAATCCCCAAAAGTCCGATAATTTTCCACAGTGACGGTTCTACATAAATACCCACCAGTATTTCTGTCCCGACACCGAGAGATTGCAAGTAATGGGCTAGTTGATTGGCTTTTTGATTTAATTGTTGATAGGTGAGTTGTTGACCGGCAAATACTACAGCCACCGCATCTGGTGTTAGTTCTACCTGCTGTATAAATAACTCATGAATGCATTTATCTTGAGGATATTCTGTCGGATTGTTGTGCCAATCTACTAATAATTCATGTCTTTCACAAGCTGTTAACAGCGGTAAATTACTCAGGCTTTGCTCTGGGTTTGTAAAAATTCCTTCTAGTAAATTCAAGTAATGACTATGCATTTTAGTTATCGTCACCCGATCAAATAAATCGGTACTATATTCCCAAGCTAGATGCAAGTCGTTACCTGCTTCGATAATTTTTAAATCAATATCAAATATTCCTCCCCGTTGCACTCCCAATTCTGACAATACTTCGATTCGCATTGCCTGTTGTTCGGGATGTTTGACAGAGTGAAAGCTGCAATGTTTATGCCAGGTAAAGCAGGTAGAAATTAAAGGTTTACGAGTGCGATCGCATTCTATTTTTAGTTCTTCAATTAACAAAGAAAAAGGAGCATCTTGATGCCTGATTGCTCCAATTACTAAACTCCGTACCTGAGTAAGTAATTCTTTAAAAGTTGGATTTCCAGTTAAATAACAGCGTAAAATATTAATGTTAGTAAAATAACCAACGATTTTCTGAAAGTCTTTCCTTACCATCCTCCCTACCATCGGCGTTCCTAACAGAATTTCTTCTTGACCGGTGTAGCGGTAAAGTAACGCAAAGAATGCCGCCAGCATAATTGTATAAATGGAGGCTCTTTGAGTTTTTGCTAATTGCTTGAGTTTTTTAATTAATTCTGGGTCTAATTTAAATATGACGCTATCGCCCCGGTATTTTTGTTTGCCGGGATAGGGACGAGTGCTAGGCAAATTTAAAATCGTTAATTCACCTGCTAGCTGTTCGCTCCAGTATGACCAAAGTTTTTTTTGCTTAGTGGCTAATAGATCATTTTGCCAGCGAACGTAATCTGTGTATTGGTATTTAGGGAAAGGTAAACTCGGAGAATCTAATAATGCCGGATTAATTTCCCCATCATATAAAATTTGCAGTTCTTCGAGTAGTAAATCTAAAGACCACATATCCCCAGCTATGTGGTGCATTAAAATTAATTGAATGTTACCTTGAGTTGTATTGTTAAATAACTTGACTCGCAATACTGGCCCAGATTCAAGGTCAAAAGGAATATCTGTGGCTAAATAAATTTGTGCTTTTAAATATTCTTCATTCCATCCAGAAGCATCTATTACTTCTAAATTTACTTCTTGATGAGAGTGGATTCGTTGTACTGGTTGACCATTACGAATTGTGTAAGTAGTCCGCAGAATTGTATGGCGATTGAGAATTTTTTGCCATACTTTTCGCCAAATTTCTAAATCTAACTCAGAATTAATTCGCGCTGTGAGAAAAATATTATTAGCAACGCTTTCTGGTGCCATTTGATAAATAAACCACAAGGCTTGCTGTCCGTAAGATAAGGGAGAAAAGCCTGTGGTTTCTTTTAACAGATGCTCAGAATAATCATCAGATTGCTGAAGAATTGATACTATTTCTGCTTCTTGCTCTCGCAGTTGAGCTAACAGCTTAGGAGAGAGAGTCTCTTTCAGCGCTTCATAGCGTAGGCTGTTGCCCTCTATCCAGAGCTTGACGTTAAGATAGTGCAGCTCTAACAACAACTCATCAACTGTTTTCATGAATACAATCTTCCTTTGCGGAATCCACAGAATCGATAACAACCCTATTTAAAATTTGAAATTAGTATGTGTATTAATATTTGTAGTTTCGTAGTGGACTAACACAACTAAAATGTTGCAATATAATTTTTTTGTGGGGTAGACATCTTGTTCGCCCAGGACGAGCGAGACGCCCATTCCACAAGAGTTTTACTAAAGCACTAATTTAGCTGAAACAGTCCAGTAGGGTGTGTTGTGGCGTAGCCTAACGCACCTTAAATTTCTCCCACCTTAACAGTGAGGAAATTTTTTGGTTGAATGTTTAACGTTGACCGTTAACTATCAACGAGTTGAGAAAATCTTTTATAACTGTCTTGTTACTACTTGTATTTCTACGTATAGTATAAGGCAGCGCAAAACATTTAAATTTAACCAAAAAATGGCGTTTGCAACAATATAAAGACCTATTCCGAGAAAATCGTCAGTATAAGTACCAGTTTTTTGCTATAGATGTGTTTTTAATCAGTTATTTTACTTAAAAATAGAGTAATTATTTAATTTTAGGTATTTGGCAGAGGATTGGGAAGGAAGGGACAAGGAGAAAAAGCAGAAAAAGTTAGGTAAATAACTATTGCCATCTTGACAACTGACAAGTAACATTATTTTGCTGCTTGTCGTTCCAGACTGGCTTCAATGGTACTGTTTAAAAAATGACCTGCGAGAATAGCGCTACTTAAGTAGTAGGAATCATCAGATAACTGATGTAGGGTTTCAAATCCGCTGCGACGTTGGCGATCGCCTAATGCCCAATAACGCTGCACAATAGTTGATACTCCAATCAAACCTTCGCCTTCTACCTGTCCTAACATATTATGTTGCAGCAAAAAGGTGTATTGGCGCTCTCCATTATCTAAGCGCCCCTTATACTGCAAAGAAATATCTGCGCGATCGCTACCTGGAAATATCAGCTTTGTCGCCATTGTAAACCAATTATCTCGATTCCAAGCCACCAAAATCATACCCTTGACATTAATCGGCATACTATTGCGTTCCAGCCAACTTCCTTGTAACGTCCAACGTCCGGGTTGCATTAAAAAAGTATGAGCCACCTTGTTATGTTCCTTGTCTTGCTCGAATACTGCCAAGACACTAAATATATATTTGATAGGCGCAAATGTCAGGCAGTCAATAAATTCAAGTATAGCCTTCCGCAATTTGCAGTGCTAATCCTAACTCAGCATTTGGGCGATGCCTACAGTAGGTTGCGCTGATACAATTGCCATTTTCGATACTACAATTGCCATTTCCGATACTACAATTGCCATTTTCGACACTACGATTGCCATTTTCGACAATACAATTGCTATTTTTGATAATACAATTGCTGTTTTTGATAATACAATTGCTGTTTTTGATAATACAATTGCTGTTTTTGATAATACAATTGCTATTTTCGATAATACAATTGCTATTTTCGATAATACAATTGCTGTTTTTGATAATACAATTGCTGTTTTTGATAATACAATTGCTATTCCTCGCTCATTGCGAGGAAACCCATTGGTGTCAACTTAACGCGAAACCAGCTTTGTAGCAAGGTTTTTCCCCTCACCCCCAACCCCTCTCCCACCGGGAGAGGGGAGCAAGAGATTTAATTCCCCTTCTCCTGGGGGAGAAGGGGTGAGGGGATGAGGGCGAGGGTTTTTGTACAACAC